>JAZNLU010000031.1:0-27141 GCA_045579245.1 Akkermansia sp.
GCCTCCTCGCCCGGCTCTTCGATGCCGAACGCACCACGCACCAACTTCGAGGGTTCGTAGTAAAAGAAGCGCATCCGTTCCCCCTCCACGCGGGGAACGGCCACCCGCTTGCCCTGCTGGGCCCAGCGCTTGAGCACAGCCTCGGTGGTCGGTTCATCCCGAAGCGCACAAAAGGCCGCCACGACCTCCGCCCCGAGGAAGCGTTCGTGCTTTTCCACTTGTCGAAAAATGCGCGCCGAGGCCGCCTCGCGCTCCTCGGTGGCAAGGGTGCGGTTGCGCTGTCGCATCGCTGCCCGAATCTTGCTTTTATCCACCTCTACACCTATTTTTAACACGAAAAAGGCTTGTTATTCCGCGAACAATGATTATCTTTGTAGGCGAAACTGCAAATTCATTCACAAAAATAACAAATTTTACACATTATGAACTGTTTTCTGTACAATTCATCGGTAGGTAAGAAGCTGGTGATGAGTGTTTCGGGTTGCGCCCTGGTGCTCTTCATTCTCTTCCACATGTCCATGAACCTCACGGCCCTCTTCTCGGCCGAGGCTTACAACATGATCTGCGAACTGCTCGGCGCCAACTGGTATGCCCTCGTCGGCACGGCCGGTCTGGCTGCACTTGTAGTGGTGCACTTTGCCTATGCGTTGATCCTCTCGATCAACAACTACCGTGCTCGCGGCAAGCAGCGCTACGCTGTCGAGACGAAGGAGCCCGGTGTATCGTGGGCTTCGAAGAACATGCTCGCGCTGGGCGTGATCGTGCTCGTAGGTCTGTTGCTGCACCTCTCGCACTTCTGGGCCAAGATGCAGCTTGTGGAGCTCCTCGGTGGTCACGAGTCGGAGGTGGGTGGTCAGATGATCGCTGCCACGGATGGTGCTGCCCTGATTGCCTACACCTTCTCGAAGTGGTACAACGTGGTGCTCTACCTCATCTGGTTCGTAGCCCTCTGGTTCCACCTCTCGCACGGCGTATGGTCGATGTTCCAGACCGCCGGTTTTGCCAACGACACCTGGTATCCCCGCCTGAAGTGCATCGCCAACATCGTTTCGACGCTGATCTTCCTCGGCTTCGCTGCTGTTGTCGTGATCTTCTTCATCAAGGCTCAGTGCGGTTGCTGCGGCGCTTGCTAAACTACCCTATCAAGAACAAACAAAACACATTCAGATATGGCTTTCAAATTAGATGCTAAAATTCCTGCCGGCGCACTTGCCGACAAGTGGAGCAATCACAAGGCAGCGATCAAGGTCGTGAGTCCGGCCAATAAGCGTAAGCTCGATATTATCGTGATCGGTACGGGTCTGGGTGGCGGTGCAGCCGCTGCTTCGCTCGGTGAGCTGGGTTACAACGTGAAGGTATTCTGCATTCAGGATTCGCCCCGTCGTGCCCACTCGATCGCCGCACAGGGCGGTACCAACGCAGCCAAGAACTACCAGAACGATGACGACTCGGTATATCGCCTCTTCTACGATACGATTAAGGGTGGTGACTACCGCGCTCGCGAGGCCAACGTATATCGTCTGGCCGAGGTTTCGAACCTCATCATCGACCAGTGCGTAGCACAGGGCGTACCTTTCGCTCGTGAGTACGGCGGTCTGCTGGCTAACCGTTCGTTCGGTGGCGCACAGGTATCGCGTACCTTCTATGCCCGCGGTCAAACGGGTCAGCAGCTTCTGCTGGGTGCCTATGCAGCCCTGAACAAGGAGATCGCTGCCGGTTCGGTAAAGAGCTATCCGCGTCACGAGATGCTCGACATCGTGGTTGAGAATGGCGAGGCCAAGGGTATCATCGCCCGCAACCTCGTAACGGGTGAGATTGAGCGCCACGGTGCTCACGCCGTAGTAATCGCCTCGGGTGGTTACGGTAACGTATTCTTCCTCTCGACCAACGCCATGGGTTCGAACGGTTCGGCCGCCTTCCAGTGCTACCGCAAGGGTGCCGGCTTTGCCAACCCCTGCTTCACGCAGATTCACCCCACCTGTATCCCCGTCAAGGGCGACTACCAGTCCAAGCTCACCCTCATGTCCGAATCCCTGCGTAACGACGGCCGTATCTGGGTTCCCAAGAGCCGCGAGGTCGCTGAGAAGATTCGCAAGGGCGAGATGAAGCCCTCCGATGTGGCGGAGAATGATCGCGACTATTATCTGGAGCGCAAGTACCCGTCCTTCGGCAACCTGGCTCCGCGTGATATCTCCTCCCGCGCCGCTAAGGAAGCCTGCGATGATGAGCGCGGTGTGGCCGCTACCGGTCGCGGCGTGTTCTTGGACTTCAAGGACGCCATTGCCCGCATGGGTAAGGAGTGGATTGACGGTCAGTACGGCAACCTCTTCGAGATGTATGAGGAAATCACCGCCGTTGACCCGCACGAGCAGCCCATGATGATTTACCCCGCCTCCCACTACACCATGGGCGGTCTGTGGGTGGACTACAACCTCATGTCCTCCATCCCCGGTCTGCATGTGCTGGGTGAAGCCAACTTCTCCGACCATGGTGCGAACCGTCTCGGTGCTTCCGCTCTGATGCAGGGCCTCTCCGACGGTTACTTCGTGATTGCGTCCACGCTGCCCACCTATCTCACCACGCAGAAGCCCGGCAGTGTCACCACCGCCGCCCCCGAATTCAAGGAGGCTGAGGATGCCGTGAAGGAGCGCATCAACAAGATGATGAACGTGAAGGGTACCCGCACTCCGGATGAAATTCACCGCGAGCTCGGCAAGCTGGTCTGGGACAAGGTCGGTATGGGTCGCACGAAGGAATCCCTCATGGAAGCCATTGAGAAGATTCCCGGCATCCGTGATGAGTTCTGGAGCAACGTCAAGATTGCCGGTTCTACCGAGGGTATGAACATGGAGCTGGAGAAAGCCTGGCGCGTGGCTGCCTTCCTCGACTTTGCCGAGGTGCTGTGCTACGACGCTCTCAACCGCGAGGAATCCTGCGGCGCTCACTTCCGTCTTGAGCACCAGATGGCTGACGGTGAAGCCAAGCGCGATGACGCCAACTTCGCCTACGTGGCCTGCTGGGAGTACAAGGGCACGGGCGAGCTGCCGGTTCTTCACAAGGAGAATCTCACTTTCGACAATGTCCACCTGGCCATTCGTTCCTACAAGTAATCGAATTTAACCTTTTACATCTTTCATATTATGGCAAATCTTAATCTTACGCTCAAGGTTTGGCGCCAGGAGAACGCTCAGGCTCAGGGTCGCATCGAAACCTACAAGGCAACCAACATCCCCGAGGAGGCCTCCTTCCTGGAGATGCTGGACATCGTGAACGAGGGGCTGGTGAAGGACGGTATTGAGCCGATTCACTTTGACCATGACTGCCGCGAGGGTATCTGCGGTATGTGCTCCCTGACCATCAACGGTGTGCCCCACGGCGGCAAGCACGTGACCACCTGCCAGCTGCACATGCGCCAGTTCAAGGACGGCGACACGGTGTGGATTGAGCCCTTCCGCGCCCGCGCGTTCCCTCTGCTGCGTGACCTCGTGGTAGACCGTACTGCTCTGGACAACATCATTGCTTCCGGCGGTTTCGTGGATGTGCGCACCGGTTCCGCTCCGAACGCCAACAACATGCCCGTGCGCAAGAAGACGGCAGATGCCGCTTTCGATGCCGCTGCATGTATCGGCTGCGGTGCCTGTGTGGCCAGCTGCAAGAACAGCTCTGCCATGCTCTTCACCTCTGCCAAGGCGGCTCACCTCAACCTGCTGCCCCAGGGGCACCCGGAGAAGAACAAGCGTGTACTCGCCATGGTGCGCCAGATGGATGCCATGGGCTTCGGCAACTGCACCAACCAGTACGAGTGCGAGGCCGCCTGCCCGAAGGGTATCTCCGTGGACAACATTGCCAAGCTGAACCGCGACTACATGATTGCCTGCGCTTCCGAGGCTGTGGGTGTGTTCGCCTGATGCGTTTGGTACAACGTCTTTACACCGCCCGGCAGGATTACCTGCCGGGTGTTTTGTTTGTCAGTATAGGGTTAATGACTTGCGGGGCGGTGGCGGGTGTGGTACTGTTCCTCGCATCACATGAATACCACCGTTGAATCCCCGTTAGTGATGGTGAGGGCAGAGGAGTTGCCGGAAACTATGTCCTCTGCGGAGCTTGTGAGTCTGCTTGCTCATGAGGTTGCGGTACAGCTGGGTGTTGATAGCTCCGTTGTGGAGGCGGCTGCCCTGTTGCGGGAGGAGAGTGAACCCACCTATGTGGGGCGTGGTATGGCCGTGCCGCATGCTCGTGTGAGCGGCCTTCCCGTAGCGGCGATGTACGTGGCCCGCAGCCGGAGGGGGATTCCCTGGGGCGATGGTGTGGCTCGTCTGGTCGTGTTTACCGCCGCCGCTGAAGAGAAGCCGGAGCTGTACCTGCAACTACTCTCTGCCGCCATGCGCTGGCGGCTGGGCTTCCCCAGCGGTGAAGAGGCCCTGCTTGCTGCTGATGCAGATGATTTGTCAGTCCGGCTGCGAGAGATGGTCAGAGACCAGAGCTGATTGCCTGCACAGTTTTTAAGTTCTTGTCAGAAAAACCGCCATCGGTAACAACCCGATGGCGGTTTTGTTAGATAAGTGATGAGCGGGTAATATCAGAAGCTATCCTCTTCGGAAATCTCTTCTTCGGAGCTGTCGCCCTCATCGGAGCTTTCCTCCGCGGTGGATTCTTCCTCGGTGGATTCTTCCTCGTCAGAGGAACTGTCTTCCTCTACATTGTCCACATCCTCAGTCGGCGGCTCAGAGGAGGTGTCATCCTCTTCGGTGGCGTTGTCCTCGTCGGTGTCTTCTTCCGTTGCAGCAGCAGAGGCGGCTTCCTCAGCTTTCTTGATGGCCTCAATGCGTGCTTTCTCCGTGTCGGTCAGCGGCTTAGAGATGAGGTACTGTTCACCCTGCAGACCTCCCGCTTTACGTGTGTCAATGCGGTAGGTATCATATCCGGCATCTGCCAAGGTTTCCATTACCGCATCACTTATAGCTTTGCGATCCTTGGTGTCACAAACATACATCTTGTAGTTGCCCACGAAAGGTAAATCCCAAGCGGCCACACCATCGCGGGGGATGAGCAGGCCGGTCATGTTGCCCTGACCATCGGAGCAGATAGCCCAAGTGAGGGGTCTGCCGGTGCGCGGGTTCGTCATGGTGATGTAGTACTGGGGATAGGCGTAAGACACCTGCTTGATGACAGACTTTCGCAGCCACATGTCCAAGGCTCGCTCCACACTGTCCGGCAGAGGACCGGCCTCTGTGCAGGTGCGGACGCGGGGGGCGCAGGCATCGTTATAGCTGAAAACGGTAGGGTTCACGCTGTCTGTAAGCTGCTTGGCTTTGAGCTGAGGCAGCGTCACGTTAGAGCAGGAGCTGGCGGCGGTGCTCACAGCAACGGCTCCGCAGGTCAGCGCAATGTTTTTGAGGAGGGAAAGATGTTTCATGTCGTTCGGTGTTCTCTATTCTAGCCAATACAAGAGGGAAAAGACAAGCAAAAAGTGATTCTTATAGGCAAAAAAAAGTTTTTTTTTCTGATTTGATGGTGAAAATGGGTGGATTGATCCTTGCAGACACAGAAGCTGCTTAAAATGAGCTTGACGCAAGGGAGTGAAAAGTACAGAATAAGCGTGTATGAAGCTTTTCGAGTATAAGTTGAGCAGTCGGAGTCTGGGCATGGTGTTGTTGGGTGCCGGAGCGGCTTTATCTTTCAGTTCCTGCGGAGATGAAAATGCTGCCGAAGAAAAGCCTGCAGAGGCGGAGCAGACGGCAGCTCAAGCCGTTGTAGAGCCTCCGGCGGAACCTGAACTTTCCGCATTTGATAAATCCCGGGATGCTCTGTTTGATCTTGTGGTGTTTCAGTTGATGCAGAAGGTGAGTAATCCGGAGTTATTCCCGGAGGTAAACGCTGAAGTGCGTGATGCGCTGGCACTGCTGAATGATTATTATGCGTCACTGGAGAACGAACCGGAAATGGCAGAGGAGCGCGCTCGCACTGCGCTGCTGATTGCCGGCATGACTTGTGATTTAGGCGCGTTCGCCAAGGCATATGCCGCCTATGAGGAAGCCATGAAACAGGTGGATGCCCTCCCGGAGGATATCCGCAACAATCGCGATGCTACACGCTCGCGCAGCATGATTGAGTCCGGCATGGGTGCCTGCCTTCTCTACCAAGGAAAGTCTGCGGAGGCTCTGGCGCATTTCCGTAAATCTCTGGAGCTGGATTTGTCCGTATTTAAGGAGCTGCATCCTGATGAGACGAAGCCGCTGGAGGAAAATAATGTGCCGCCGGAGGTGGCGCTGGCTGCATCTGCCGTCATGGATTCTTACCGTTGTCTGGGGGACTGCCAGAATGTGCAGGGGGACTCCGAAGAGGCGCGGGAGACTTATAAAAAGGGCTTGGAGATGGTGCCGGCACTGCGTGTGGTGACTCCCTCCATGGCTATTTCCTACATTAAGCTGTTGATTGCATCCGCAGACTTGGAAAACTCTCTTGGTAACATGAAAGGCGCATATGTGTCATGGTTCCAGGCGGGGGATCTCAGCAAGAAGATTGCCCTGGGGAATCACCCCATCGGCGTGCGGGCAGAGGCGAAGCGTTTGAATGAATCGCTGATACGCCCGCTGCTGCAGGTGGAAGCCAAGCTCAAGGAGGAACAGCGCAAGCAGGCAGAGGCGGAAGCTGCCGCCAAACCTCAGGAGGCACCCGTGACGGAGACTCCCATAGCGCCTGTTCCCGAGGCAACACCTGAGGTAGCTCCGGCACCGGTGGTGGCTCAGGAAGCAGAGGCTCCTAAGCCCGCGCCGCAGAAGCCGCGTACTAATCGCCGCCGCAACCGCCGTAACCGCTAACAGCAAGTACCCGTATCCGTGGCTGCTTTCCTGATTTCGGAAAACGCTCTGGAGCGTAACGCCCGCATGCTGGGAGAAGTGGCGGCGGCTTCCGGGGCACACCTGCTGGTGGCGCTCAAGGCCTGTTCTACAACATCCTGCTTTGATACGCTGCGACCGTATGCCGCCGGGTGCTGCGCGTCCGGTTTGTATGAAGCGCGGTTGGCCCGGCGGCACATGGGGGGACATGTGGCTGTTTACTCTCCCGCCTACCGTGAGGAGGAGTTGGAGGAACTGCTGACTTTTGCCCACCATATTGATTTTAACAGCGTGCCTCAGTGGCAGCGTTTTCGGTCTCTGTGCGCGGAGCATCCGCGGGTGCGGAGCGGTGAGTTGCAGCTGGGGCTGCGTATCAATCCCTGTTATTCTACGGGACATACGCCCCTGTATGACCCCTGTGTACCCGGCTCCCGACTCGGCATCCCCGCTGAGCAGCTGGAGGGCGCGGATTTATCCGGCATATCCGGCTTACATATTCACACGCTCTGTGAGCAGGGAGTTCAGGAGCTTATCGATACCTTCCGCGCCTTTGAGAAGCAGTTCGGAACACTGCTTGCCTCTCCGAAAATCAGATATCTGAATCTCGGCGGGGGACACTGGATAACCAAGCCGGATTATGACCGCGCGGCTCTGGTGGCTCTCCTGCGGGAAATCCGCGAACTGTATCACGTAGAAGTGTATCTGGAACCCGGTGAAGCGTGGTTTATCCACACCGGAGTGCTGCGTGCCCGTGTGTTGGATGTGTTTGACTCACTGGGCTATCAACATGCTATTCTGGATGTGAGTGCCAGTGCCCACATGCCGGATGTGCTGGAAATGCCATACCGCCCGGAAATATACGCCGTAGCGGAGCAGGGGAGCGGTGCTCCGGCGGTCAGCCTGCCGGGAGAAAGGTACAGCGCTGCCGGAGATTCCGGCGAAAAGCCGCATACATACCGACTGGGTGCTCCTACCTGTCTGGCGGGAGATGTCATCGGTGATTATTCGTTTGATACCCCGCTGCAGGTGGGTACTGAGCTGGTGCTGGATGATATGACCCACTACACCATCGTCAAGACAACCCATTTCAACGGCGTTCCTCATCCCGACATCGCCATGCTGCGGCAGGATGGACGCATTGAGATTGTGCGCCGCTTCTCCTATACGGATTTTGAAAATCGACAGGGCTGAACATCTCTGCCGCGTGAGAAAAGTGCGTGGACAGCAGCGCAGAAGTGTTTACCCTGTCTGATTGAGCGGAGAAGAGATAGAAAACTCAGGAAAGGCTTCTCTACAGGATGATGAGCAACTCTTCCCACGTCCCGGGGGGCGCTTGGTATCTCATGGCTTGTTCCCTGGAAATTCGGTCCTTCGCAAATCGTAATTCATGTTGACTTTTTTGTCTTTCTGTTTTCTTTTTATTGGTTCATTTCCTGTTTTAGTCGGCTGATTTTCAGGAGCAAAAACCAGAAGGTCATCTCCCTCCCGAATGGTAAAAGAACTTCTTTTGTTCTTGTTTTTTTCAATACTTACGCCTGCTTAGGCATTGCGCGCTTGCAAGCCCCGTCATCGCTCATCCGGGCGCAAAATGACTCCAAAAAGCCAAAAGCATACTTGTCACGGCGTAGAGCGCTGCCTGAGGACGAGGCCGGAAGCCCCCTTTTCTAAGCTCAAACGCCTTTTAAGGTCACTAAATAAGCCTCAAATCTACAATCTGTTGATTATGTATGCTTCCGGCTTCGAGTCAGCTCTAACGAGCTGCTTTCTACGCCGAGACTGGCTGCAAGCGATGGATGCTTAAACAGACTTGCGATTAAGCCTATCTTCTATGTTGTAGAGCCTTTTAACCGCTCCTTTGTTTAACAGGAAGCAAACAAGAATCCAAATCGTGGGAATGATGGATGAATAGACAAGGAAAGCAATGTTATCTGCATTGAAGGTTCCTTGATAAGCAGGTAAGACAATGAACGATATCACGAACGAGCAAACCAACCAAGCCCACATTAATACAGGGTGAGTAGCCCAAAACTCTTTCCACCGGTTCCGAGCGGTCAGGGTGAGAGGTGTTATAATCAAGCGATTATCTATAATCTCATACGAAGGTATGGAAACCCGATTAGCGTTTATCCACCCATCTTTTTGAAGCGACTTGGCCGGGTGTCTGGAATCACACAGCCACCAACAGGCACAGATTAAAATACACAGCTGTTCTTCTCGACTTTTTTGTTGAAAGATGTATTCATCGGAGTCATTCATTATTGAATACTTTGATTCTTTCATGTTATACCGATTTTCGTATAAAGGTTTTACAACTGAAGCCAATGCATAATTTACACCCACCAATAAGGCATATTCCGGTCTGGCGTATTCTTTAGACTCTTCCCATGTCGCGCCTTGACGATAAGCCCATAAGAAACGCCTATCCATGGAATCGTCTTCTACTTGAACGATAGCTCTTCCGGCTTTGTCGAATAACGATAACGCGTGCAGCAAGGATCTGTAGTCATAGTGACCAAATTCTTCACCATTAACCAGAATTTTTCCGGTGCTACCGGTCAAATGTCTATTGGAAGAACTCAGTTCTATTGAGTCTTTATCAATACGTGTGGATAATTTACATCCTTCGGGGGAGGATTTGTACTCAACGGTGGCAATTTTCTGATTGTCTTTGGCGATGATAGTTCCGTGAAAAGACTCATAAGAGTCAAGAATTCCCCCATTCCACTCCCGTACTATCAATGCGTCCATAATTTGTTAAGCGTGTATCTGTTGCAGGGCGTTATATCAATTCTCGCCCCTCTGTTCAAGCGTGGAGTGCATTTTGTCGCGCGTTTCCTGCATTGTTGTTGCCGATGACTTTTTTGTGCGTTATTTGGGCAGTTCTAAGGTTACGTTACTTCCGGCTGTGTCGCTTACGATACACATCAGAGTACAGAATACTCGTGTAGACGGGGTATTTTTTCTGAGCTTCCAAAATAATGGAAAGTATCTCAGCATATTCCGGGTTGCCCTCAGCTCTGTTCTTCCAGAAGGAGCCACCGGGCGGCGGGAAAGGAATTGCCCCGTTAGCGAGAAGCAAAGACACGATTTCCTTGTCTTTTCTCTGCATGGCTTCCGTCAGAGGCGTGCCACTCCAGCCATCATGATTCCACCAGTCATTCACTTCCTCGGGATGCTCATTGATACGAGTAATGACTGCCTGGCGGGAAGCCGCGCTACCATCCATTTGCCGGATGAGACGAATCAGAACACTGTCATACTCAAAGTAAATCATATTTCCGTAGCCCGGGTGATCCGGATTGCCGGGATAAACTATCTCCTCCGCATTTGCAGAAAAAAGTGAGAGCATACAACAAGCTGTTGAGATAAAAGGTTTCAGATTCATAGCATTTGGAAGATGGTCATTTGTTACGGTGTCATGGTACCAGAATCCGGGAGGTTCTGCAAGCTGTCAGTGCGGGAAAGCGCAAAAGCCGAGGATTTGCTCGAAGTGGAGCCCTTGGTCCCGATGATGACAATTTTCTCGGAGCGCGTTCTCACGATAAAATTCGGATAGTGGTTGATAAAGCCATTGATTGCGAAACCCGTTCGCGCGATATTGCGATGCCACCACCGGATTTTCTGCTCACTTTTGTCTTGAAAGTGGGCAGAGAAACAGCAATCAGTCATGAGAACATTCGATTATTTGAATTTACCCGGGCCTTTACTTACGCCGGAAATAAGCAATCTGCTGTCGGCTATACATGAATACCGGGGCAAACAGGCGCTGTTTATCACGGCAAGAAGAGATGTTCTGCAGAGTCTGCTGAAAATAGCCGAGATTCAAAGTACGGATGCGTCCAACAGGATTGAGGGAATCTACACGTCAGATGCACGATTACGTGAGCTTGTCATGCAAAAGGTGGAGCCGGGTAACCGCAACGAGAGGGAGATAGTCGGTTATAGGGATGTGCTGCGGACTATCCATGAAAATTATGAGTATATTCCCGTGAAGCCGAACACCATTCTGCAGCTCCACCGGGATTTGTATTCCTACCATCCATCCGGCATGGGCGGACATTGGAAAAGTGCCGATAATCTGATAGCTGAAACAGACGTTGTCGGCAATAAGCGCACTCGCTTCACGCCTCCCCCGGCATTTGAAACTCCGAAAGCCATGCGCGCACTTTGTGAGGCGTACAATGAAGCCGTAGCTCAGGAGCACTATGATCCCCTCATGCTGATGGTGCTGTTCATTTTCGATTTCCTTTGCATTCATCCCTTTAATGACGGCAATGGCCGTATGAGCCGCCTGCTCACGCTCATGTTGCTTTATCAGCATGACTATATTGTGGGCAAATATATCAGCCTGGAGAAATTGATTGAAGAAAACAAGCAGACCTATTACGAAACACTGCAAGAGAGCAGCACCGGCTGGGATGCGGGGAATAATAACTATCTCCCATTCCTACAATATCAGCTGGGTATTATCCTCAAAGCTTATCGAGAGTTTGAGCGTCGGGTGGAGCATGTTACCTCAGCAAAACTTAATAAGATGGAACGCATCAGAATGATGTTTGAACAAAAATCGGGTAAAATCCGCAAAGCTGACATCATGGCAGCTTGCCCTGATATCAGTATTTCCCTCATCGAACGCACCTTGAAACAGATGCTCGATAACGGTGAAATTCGCAAAATCGGAGCATCCCGTACCACGGCTTACGTCAAACAGTAAATACTCAGACTATTAAAACTGCCGTCGCTTTTCGTGACAAGCAGGCGATTGTGAGTAGATGGTGACTCTGCGGCAAGCAAAGATGTTTTGAACAGAGAGGATACCCATAATCAGTAGTTTAAGACGCATTTTTTTTCTGCGAGTGGCAACCTAAAATGAAACATCGCTTGCAGGGGGATAAAAAGACACTCCGTATTTGCCAAGGCTGCGCTGAGACGGGGTCGTCTTCGCGCAGCCCTATTGGGCTCTTGTACGCCGAGGCTGGCTGCAAGCGATGGACGGGAGGCGGGGCTCATTCTTGCCCTGTCTTGGGGCTTCCATGTCTTGCAACAAGTTTAACTTTAATTGTCCGGCTGAGGTTCAGAGGGCATCATGGAGTGAGAATAATCAACCCTTGTTCTTGAGTCGCAGTAGACCTTTTTAATTTGTAGTTCACCATTTATATGGAGCCGAAAATTGTAGAAGTAAGTTGGGATGGACACGTCCGACCCGGTCAATATTTCAGCAGGAAAATCTTCGTGATTCAAGGTTAGCGACCGGGAGAATCTGGCGCCCGCTTCTGTTACCCAGGATACATGCGTATCAATGGGGTAATATTGCGGATCTACATAGATATTGACTTCTGCCGGAGCTTCTTTCTTAATGGGGGCTTTCAATGTACCTGCTCCAACCAGCCGGTAAGGCGTTTCTGTATAGGTAGGCCCCAACTCCTGTGACATCAAAAAGACGCTTAATATGTGAATATCCTCTTTCCACACTGCAACAAGTGAATGAGAGCGGAGCGCCTGCCGAGCTTAAAGAGATGTCTACCTGCATTATTTTCTGGCAGCCATTCACCCCCACCGCCGCAAGGCACAGGGCTGTGGTGGTCAGGATTTGGGGGATGGAGGGCATGGTCATATATGTTATCGGGCAAAATATGGACGCAACAACGTTATTTCACTTTCGCTCAAACCGATTTCAAGCGGAATCCCAAGCCCCCTGAACTTCCCCGGGGGCAGGTAATAAAGGATGTTAACATCGTCGGATTCCTTTTCCAACGGAAAACGCCGGAAAGCGGTGCCTTCCGTATCAACAAGGTCTACATACAGAGCAATAGTCTCTTCTTCGCGCAGATGCAGCTTTCCGCCGGCGTATTCCACAGAATCGGCAATTTTTACCAAGTACCGTAAGTCGTCTGCAAATTCCTTAATTTCCGGGCGATTCATAGCGGGTTCCAGGATAACATTACCTTGTTTATCCACAAATCGCAAGGCGGCAATTTCCGGTACCGTCAGGGAGTAACTGACGTATGATGCCTTTTGCCGGCATTGTACTATCAGCCAGCTGCATGCATTACAAGAAGTATAACCTGTCATCAGCCCTGCCGCAAGAACCGGGGTGGCGATGGTTCGGATTCCGGAGAAAAGAGAACGGGGGGTCATGTAGAAGGAGCGCTTTGGGATGGTGTGGTAGATTCAGGTGTTGTCTCTGCGTCCGGCGCATTTTGCGTGCAGGATTCGTAAATAGCATAAACTCCCGCACAGGGAGACACAACGACAGCCCCTTTGCAGCAGCCGCGCATGTTGCCTTGATTGCCCTTGGCGTATATGTGTTTGCCATCACTGAGCAACTCAATGTTATTTTGATTGTCCAGCCATTCACCGCCCTTTGCTACCTTGGCTTTTTGCCAGACATGTTGGTGTATATTGGTGTAGCACGAGCTAAGTCCCAACGCCGTGAGGCAGAGGGCTGTTGTGGCGAAGATTCCGGGGATGGTAGGCATCATTGAGGTTTTCATATTCTAGAAAAGGATGGAGACTCGACACCAAGCTGCCACGCCTAATGCTGTGTTACAAGCCAGAGCAAGGAGAAACGCTCTTTTCACCTCTATTTCCCGCGCCTTTGGATACTGTGAGCAGAAACAAAGAACAGCCTTTAACAGCCCTTGTTGTTCCGGTTCGTGATCTTCATGCATTGAGAAAACACCATCTGTACAGCATAGAGTTGAGCCTAACAGTTCTACCTCTGCATCCGAACAAAAATCTGTGCCCTGATGCCGGAAAAAGTGTAACTCCGTTTTTGAACCATCCGGTAAATGAAGAATCGGCAGTGACCATTTGAATCGTATGGTAGCCAGTTCCCGGCCTCCGGCATCGGTGAAGCTCAAATAGCGAAACAGTTTTCCAATGATTCGGCATTTTACCAGCAATGCGCCGGAAGGGGCATACAAATCGAAACGAGGAAGGTGAGCAAACGCTCTGTTTTTCATAAAGATGCAGGCGGAACCATCCTCCAGCGTCAATTTATCGCGGCAATCCAGCGTGAACATATTACTGAACCGGGAGGATATGGGATTCTGTTTCATCATGATTTTCGATATTTTTCTGATGGCGTTCATGAGCTGTCTCTATCTAGGATAATACTTCCTGGAAGTAAATCCGCAACAAAAAAGTGAGATTTTCTGATTAATAGCTGTCTATGGCAGCATTTGTGCCGGGGGCTGCTCGTTTTTTGTTTTCCCCTATTCATAGGGGAGCTGTCAATAGAACACCGCGTAAAGTGTTGACTTTACGCGGTGTTTTGCGGTATTCCGTTGCTGGAGGCGAGGGGAATTGAACCCCTGTCCTGGACACTGTTGACGCAAGCATCTCCATGTTCAGACGCGGATTGCTGCATCTCGCCGGTGGTCCGCTCCGCGTCAGCCTTCCACACAAGCCAGGAACCTGTGGATGTCATGCCGTGCGCGGTTCCCCCGCACGGCACCTGCCTGCTAAGCTAAGATCGTCATCCCCAGCAGGCATCAGGAATCGGATCCGGCGCGTATGTTACGCAGCCATGGCGTATTCGTTGTCAGAATAGGCACTTAATCTTTTGAGCGGCTTTTAAGGAGGCCAGCCGATCAACCTCCACATGCAGCCGACGTCTCGAATGTTCAGTCGAAACCGGGACGCCCCCATGTTTTGTGTTCTCTCACACGGGTTTAGTGTACAAAAAAGCCGGTTTCGTTGAAGAAATCCGGCATTTTTTGCATTAAGCCTTGTGTGTGAGGAGCACGCCCGTAGGGATTCGAACCCCAAACCTTCTGATCCGTAGTCAGATGCTCTATCCAATTGAGCTACAGGCGCGTTTCCTTATTCAGGAACCGCATTGCGTTGCGGTGCGCAAAGTATAGCAGAACGTGCGCGAGAGTCAAGCTTTTTTCTGTATTTTTTGTAAAAAATGATGAAAAATGGGGCAAATGACTAAAAATCAGGATTTACTTGCAAAGATAAAATGAGTGTGCTAGCATGCACTCATGAAGAAATTGTTGATTACCCTGTTGATGATAGCGGTGCTGCCTGCGGTGGTGTGTGCGCAGGCGGATGAGGCGTCCCGTGCGGAGCGGATTGTGGGTGGTTTGCTGGATTTCGGGTCGGCGGTAATGAAGCAGCGTGCGGAGAAGAAGCAGGCTCAGCAAGCCGACGCATTGCCGGCACAGCAGGTTTCCGGTGCGGAGGCGCAGGAGCCCAACACGATGGAAAAGCTTGGTAAGTCAGTCGGCGTGCTGGTGCAGGGGATGACGGAGCCCGGCTATCTGGCAAAGCAGCTTGGTGCCGTGCTGAAGGAAACAACGGAGCTGACGCTGCGGGATTACCTGAACCGCTACAAGGATGAGGGCAAGGAATACGCCCGCGAGTTGGCCAACATCATTACTGAGCGGATTGTCAATCATGAGAAAATTGCATCTGTATTGGATTCCGTGCGGATGCTTTGCTGGGGTGTGGTGATTTACCTGAGCATTATCAGCATACTGATCTTTTTCATGCTGTGGCGGATGAAGAGTACGAATGAGCGCGTGCTTGCCGCTATTGAGGAGCTGAAGAAAATGAAAAACTCCTGATGCGGCGGCAATCAGGAGTTTGAAAGCGGGAATGCTCTTTTTTTACTGAACGAGCCCGGCGAGCAACTTGTTGTGGATGCCGCCGAAGCCGCCGTTGCTCATCACCAGCAGCACATCACCCGGGTGTACGTGGGTGACTACGTGCGCGACAATCTCATCCACGGATTCGCCCAGGTGGCATTCCGTTCCGGCTTTGGTGATTTCCTCGCAGAGCAGCTGTTCGTCCAGCTGCTCCTCCGGCTTGAGCTTCTTGTGGTTTTCCACGCGGGCCACCACGGCGAAGTCCGCTTCTGCGAGGGAGGCTGCCAGCTCATGCTGGAAGAGGTTGCGGATGGTGGTGTTGCTGCGCGGTTCAAAGAGTACCCAGAGACGGCTCTTGGGGAAGCGCTGACGCAGCCCTGCAATGGCCTGAGAAATGGCGGTGGGGTGGTGAGCAAAGTCATCCACCACCGTGACACTGTTGACCGTGCCACGCACCTCCTGACGGCGCGCTACGCCCTCAAAGGAGTTGAGCGCGTCACTTATCTGCTCAGCGTTCAGCCCGGCGATACGGGCGGCACAGGCGGCCATGGCGGCATTGCGGATATTGAAATCACCAATCATGGGCACATTGAGCGTGGTGCCGTTGAGCGCGTAGGGGGCATCTTCCGCCGTGGTCAGGGTGAAAGAGGAGCCGTCTGTGCGGTGGGAGATGTTGCCGATACGCACATCGGCGTTGTCGCTCATGCCCACGCTGACGATGCGGACGGTGCGCAGCTCCCGGGCGGCAAATTCGCGCACGGCGGTGCAGTTCGGACAATCGGCATTGATGAAGACCAGCCCGTTGGAGGGAACCACGCGCAGTAAGCGCTCAAAGGAAAGCTTGATTTCATCCACATTGGCGTAGATGTCGGCATGGTCCATCTCAATGTTGTTGATGATGACCACCTCCGGCAGGTAGTGCAGGAACTTGGAGCGCTTGTCGAAGAACGAGGTGTCGTATTCATCTCCTTCCAACACGCAGAAATCGGAATCGGTGAAACGGCCTCCGCGTCCCAGATTGCGGGCGATACCACCAATCATGAAGCTGGGGTTCAGACCGTTGGCCTCCATCATCCAGGCCAGCATGGAGGTGGTGGTGGTTTTGCCATGGGTGCCGGTGACCACAAAGTTGCGCCGTCCCCAGAGGAAGAACTCCTTCATGGTTTCCGGCAGGCTCATGTAGCGCAGGCGGCGGTTCAGTACGGCTTCCACCTCGATATTGCCGCGGCTCATGGCATTGCCGATGACGATGAGCTCCGCATCATCCGGAATGTTGGAGGGCTTGTAGCCCTGGAAAATCTGAATACCCTCACTCTCCAGAAAGGTGGACATGGGCGGGTAGACGTTGGCATCGGTGCCGGTGACCACAAAGCCTTTGCGAGCCATGGCAGAGGCAACAGCCCCCATTGCAGTACCGCATATTCCGAGGAAATGAACGTGTTTCATGTATGTTCTGGTGGAGTGAAGAGAGCTAAGAGGTTATATCATCTCGCTTCATTTGGCAAGTGTTTTTTATGTTTGTACACGCAATGGCTGATGTCGATTCCGGCGTATTCAGAAAAAGACACCGTTGATGCGGTGTCTTTATTGAAAGGTTGTACGGATGCTGCCGCTGTATCAGTCTGCTTTTTTGCGGCGGGAGCGCTGGCCGGCGACAATCAGTCCGCAGATACCCAGCGTGCCGATGAGCAGACCTATCGGTGTGGTATAATTGGCTTCCGGCTTCTCAATCTCGATGGTGTGCCGCACGATTTCCGCTTTGTCGTTGACTCGGAATTGTGCCGGGTTCAGTACGGTGTTTTTCAGGACGAGTGTATCTGTTATCGGACAGAGCTCATAGTCGATGGTGATGGTAGTATCCGTTCCGTTGCCGGTGATGGTGATATACACCTGATTGCCGGCAAGGCGCTTGCCGGAGGCTCTGCCCTCATCATTCTTTACCCAGAACACCGGGATGCTTCCCGGTTGGGAAGTATAGGTGTGGCTGTTGTTGTTGACTTCGTGGGTGTAGTTTTTGCTGTCGGTGATTTCGTTGTCGGCGGTGCGGTTGAAGCCCCAGTGCCGGTGCCATTGATTCACCAGATAATATTCGTCACCCAGCCGGAGGGCATCACCGTTCTCCGGTACATGGGAAAGGATGAGGGAGACGGTGTACGGGTAGTCTGTTTCATAGCCACTTTGTTGCACTTTTCGCGTCAATTCCTGTTCGAAATCCGCCGAGTTGCCGGCTATGGCAATGCCGGCCATGGTCAGTAGTGTGATGAGAGTCTTTTTCATCCGGAGAGAATTGTTTAACCCGCAGTCTACTATATTCTTCCTGTGGAGTCGAGATAATTTTCATCATCGATAAATTCCCGGGGTGCACTGATGACATACTTAAATATTGAGGCGCGCGCGTATGCGCGTATAATAGGCGGCACTTATGAGTGATAACACAACGCCCCCGGAGGATGCTGAAAAGCTTTCGACCGGGGCTCAGCAGGAGTACGGCGCCGCCCAGATTGATAAGCTGGAGGGTCTGGAAGCCGTGCGTAAGCGTCCGGGTATGTACATTGGTGACCCGGATGAACGTGGTTTGCATCATTGCGTGTTTGAGGTGCTGGATAACTCCATCGACGAGCATCTGGCCGGATATTGCAGCAAAATCATCATCCAGATTCACGAGGGCGGTACCATTTCCGTGATTGACAACGGACGCGGTATTCCGGTGGATATGCACCCCAAGTTCGGCATTCCCGCCGTGGAGCTGGTACTGACCAATCTGCATGCGGGCGGTAAGTTCGGGCAGGGTGCCTATAAGTACTCCGGCGGTCTGCACGGTGTGGGTGCCAAGTGTGTGAATGCGCTTTCCGATTTCTTCAAGGCAGAGGTGCGTCGCGACGGTAAACGCCATGTCATCACCTTTGAGCGCGGCAAGACCGTGGAGAAGCTGCATGTGACCGGCTCCTGCCCGGAATCCCAGACAGGTACGGCCATCACCTTCCTGCCGGATCCGACCATCTTTACGGATACCACGGAGTTCAAGTTTGACCTGCTGGCTCGACGTCTGCGCGAGCTCGCTTTCCTGAATCCCGGCCTCGTCATCGAACTGACAGATGAGCGCAGCGGTCAGGAGCGCACGGAGACCTTCTACTACAAGGACGGTATCAAGGAGTTCGTGAAGCAGCTGGGCGAGAATAAGACCCTCATTACCGCTGAGCCCATTGTCATGAGCGGTGTGCGCCACATTGAGGTGGAGTACGACGGCAAGACCATGGAGGATGATGTCATCGTGGACGTGGTGATGCAGTACAACGACAGCGACCGCTACCAGATACAGTGCTACGCCAACTCCATCTTCAACGCGGACGGCGGTACGCACCTCTCCGGTTTCCGCAGCTCGCTCACCCGCGCCATCAATAACTATGCCAAGAGCAACAACTTGCTCAAGGATAAAGACCCCAGCCTGAACGGCGATGACGTGCGTGAGGGCCTCGTGGCGGTCATCTCCGTGAAGATGCCCAACCCGCGTTTCTCCTCTCAGACCAAGGACAAGCTGGTGAACACGGAGATTGAAGGCGTTGTCAGCAGCGTGGTGTATGAGGAGCTCAAGGAATACTTTGAGGAGAACCCCGCCGTGGCCAAGGTCATCATCGACCGCTGCCTCATCGCCTCCCGCGCCCGTGAGGCTGCCCGCAAGGCCCGCGAGAGCGTGCGCAAGAGCGCCATGACGGTGGGCGGCGGTCTGCCCGGTAAGCTGGCGGACTGCTCCAACCGTGACCCGCAGAAGTGTGAGCTCTTCATTGTGGAGGGTGACTCTGCAGGCGGTTCCGCCAAGACGGCTCGTGACCGCCGTACGCAGGCTATTCTGCCGCTGCGCGGTAAGATTCTCAACGTGGAGAAAGCCCGCCTGGATCGTGCGCTGGGCAGTGAGACCATTCAGAACATCATTACTGCCATTGGTGCCGGTATCGGCGATGGGGAAGGGGAGGGCTCTTTTGACCTGTCGAAGGTGCGCTACCACAAGATTATTCTGATGGCTGATGCCGACGTGGACGGTGCGCATATCTGCACGCTGCTGCTCACACTCTTCTGCCGCCACATGCCGCAGCTGGTGCGTGCGGGCTATCTCTACATTGCCCAGCCGCCGCTCTACCGCGTCATTCACCGCAAGGTGGAGCAGTATGTGCAGGATGAGGTTTCCCTGAACCGCAAGCTTATCTCGCTGGGTGCCGGGGATGTGACCCTCCGCACGCCGGACGGCAGCCGGACTTTTGATGCCGATACGCTCATGGGCATTCTGGAGACGCTTATCTCCCTGCAGAAATATGAGGGCAGTGTGGCCAGTCACGGAGGTGATTTCCGTGATTTGCTGCGTCACCGTGCCGCCACGGGCAATTTCCCGCAGTATCTGGTCAAGATTCGCTGCGGCAATGATGAAGAGGTTCAGTATTTTGCCGATATGGAGAGCCTGACGGCGTTCTCTGATGAGAACCGTGACCTCTTCCTCTTCGGTGAGCCGAGCGAGGAGGAGCTGGCTGCCAACCCGCTGCCGGTGCGTGAAGGCCCCAGCCGCCGTGCCCTACTGCACGAGCTGCATGAGGCCAAGGCCATCACCCGCGTGTTGACGCGCTTGGAGGAGCTGGGTATTGCCACTGATCAGTTGCTGAGCGATGATGCCCCGGTCTTCGAACTGGTGGAAAATTCCCGTAACGTGGTGACTGCCATCAACTACGTGCCGGATATTCTGACTAAGGTGCTGGAAATCGGCGGGCGCAGCGTGAGCATCACCCGATTCAAAGGTCTGGGTGAAATGAACGCCAAGGACCTGTATGATACGACCATGGATCCGGAGAAGCGCGAGCTGTTGCGCGTGCGTCTGGATGATGACAACGCCGTGCAGGCTGATAAGATGTTCACCATCCTCATGGGGGATCTGGTGGAACCCCGCCGCCGTTTCATTGAGGACAACGCCCTCAACGTCCGTAACCTCGATGTTTAATCCCTAACCCTTTTTCCTGAATTATGAGTGAAACAAGAATTCGCCCGGTAGACGTGGCAGAGGAGGTCT
The DNA here is from genome assembly GCA_045579245.1 of Akkermansia sp. Taxonomy (GTDB): domain Bacteria; phylum Verrucomicrobiota; class Verrucomicrobiia; order Verrucomicrobiales; family Akkermansiaceae; genus Akkermansia. Next base: position 20,487 of record JAZNLU010000031.1, read on the forward strand.
CCCGCAGCTTCCTGGACTACTCCATGTCGGTCATTATCTCCCGCGCCCTGCCGGATGCGCGTGACGGTCTCAAACCCTCCCAGCGCCGTGTGCTTTATGCCATGCATGAGCTGGGGCTGGTGCCTTCCAAGGGTACGGTCAAGTGCGGTCGTATCGTGGGTGACACTATCGGTAAATACCACCCGCACGGTGATGCTTCCGCCTACGGCACGCTGGTGAACATGGCGCAGCCCTGGTACATGCGCGATGTACTGGTGCTGGGGCAGGGTAATTTCGGTTCCCCGGAAGGTGACCCGCCCGCTGCTTACCGATACACGGAGGCCAAGCTGAGTTATCTGGGCCTTTCCCTGATGGACGATTTGGATAAGGACACGGTGGATTTCCAGCCGAACTATGATAACAGTACCACGGAGCCCGTGGTGTTCCCCTCCGCTTTCCCGAACCTGCTGGTAAACGGCGGGCAGGGTATTGCCGTGGGTATGGCCACCAACATGGCTCCGCACAACCTCGGTGAGGTGGTGGACGGTGTCTGCGCCTATATCGACAATCCCCTCATCACCGCTGAGCAGCTGCGTGCCTATATCAAGGGGCCGGACTTCCCCACCGGGGGCTACGTGCTGGGTTACAAGGGCATTGACAGCTACTTCCGCACCGGGCGCGGCAGCGTCCGCATGCGCGGCAAGATTGAGGTGGTGACCAACGAGAACGGGCGTGAGTTCCTGCATATATCGGATGTCCCCTACGGCGTGAACCGCGCCGTGCTTCAGGAGCGTATCGCAGAGCTGGTGCGTGACAAGGTGATTACCGATATTGCCGGCATGCGTGACCTGACAGACTACATTGAGATTGAGCTGAAGCGCGATGCCCGCCCGCAGGTGGTCATCAACCAGCTTTACAAGCTCACCAGTCTGGACACCTCCTTTGCCGTGAATATGCTGGCCATTCATGAGGGGCGCCCGAAGGTGCTGACCATGAAGGATGCCATCAATTTCTACGTGGAGCACCGCCGAGAGGTGATTGTGCGCCGCACCAAGTACCTGCTGCGCAAGGCGGAGGACCGCGCAGAGGTGCTGGAAGCCTACCTGATTGCTCTGGCTAATCTGGATGAGTTCATCCGCATCATCCGCGATTCGAAGAACCGTGAAGATGCCCGCAACCGCCTGATGGCGTTCCGCTTCCCGGTGGCTCTGGCCAAGGGGCTGGGCATTCTCATCCGCAGTCAGCCTTCCGTGCAGGGGGATGACTACGTGTTCACGGAGCGTCAGGTGAACGCTATTCTGGAACTGCGCCTCTACCAGCTTACCGCTCTGGAAAACGACAAGATTTCCGATGAGTACAAGAAGCTGCTGGAGCAGATTGAAGATTATCTGGACATTTTGGCCAATGAGGCCCGTGTGCTCGGTATTGTGAAAGATGAACTGCGCACCATCAAGGAGAAGTACGCCACGCCGCGCATGACCCACATCATCCCGTTTGAGGGTGATATGGCCATTGAGGACCTCATCCCCAATGATTCCATGATTGTGACCATCACCCACAGCGGGTACATCAAGCGCACCAATTCGGATGAATACCGCCTGCAGGCCCGCGGCGGCAAGGGAATCAAGGCTGCCACCACCAAGAGCAAGAAGGATGCCAACGACTACGTGGAGCACCTGTTTGCCGCGCAGAATCATGACTATATCATGTTCTTCACCAACACCGGTCGTGTGTACGTGGAGCGCGTGTATGAGATTGACGAGGCGGCCCGCAGTGCCCAGGGACGCTCCATCAAGAACCTGCTGGACCTGCAGGCAGAGGAGCGCATTGCCGCTATTCTGCGTCTGGAGCGCCGCGTGAGCGAGGACGGCAAGGATATCACCTTTGCCGAGGATTCCGGCAACGTGGTCTTTGCCACGAAGGACGGCACCGTCAAGAAGACGGCTCTCAACGACTTCGTGAACTATCGCAAGGCCGGTATCATCGCCATCAACCTGGAGGAGGGGAACTCGCTGGTCAACGCCATGCTCACCACCGGGGAGCAGGATGTGGTCATCGTGACCCACAACGGTATGAGTATCCGCTTCAGCGAGAGCGACATGCGCACCCAGGGCCGCAACACCATCGGTGTGCGCGGTATCAAGCTGCGTGAGGGTGACTACGTGGTGGCTTTGGCCGTGGTGCCGAATGATGAGGAAACACTGCTGGTGGTTTCCGAGAACGGTCTGGGTAAGCGCACCAAGTTTGCCGAGTACCGCCTGCAGAGCCGCGGCGGTATCGGTATCAAGACCATGAACTGCACGGATAAGACCGGTCTGGTTGTCTCTGCCACCACGGTGACGGATGAGGACGAGCTGATGATTATGACCAACGGCGGTCAGTCCGTCCGCATGAAGGTCAACACCGTCCGCGAGACCGGGCGCGCCACTCAGGGCGTGAAGCTCATCACCCTCAATGATAAGGAGACCATTCAGGAAATCACCCTTGTCATCCCCGATGATGAGGATGAGTCCGAAACGGAATCCGATGCGGAGGCTGGAGGTGAAGCACCCGCCGAAGAAACGCAGGAATAATCCCTGTTTTGTGAATCACTCATGAGCTCCTTCCTTTCCCCGGAGAGGAAGGGGCTTTTTTGTTTTGTCGGTAAAAGACTGAAAATGCTTGCCAGACGGATGAAAAGCTGATAGATTTAACAATCATAGGCAGGAGCAGATAAAATGACGAGAATCAAGTACATCGCATGTGGCTTTAATGGCAAACGGTACGAGTTTGAACGGGACGGCTGTCTGTTTATCTGTGACCCCGATTGCACGGAGTACGATTGGCTGGCTGTATATGATGATATGACCCGCAAGGATGCCGGGACGGTTATCAATGAAACGGAGGTTCTGGCCTGTCCGAAGAGTCATACGGTGCTGATAACGCAGGAGCCGCCTACCATCAAGATTTATCCGAAGTGCTTTACCCGCCAGTTCGGTCATGTGATTACAACACATCTGCCGGACACGTTGCCGCATCCTAACCACCATCAGGGACGCGGTTCCCTGCGCTGGATGGCGGATTATCCCTTGGAGGAACCGTTTACGGAGCCGGATTATCCTAAGACAAAGCTTCTTTCAACCGTCTGTTCCAACAAGCAGATGAAGCATACGGCGCACCATGATCGCTTTACGTTGACCAAATATATTTCGGAGCACCTGCCGGAGCTGGATTGGTATGGCCGAGGCGTGAAACCGTTGCCCGATGATAAGAAATATGCCGCGCTCAATGATTACAAGTATCACATCGCAGTAGAGAATTACATTTATCCCTACCACTGGACGGACAAAATAACGGATCCGATTCTGGGGCTGTGTCTGACTTTCTATGCCGGAGACCCGAAGCTGGGTGAAGTGCTGCCGCCGGAGAGCTTTATCCCGATTCCGCTGGACAATCCGGAGGAAGCATTGCGTATTATTCGCGAGGCTATAGAAAATAATGAGTATGAGAAGCGTTTGCCTGCCATCCGTGAGGCGCGCCACCTGCTGGTGACGAAATACAATTTCTACAATCAGGTAGCAGCCGTGGTGAATGCTCACGAAGCAGCAGAAAAAGAGGGCCTTATCCCTCTCGATACGCGCGTGGGTGAGAAGCTCATCGGCCGCCATGTTCTGCGCCGCAATCCCATCAATATGTTGACGGAGGCGTGGGAATTGCTGCGCTACAAGCTTTTCCTGAAACACAGGAAGGCTTAACCTCATTTGATAAAGTATTTGCCCCCTGCAGTCGTTTGGATTGCAGGGGGCAATATCTTTTTCAGATGATGAGCGGGGCTCAGGCCGGATCAACCCAGCGGCCGTGGTCTTTGATGAGCTGCACCAGGTGCTGCACGGCCTCTTCCTGCGGGATATTCATCACCACCGGTGTGTGCCCCACGTAGAGGTTAATCTTGTTCGGCGCACCGCCCACGTAGCCGAAGTCGGCATCGCTCATCTCGCCGGGGCCGTTGACAATGCAGCCCATGATGGCGATTTTGACCCCCTTGAGGTGGCCGGTAGCCTCGCGGATGCGTGCGGCGGCTTCCTGGATGTTGTAATGCGTGCGGCCGCAGGACGGGCAGGAGACGTATTCGGTCTTGCTGAGGCGTACGCCCGCCGCCTGAAGGATGTTGAAGCCGAGTCGGGCGGCTTTTTCCGGGTCTGTTTCGCGGCGGATGAGAACGGCATTGCCGATACCGTCGCAGAGCAGGGAACCGATGTTGACACCGCCTGCCATGGGGGCGCTGAGGCTTTCTGCACCGCCGAGCGTATCCTTCAAGAGGATGCTGTGGCGGGTGGGGATGACCGCCGCCAGCAGGCGGAACGCCTGCATCACCGGCATGTCCACTCCGTCTTTCACCGTTACCAGAGTGGCGGGGGCTTCCTGCAGGGCTTCTGTGTCGGCGGGGTTGCGAGGGTCAATCTCCTCAGCGGCGCAGTCTTCTGCGCTGATTTCCGGCATAAAGTCTTTCATGTGGGTCGGGTCAAGTGCCTGACAGGCAGCTGCGGGCAATACCACGCGCACGGGCTCATTCCATCCCAGCGTGATTCCACCGCGGGTAATGACCTCCGCCTTACGCTTGGTGTAGACAAAGGGATCAAAGGCTGCGGGGGTGTCTGCCGGGATGTCGGCTGCGGCAGGCATGGCTCCGGGTTGGTAGGGAGCTGCCAGTTCAAAGCCGGGTGCCACCTCATAGACCGGGTCTTCCGTGAGAGAGACGCGCAGGGTGTCGCCTATGCCGTCTGCCAGCAGAGAGCCGATGCCCGTGGCACTCTTGATGCGGGCATCCTCGCCCTCGCCTGCTTCCGTTACGCCCAGATGAATGGGGTAGTTCCAGTCGCTGCCGCATTCTGCCAGCCGCTTCACCAGCAGGCGGTAGGCCTGAATCATCACTTTCACATTGGAGGACTTCATGGAGAATACCAGCTGGTGGTAGTTCAGCTCGCGGGCAATGCGGGCGAATTCCAGCGCGCTCTCTACCATGCCCTCCGGGGTGTCACCGTAGCGGTTGAGGATGCGGTCTGAGAGTGAGCCGTGGTTAGCACCCAGGCGCATGGCTCGCCCGTGCTCCTTGCAGAAAAGAACCAGCGGGGTGAAAGCCTTACGGATTTTCTCCAGCTCCTCTTCGTATTCTGAATCGGTATAATCCCGCTCCGCAAACTTTTTCTTATCCACAAAGTTGCCGGGATTCACGCGGATTTTTTCCACCCATTTGGCGGCCTCCATGGCGGCATCCGGTTTGAAATGGATATCTGCCACCAGCGGAACCTGACACCCGGCGGCACGCAGCTCGCGGGCAATGTGCTCCAGATTGGCGGCGTACACCTTGGTCTGAGCTGTCAGGCGGATGATTTCGCAGCCGGCATCTGCCAGAGCCAGAGCTTCTTTCACGCAGCCCGCCGTATCCAACGTATCGCTGGTGAGCATGGATTGGATGCGGATGGGATTGCTGCCGCCCAGCCCCACGTTGCCTACAGTTACTTCACGGGTAGCGCGGCGCGTATACTGATACAAACTCGGACAATGAAGCGTGCTCATGCCCCAACTTTACTCCCCCTTGGCGTATATTTCAAGCAATATTCAATCAAAAGGCGTGTTTTACTGTTGACTTTTTTTCTGTTTAGAATTACTTTTAAGGCAGATACTATACACGTTTCCGAAGTAATGAATATTTTTACTCACCTTTCTCTGATTTCTGCCGGAGTACTGCTCAGCTCATGTGTTTACTATACTCCCTCGGTGCCGGATATGCCGTACGGCGAGGTGGCTAACCGTCATTACCCGGATACCTGGGTGGTGACCCCGCCGGCTCAGCCTGCGGAGAGTACCGTGCCCGGTCTGGCTCCCATGCCGACTGCGAATGTCCCCGGCGCACCTATTCCTGCACCGCGAGCGGTATCCGCTGCCCCGGCGGCAGCCATTCCCGCCCCCGTGACACCGACAATACCTGCTCTCGGTACGCCTGCAGCACCGGCTTCCTCTACCATCACATCCGCTGCCAACGGCAAGCTGACTCCGACGGTGGCCAAGCCTGACGTGTCTGCTCCGGCTGCTGCCGCTAAACCCACTTCCATGGCGCAGCGCCTGGCGACTGATCCCAAGAGTATCACCAATCAAGGTCCCATCCCCGTGGCAACCCGCGTGGAGGGCGACCCCACCCGCGTGTATAACCCGCTGGATCCCAGCAAGACCATCCGCGTGGTGGACAAGAACGGTAAGCCCTATCCCAGCGGCAAGGAGCTGAAGGTGCGCGGCACCAATTTCCATTTCTACGTACCGTAATGCATGGCCGGTCTGCCCTTTAAATCCGTGTGCATCCTGGGCCCCGGCCTGCTCGGTGGCTCCATTGCCATGGCAGTGCAGCAGCACCTGCCCGGTTGCGAGCTCCGCATCTGGGCCCGCCGCCAGCAACCACTCGATTTCGTGCGCGAACGCGGCATTACGCAACACACCTTCACCGACGCCCGCGAGGCCGCCAGGGGCGCCGGACTCATCATCCTGGCTACCCCCATCGGCGCATTTGAGGAACTCTCCCGCTACATTCTCTCTGCTGTATCCAAAGATGCCATCATCACCGATATCGGCTCGGTGAAAGCCTATGTACACCGCACCACCGGCAGCATGCTTACCAACCGCGGCCGCTGCTTCATCGGCTCCC
>JAZNLU010000032.1:0-1659 GCA_045579245.1 Akkermansia sp.
AATGAAGGTTTTCGATGCGTGCCTTTGTGCGTGCAGATTGCCCGTTGAAGATACGACGTGGATAACGGTTCATCCATTCGGCCATACTGTTGATATCGTTTTGAGTAAGCGTATCGAAAGTTGTTTTCTTGGGTAATATGCGCCTGATGAAACGGTTTGCATTCTCGTTGCTTCCTCGTTCAAATGATGAAAATGGATGAGCGTAATAAAGTTTGGTTCTGTTGGTCTTATTGAATAACGACTTCTCCAGGGATTGGAAATCAAGAAATTCGGAACCATTATCGCAAGTGATGCTTTTGAATGTTTCTCTGAACAACCTTGCTCCATACTGTCGCTCCATCTTGTTAAGTGCCTGGATAACGCTTTTCTGACTCTTATCTTTCAGCAAAACAATGTATTCATAGCGAGTTTTGCGTTCCGTAAGCACCAGAAGAACCTTTTTGCCCCCCTTTGCACCTACAACCAGATCCATTTCCCAATGCCCGGCTTCATTCCTCTCGTTTATTTCAGGCGGACGCTTCTCTATACTATCGCCCTTAACATTGTTGTGTGCCAGCCTCGCAGAGCTTGACTTCTTGTCCTTTTTTCTTTTGTTTTTCATGGGAAGCTGCTCACATGTTATGGGATAGCTATATTGATGAATGTAGTTGTAAAGGCTTCGAGAAGAGAAATTGATGTTGAGTTTTTCTCTTCGTGCCACCTCAACAGCTGCGTAGGGAGATAATTTATTGACAGTCATAAGCTCACATAATCTTTTAGCTTCTTTTGAATTCCACGAAAGTTTCAGGTAAGGCCCCCCGGCACCACTATTGCGTGTATAGTCATCCTGAGCGCGTTGTGCCCGATAGACCGAAAACTCAGACAAGTTGCTTCTTTTGTTTATGACGGTTCCTCTTTTAAGTTCCCGGTATATGGTGGAGCGGTGACGCTGCAGAAGCATCGCAATTTCAGCAACGGACACACCTTTAAGCCTCCAATGTTCAATTTGCTGACGCTCTGATTCATTTATGTGCTTGCTTTTTCTAGAGGGAGCAATACAATCTTCTTGGGTGCTTTTCATCATCGTTAAGTGTTGTTTGTAGTTAAGTTTCACAGGTATTATGCCTCCTACAACACCGAAAAGCACCTCTTTTTTGTTTCATCGCGGCATACGGGCTAGGGCAGTTTGGGCACCATTAGTGACTGTTTGGGGAGCTTTCCGGTGTCGCATTTGATTTTACAACTCGCTCAGGTAATAATCAAATAAATTTCCGGAGCGATGCTCATAGTAATCCGGACTGCCCGGCACCTTGCCAGAAGCTCGCGGCATCCTTGCGCGACTCCCCGGAGTTTCGGAGGGAGAGTCGCCTTGGCGTAGACGGAAATTGACTAATTTCCGGCGAAGACGGGCTTACTATTATTCACCGACAGGCTTTCCAGAACAACTCCGCGTCTTTCCTGATGGCGGGTACCATGTAGCGGGAACGCAGCAGCGAGGTATCGCGGTGGCCCATCTCCAGCTGCAGCTCCGGCAGATTCCGGAACATGGCGGCATGATACGTGGCGAAGGTGTGGCGGCAGACATCCGGCACCCAGTGGCGGAACCCGGCGGCACGGCGCAAGGCCTGCCACTTGCGTTTCCAATTGCGGGGGATGAACCTTTCGCGCTTGCGGATGCCC
>JAZNLU010000033.1:0-21997 GCA_045579245.1 Akkermansia sp.
ATCTTCTTGGGTGCTTTTCATCATCGTTAAGTGTTGTTTGTAGTTAAGTTTTCACAGGCATTATGCCACCTACAACACCGAAAAGCACCTCTTTTTTGTTTCATCGCGGCATACGGGGGAAGGACTCATTGCCGTCCTTCCCCCGCACCCCCATCCGGGCTAGGGCAGTTTGGGCACCTATGGTGACTGTTTGGGGAGCTTTCCGGTGTCTCATTTGATTTTACAACTCGCATTTGCCCTGTTTGTCTGAGAAAACTGTTTGACATTAGAAAAAAAATTAGTACACTTAGTTAAGGTGAGGGTAACGAAGGATGTTTCCTCGTCGTATTATCTGTCTGTTTTAAGTAATATACTGCATATAACCTCTTATATCCATGAGTGAAACGCTTCACATATGCGTCATCATTGATGATGCATTCGCTGTGCCCTCTATCACAATGCTTAATTCTGTGAAGGTAAATAAGCGTCCGGAGAGCTCTTATGTGGTGCATTGTGTTGTGGATAGTCTGTCACGACATTTTCGAAATTCGTTAGAAAAATTGAACTCTCAAGGGTTTGATGTTTTAATACACGAAGGGGCTGTGTCAGAGTTTGCAGAATTGGGATTGTATCATACAGCTCTTTTCCCACTCAATGTATATATCCGATGGGGGGTGTATCGCATGTTCCCAAACTTGGATAAGCTGCTGTATCTTGACGGAGATATTCTCGTGTTCGACGATTTGACACCTTTGTGGAGTGTTCCTTTGGGGGATAACTTGGTGGCCGCCGTTCGTGACATGGAGGGTGAAGTGAGGGGGCAGCGTCATGAATCAGTCGGTTGCCGGTATTATTTTAATTCCGGGGTACTGCTGATGAATTTGAAGCAGATGAGAGAGGAAAACATTTTACCTAAGTTGATTCAGTTGCGTCAATCTGCTCCGTTATCATGGGAGCTGCCGGATCAGGATCCTCTCAATAAAGTATGTGATGGAAGAGTTACACTTCTCCCTCCACGCTACAATGCCATGATTCCCAACATTCGGAAATTTGATTTCAGCGCCAGTGATTTCGATTCTTTCTATGGCACAAGTTACGGGGCGTGGCCGGCAATCGCTCAGGATGTAGTAATTTTGCATTTGGCGGGTACAAACGGAATTCGACCATGGCAGATGGATGGAGGAATATACGGAACCGTGTGGCAGAAGTATTACGATTCTTCTCCCTTGGGAAATATGCATTTGCGCCGTGTATTACCAAGTGAGCGTGATTGTATGGCAGGGCGTAGCTCTGTGACAAGTGTATGGCTGCTGGGATTCCTCCAATTTTTGAAAATTAAAGCTGATGGACTCAATCAATCTTATCTTCTGTTTGGTTGTATTCCTCTACTGATTAAAAAGTGGAAAATGTCGAAATGCTCTTGGCTTCTTTTTGGTTTTATTCCGTTAATGCGTACTAAGACAAAATCGACGGCCGTTTATCATCAACTGAATTGAAGAGCAAGGATTGTCCCGGTATGAAAACGCTTTCGAAGAGAACTCCAGTATTGTCTCCACCCAATTTATGTATGGGGTGCGGCGCATGTGCCAACACCTGCAGGGTAGGCGCTATAACGATGAAGTGGAATGCGGAGGGTTTTTTGTCACCTTCTGTTGATACCGATGCTTGTTTGGGGTGTGGTGCATGCACCTCTTCCTGTCCTGTTGTCTCAGCTCGGGAATTGAGAGGCCATACTCTCTTGCCCGAGAGTATAGCATACGGGGCATGGCATAAGGATGACAGGATTCGGCTGAGTTCTTCTAGCGGTGGTGTGTTTACTGCTTTGGCTGAAGCTGTCATCCGTTGCAATGGGGTAGTATTCGGCGTGGAACAGCGTTCCGATTTATCTGTTGCGTTTACGCATGTGCAGACAGCAGAGCAACTCTGCAGATTGCGGGGCTCAAAATACACACAGGCGCATGTAGGTGATGCCTATCGACAGGTTCGAGACTTCCTGAAGAGCGGAAAAGTCGTACTCTTTGCCGGGACTCCTTGTCAGATTGCGGGATTATTAAGCTTCTTGCGTGAGCCGCATCCGTTGTTGTTGACTTGTGATGTGGCTTGTCATGGTGTCCCCAGTCGTCATCTTTTAGATCGCTATTTAGAATACCATGATAAACAGGCAGGTTCACCTGTTGAAAAATTGGAATTTCGGTCAAAGGATACCGGGTGGTATCAGTATTCTCTGAAACGATATCATATCGGAGGTCTTGTGACGAAGAGCATGAATGTTTATGACGACTTCATGCGTACCTACATTAGTGATGTCTGCTTGAATCAAGCCTGTTACACCTGTAAATGGAGCGAACCCCACAGTGCGGATATTACGCTTGCTGATTATTGGGGCATGGAGCGCATACACAAGGATTGGGATAGGAATGCGGGTGTTTCTCTCGTCCTTGTTCATACAGAGGAGGGACGCCGATTATTGCAGGATGCCGAACCTCAACTGGCACTGCATGAAGAAACAATCGAAAATAAGGAGCTTGCCATACGGTGTAATCAGGGCCTTTCCGGGGATAAGATTAAGGAGCCGCATCGGCGTGCCCGCTTTATTTCGGACTTGACGGAATACCCGCTGCCCATTACGCTGGAGCGACATCTTACCAAGGGGGTGCGTTATCCGCGAAAAGATGTTGCCATACTGGGCATGTGGATGACGTGCAATTATGGGGCGGTGTATACGACTCTGGGGCTTTATCGGGCCATTGAAGATTTGGGATTGGACCCCATATTGCTTGATTTCTCTACGCTTTTTACGGAACGCCAGAGAGATGAGGGAACGGTGTTCCGGCGTTTTATAGCAACTGAGAGGCTGACCAAGACTCCGCTGCTCGGACCGGAGGATCTTCCGGATTGGAATAAGCGAGTAGATACCTTCTTGATTGGTTCCGATCAAGTGTGGCGGCACCAATACATGGGGCGCTTCGGCTTCACCTATTTCCTGGATTTTGTTTTTGGCCTTAACCGCAGGGTGGCATACGGACCATCTTTCGGCACTGAGGTAGATACGGCTCCATTGGAATATCGCACCAAAGCTGCCGCATGGCTCCAGTGTTTTGATGCTGTATCGTCCCGCGAGCGCAGCGGTGTGGATATCCTGCAGAATCAATATCATCGCGATGCTGAGTTTGTTCTTGATCCGGTTTTCCTGATGAGCCCGGAACGGTGGAAAACCATTGCTGAACGTGCGGCTCGTCAACCGCAGGGGGACTTTATAGCCAGCTATATTCTTGACCCCACTCCTGCCAAAAGAGCGGCCATTCTCCATATCAGTGCGCGAGAAAAGGCAACGTTGGTCAACATGGTTGACGCGCAGGCTGATTTTGCCGGCAAGCGGGCCGCATTGGATTTACCGGATGTGGTGGAGGACTTGACACTGGAAGAATGGCTTTATAACGTATGCCATTGCAAGCATTTCGTAACGGATTCTTTCCATGGCGTTTGCTTTGCCATTATTTTCAATGTCCCCTTTACCTGTATTGTTAATCCGGCCAGAGGTTTTTCACGTTTCACGTCCTTGTTGGAACTAATCAGCCAAATGGGACGAATGGTGCAGGAGTATACTCCCATCGAGAATCTGGATACCCTTCCTGCTACGAATTGGGATAGCGTTAACGCAATCCTCCGGGCTGAGCGGGAGCGTTCCATGCAATGGTTGCGGCAGGCGCTGACCGGGCCGCGGAATCCCGAGCGCATGCAGATAGCCTTGCAGGCTGATTTGGCGCGCCATCCCAGCCCCTCCGGCGGTGCCCCCACCAGAAGAGAACTCTCTCTCTTGCTCAATTACAAGAAAATACAACGTAAATACTGGCGTGCAAAAATCCTCTCCAAGATAACCTGGGGCAAGAAGCGGCGCCGCTACAAAGAACAGCGTCAGCATCTGCGCACGTTGTTGCGGACAGCTCGCGAGATTATGCGCAGCCTCAAAGTTTATCTGTAACGTTACCGAATCCATATAGGTCATGTCATCTGCGCTTGTCAGTCTGTGCTCACCATGTTATAACGTGGCACCCCATATAGGGCGCTATCTGGAGTCTCTTATACAGCAAACATATAAAAAACTGGAAATTATTCTGGTAAATGACGGCTCTACGGATAACACGGAGGAAGTTATCTTCTCGTATATCCCCAGACTGGAGGCATGCGGATATGTTGTGAAGTATTTTTCTCAGCGCAACGGAGGCCAATCTTCAGCCCTCAATGCCGCTCTCAAGCATGTTTCCGGTAAGTATGTTTGCTGGCCGGATTCGGATGATTATCTAACACCGGATTCCGTTGAAAAAAGGCTTGAGTTCATGGAAGCTCATCCCGAGGTGGCTCTGGTGCGTGGTACCTTGGACGTTGTTTCTTCTAAAACCGGGAGAACGGTTCTGCGATATGAAATGCCGTGCGATGGTCCGCAACCGGTTGCGAACGCCTTGGAAAACTGTATTTTTGTGACCGGGAAATGGTATTTTGCCGCGCTTTCGTATATGCTGCGAACCTCCGTATTGGATGAAGTCCTGCCCGGTAGAGAAATATATGTTAATCCACGGGCGGGGCAAAATTGGCAAATGCTTATTCCCGTTCTGGCGCGGTATGATATCTGGCATTTACCAGTGGACATAGGGGTGTACGTGTTGCGGGATGACAGTCATAGTCGCGGGATGCAGAAGACTCTTTCCAATCGCCTTCGCTATCTGATGGTGAGTGAGGATGTGTTGCTCCACTGTCTGAAGTATCTGCCTCAAAATTTGCAGGGAGAATACAGACAGCGGATTATTGAAAAATACGATTCGCTCCTGAAGAAAGAATTTGACTTTGAGGTAGCAAAATATCGGAACTTACCGGCTGCTCGAGAGCAGATTAAGAACTATAAACGTCTTCGTAGAAAATATTGGTGGTGTAAGGCGGCCTTGTGCTGGAGTTTTGGAAAACGCCGCGCAGCTGTGCATACAGAGAAAAAGGAGTTGAAAACCCAATTGCGGAATATCCGACAGGGATTGCAATAATTCCGCCGATTCTTATATTCAGTCTGTTCGATGTCAAAGAATTCATACGAGACAATAGGTAAGGGAGAGGCACCCATCAGCGTGAGTGTCATCGTCCCGGTGTTCAGAGGGAGAGAGCACCTGCAGAAACTGCTCGATTCCCTTTTGAATCAGACGCTTCGCAGCTTGGAGTTTATCTTTGTAGATGATTGCGGCAATGATGGTACCTTTGATTTGGTGCTGGAAGCTGCGGAAAAAGATAAACGCATCGTTTGTCTTCGCAACCGGCATAATACCGGCCCCGGACCTTGTCGCAATTGGGGAATTCGTGTTGCCAGGGGCGAGTACATCGCTTTTGCTGATGCGGATGACCTCATGGCCGCAGATTTCTACGAGAAGCTCTACACTACGGCTGTCACTGAGAACAAAGAGGCTGTTAAGGGGCGCATCGCCTACATCTTTAATGATGGACATCTGGAATCGGGCGGATTGAATCGCACGATAGCCAAGCGAGTGCGGGAGGATATACCTCTTTACCATTTATGCTCATGGGAGCACCAGTCGTGGATTTTTTCCAAATCACTCGTGGAGCGGAGTGGGGCAAAAAATGCGGACAGCCGTTTGGGAGAAGATGCCACCTTCATGCTGATGGTGCTCTATAACCTGCCGAAAGAACAATTTGCCCTGCAAAATGAGGCATGCTACTACTATCGCAAACACCCCGGGTCGCTCTCGGCGACCATGACTCATCGCGAGCTGGTGGAGATTGAAAAATCGCATCGCGAGAAAATGGAGTTTCTCATGCGTCAGCCCTACACGGAATGGTTAGACACCTACGCTTCCTGGCAATTTGAAAGCCGCATGAGCGGTATGTTGTGCGGGGGGCTGGTGCGCCATACCGTTACAGATGACCAAGCGCTGCAACATTTGCAGCTCATGCGGGATATTCTGGATGCATTTTGCAAGATTCATCCGTTGCGGCAAGCTAAGGAGGTAACTCGTAAAATGTTGCAGGGAAGCAGCAATTCCTCAATCCTGCAATATCTCAAAGAGCACGCAGAGCGTCTGGATGTTACTAATCACACCACCGCGCATATTACGGATATTACCCTGCAGCCTAGGGAAAAGACCACGACTGTTGAAATAGGCATCATCGCGCAGGCTCATGAGTCTGCACCCACGCTCGCACTACTGGGCTCGATTGTGCGCAGCAGTGCACCGCAAACGCAGCATAGAATACATGTCTTTGCTCTGAGCTGGGAAGGCTTCTGGATGGATTGCCTCATGCAGTTGAACAGGGACTTGCCTCAAACGGATATTGTCATCCATACGGATGTCTGCACGATTCCTCAACAGAACGGCTCGCCTGCCGTTACCGCTGAATTAGCGCTTGCCGCTGCTCTCAGAGCTCGGTTGCCGCATCTTTTGCCGCAGGTGGATAAACTGCTTCTGCTCTCTCCGGCCTGCCTGGTGCAAAAGGACTTGGCTTCCCTGTATCAACTGGACGTTTCAGAAGTGTATCTCGCCGCCGTGCAGGACTGTCCGCAAAGTTGGCAGGAAGCAAAAGCACCTGACGCGGACACCCTCATCAGCACTTCTGCCATGTTGCTGAATCTGAAGCGCTTCCGGGAGATTCCATCAGACGCTCCGGAACTCGTTCCTTCGGCAACGGATGATTCTCTGTTCTCTCTTTATCGGATTCGTCTTGCTGCGGAAAAGATGCTTCTTTTGCACCCGCGTTATAATTGTGGCATTCCCAGAGCCGCAGGTCACCCGACGGTTTGCCTCATGGCAAATCGGCTCTACGGAACGCATTACTGCTCATGCGAAGAAGTGGCTTATGATGCCGTCATCCTGGATTTTTCCGGGTTGGATGAGCATGCGCCATGGGCAGATTCCGCTTCACTGTATCGCTCTCTGTGGATGCGGGCGTACGAGGCAACACCCGCTGCGGATGTGCCGCTTCCCTGTTACAACTATGCACGTATTCAAGATAAACTGCAACCCAACAGCCCGCCTAACAGCCGCCTGGCCACTCTTGTGGAGCGGCATTCTCTCATTTCTTTCTATAAAAATCTCAGAGGCCGTTATTATAGGCTTAAGCTACAAATCCTGTTTGCGAGTAGCGTTAAACGACGTAATCTTAAAACTCGAAAGGCGGAGCTTAAAAATCTATTGCGTGAAATACGTGCTGTTCTTGAAGAAAAATGAAATGCAATTTTTTTCTGTGACATTGACTCATCATTAACAAAAAAAAATAATGAATAAATTCTTAGATAGCAGAAACGAAGGAGAATATAAAGTGTTTTATTTCTTCGGTTTTAAGATAAAGTTTCGTTCGAAAATCCTTTCATTGCGAACGAGGCTAGGCTCTATGCAAAGGGAAATCGCAGAGTTGCGAGAGTCTAATAAACAGCTTAGTGAAAAATTAGCAAAAGAATCCGCGAGTTATGCTTCAGAGATTCGGGCTATTCATGCCTTGCAGACTGCTCAATTTAAGCGAGTTGAAGAGGTGAATTCTGGCTTGAGAGATGCTTTATCGATGTTGACGCAGCAACTTTCTTCGTCAAAAATCATCAATGAGAGAGTTGCAAATCACGGAGCCTCCCTGAGAGCCATTACCGAAAGAGTTGCAAATCACGGAGCCTCCCTGAGAGCTATTAACGAAAGAGTCGCAAATCATGGAGGCTCACTAAGGGAAATTAATGAGCATGTGATTAGACACAGAGACTCACTTAATGGTTTAAATGTACGCTTAAATAAGCAGACGGATAGTCTTGCCTCCCTGAATCTGGGATTTAAGCAGCGAGCTGTCGATATAAAAGATATGCAGGAATTGTTGCGAAAGAATTTAATTATATGGGATAAACCATTGGCTCCGAATGTATTGCAACGCTTTCGTGAAATTCTCAAAAACAGGATTGTAACAAGACTGGATGGAGGCTTAGCCTCACAGATGTGGCAGTTTGCTCAAGCATATGCGGTACATCGCGAATTGGGCTTTCCTCTTTATATAGAAGTTTCTTGGTTCGAAAACAGCGGCTTGGATATCAAAGGGAACCGTAATCGTTTCTTCCTTTTACTTGATACTTTTCCTGCTATTCGGGAAAAATTTGGTAATCATCTCATACATTCCGATAATGATATAAAATATTTTAGACAAATATATTCTGATAATTCCCAGACTCATCCTGCGTGGGAGTACATTGAAGAACTGTTTTATGCTCCGCATTCGCGATATATGAATAAATATAACTCGGGATTCTGTTTTGTTGAAAAATACAGAGAGGAGCTTATTAAGTTATTCCGATATGACGTTGAGTTGAATGATGAAGAAAGAAAACTGGAGAGTAAGATAAAATCATCAAATTCCTGTGCTATCCACGTTCGACGTGGCGATTTTCTTAACAGTAAGTTTGATGTGTGTACGGATTCATATTATCTTCGGGCTGTTGAGCGTATGCTTGAGTTGCATGAGGATGTTCAGTTTTTCGTGTTTACCAACGATGAGCCGTATGTGGAAATTCTTTTTGCTGATTCTCCTGTACGGGAACGTATTACTGTGGTTACAGGAAGAAATGAAGAAGACCCGAGGGTTGATATGTATTTGATTTCCATATGCAGGAACATCATAATGTCTAATAGCGGTTTTAGTGCATATCCTACGTATTTTTCTTCTATTCAGAATAAAACTGTTATACGACCGGAGTTCTGGCGCTCCGGTGAAGAAAAGGAATTTACCAAGGATTGTTATATGCTGGAAGGCTGGATAAAATTGCCGCTGGAGTAGTTTGTTTGTATGTAGTAACTACGGAATTTAGGACAATATTTTGCAGAGTGGAAACAAAAAATTGATGGGATATCTGTGTTTCATTGTTGACAAAGTTAGAAATTAGTTTATACTGTGACCATGGTGTCGTGTTGATATTACTTTAATGTGTATTTTTCAATTAAATATATAGATATAGAAAAATGTGAATTATGAAAGATTCTGAGTTAGTGCCAAGGCTTGCTCCTTCAGATAAGTGTACTGGTTGTGGCGCCTGCGCGAATGTTTGTTCTCGAGGGGCTATTTCGATGCAGTGGAACGAGGAGGGGTTTCTCTCTCCTGTTGTGGATGAGAAGTTATGTGTTAATTGCGGAGCATGCAGCAAGACCTGTCCGGTTCTGGATGCTACTGAGAGGTACAGCCATAAGCCTTATGCGTATGCAAATGTATATGGTGGGTGGCATAAGGATAAGGGTAAGCGAGTGGCATCATCCAGCGGAGGTGTATTTACGGCTTTGGCGGAAGCGGTTATCGGTAAGGGTGGTGTTGTTTTCGGTGTGGAACAGCATCATGATTTGACGGCAGGATTTACGAGAGTGGATACAATTGAGGATTTGGCTCGTCTACGTGGCTCCAAGTATACGCAGGCAAAGGTGGGACATGTTTACAAAGAAGTGCGTGCTGCCCTCAATGCTGAAAAAAGGGTACTCTTTAGTGGGACTCCGTGTCAAGTCGTTGCTCTATTATCATATTTGCGTAAACCTCATCCGCAGCTGATTACCTGCGCTGTTGCTTGTCACGGTGTCCCAACACGCCATCTGTATGACAGCTATTTGAGCTACATGCGAACACAGGCCGGTGCTCCTATCTCGTGTGCAGAATTCCGAGTCAAAGATCCGAATTGGTTAAACTATTCTCTTCGCTTGGGCTATAGCGTAAAACTTCCCCCTACGGTGACTACTCATAAGCGGGATATGTACATGCGGGGATTCCTGAGTGACGGCTGCCTCAACCAGGCTTGCTATACATGCAATTGGAACATTCCGCATCGTTCAGATATTACGTTGGCTGATTACTGGGGGGTTCCTCTTACGCATCCTGAATGGAAAAATGAAGAGGGTGTTTCTTTTGTTTATGCCAATACCGAGGAGGGACAGAAACTCTTGGATGAATGTGCTGCTGATTTAGAGTTGGTCAAGGAATCCCCAAAAAATCATAATGTGGCACGTTCTTACAATGGCGGTTTGTCCAGACGTTCGCATTTGCATCGTCCGCTTCGTCGTGAGCGTATTATTAAAGATTTACAAACGCTGCCGTTACCTGTTGCTCTCAAGAAACACTTGTGTGATACTGCTCTTAAACCACGGAAGGATGTAGCTATCATGGGTATGTGGATGACCTGTAATTACGGTGCCGTATTTACGACTCACGCATTGTATCGGGTTATTGAGAGTATGGGCTTAGATCCCATTCTTCTGGATGTTTCTGCCAATATGCGAGAGCGTTGCAGAGATGAAAAAACCGTCTTCAGACGGTTCATTGCAGCGGAAAAGCTGCAGAAAACACCATCTATCAGTGTTGCGCAACTTTCAGCTTGGAATGACAGAGCAGACACATTCCTTATAGGCTCGGATCAAGTGTGGCGGCATGAGTATATGGGAGCTTCGGTAACGGCATACTTTCTCAACTTCGTTCAGGGAGGCAAGCGCCGCATCGCATATGGTCCTTCGTTTGGCATCGAAACTGCGGAGTATCCAGCCGGGCGCATGGCTGAGGCTGCGGCTTGCCTGCAGAGTTTTGATGCCGTTTCCTCTCGAGAGTACAGTGGAGTGGAAACCCTGCGTAATCAATTCAATATAGATTCCACTTTTGTGTTGGATCCGGTGTTTCTGCATAGTGCGGAGGAATGGAGTAAGAGTGCTGCTCGTGCAGAGCGTAAGCCTGAAGGAGAGTATGTACTTTCCTATATATTGGATCCAACTCCTGACAAAAGGGCAATGTTGTTGCATATTAAGGAACGAGAAAGCAAGACGTTAATTAATATGGTGGATGCTCAGTCTGATTTTGAGGGCAAGAAAGCGGCTCTTGATTTGCCGGACGTTGTGGAGAATCTTACTTTGGAGGAATGGTTGTACAATGTGCAGCACTGCAGTCACTTTGTAACGGATTCGTTCCACGGTATGTGTTTTGCGCTCATTTTTAATAAGCCCTTTACCTGTATTGCAAATCCCAAACGAGGATTCCCCCGCTTTACCTCTTTGTTGGGATTGACCAATCAAATGGGGCGCATGGTGCGAGAGCATGCCCCGTTGGATGAGTTGGATTCTATGCCGGAGACTGATTGGCAGGCTGTTAACTGCGTTCTTGATGCCGAAAGAGTACGCTCTCGTGCGTGGTTAAACAATGCACTTTTTGGTCCGCGTGATTCTTTGCGTGTACAAGCTGGTATGATGTTGCATCACATTAACATGAAGGCAGATACGATAAAATCTGAAATGTCAGAGGTGATTAAAAAGCTTTCAATGGATACGGAGGCGCGACCGAATGCGGCGAATAATAAGGACGAATTGGAGGAATATCGTCGGTTAAGTGAATCTCAAGCAAAGCAGTTGGATGAGCTTCGCCTGGCTCTGCAATACAAAAAATTTAGGAATAAGTATTGGCGGTATAAGATTTTGGCTTGCCTCTGTTGGGGGCGCAGACGTCGACACTACAAGGATAAGAAATGCGAGATAAAGCAGTTGCTTCGGCGGATTCGTACATTTTTAAAGTGGTAACTCAAGTCTCCTCGTATTATATTCAATACAATTTATGAAGAACAAACCTCTGGTAAGTTTTTGTATTCCTTGTTACAATGTTGAGGAGTACATAGGTAGGTTCATGGATTCGCTTCTTGAACAGTCGTACAAACACTTAGAGCTGGTGTTTGTCAATGATGGGGCTACAGATAATACTGTAGGAATCATTGAGGAATACCGCTCTCGCTTGGAAATGGAAGGCTACATCGTCAAGGTTGTAAACAAACGCAACGGAGGTTTGGCCTCCGCAGTAAATTGTGGGTTGAAGCATGTTTCCGGGCAATACCTCTGTTGGCCGGATCCGGATGATGTGTTGACTCCTGATTCTGTTGAAAAAAGACTTGAGTTCATGGAGTCTCATCCGGATGTCGCAATTGTTCGTGGTGAATTGGATGTGAAATCGGAGACTACCGGTAAGGTCGTGAGAAGATTCGAGATGGAATGTAAAGGCGCGTCTATTGTTCCTAACGCATTGGAAAATTGTATAATGGTGACAGGTGGATGGTATTTTGCCGCCCTTTCTTATATGTTGAGGACATCTGTGCTTGATGAAGTTATTCCCGGGCGCGAGATTTATGTGTGCAGGCGAGGCGGTCAGAATTGGCAGCTGCTGATACCTGTTTTGGCTAAATATGATTTGTGGCATTTGCCCGTTGATATTGGCTGTTATATGCTACGCGCGGGGAGTCATTATGCAAAGACGCAGACATCCGTGTTGAACCGCATTCGCCATACATGCTTGAGTGAGGATGTGTTGTTACACACGTTGTCCTCGGTGGGGACGGATATCTATGAACAGTTTAGTGAGAGAGTTATAAATAAATATGTTGAGGAAGGTCAGAAAAATATAGATGACCTTGTGGCACGTATACAGGCAGCAACAAAGAAAAGTTTTATAGAAAAAATTGAGAGATTGAATGAAAAAATAAGACTATTGCAGAGTCCGGAAAAAACTGCGAAGGAAATGAAGCGGTTGCGTAAGCGCTATCGAATGGAATACTTGCTTTCAAAGATTACCATGGGAAAGAAGCGGCTGTATCATAAACAGCTGAAGCGCTCTCTTAGAGAGCAGATACGTGAGTCTGGTGAAGATAGTTAAACATTACTGTAGAAGGAATTAACAATACCCGGTTTGATTTATGACAAGTAACCCCTCTGTTAGCGTTATTGTTCCCGTATATAGGGGAATAGAGTATTTTTCAGTTCTTTTACGGAGATTGCAGCAGCAAACGTTGTCGAATATCGAAATTATTTGTATAGATGACTGTGGGGAAGATGGAACGTTTGAACTAGCGTTGTCAGCCGCAGAGACGGATTCTCGTGTGATATGTTTGCGTAATGAGCACAATACTGGTCCGGGGCTGTGCCGGAACTGGGGAATTCGTGAAGCCAGGGGGGAGTTCATTGCCTTTGCTGATGCAGATGATGACATGGCTCCGGATTTTTATGAACGCCTGTATACTACAGCCGTTCAGGAGGGAAGGGATGCAGTAAAGGGCAGAATCAAATATATGTTTGATGATGGACATTACGAGTCCGGAGGACTTAATCAATCTGTAGCCAAGCGTGTTAGGGGATCCGTTCCCCTGTATCATTTGTGTTCATGGGAGCATCAGTCATGGATATTTAGGCGCTCTTGGGTAGAACAGACCGGCGCGGTGAATGCAGATAGCCGATTGGGAGAAGATGCAACATTCATGCTGATGGTGTTGTATAATTTGCCTAAGGAGAAATTTGCATTTCAGAATGATGCCTGCTATTACTACCGCAAACATTCCGGTTCTCTTTCAGCGGCGATGAGTTATCGCGAGTTGGTGGAAATTTCTAAGTCACACCGGGAGAAGATAGAGTATTTGATGACGCAACCTGCAAATGAATGGCAGGAGGCGTATGCGGTGTGGCAATTCGAATCGCGTATAGCAGGAATGTTAAGCGGAAGCCTTATCAGAAATACTGTTACTGATGAACAGGCTATGGAGTATCTGCGAGTTATGCGAGAAATCCTGCAGAAATATGTTGCTGTTCTGCCTATTAAAAAACCTAGGGAGATTACTCGCAAGATGCTTCAGGAAGGTTTATCAGATGAGGAGCTGTTGCAATATATAAAGGATAATGCCTCTCGGTTTGATGTTACCATAACTACATCTGCTGAGATGACGGAGGTCGAACCTCAGATGGAGAAAGAGACTAATGTGGAGGTGGGCATTATCGCGCATCCTCATGAAGCTGTATCCGCCTGCACGTTGATTCATTCTTTGTTGAAGAGTAGGGCTAGCGGAACACATTATCATATTCACCTTTTTGCTCAGGCATGGGAGGGAATGTGGCTGGATATAGTGATGAACCTTCGTTGCGCTCATGCCGACATTCAGATTTATACGGATATAAATTCTCCTACGGACTTAGGCAATGATGAAATAGTGATAAGGAATAGGATGACATCTGCGATAAGGTGCAGCTTACCTCAGCGTTTACAGAAAATTGACAAGTTGTTACTGTTGGATCCATCCTGCCTAGTGCAAAAGGATGTATCATCTCTGTATTCTCTTAATATGGGAAATCACTATGTTGCAGCTGTACAGGATTGCCCTGAGAACTGGGAATCAGTGAAATCACCGAAGGCTGGTGAAGTTATGAGTACTGCTGTTTTGTTGATGAATCTGGCACAATTTCGCATGGCTGCGAAACACGCCCCTAGTTTGGAGGGATTTGACATCATAAGTGAAGCATACGCAGCTTATCGTACTGAGGTGAAAACGGAACAAATGCAGGTGCTGCATCCCCGCTATAATTGTGGTATAGCTCGTTCTTGGGGAGAACCTGCAGGACTCGCAATGTTTAATCGTTTGTATGGAACACATTATTGTTCGTATGAGGAAGCTGCTAGCGACGCTGTTGTGTTATCTTTCTGCGGGATGGGACAGAAGGCTCCGTGGCTGGATTATACGTCCCCTTTCCGTGATTTATGGCTGACTTGCTACAGGTCATCAATAGCGGGGAGCATCCCCTTGGGGCAGCAACGCAAGCTGATTGACGAGCTACATTCGACATCTTCAGTGGAATGCTCAACTAAACCCGTTGGTGATAGTGCATCTGAACAGCTTCGTCAAGAAAATATCCGCTTGAGGAAGGATATTGAGGACTTGCGACGAAAATTGGTTGAGATGGATTCTAAGTATAATAATCTTTCTATTCTATTTAATTACAAAAAAATATGTGGTCGCTACTGGCGCTATCGCGTGATGTCGGCTGTGTGCTGGGGCAAGTCGAGACAGAAGTACAAGGAAAAAAAGAGGGAATTGCGCAATCTGTTAAGGGCGATTAGGGATGTTCCAGCTCTTTGAGCACTTTTCACGTTGCGCTTGCTCCGTCAATAATGAGGTGCTTTGCCTGGAGTTTTTTACCGAAGTAATGGTGCAACGGATGCGATGCATCGGGGCAGTACGGCAGCGGCGTTGTAGCAAACGGTGATGACGCTCAAATCCATGGGGCGATAAGTAGGCCTGAGGTTGATGAACTTGATGGTTATTCACCGCCGGAGACGGCATCTAACCACTCCCGGTGTTCCAGATACCAGCGGACTGTGAGTTCCAGTCCTTGTTCAAAGGTATACGATGGTTCCCAGCCTAGTTCGTTTTTGAGTTTTGTGGCATCGATGGCGTAGCGTAAATCATGCCCCGGTCGGTCTTTCACATAGGTGATGAGAGGAAGGCTGGTGCCCTCGGGGTAGCCCAGTTCCCGGTCTGTAATCCGGATGAGGAGGTGAATGAGGTCAATATTCTGCCACTCATTGAAGCCGCCGATGTTGTATGTCTCCCCTATACGACCGTTGTGGAATATGGTGTCGATTGCTGCTGCGTGGTCTTCCACGTAGAGCCAATCTCTGGTGTTTTCTCCTTTGCCGTAGACCGGAAGGGGGCGTCGCTCGCAGAGGTTATTGATGAAAAGCGGTATGAGCTTTTCCGGGAATTGGTAGGGACCATAGTTGTTGGAGCAGTTGGAGATGATGCAGGGCAGTCCGTAGGTGGTGTGGTATGCCCGGACAAAGTGGTCTGCTGATGCTTTGGAGGCACTATATGGACTGTGTGGGTCGTAGGGGCTAGTTTCGCGGAACAACCTGTTTCCCGGTGGCAGAGAGCCATATACCTCATCAGTAGAGATATGGTAGAAGCGATGATTGGGTGAGTTTGGTTCCCAGTACTGTAGGGCAGTCTGCAACAGGGAAATGGTACCCATGATATTTGTCTTGGCAAATGTGAACGGGTCTGTAATGGATCGGTCAACGTGACTTTCTGCCGCTAAGTGTATTACATCAGTAATTTTATATCGGGAAAATAAATCACTTACAAAATCGAAATGGCAGATATCACCTCTCACAAAAAGATAATTGGGACTCGTTTCTATATCGGCCAAATTTGAGAGGTTTCCGGCATAGGTGAGTTTATCCAGATTGATAATGTGATATTCCGGATATCGCTTGCAGAGTCGGCGCACAACGTGAGAGCCGATAAATCCGGCACCTCCGGTAACTAGGATAACTCGTTTCATGTTCATTCCGTTTGGAGATACAGGTTTTACTCCCCGAACCAAGTACGAGAATAAGAGAAAATAGCCTGCTTGTCAAGTTGTAATTATAGATATGCGCTGACATACATCATTTAGATTAAGTCGTAAAAAGTTTGAAGATGGAACATATTTAACATTTCTTTGTTGTCTTACGTATTGGAGTAGAGTAAACAGGACTATCTTTGTGAAGCCCCCGGTAAAAGAAACCTGATGGGATTTAGAGTAACTTGTCAGATTCTGAACAGGTCGATTAGTTGAGAAAAGACAACTTTTGCACAATTTTGTCGAGGCTGAGAAGCATACGTTCATGAGTGCCTACTAAGTTCATTCTTCCGGCAGGGGGATAGAAGACTCAATTTTTGAATAGTCGTACTGCGTAGGTTTCCATGGATATTTACAAAAAGTGGTATTTATGATAAGAACACAGTTGCATGATCCTACTTTAACAGCATACAGAGAGTTGGATTCGTGATGATGAAGGTGGTGTTGCTGTTGAGTTTCCAACAACTGCAATTGATTTTAGTCTGCTTTTGCAGACCTGACCTTTTTTTCAATTCGTGCTTTTTGAATATTTTCCAATCACAATAGACATTGTCATAATCTGCTTGATGTTGTCGGGTTCCTGTGCAGACATACTCTGGGGTAAGCCGTCTCTGAACTGTTTGTCATAATATGTTAGAAAGTGTGTTCATGTGTCATATTTATCTTTGAAAGTACAATGTATCGCTTGGCCGGGAAGAAGTGATTGCGTTTTTCTCCTTTCACTATCAATACATCGCTAACGTTTAAACAGGAAAAGAATGACAATTTTGATGCCGGAACACTATGTTGTTTTCGCTGCTATTGCGCCAGATTCGTGCATGCACATGTGGATAATTTTAAATAAATATAAAATAGTGCTTGCACAAAAGTATTATTTTTGCTAGAAAAATGGAGGGAGTTTTTGTAATGATAAGAAGACCCTTTTTAAGTGTTATAATGCCGGTGTACAATACTGCTGCCTTTCTGTCGGCGGCGGTCGAGAGTGTTTTGTTATCAGATGTAAAGGACTTGGAGCTTATTTGTGTGGACGATGGGTCTGATGATGGTTCTGTTCGGCTTCTTCAGATGTATGCAGCAAAGGATAATCGTTTGCTGGTGGTCGAGCAGGAACACGCCGGTGTTTCCGCTGCTCGAAATGAGGGATTGAGGAGAGCTTCCGGGCAGTACATTACCTTTGTTGATAGTGATGATTCGGTAACTCCGTCGTTCTTTCGTGAGTTGCTGGAGGCTGCTCAACGGTCAGGCGTTGCGTGTGTGGTTGCTGGTTGGACCATCGTTACGGACGAGGGAAGTTCCTCCAAGCCTCTAGTGACGCGTATTAAGCGGTGTAAAATTTCACCTTACGTATTGGGTGAACTACCCAAAAATTCATGGGGTAGTGTATATGCCCGTTCCGTGCTGGAGCGCAGTAGTGCAAGTTTTCCTCCCGGTGTGAGTTACGGCGAGGATATGGTGTTTAATTACTGTGTGTGGAGTAACTGCGATAGCGTTATTTTGCATCCGTCCGTAGGCTATAACTATCATGTACGCAAAGATTCCCTTTCGGATTCCGTTCGTAGCACAGTAGTGGATTTGATGCGGGGTGGCGAGTTCCTGCTGGATTACTGGAAGCGGCGGTGCATGCTTACTGAGGAAAATCGGGAGTATTTGCTGTGTTTTTTGGTACACTCGTTGCGCCGTGCGAGATCCTATGGTTCGCGGGAGATGCTGGATCGGTTTGAGCAATGGATTAAATGTATGGTGTGTGAAGCCGGAATCGAACAGTCAGATTTTGTTTGTCTACGAGAAAAAGATGCTCGGGCTCTGTTGGCAATCCTTCGTGGTTCGTCCGGTATGGGACTTGTAGACTACGTACGCCGTGGATTACGTTGCATTAGACAATTTTTCCAGAATGGTTGAGCCACGTCAGCCGGTGGGTTCCTGAGGACTGCAGATCCATGACAAATTCTGCTGCCCTGTCGGCACTTGCCGTGCTTGTTGCTTACATCCGCTGTAAGTAAAGCTGGTCTTTCCTGTTTAAGTAATTACTCGTTACCGCTTTTTACAGGCGGCAGCATATTTTTGTTTTTTGCAGAAAGAAACGCTGAAAATGGTGTTTATCCTTGAGAAAAGCCTAAAAAACTGTACTATAAAGGCAGATGTTTGAGCAATTGTTTTCAGAGCGCGGTTTGTCGCTGGACAGACTGCACACTTTGCAGGTGGTGGCAGATGCGGGCAGTATTGCTGCGGCGGTGCGTGGTGATAGTTCACGGCAGAGTCAGTATTCACGCCAAATCAAGGAGTTGGAACAGTTTTTCGGTATAGCACTTATGCGGCGATCGGGGCGCGTGTTGACGCTAACTCCGGCGGGGAAGGAGTTACTGCGGATTGTGAATGCATCGTTTTGCGCGTTAGATGATTTCAAGTGTCGAGCCTCCGCTGTCATGTATCGCTATATGCTGGGCTGTGGAGATAGTATTCATGCTTGGCTGGTGGCACCTGTGCTGGGGAGAGCGGTGCAGGCGGGGAAGCCGTGGCAGTTTTCCTTTGCAAATCTGCGGAATGCGGATGTATCTAGCCGTTTGTTGGATATGGAGCTGGATTTCGGAATTCTGCGTACGAGTGCTATTTCCTCTGATTTGTTGAAGAGTGAGCCGGTGGCACGGGTTAAATACGCGTTGTACGTACCGGCTCATTTGCAGAGGAAGGATTTGAGCTTTGAGCGGGCGGTAACATCTCTGCCAATAGCGACTCTTGGCAGCGGTTCGTTTTACACGCTTCTGCAGGAGTGTCTGCAGAATGGGGGGCTGAAGTTGAGCAATTTGAATGCCACACAGTCTTTCCCTTTTGCGCTGCGTTTGCTGCGTACAGGAGGTTTTGCTGCCATTTTGCCGGATATAGCCGAGATAGAGCTGCCTGGGGATGTGTTGAAGCTGGAGGCTTCGGAGTTGGAGCCACTTACCCGCGAGCTGAGTTTGGCTTGGAATCCGCGTCTGTTGCGGGTGCGTCCCGCTGCTATGAAGGTGATTCGCTTCTTTATACAAACCCTGACTCTGGGTGAGGCGAAGTGAGGACACCGAGGCTACATGCGAACTGAGGTTCGTGGCTGAGAACTGCGCTGTGTCATCTCCTGCCGATGCGACCGAGTGTATTTTCTTGCCTTTTGGGAGTGCATCAGTTAGTCTGGACATATGGATATTCGTATCATCGCTGCTGCCAAACCTTCTATATCATACGCACGGGATGGAGTCAGATTTTTTGAGGAACGCTTGAAACCTCTGGGGAAGGTTGAGCTGCGTTATGTGAAGGCAGGCGGTTCGGCGGAGGTGTCCGAGCGTTTGTTGCAGGCAAGTGAGGGATGCCTGCGGATTGCCATGGATGAGCGGGGGACAAATTGGACTACGCGTGAGTTTGAGCGGCAGGTGCGCAGCTGGCAATTGCACTCAGTCAAGCATGTGGCTTTTCTTATCGGTGCGGCAGATGGACATACGCAGGCTCTGCGCGATGCCTGTGATTTCGTCCTCTGTCTCGGGCGGCATACCATGCAGCATGAGTTGGCTCTGGTTGTACTTTTGGAGCAGATTTACCGCATCCACACACTATTGGCGGGTTCTCCCTATCACCGTGATTGAGGTTGTTTTGCCGTACGGCCGGTGAGAGGTTCCCACTGCGGCAAAGTTAGTAGAAGTAGCCTTTTTCAACTGTCGGATAGTGTAAGAAAACTGGGAAGCGCATATCAGGGTTCGGCCATTGTGAAGTGAGCACCCAACGCTATATGGTTTATCATAGCCAGTATGAAGATGTAGGGTAATACCATTCATGAATCCTATAACAAATTAAGAGAGAAAAAATACATAAGTAGCAGTAATCAGGAAATGGTTGATTTGCCTCAATGTGCAAGTCAGAGTTTGGATAGCTGCAGGAATGTCTCCCACTGAAGAGGTGAAGAAACGTTGAAGCAGAAGGGACAACATCAGCAAGAAAAAACGCAGCATAAAAGTTTTCCCGGAGAGAACAGCATAAGCTCCTGGCCTAGAAGGGGGGGGAGTAAAAAGAGCGGGGAAGTGCTCATGCACTTCCCCCTCTCCCAAGTTTCGCTACCGTACACAAAATCGATTTTTGCAAAAAATCAGACTTTGCTAAATGATAACTTACTCGATTGTAAATAAGTAAAAAGGCGCGGTGTTTTAGGCCTTGTCCGTCAGAGAGCCGATACCGGGCAGAACCTTTCCTTCCAGCAGCTCCAAAGAAGCACCGCCGCCTGTGGAGCAGAAGGAGAGCTTGTCCGCTACCTTGAATTTCTTGGCTGCGGTCACGGAATCGCCGCCGCCTACGATGGAGGTGCAGTCTGCCTCAGCCAGACACTCGGCTACAGCCTTGGTGCCGGCAGAGAATGAATCCAGCTCAAAGACACCCATGGGACCGTTCCAGAGCACGGTCTTTGCATTATTAAGGATGGAGCATATGTTCTCAATGGCTTTGTCACCGATATCGATGCCCATACCATCTGCCGGGACCTCACCGCCTTCTGCCCAAGGAGCCGTGCAGAATGTTTCTGCACCTTCCTCAAACTTGTAGGCGTAGCGGGTATCTACGGGGAGGATGAAGTTCACACCGCGAGCCTTGGCATCTGCCAGAATTTCGTTTGCGAGGTCAAGTTTGTCAGCTTCAATCTTGGAGTTGCCGACATTTTTGCCCTGAGCGGCCAAGAAGGTGTTGGCCATGGCTCCGCCGATGATGAAGGTCTGGCTCTTTTCCATGAGCTTGGAGAGTACCTGAATCTTGTCAGATACCTTGGCACCGCCCATGATGACCACGAAAGGCTGCTCCGGGGTTTCCAGTTTACCCTCCAGATATTCGAGCTCGTGCTCAATGAGGAAGCCCATGGCAGACTTTTCGGCAAAGTGAGTCACTCCCTCAGTAGAGGCGTGGGCGCGGTGGGCAGAGCCGAAAGCATCGTTCACGTACAGCGTGGCATTACCCAGCAGAGCTTTGGCAAACTCTGGGTCATTCTTCTTTTCTTTCTTATCAAACCGAACATTATCCAGCAGCAGCACATCTCCATCCTGCAGAGCTGCGCGGGCGGCGGTAGCCGCTTCACCGATGGTTTCAGGTACGAAAGCAACAGTCTTACCCAGATGCCCGGACAGGCATTCAGCGGCGGCTTTCAGCGAGAACTCGGCCTGATAGCCGGTGCCCTCCGGGCGTCCCAGGTGGGAGCAGAGTACCAGACGGGCTCCGTTTCCCAACAGATATTTGATGGTAGGCAGTGCCGCCACAATGCGGGCATCATTGGTGATGCTGCCATCCTTCATGGGGACATTGAAGTCCACACGCATGAGGACTTCCTTTCCGGCGACATCGAGATCGCGAACAGTCAGTTTTGCCATAGTCGTATGTATTGTGTTGTTGTAAGTTTATCGGAGGCGTGGAATGTACTGCTCCGCGGAGCGGATTGTATACTTATTTTGATGCGCTTTCAAGGCTAAAGATAAGGCTGACTGAGAAAAATCCGTGGTAAATTACAAGAATCCCTTCACTCGGATTAGGAGAAGTGGTACCTAAAAAGGAAACTCTATAACTTTGCATTGAATGATTGTCATTTGAAAATTCTGATTTTTACATCAATGTACGCATTGGCATAATTAGAGATTAGGCGGATAACGTGTAGCGAAGCTGACAAAGCGAACGCTTTTCTTGATAGTTTATATACTGAAGCAGAGTAAATAAGGTTACTTTAGAAATAACTTTCAGGAAAAGTCCCCTCTGAGATTTCGCATAGCTCTTGCGAATGGAAAACTGATCCACTAACTGAGAAAAGACTACTTCCACACGCTTTCGGAGTCTCTGAT
>JAZNLU010000034.1:0-14741 GCA_045579245.1 Akkermansia sp.
GTTCCGAATTTCTTGATTTTCAATCTCTGGAGAAGTCCTTATTCAATAAGACGCCACGTCGAATCTTCAACGGACAATCTGCACGCACGAAGGCACGCATCGAAAAGCTGCATTTTATCCAATTTGCCGCTTAATCAAAAGAAAAATCTCCTATTGTCGCATTTGATTTTACAACTCGCATAAGTGCCGGTTATCTTAACAATTGGCTTGACTTTTTGTGCTTATATGTGAGTATATGTGGAAGCACATTAATCGATGATTATGAAAAAGATAATGGTGTATGTGATAAGCTTGGCTCTATTAGGTAGTGTATATTTGATAATGAGCGAACGCAACATTGATTGTGTCAATCGAGAGGAAATATGTATGGAGTCTGCCGGTGATAATCGCGATTTTGTGTGGGAGCTGTACGAGGCTAAGAGAAATGCAGGCTTGGCAATGGGGTTAAAACCTTTAGGCATGGAAGCAGAAAGAGTGGAAATCATATGTAATGATTTGGACTTTGAGGAAATTGAAATGCGGGCAATTAAATTTTTTGACAAATATCTTGAGTTTGAAGAAATGAGCATTACGGCGAAAGAACCGGCAGAACGCCTTGCTTTATCGCAGACTCTGTACGAATGGTTAACAAAGAACTCCATAGATTTAGAATGTTGTGTTCGTATGGGGGCTGATATAATGTATAAAAAAGATTGCTTTTGGGAACGTATTCACAAATTGTCGAGAGCCCGCCAAGAAAAGAAATCTAAGGGGACATCAATGGATCAACTTGATTTTTATCTTCAAGAATTGTCATTTATACTTGAATGTTCTCGGCGAATTTCCGGAGAGAGACGCAAGTTCCTGACCGAAGACGAAATTGAAGCTGAGAAGAGGTTAATGGTTGAAAATGGCAGTGAATGGAGAGGGTTACATGCCAAAGAACCTATTGTATTCGATTATTCTATCAATAATGATAATTTACCGAAGTCGCTGGACATATACAGCAATCAATATGCCAGACCATATGCAAATAAATTAAATGCATCTATGTCATGTGGCCCTGTGGATTCGTTTAGGTATGAGTGTGTCCGCTGGAAAGATGGTAAATTAATCATTATTTACGCTCAATGCCGTAAGTAAGCGAAACCGTTTTTATTTGAAGCATAAGTAATCAGGGTAGCGGAGAGTTGCAGTAATGCTTTGCGGGCGGATGCCCACTGCGAGCTAAATGATAAAAACGTCTTTTAGATGAGTCTGTTGTTCTTTATGACTTAGACGGAGATGTTTGTCTTTCGGCGCGGCACAGCAAATAAACGAAGAGGAATGGAGCCGGAGCTATCGCAACACCCAGAATATAAAGTTTGAAATTAAACAGAATGTGCATCATTTCCATCGAAAATATCGAAGAAACCATCCCTTCCATATACATTGTAAATATCGAAATCGGAAGATACAGATATGAGATACAAAGAACAAAAATTATATCTTTCTTCAAAGAGGATATTTTTTTAATGAGAGAAAACAGCTTGTAAACTAATGTCATCAAAAAAGACAAAAAAAGAACAGCGCAACAAATACATGCATATATTACATATTCTTTAAGAAGATACCCCCTGGGAGAAAAATATACAAAAGGAATATATATTAAAACAACCCACAGGAATACACTTAAAAGTGAGTATGAATACATTCTAATGTTTTTCATTTTGTTATGTATTATATTAGAAAAAAATTAATTTGCGCTCAAGGGAGACGAGCAGGAGATAACCGCAAATTTTTCTGAGTATGGCGGTGGTGAAGATGCGGTTTAGTCTCCTTTGCCATATTTGGGAGCAGGCGGGTCATCTATACCATGGTATTTAAAAGATACGTTGACTAAATCGACGAAGTATTCTTAAAAAGCTCTCTGTTTAAACAGAAAATAATTTCGGTTTTACCGAGTTCATTTTCATAAAAAATTATTGCTGTTCGATGTGTGATATATAACAGAGACCGTTTATTCCTGAACGTCCACTAATACAATTTCGCTTCTCCTTTGCTATCCCAATCAGTTAAGGGATGACGTATCGCCAACAGTACAACAGCCTCCGCTGCCGTTTCTGTTTTTGTTTCTGCCTGCAAAACAGCTGCAATGCCATCCAAATCGGCATTCAACCCAATCATTTTGAAATAACCTTCAGATTGTGCATTAAACGTCTGGGGGTGAAATTGTAACAGCTCGCCCTCCGTCCATGACAGAAGTAATTGCAATTTATCCAAACTTTCCTCTTCCGTTAAGCTTTCAGGCTTTCCTTTGCAGGTGAGAGGCATAGCGGGTTCTGAGTCTGCACCGGGATTAAAAAACTGAAAATTTTGCAGTAAACGCTCATAAAACGTTTGCATTTCATCTTCAGACAGGGATATCTCCGGATTCTCTTGATGTTTCTTCAGCAGTAACAGCAAATCAGTCATGACCAATTTTTGAGCATCAAACGGATCGAACCTCTCCCACTCAGTATCTGAGTAGTTCAGCACCTGAAACTCACTGCTTTTTTCGCATGAAAACAAAAGAAGCGTCATGCTTATCAACAGCATCTGTATAAGGATCTTCTTCATTACCGTTACTTACTGAAAGGATAGTAAATGAAATTCACCAGCCACCCCACCGGAGCGGCGGCTATAGTCAGGGGTATATCTGCGGTATCAAGTATCCAAGAGAGCGGTCTACGGAATTGATTACCAAGGGTGCGGCGAGCCGGCAGTCTGTCCAGTATGATGTTAGCTCCGCTCTCCAGACTCCGTGAATATTCCGCAGGCAGACGTTCTGCTCCGGCTAAATGAACATCCGATGCGGGGAGAACGGGGAACGATTCCCCGGCCAGCGGCGGCGTTTCCCATTTGCCATAACCGGTGCAGGCTAAACGGAACTGTTCTTCTGTCAGCACGGCATAGAAGACTTCCTTTTTTTTCTGGAGACCGGATATTATCTTATCGCTACTATCAGTGTCAGGATAATAAAATTCCTTATTTCGCAACAGGCTTACATTCAATATCAGAGAATCTCTATGCCTGATGCCTGCCGGTATGTAGGCGACCGGAATTTCCACATAATAGGTATCTCCCTTTTTCCACGCAACCAAAGGCGATTCTTTGTGCCAGGAGCTGTATCTGTTATTTTCTACCTCAAGTAGACGGCTTGGTTCCTGTTTGCCCACATTATCGAGCATGCTGCCTGAGTCAATGAGGGTAGTGCATGAGTTCAGTCCCCCTGCCGCAAGGCACAGGGCTGCGGTAGTAAGGATTTTTTGGAAAAAGCTCTTCATCTCTTCTGTCTCCTTTACTTAAGATAATACTTCCCGTCACCGAATCCGCAACAAAAATGTGCAAAAAGTGTGGATTTTCTCATAAATGGGGAAGAGTCAAAACAAAAGCGACACCGGAAAGCACCCCGAAGATGTTACCGAAGGAGTCTATATTCCTTTTGTTACGCCTGTTTCTGAGCTTGTATCGGGTTTTCTCCCATTTCCATTTGCATCAAACGGGGCGGGTTGCGGCGCTCCCGGTTTTCCTCATAGAGGAAAGATGAGAGAGCCGTTATGATAAAGACCAGTATTACAAGACAACTCAACAACCGCGAACGGAGGTGGGAACTTGGGCTGCCCCTGCGTGACTTCCCCAGAATGCAAGCTACCACAAATGAAGGAAGGGTGACCAGAGGTGCAAAGAGAATAAGCATTATTCCGAAGCCATCGTTCATTCTTCCGAGGAAGGCTGCAGGATGCGCCAGCCCCCAGGCTGAGGAGAATTGACAAATTCCCCATATATAGGCTCGAGCCACGCAGGATGCAGAATCAGTCGAGCGAATAAAGAACCACCCGGCCAATCCGGCACCCCACCAGATGAAATGCTGCATGCTTCTCCCGCATAAATTGCTGCGGATAATATATCCCTCATCAAATAGAAGGTCGTAGCGGTGCATTAAAAACCACGCCGACAGGCAATAGCAAGCCAGCGCCGACAAGGAAAAGAGCGAAAGAATGAAAGGCCATTTGTTCTTGAGTTTCACAGCGTAACATCCTGTGACCATGAGTACGGTGGGAGAGCTCAGCGTTTGTTGAGATAGTTGACGATGCCGTGACCAATGGCTTCTGCGTAGCGTTTAGCGCCCTCCGGGGAGGCAAGGAAGCGTGCATGCTGCGGGTTGGAGAGATAGGCTGCCTCCGTGATGACGGCGGGAACGCAGTTTTCCTGGCAGGCGTTCAGCCAGTCACCGCCGCCGCGTCGACCGTTATCGCGCAGAATGGTGGTGCAGGGGAGTCCGTTGTTGGGCATGCCTTTCTCAAAGATGGTTTTGTTGATGACATCAGCCATTTCCCATGCCAGGTGGCCGCCGCGTTCATTGCAGTACATGGCTCCTTTGTTGTAGACCATCCAGTGGTTGGTGTGGCTGTTGTGGTGCAGGAATACGACACAGGCCGGTTTTTGGTCAAGAGCGTAGTCCACGCTGAGCATGCCGACAGCCATGCGGCGCGGCTGGTGGCGTGAGCGGTAGATGCCGGTGACCACAGGGGTGTTCACCTGGTGCACGCCTGCTTTACGCCCGGCTTCCGCCAATTTGGCGTTGGTGGGGGTGGCCCCGCGATTGCAGATGAGACAGGTGTAGCCCGCCCGCTCGATGACTCGTTTGGTGTGGATGGCGTTGCGATACCAGAACTCGCATTCCTCGATGCTGCCGCCGTAACGTGCATCCGGGGTGCGGGCCCCCTGACCGCCGCGCTGCGGGTGGTAGTAGTGCCCTATGTCCAGCACAACGGTGCGGGATTCCCGCGCCTGAGCACAGAGACGCTGTTGGGTGCAGCTGCCTGTCAGCAGGGTGACTGCGGCAAGGAGAATTAAAACAAGATAATGCTTCATAACGGTAACTGAGTCTGACCCCCGGGGAGGTTGGCTCCCACCTTGCGGTAGGCGGCGGGCATGGCTTCGCGCCCGCGCGGGGTACGCTTGATATAGCCCTGCATGATGAGGAAGGGCTCGTGAACATCCTCTATGGTTGATTCATCCTCTCCCACGGCAACGGCCAGAGATGCCAAGCCCACGGGACCGCCGCCGAACTTGTATATCATGGTTTCCAGCAGCCGCTTGTCCATCTCATCCAGCCCGTCGTCATCAATATCAATCATGCTGAGAGCAGCCTGGGCAACATCGGCGGTGATGCAGCCGTCTGCTTTCACCTGAGCATAGTCACGAACCCAGCGCAGCAGGGCATTGGCTACACGGGGAGTGCCGCGGGAGCGGCGGGCAATGGCGAGCGCTCCCTCTGCTGCCAAATCGATGCCCAACAGTCCGGCTGAGCGGTGGAGGATGAGGCAGAGCTCCTCTGCAGAGTAGTAATCCAGCCGGTTTACCAGCCCGAAACGTGAGCGCAGGGGACCTGTGAGCATGCCGGCGCGGGTAGTGGCTCCCACCAGAGTGAATTTGGGGAGATTCAGCTGAATAGAGCGAGCCCCCGGTCCCTGGTCGATGATGATATCGAGCCTGAAATCCTCCATAGCAGGGTAGAGATACTCCTCAATAGCGGGGTGGAGGCGGTGAATCTCATCAATGAAGAGCACATCTCCCTTTTCTACGTTGGTGAGAATACCTGCCAGGTCACCCGCTTTTTCAATCTGAGGTCCTGAGGTGGTATGCAGTTTGTGCCCCACGGCGTGAGCGATGATATTGGCAAGCGTGGTTTTGCCGAGTCCGGGAGGTCCGCTGAGCAAAACGTGGTCAAGCACATCGCCACGCATTTTAGCCGCCTGAACCATCAGCAGCAGCCGTTCTTTCACCTTTTCCTGCCCGCAGAATTCACTGAATACCGGGGGGCGCAGTGATACGTCATAGTTGGAGACGGGAGCTTCCGTCATGCGGGTGTAAAGCGAATCAGCCATGGTCGGATTGTTGCGGGAATTTATCACAATTCACGGCATCAGTCAAGTAGGGAGAAGTATATCGGATTAATAGCATCATTTACTGTCTCGGCGAAATAATATTTCGGCAGGCGTTTCCCGCAGCCTCTTCAGCTTTTACTCTGCATCTTTCTATCCCGCGTAGCTGATTGCTGAAACCACTCATTCGCCTTTTCCGCATCCTGTGGCATATTTAAGTAAAATATACCGACATCGTATTGTGCCTGATTGCCGCATCTGCGTGACCTGCAGCAGCGGCTTTTCTGAACCAATCTTCTGCCTTGGATATACTGTGGAGAGTCCCGATTCCTTTATAGCAGCACATACCTGCCTTGTACATTGCGTCCGGCAGCCCCCGCTCAGCCGCAGCAAAATCTAACGCGCCGCTTCAAAAAGACTTTGTTCTACTCCCTCCCCTTTTTCGTAAATAATAGGGCTGTGTTCCGCAGATTCCGTGCATTAGTTGCTTCTGCACCACTTTTGTATCATGCGAAGACCTGTTGGTATGTTGTAGGTTTGAGCGTGTTATCAAACGCCGAACTTCTCAGAAACACTGCCGTTCCCCGGAAGAAGTGCTGTTGCATAATTGTCTGCATGTTCATGAAAGTGCCCCCAAACGCAGGCAAATGGCAAATCCGAAGAAGATCCTCGTAAATACTCCCGCTTGTGTCTGTTATTTCTCGGTGTAATCCGGCGAACTACACCGAGGATTGCTGTGATGTGTCTTACTTTCTCCTGCGGCGGCGGAAGGTGAAGGCTACCAGACCCATCAGCCCCAGCATGGAGGAGGTCGGCTCCGGTACAGCGGCAGAGAGGATGGACAGCGTGCCATTGTCCGTCCCGGTGTAGGTCAGGCAGTAATGGCCGCTGTTGAGGTTGGTGAAATACGGGGAGGCCAGTATCTCATCATCTGCCGAAATGCTTGTGTAGCTCGTTTCCCCCAGCTTCAGCCCATCCACCCCGGTGAAGAGTGCCAGACTGGCTCCCGTGTTCAGGCTATACACGCGGTTGAGCGTGGCTTCATCCAGCGTGATACCCTTTTGCAGGCTCAGGGTGCTGCCCATGGCAAGCCCGCCTTCTGCAACATTGAGGCTGCTGCCGCTTGCCAGCGTCAGGTTGGCATTGAGCACGGCATTCTTGCCGAATTCGGCATGCCCGCGAACAGTTACATCAGCCTCTTCTGTGGCAATGGCGTCCGCACCTGTGTAAGCAGATACCGTCTTGTCAGCGGCCACTACGAGCTCTTCCAGATTCAGCCCGGCAGCCTGCTGCATAATCTCCATATCTCCTGCAGAGGCATAGACATCCGTAATGCTGTTGGCAGCATTGTTTACCGTCAGCTTCCCGCTGCCTGCATTCTCAACGGAGGAATTGGTCAGGCGGGTAGCCAGAGTGGTGATGTTTGTTCCCGTGTGTTTGGCGTGCCCATTCGTCAGTTCGTAAGTATCTGCGTTGGTGTTGTACGGTTTCCCGTTTTCAAGGGCGGTCAGCCGGGCATCGGAATCCGTTCGGTTCGTGAACACCATATTCTTGGCACTCATGTTGAGCTCTGCCCCTTCCTTCAGCAGAATCCCGGTGCTGGGGCGGCTCCACAGTTCTCCCGTCACGGTCAATTTGGCATTTTCTGCCAGACGCAGCGTTCCCGTAGCCGTGGTGCCACCTGTCATGGCACTGTCGATTGAACCAATCGTGTTGCCGTCTGCCCCGGTGTAGGCAATCACCACTTCACCGCCCTTGGTATTCAGCCAGTTCAGTCTTGTCTGACCACTCAGAATGAGCTTGCCTGCACCATCCTTGGTGACTTTGCCTAAAGCCCCTGTAGTATCGGCGTGCATGCGCCCGGATACCGTCAAATCTGAATTTTCCTCTACCTGATAGGTCAGCGTTCTGCTATTGCCGGAGCGTAAACGAATATTGGCAGAGATGGTATTACCCGTTCCCTCTGCTTTGATGGTGTTGTCTTGGTTAAAATCCAGCGCAGCGCTGTACGCAGAGTTATTGTAGCTGCCGCCCCCGCCTGTGAGTTTTGCTCCGTTTTTCAAGGTGAGCTCCCAGTTTGCCATGGTCTGGCGAGTGGAGCCGAATTCCACGGTGCCGCCGTCCACCGTCAGCTTTTTACTGTAGTTGGCGTCATCTCCGTATTGTATTGCATCCGTACCGGTAAATGTCAGCGTGCCGCCGGAGTTCACCGTGGTATCCCCTCTCAGTGTGCGGGAACCGCCGATATAGGCTTCACCCCCGTCGTTAATCACCAGAGAAGAAGAACTCAAGGCTCCGGCAACCTCAGCGCGGAGCACACCGCCGTTTACCGTCGTTGTGCCGGTGTAGCTGTTGTTGGTGTTGTTCAGATGCAGGGTTCCCAATCCATCCTTGGTGATGCCGCCGCTGCCGATTATCTTTCCGCCGATTGTCAGGCTGTCGCTCTTGCTGATAGTGTTTATGTTCAGCGTGTTGTCACTGTTCCTGATCCTGATTTCAGCAGAGATGTTACCCGTCGTTCCCGTTGCTTCTATCGTTCCGTTATCGAAGAAATCAAGATTACCGGAACCTGTTCCGTTACCGGAAATTGCACCGCCATTCAGCTGTATCTTATACACGCTGCCATCGCGTCCAGCTGCCTCGTTACCGAGGGACCAGCGGCGAGCACCCAGTGCCAGCTCACCGCCCTGGTTGATGGTGATGGCTCGTGTATAATCCCCGGATGAATCAGAGTAGACCAGCGTATCGTCACTGTCTCCTCCTGCTGTCAGCACAGAGCCGGAGTTCACTGTGATATTGCCGCTGACTGTGCGATTGCCGCTCAGCGTAGCATGACCGCCATTCAGCACAAGGTGGGTGGAGAGTGCCGCAGCCTCTGTAGCCATGCTGACACCGTTCTGCAGCTCCAGAGCCTGCAGATTGTTGAACGCGGAGTTGAAGCTCAGAGCCCCGGAGCCTTTTACGGACAGGGTGGTGTTATCCAGGATGCTCACCGTCCCGGTCAGATTTAATCCGCTGCCGCTGAACCCGAGTTCTACACGGGAGGCGGCATCTGCTTCACCCAGCTTCAACGCGGTCTCAATGGTGGTTTGTGCCGTGGTGAGCGAAGCCTCCGCGCCCAGATGCAACTGAGCCCGGCTGTTGATGGCATCTCGCACGGAAACATCAAGTGCCTGCAATTTTACCACCGCATCGTTTGCCACGTTCAGCGAACCGATGGAGAGGGTACCTGTCCCGGAGAGCAGGACAGAGTCCTGAATGCTCATGGTATCAGCACTCACGGTCGTATTGATATGCAGCGCACCGCTTTCTGTCTTCTCCAGCGTTCCGAATGCCAGCGCAGCTCCGTTGTCAGAGCGGATGTTCATTGCTTCCTCATTGATAAAGACCCCGGTATGCACCGTTGAATCAGCTGACAGCGAAACGGTATCATTTCCACCCGTGCCGGGGAAAATAACCTTGGCATTCTCCTGCAGAAGCTCCTCATTCCCCTTCCAGAAGGTGTAACCGTCTGCCATACTGAGCGTCATCTGCAGATGCCCGCTGCTGTTGGTGGAGAATGTGGGCGCGTAGAAATCCAGACCATTCACAGTCAGAGAACCGATGATGGATGCCCAGTTGCCGGTGGCAAGGGTGTAGGTTTTCCCTGTCTCCAGATTGAGAGAGTGAGTAAAGCGAAGCGTACTCGGGGATGTCCCGGCGATACCGCCGCTGAGAGAGAGAGACGTTGTTCCGGTGTCCAGACCGCGACCGTCAAACTCCAGCGTGCCGCCTGCCAGCGTCAATTTGCCGCCGAACGTGGCTGTATCCCCGGTTTCCGAAGCGATGACGGAGAATGTTCTGCCGGAGGTCAGCGTCAGATTCCCCATGTTCAGGGAAGCACCGGCTGCAAGAGCTACATCTCCCTTCACCGCAGTAGTGCCGCTCAGGAGAAGGGCACCGCCCTCCACACGGAGATTGCTCAGATAGGTGGTGCCGGTGAGTTTCTGCGTTCCGCTTCCGGTTTTGACCAGCGTCAGACCGTTCGTGACAGTATCGGAACTGTTGCCAACCGTTCCGGCAAAGGTATAGCTTGTCCCCCCATCTGTGTCGATGGTAAGAGCTGCTGCCCGAGTCGTGGCGGGGCGTGACAAGCCGCTGTCCAGAACCGCTTTATCGCGGGAGACCCCGGCGTATACAAAGGAATTGGTATTGCCGGTCAGACCGCCGATATGGGCATTCTCCGCATTGACCGCCAGAGAAGCCACACTTGTAGTGGCGGAGCCTCTGAGAATAATTTCGGCATGGCGGGCTGCGCCCTCGCTTGCCAGCTCAATATAGGCACTGTAAGGCCGAGAAGCCTGCGGGTTATCGCGGTTGAGCTCCACGCTGCCGGAGAAATCACTTTCTCCGCTCAGAATCATACGATAGGAGCAGTTGGCATGCCCGCCCTGAGAATTCCACATCAAATTGCCTTCTCCGCGGAGGGATTCTATGTTCCAGATGGAATTCCAGCCGTTGTCCAGAAGTGTCAGTTTTTTGCCGGCATCGATGCTGAGGCATTCAATGTGATGATTCAGGTTATCGGTCCAGTTCTGGGCGTGTATATTGACGTTTTCACTGACGCGCAGTGTGCCCTTGAACGTGGTGCCATGTGCATCATAACGTTCATCATACAGGTAAACATCCGAACATGCCAGATTGATAGTACCCCCGGTGCTGCCGTAGGTCCTATCCATGAACTCATAAATGCCGCTGCCGGTCAACTTAAGTTCAGCTCCCTGACCAACCGACATATTGCCCCGGAAGCCGGTATAATTGCTGACAGGGGTGTAAAAGCCATTATTGTGAGCACTGCCGGTGTGAGCAATCTCAGCCAGCCCGCCGGCCTCCACGGCTATATTGAAGTTGACGTATTCACGGCTTCCGACATGCAGCGCCCCGCCGTTCATGCGAACGGTGTTGCTCCCGGTAAGATTCAGCGTATCTGCCAGATGCAGGGTACCGTCATCCACATGGTATGTTGCTATGTTGATGCCGGAACCACCCACCGTTACCTCACCCCCGCCGCTCTTACGGAAATGCTGCACGTTGACATCGTTTCCGGAGAGTTCGAGCTGAGCACCATCCGCCGCGTTCATGACCAGTTCCCCTGTGCCGGAAGAGTCGCGTATGCTGCCGAGCGCGCTGACATTGCCTCCTGCGGTCAAGGTCTGCCCACTGATATCCAGAGAAGCCCCGGAACCCACAGATACCGCTCCGCCCACAGTGAGATTCTGAGCAAGAAGCAGGGAGGCTCCCGTATCTCCCTGACCGCGAACGGTCAGCGTGGCCAGATGTTGCGGTGATTCGCCGGCGATAATGACGGTGCAGGGGTGCGCCTCTGTCGCCGCCACGATGGCGGCGTGCTCCGAAGATAAGGTTGATGCCACCGTGAGTACGGCACCGTGAGCAGAAGTAAAGCGATACGCCTGACCTTCTGCCAGGGCGATATTGCCGCTGTAGGTGGTATCATGCAGTGAACTCAGGTATACGGACTGAGCCCCGCTCAGGTCTATGTCATCACGAAGCTCATCTACCAACAGATAGCCGGTGGAGTCCGCCGCCAGATGCTGCACGGCTGCGTTATCCAGAGCCAGAAGCGAGTAGCCGCCGGAGAGATCGACGGTGGCGTTCCCCAATGCCGCCCCGTCGGCTTTGAGGATGACCCGTTTAGAGCCGTGGATGATATGACCGGAGAAGCTGTTTCCGGCGTTGTTCAGGGTGACTACCCCGTGTGATTTTTCGTCTGCGCCCAGAATTAAATCATTGTTGCCACTGAGCAGGAAATCCACAACAAGTTCCCCACCGCCGCCGCCAAGCTGCCATTGATTGTTCAGGGGGGCCAGTGCCGTATTCTCCTGTCCGTAGTGTACGACCTTACCCAACTCCGCACCCACGAACATGTTTTGATGTGATGAAAGGTCAACCTGGTTTTGTGTGTTTTCCGAAAGGGCGAGCGTGCCGTCCGAATCGGTGGAAATGTGGTTCAGCAGATTTTCGGCAGATTCCGCGTGAGACGCAATCCAGCCGGACTCCGTTACACGCCACAGCCCATTGCCCAGCGCAGTGGCAGTACCGGCAATCACACCGCCGCCTGTAATGGTTTTACTGCCGCTCACGGTATTATTACCTTCGAGCAGAATGGCACCGTCTGCGGTGTCCACCGTTATTTTGCCTTCTCCGCTGATATTTCTGGAGTAGGTATTCACCGCAGTGGTACCGTCCGTATAGTCAATTTGCAGCGTGGCACCATTCGCCAGAGAAATATCTCCTTTGTGACCGAAAAACTCGCTGTATCGGGATGTATCTTCCAATGTCAGTCCACCCTCCACATACTCCATGCGGTTCTGTACCCCCTCCCGCATCACGTAAGTACCGCCGGACTCCACCGTCACATCCCCTTGCAGGCGTGCATGGCTGCCCAGCTCAAAGGTGCCCCCTGTCTGCACCCGCACATCGGTCTCGGCATCTGCATAATGCCAATCATTTGCGCGGAAAAGTCTGTTCTGGTCACGCCCGCTTTCAGACCCGATAGCGTGTACCGTTTGGCTGCCAGAAAGAGCCAGCGTGCCGCTTTGCACGATCATCCCGCTTCCCTCTGCCGTGAGATGGGTGCGGATACTGTGCAGCGTCAGCTTGTTATCCGTGCCGCTTCCGCCGGCATAGACGAATTGCAGAACGCTGTCAGCTCCGTTATCCTGAAAGGAACCCAGAAATGTCTGAGTGCCACCCTGAGTCCAGGTCAGCACCGTGGTGGAATCCGCCTTCTGATTAGCGACAACGGCCAATTCATCCAGCGCATGGATAGTGAAGCCGTCAGCATCTGCATCATGGGAATTATTCCATTCCATGTCGTTGCCGTTCATATTCAGCACGCCACCCTGATGACCAAAGGTAAAATCCCGTTTTATCTGGTTGATATCCTTTATCACCACCGTTGCACCGGTGTTGGCAAGCACATTATAGGCTGCGTAACCGCCGCCCGTTCGGCTCAGGTAGGTCGAGCCCCGCCCGCCGACGTTCAGCAGAATGGTATTATCTCCGCTGCCTTCAATATACAAATCACCCTCACCAATCTTGCGCCATTCGGCTACATGGTTGGCATTGCCGGTGAGAGATGTATGCACCTCCACCCCTTTGTCTATCACATAACCTGCATGGTTGAATTGATAGCTTCCGTTTCCTCCGGAGCTGATATCAAACCGCGCCTTGTCCTGACCGGCGGCCTGACTGAACTGCGCATAGCCTATGCCTAAATCAACGTCGGCATCCAGAATAATGGAAGTCCTGTCAGTCCCGGCAGTAAACACGAGGTTCTCCGTGAGGAACAAATCGGCGTGAATCAACGCCTTGCCCGATTCTGTAAACGCGGAGGCATTCAGATACTCATTTCCGTAATTGTACCAGCTGTCCCGGTCGAGGATACCCGCCAGGTTATTCCAGGTATTGATGCCGTTTTTCACGCCTACAAAGCT
This sequence comes from Akkermansia sp., assembly GCA_045579245.1. GTDB lineage: Bacteria > Verrucomicrobiota > Verrucomicrobiia > Verrucomicrobiales > Akkermansiaceae > Akkermansia. The sequence continues at coordinate 13,385 of JAZNLU010000034.1, forward strand.
TTGCAGCACGTTTCCTTGGGTATCCGTAATCGTGCCGCTGTACGGCGTGGTGCTGACGGTATGGGGAGTTGATGCTCCATACAACGGTTCACCATTGCCGACATTGGCTGTTACGCTTGTTCCCGCGGCTGTCACAGCACCGATGTGCAGGGTCGTGACCGCATCTGAGGAGACAACCGCTTTATCGTATTGTCCCAGCTTTTGTTGGGTAAAGTCCAGGCTCCCGTGGAATCGGGAAGATTCAGGATACATTGTGGCAACAGCCCCCACAAATTCATAGCGTTTCTTATCCTCATTGTACACAAAAACGGGGCTGCCGGAATCGCCCTGCTGAATGTGGAAGGGAAGGGGCTCTGAGTCACTCAGCGACTCGAATTTTGATTCATAGGATTCATGTGAGCCGGTAGCCCAGGCACCTACCGTATCGATACCACCTGCAATGTAGTTGTATGCACCGGCTAACCACTGCTTGTTGTTGGCAGAGGTTCCCTCATACATACCACCGGCACCGGCGTGGTAAATAAGCTTACCATTCACATAGCCTATGGCCCCGGCAGAGGTTGCTGCATAATCCTCTGTGCCGGAGAACAGGTGCGCAGATTCGACATCCGTCACCACCTTACTGAGACGTGATACCTTGTAGTCAAACTTTCCTGCCACACTGCCACTATACCCCCCCTTGGGAGAGTGCAAAAAAGTCTCCGTCGGATCCTGGGCGTATTCAATGGCCTGATACTTCACCTCATTCCCGGAGCCGATGTAGCGGGAGGTGAAGCCGCCGCTGAACACGTTCATGTGCTGCACGCTCACCATGGCACTGTTCCCCAGCGCGAGGTACGCGCCGCTGCCGGATATGGCGGTGAAATCCGGCATCTCATGCGGCAGAATGTATTGTCCGTCTTTATAATTGATGATTACTCCCTTTTCTTCTTCTGAGCGAATGTGCTGCAGCAGGGCATTGGACGCGCCGTCTGTTTTGTAGCGTCCGAAATTCTGTCCGAAATCCGTATAGGTGGTGATGGAAATATCACTATGAAGCGTGGCGGCCTGAGCCGATATGGTACAGGCAACTGCAAACAAGGCAAAAAGAGATGCTCGGAGAGAAAGGGGAAGATGAAGTTTCATGGGAAATCCGAAAGTAGAGTGCCGCCATACTAGCATATTTGAAATGCGATGTACAGGGCAATTTCTGTTATTTTTTCTGAATAAGCGGGATATGCGAAGTGTAAAAACAAAAGCAACACCAAAGAGCCCCCAAAAAAGTCTCCGAAGGTGCCCAAACTGCCCTAGCAGGATGGGGGCTTGGGGGAAGGACGGCAATGAGTCCTTCCCCCGGTTGCCGTCATGATACAAAAAG
>JAZNLU010000035.1:0-37932 GCA_045579245.1 Akkermansia sp.
CACATGTGTCCCAAAGATTTTTTCCGAGAGACGCAAGTGGCGATAAATCCTAGGCTTTCCGAATAGAGGCTTTTTCGAAGCCCCCCTGTACTCAGGTTTGAGCAAATTTCGGTGGAGAATGCGCCTTATCTACCTGCTGATTTAACCAGGTCCACAAATCAATGTAGCTCATCAGATGAATCCTGATGAATGTGACTAGATTGGACATATGCCAGTCGTACTTTGCCTTGTTTTTGAGGTACTGGAGCAGCAGAATGGCTATCATGGCTGTCCAGATCTGACACATCACGGCATTCTTATTCGTCCCGATAAAGGTTTTAATGCGTAAATGCTGTTTAATGGTCTTAAAAAAGCTTTCAATTTATAGAGCGCACTAATAGTACCAGCCTCCCAGTAAGCATTATTCGTGATAAGCTCAATTGTATGTTCTGGCGCTTCTGTATCGTCTGCGGTCTGCCCTGATTTGCGGCGGGAAGAGTCATACGGGCGGTAAACCACAACACGGCGCAAAGGGTGTGGATAGTTTTTTGACGTATCATCACCTACTAATTCTACGGCTTCATCTACCAGAATATCCTGTTCCCGGTCGTCAGGCTGCGGAAACGCCTCTTTGCGGGTAAACTTGATATCCTTACGCAGTCGCACAACAAAACTGATTCCCCTGCTGTCCCAATCCCTCCAGAGCTGCGTATCATCGTATCCACGGTCGGCTACAATGATACTGCGCCCCGGCGCCATCAGGTGGTAAGCACCTATGTTATCCGACATCTTACCATCTGAAACATGGACATCAATGGGTAGAAAATCATTCAGCGAAAAGAGCGTGTGAAGTTTAATAGCTCCTTTCTCTTCGCTGTAATGCGCCCAGTTGAATATATTGAGACAGAGCGTAATAACGCTCGAATCGAGCAACATGATGCGAGATGCCTTGATACCCTCTCGGAATCGGCAGGTGAAAGCCTGCTGTCCCAAACGCTTGTGAAGCAATCGATAGATATCCCGGAACACCAAGGCATCGCGCTTTGCGTTCTGGTGACTCAGTGCATTGCGGGATGGAGCCTTTTGAATTCCAAGGTGGTTGAGCCCGCCTCTTATACCTTGTAATCCCTTGCAGATATCACGCAAAGACTGGCAATCTGCCATATGGCAGAACAACAGGGAAATAAGGTGCGTCCACGTATCGAGAGTTTGGCAATACTTGTCTGTATGTCGCTTTTTAGCGGCAAAATTGACAAGAGTTCGACCAATTAAGCTTGCTACTTGGGAAAAAAGATGTACAGTACCCATGGAAGGTGGTTTCTTTTAGCAACACCAGCATACGGTTTACTGGTGAGAAAATCAACTTTCCATTTTCTTTGCCCTGATTTTTGCTATTTTGCTACCGTTTGGAAAAATCTTTGGGACACATGTGCGCCACATTTACCACCATTTACACTATGCGGGGTATCCGGCAGATTGCCCTCTGCTTTGTATCGGGTGAGGGAGGAGTAGATGCCGTCCTCCGGGAATTCCGCGCCGTAGGCATAGACTTCTGTGGGGGGATTGGTTTCATTTGGCGCTTCGGCGAGAGCGAGCGTCTTTTTGGAGACGTTGCCCATGGTATCGTACTCAAAGCGTGGGGCGGCGGTGGGGGGTGTGTTCCATCCTGCATCCTGATACTGTTAGGTGAGTTGCCCCTTGGGGTTGTACTCGCTGCGGGTATAGATGAAGCCGGAGACGGAGGCGACGGCTTCTGTAATCAGTTCATCGAATCCGTTGGTGATGGACTGGGAGAGCGTGGTGGAGTTGTCTGCCAACTTCACCGTTTCGCGCAGGGGGCTGCCCCGCCGCTTCGATGATGAACCAACCATCCCCGGGCATTTCCTGCCCCTCCAGCTCATTTTCCGAAATCTCTTTCTTCCTTTCTTCCTTTCTTGCCTTTCGCGGGCTTTCGCGGACCTCTTGCAGGGCACTTGCGTATTGTTTTCCCCCTCGCGGAGCAGAAAAGCCCCTTAAAAGCCATTTTAATGCGTTTCTTGCTTTTTCTCTCTTTTTGTCATTGACTTTATCCTTGCAGCGAGCTTTAATGACGGCGAGAGAGGATAGGAGCGCAAGCTACCGGGGTCGGGGTGCAATCCCCTGATTCTCTCTCCATTTTTTTGCCCTCATTTTTCATCAGACTTGAACTCGGTTGAAAATTGCATCTGCCGCTGCTTGTCTGGCGTGCGCGGTGTCCGTCCTATTCTTTCCACCAGCGTGTATTCCTTCCCGTCATACGTTTTGGTGCACTTGATTTTTGGGATATTGCTACGGTTCTCATATTCCAGTGCATCCCAGTTTTCCTGCATATCCAACATCAGCATGAAATCGTCATCTGTCATGTTGGTGTGCTTTTTGCGGGAATGATGGCTTTCTGACGGCGTAGCTGTGTGTTCATGCTTGCTTATATCACGCCCGCACAGCTCAGATTCCGTTTGTGCCGTTTTCTTATTCACAGGATTCAGGGTTACGGGCAGGTCAGACAAAATGGGAACACGTAGGAATTCTGTTCTTCTGCATTGAAGAGAGTGGAATGTGCAGGGCAGGGGAGGGGGGCGTTTCATTCGTCGCGGAAATCGGCACAAAAAGAGCTATCCCCTTATATATATAATAGGGGGAGAAGGCAACATATCGTGTCATTTAAGAAAAATTTAATAAAATTCGGTGAGTGAGGGGCATGGGAAAGCGGCGATGAGAAAAAAGGTGCAAAAAATTGCAGAAATTCGTTAAAAATGCAAAGAAAAGGCTTGCAATATAGGGGAAAATGGCTATACTCTGTGACCCGCTAAGTGTGTAGAACTACGCACCATAGAAGGATTTTATCGGGTCCGCCGCCGGAGAAATGGCAGGTTTCCTCAAGGGAGAGGGACTTGTGCATCTGCTACGCAAGGGCCTGAAAAACAACAAACTAAAAGGAAACATGCCGACCATTAATCAGCTCGTCCGCAAGGGACGTACCGTACCGGAAGAGAAGTCGAAGTCTCGCGCTCTTCATAGCTGCCCGCAGCGTCGTGGCGTCTGCCTTCAGGTGATGACCCGTACGCCGAAGAAGCCGAACTCCGCTATGCGTAAAGTTGCTAAGGTTCGCCTTACCAACGGTGAAGAAGTAATCGCCTACATCGGCGGTGAGGGCCACAACCTGCAGGAGCACTCCATCGTGCTGGTGCGCGGTGGCCGTGTGAAGGACTTGCCCGGTGTTCGCTATCACATCGTTCGTGGCGCCCTGGACTGCCTGGGTGTTGACAAGCGCCGTCGTGGCCGTTCGAAGTATGGTGCCAAGCGCCCGAAAGCCGGTGCTGCCGCCGCTCCCGCTAAGAAGCGCTAAGTAATTGAACCTGCAACGATAAGAAAATACAGATATGTCTCGCCGTAAACGTGTTTACAAGAAGATTGAGCGTCGCGACTCCCGCTACGATTCCGTGCTTGTGGGTCGCCTCATTGGCAAGGTGATGCTTGCCGGTAAGCGTGCTCTTGCAGAGCGCATCGTGTACAAGGCCATTGATCTGGCTAATGAAGGTACCGATACCGTGAGCCCGCTGGAGGTTCTGACGCGTGCTATCGAGAACGCCAAGCCCCGTGTGGAGGTGAAGAGCCGCCGCGTGGGTGGTGCTACCTACCAGGTGCCGCTGGAAGTGGCTCCGGATCGCTCCGAGGCTCTCGCTATGCGCTGGATCATCAATTTTGCCCGCAACCGCAAGGGTATCCCCATGGCCAAGGCTCTGGCCAACGAAATCAAGGAAGCTGCCGCCAACCAGGGCGCTGCTGTCCGCAAGCGCGACGATGTGCACAAGATGGCTCAGGCCAACCGTGCCTTCGCTCACTTCCGTTGGTAAGAAACGGCCGCGGAAGTTACTCGTAATCTCTGAACAATAACAACTTCATATTACTTTCAATTATGGCTAATGTAAGCAGCCCCAACCGCAAGGCCCCGCTGGAGCGCTACCGTAACTTCGGTATTGCCGCTCACATTGACGGTGGCAAAACCACGCTTTCTGAACGTATCCTGTTCTACACCGGCATGATCCATAAGCTCGGTGAGACGCACGATGGCTCTGCCACCACCGACTGGATGGAGCAGGAACAGGAGCGCGGTATTACCATCACCTCCGCCGCCGTTACTACCAACTGGAAACAGCTCCCTGCTGAGGGTTGCTACAAGATTTTCGAGAACGATAACTTCCAGCTCAACGTTATCGATACTCCCGGGCACGTGGACTTCACCGCAGAGGTGGAGCGCTCCCTGCGCGTGCTCGACGGCGCTATCGTGGTGTTCTGCGGTGTTGCCGGTGTGCAGCCCCAGACTCAGACTGTGTGGCGCCAGGCTTCCAAGTACAACGTGCCCCGTCTGTGCTTCGTGAACAAGATGGACCGCATCGGTGCCAACTTTGACAACGTGCTGGCCGACATCCGCACCAAGCTCGGTGCCAACGCCTCCCCCGTGCTCATCCCCATCGGCTCTGAGGACGCCCTCGCCGGCCAGATTGACGTGGTGAACCAGAAGGCCATCATGTACAACTCCTCCGACAAGCTGGGCTCCACCATCGAGGTGGTTGACATTCCCGCCGAGCTGAAGGAAGAGGCCGAGATGGCTCTGGAGGAGCTCAAGAGCCGTGTGGCTGACGTGGACGATGAGCTCGCTGAGCTCTTCCTCATGGAGGAACCCATCGATGCCCAGACGCTGAAGGCCGCTATCCGCCGCGCCACCATCGCCAACAAGTTCGTGCCCGTGGCCGGTGGTTCCGCTTTCAAGAACAAGGGTGTGCAGGGTCTTCTGGACGCTGTGGTGGACTACCTGCCCTCTCCGCTGGAGGCCAAGCAGGCTACCGTGACCTCCACCATCTCCAACGGTCTTGACGAAAACGGCTATGAGACCTTTGAGGTGAAGGAAATCAACCCCTCTGATGATGACAAGCCCGTGGCTCTGGCATTCAAGCTCTGGGCTGACAAGTTCGTGGGCTCTCTGGTGTTCATCCGCGTGTACACCGGTGTGATTCGCAAGGGTGATACCGTGTACAACCCCCGTACCCGCAAGCGTGAGCGCGTGGGTCGTCTCCTCCAGATTCAGGCCAATGTTCACACCGATGTGGACGCTGTGTACTCCGGCGATATCGCCGCTATCGTGGGTCTGAAGAACGCTACCACGGGTGACACCCTCGCTTCCGACGACTTTGACTACACGCTCGAGCCCCCGACCTTCCCGGACACCGTGATTTCCATGGCCGTGGAACCCCTGACCAAGGGTGACCAGGAGAAGATGTCCAACGCTCTGCAGCGCCTTTCCGCTGAAGACCCCACCTTCCGCGTCAAGACCGACGAGGAGACCGGCCAGACCATCATTGCCGGTATGGGTGAGCTTCACCTCGACATTATCGTGGACCGCCTCAAGCGCGAGTTCAAGGTAGAGGCCAACACCGGTAAGCCCCAGATTGCCTACCGCGAAACCATCACCAAGTCCGCCGACCGCGTGCAGGGCAAGCTCGTGAAGCAGTCCGGTGGTCGTGGTCAGTACGGTGACGTGGTTATCGCCATGCGTCCCGGCGAGCGTGGCACGGGTCTCAAGATTGCCAACAAGATTGTGGGTGGTGCCATTCCCAAGGAGTACATGAACGCCGTGTACGCCGGTCTGAATGAGGCCATGAACTCCGGTTCCGTTGCCGGTTACCCGGTGGAAGACGTGGAAGTGGACGTCATCGACGGTTCCTACCACGAAGTGGACTCCAACGAAAACGCTTTCAAGATGGCTGCTATCTTCGCCATGAAGAACGCCTTTGCCAAGTGCGCTCCCGTGCTGCTGGAACCCATCATGAGCGTGGAAGTTGTCACCCCCGCTGAAAACCAGGGCGATATCATGGGCGACCTCAACCGCCGCCGCGCTCAGGTGAACAACATGGAGCACAAGGGCAGCGAGTGTATCCTCACCGCTTCCGTGCCGCTGGCAGAGATGTTCGGTTACTCCACCGACATCCGTACCCTCTCCAAGGGTCTGGCCTCCTACTCCATGGAACCCTCTCACTTCGAACAAGTACCCCCGAACCTGGTCGCTCAGATCGTCAAGGCTCGCGGTGGTAACAACTAAACCAACCATACAATATTAACCTAAACATAACCGCACGTTCATGCAAAGTCCCAAAATCCGCATCCGTCTCCGTGCATTTGACAGCCGCGCTATCGATCGCTCCGCTTCTGAGATCGTCGAGACCGCCAAGCGTACAGGTGCAAAAGTCGCCGGACCGATTCCTTTGCCGACTCGTATCGAGAAGTTCTCTGTGAACCGCTCGGTCCATGTTAATAAGAAATCTGCCGATCAGTTCGAAATCCGTACCCACAAGCGCCTGCTCGACATCATCGAGCCGACCTCCCGCACGGTGGAAGAGCTCAAGAAGCTTAACCTGCCTGCCGGTGTGGACATCACGATCAAGATCTAATCCTGCGTCTTGTCAGCAATCATTACGAACCTTAACACAGATTTTTTAGAAACATGTCTTTAGGACTTATTGGTAAGAAGGTTGGCATGACCCGCGTTTTCAATCAGGAAACCGGCGCCATGATTCCCGTCACTGTCATCGACGTGACCGGCAACACTTACGGCCAGATCAAGACCGCTGAAAAGGACGGTTACACCGCCGTTCAGGTGGCGTTCGACGCCCAGAAGGAGAGCCGCCTCTCCAAGCCGGTCGCCGGCCATTTCAAGAAGCTCGGCATTGCACCCGCCAAGCTCCTCAAGGAGTTCCGCGTGGATGCCGCTGAGCTGCCCGCAGAGGGTGCTGCTCACCCCGGTTGCGAACTCTTCGAAGAGGGCGCCTGGGTGGACGTCATCGGCACCTCCAAGGGTAAGGGCTTCCAGGGTGTTATGCGTCGTCATAACTTCCATGGCTCCCCCATGACGCACGGCTCCATGATGCACCGCCGTACCGGTGGTGTGGGCGCCTGTGCCACGCCGTCCCGTGTGTGGAAGGGTCAGAAGATGCCCGGCCACCAGGGTAACGAGCGCAAGACCGTGCAGAACCTGAAGGTTGTTCAGGTGCGCAAGGACGACAACGTGATTCTCGTTTCCGGCCCGGTTCCCGGTGCCAAGGGATCCTACGTGGTGGTCCGCCCGGCCAAGAAGAAGAACGGTAAATAAATATACGAACTAGGAGAACCTATCTATGTCCGCTACAGAATTCACAATCGAAGCAGCCAACGCCGCCAATATCGTGACGGTGGGTGCTGAGAAGGGCAGCCAGGCCGTGCATGACCTGGTGACTGCCTACCGTGCCAACCGTCGCACGGGCTCCGCTAACACGAAGACCCGTGGTGAAGTGGCCGGTAACAACCGCAAGATCTACCGCCAGAAGGGCACGGGTAATGCCCGTCACGGCGACCACCAGAGCCCCATTTTCGTGGGTGGTGGCGTGGTGTTCGGCCCCCGTCCCTGCGACTACTCCAAGAAGGTGAACAAGTCCACCCGCAAGCTGGCTCTGCGCCGCGTGCTCGGTGACATCATCTCCGGTGGTAAGGTCGTGACCGTTCCTTCCTTCTCCGTTGAGGATGGCAAGACGAAGAGCTTCGTTGCAGCCGTTGCCTCTATCGCCGAGGGCAAGAAGATCCTCATTATCGCTGATTCTTTTGACGAGATGACGAAGCGCGCCGGCCGCAACGTGGCCGAGGTGCTGCTGATGTCTGCCGCCGAAGTGAACGTGGAGCAGCTGCTGCACGCCAACAAGGTGGTGCTCGTTGAATCCGCTCTGGAAACAATCGCCAACCGCACCAAGTAATCATGAACGACATTTACGACGTTATTAAGAAGCCGCGCGTGTCCGAAAAGGCCACCGTGATGCATGAGGAGACGGGCGTGCTGACGCTTGAAGTGGCGGTTAAGGCCACCAAGATCGAAATCAAGCAGGCCGTGGAAAAGGCTTTCGGTAAGAAGGTCGCTTCCGTTCGCACCGCCAACTACGACGGCAAGGTACGCCGCAAGCGCACCAAGGATGCCGGCGCCGCACCCGCCTGGAAGAAGGCCTACGTGCGTCTCAAGGATGGCGAGACTCTTGACCTTGTGTAAACCACAATTCAGAACCCCTAAATACGTAAGCTATCATGTCCCTCAAGTCATTTAAGCCTACCACGCCGTCCAACCGCTATAAGGTTCTGCCCTCTTTCGACGAGATTACCAAGTCCACTCCCGAAAAGAGCCTTCTGCGCCCCATCCGCAAGAGCGGTGGTCGCAACAACAACGGCCGTATCACTACCCGCCACATCGGCGGTGGTCACAAGAAGCACTACCGTCTGGTAGACTTCCGTCGCTCCCGCACGGACGTTGCCAAAGTTATCGGTATTGAGTATGATCCGAACCGCACCTGCCGCATCGCTCTCATCCAGTACACGGATGGCACCAAGAGCTACATCCTCGCTCCCGTCGGTCTGTCCGTCGGTATGCAGGTGCAGGCCGGTGAGAATGTTGCCCCCAAGGTGGGCAACGCTATGCCCCTCAAGAATGTCCCCCTGGGCACGGCTATCCACAACATCGAGGTGCGCCCCGGCACCGGCGGCAAGATTGCCCGCTCCGCCGGTCAGCAGGCTGTGCTCTCCAACCGTGACGGTGAGTACGCCCTCGTGAAGATGCCCTCCGGCGAAATCCGCAAGTTCCGCGTGGAGTGCTTCTGCACCATCGGTCAGGTGGGTAACGCCCAGCACATGAACGAATCCTCCGGTAAGGCCGGTCGCACCCGCTGGATGGGCATCCGTCCCACCGTGCGCGGTATGTGTATGAACCCCGTCGACCACCCCAACGGTGGTGGTGAAGGTAAGTCCAAGTCCGGTGGTGGTCGTCAGCACCTGAAGTCCCCGTGGGGTCACGTCAAGGGCCAGAAGACTCGCCGTCTCCGCAAGCCCTCCGATGTGTTCATCGTGCAGCGCCGCAAGTCCAAGTAATCATACTAACCACAAACATTTCTAAGAACAATGGGACGTTCCCTCAAAAAAGGACCCTTCGTAAGCCAGTCTCTTCTCGACAAGGTTGACGCCGCTCTCCAGAGCGGGGACAAGAAGCCGATCAAGACCTGGAGCCGCGCCTCCATGGTGATTCCGGACTTCGTCGGTCTGACCTTCCTCGTGCATGCCGGCAAGAGCTTTGCCACAGTGTATGTGACCGAGAACATGGTGGGCCATAAGCTTGGTGAATTCGCTCCGACGCGAATCTTCAAGGCACACGGCGGCATCGGCAAGAAGTAATAGGACCTAAGAAATCATCAACATGATCGCTATGCGCCGGCATTCCGACCTGTTCGCCGTGGCTCTTGCAGCACTGGCAGCAGTAACCGGAACGGCGGGCGCGAGCGAGAGTGACACGGAACGCAGAATCAACCAGCTGGAACGCCAGATTGCCACCCTCCGCGAAAGCTACACACTCGCTCGCAGCGACGCGGCAGAAGCAAGACGGCAGCTCAGGGAAATCCGCGCCAGGCTCGAAGCCATCGGCGGAACCGCCCTGGGAGAAGGGGAGCAGAAACTGATAGAGACCGCCTCACAGCTCGAGGCCGCACGCACCGAGCTGGATGCCCTCCGCCAGAGCACCCTTCGCCTCACATCCGCCCTCAGCGTCTATATGCGCGCTGCTCTCGTGGATGATGCGGCTGCCCGGCAGGCACTGGAAGCCGCCCTTGCAGATCTGGATGTAGCCCTCGGGCTCCGCCAGGCCAAGCAGGACGAGCTGAGCGGCACGGTGGATGAGGCCAGAGTACTGAGCATCGACTCCGAATCCGGACTCATCGTCATCAACGCCGGCAGCAGGGCAAAGGTGGAAGTGGGCATGCCCATGGAAATCACCCGCGGTGATCAGGCCATAGCCCTGGCGGTTGTGACAGACGTTCGCAAGAGTGTTGCCGGACTCCTGGTGCAGAAGCACCTCAACCCGGCTCTCTCCGTCAGCGTGGGCGACCGCGTCTCCGTGACCACCAACGATTAATTCTTCAACAAATACCGTAACAATGGAAGTGAAAGCACAATACAAAAACGCTCGCATCTCTGCGAAGAAGATGCGCGACGTGGCTGCCGCCGTCCAGGGTATGTCTGTCTCTCAGGCTACCGACGTGCTCAGCTACACCCCCAAGAAGGGCGCTTATCTCCTGAATAAGACCCTCAAGGCCGCCGTGGCCAATGCCGAGAACAACAACGGCCTCTCCGCCGATGAGCTCATCCTCAAGAGCGTCATGGTCGACGAAGGCCCCACGTTCCGCCGCACGATGGCTCGCGCCCGCGGTTCTGCCAACATGATCCGCAAGCGCACTGCTCACATCACCGTAATCCTCGCCAGCAAAGAGGCATAACCACACATAAACTGAACATAACATTATGGGACAGAAAGTAAATCCTATCGGCTTCCGTCTGGCCGTGACTAAGGACTGGCGCTCCAAGTGGTATGCTACCGGCAAGGACTATGCCACCAAGCTCCACGAGGACCTCAAGATCCGCAAGTTCATCAAAGACTACTGCGCCGATCTCAACAAAGATCTCAAGGGTGCCACGCCCGCTATCTCCCGCATCACCATTGAGCGCGCCTGGAACAGCGTCCGCGTGACCATCTCCACCGCCCGCCCCGGTCTCATCATCGGGCCCAAGGGTAAGAACATCGAGGACATGACCGCCGCCCTCACCAAGCTGTGCAGCGGTGCTCAGGTCAAGCTCGACATCATGGAAATCCGCCAGCCGGAGCTGGATGCCCAGCTCGTGGCAGAGAACATCGCCACCCAGCTGGAGCGCCGCGTCTCCTTCCGCCGCGCCATGAAGCGTGCCGTGCAGGTCGCCATGGACTTCGGTGCTGAGGGTATTCGTATCCGCTGCGCCGGTCGTCTGGGCGGTGCCGATATCGCCCGCGCTGAGCAGTACCGCGAGGGTAAAGTGCCGCTGCAGACGCTGCGCGCCCCCATCGACTACGGCTTTGCCGAAGCTCACACTCTGTACGGCCTTATCGGTATCAAGTGCTGGATCAACAAGCGCCCTGAGGTTCCCGGTGCTGCCAACAACGGCGGTCGTCAGAACCGCTCCCCGCGTCCCCGCCGCGACTCCCGCCGCGATGCCTGATGCCATAACCCATTAACCGAAACATTAAACCAATAGGAGAATAAGACTATGCCTTTAATGCCCAAACGAATCAAAGGTAACCACCGCAAGATGCACCGCGGCAACAGCGGCGGCAATGCTACCAGCGGCGATTATGTTGCCTTCGGCGATTTCGGTCTGCAGGTTCTTACCCGCGGCTGGGTTACCAACAATCAGATCGAGGCCTGCCGTATTGCCATCAACCGTTACCTGCGCCGTCGTGGCCGCGTGTACATCCGCATCTTCCCGCAGAAGTCCTTCACCAAGCGTCCGCCGGATACCCGTATGGGTAAGGGTAAGGGTGCCGTGGAGGGATGGGTGGCCGTCTGCCGTCCCGGCAACATCATGTTCGAGGTCGGCGGCGTGACCGAGTCCGCTGCTCGTGAGGCTCTCCGCCTCGCCTCCAACAAGCTGGGTATCCGTACTCGCTTCGTCTATCGCCAGGGTGTCGAGCCCCAGGCCTAAACCAGTAACATTCCAACATTACAGATATTATGCCTGTCAAGAAAGCTAAAGACTTCCGCGGTATGCCCGCCAAGGAGCTCGCCGCCCACATCAAGGGCCTTCGCGAGGAGTACTTCAACCTGCGCATCCAGCAGGCCACCGGCCAGCTGGAAAACAACCAGCGCATCCGCATCGTCCGCAAGGAGCTCGCCTGCGCCCTGACTGTTCAGGGCGAGGGCAGCACTGCCGACGCCAACTAATCAATACGAAAACCCAAAGGACTTAATCTAATGAGCGAAGAAACTACTACGACCAAGCCCCAGGGCCTTCGTAAGACCCGCGTCGGCGTTGTTGTCTCCACCAAGATGAGCAAGACCATCGTTGTGGAGTATGTGGCACGCGTCCCCCACCCCGTTTTCAAGAAAATCGTGAAGAAGAGCAAGAAGTTCTATGCTCACGATGAGAACGAGACCGCCTCTGTGGGCGATACCGTGCGCATCCGCGAAACCCGCCCCCTCTCCGCCCTCAAGCGCTGGGAGCTGGTGGAAATCATCAAACACTAAACACGGAAAGGAACTGATTTACCATGCTTCAGATGGAATCCCTCGTCCAGGTCGCTGACAACACCGGCGCCCGTACCGCCAAGATGATTGGCGTCATCGGCAAGTCCGGCACCGACCAGGCTCACATCGGCGACATCATCACCTGCCACATCCGCGAATCCATCCCCACCGCTTCGGTGAAGAAGGGCTCCGTGGTCAAGGCTGTGGTGGTCCGCACCGCCGCCCCCATCCGCCGCGATGACGGCTCTGTCCTCCGTTTCGACACCAACGCCGTTGTGGTCATCGACAAGGACAACAACCCGAAAGGCACCCGTATCTTCGGGCCCGTGGCTCGCGAGCTTCGTGAAAAAGGCTTCATGAAGATCGTCTCCCTCGCCCCCGAGGTGCTCTGATTCATACGCAGAGGAAGGGTATTTGTTGAAGTCAATTCACTTCCCCTCTTTAAGCTCCGTTGGCTCACCCCAACGGAGCTTTCTGCTTCTCCTCACTCCTCCGCACCTTCGCGCGCTCCATTTTGCCCCTTTCTGCGGCTTTATTACACCCGGAGCATGGAACTACTCCCCATTGACCCCATCCCGCGTTTTTGCCCCTTCAGAGCCTTTTCTGCTCATTTCTTCGCTTGGTACCCATCCCCACTCCGGCTCACTTGTATTGCTTGTGCGAATAGAGACTCCCCAACTGCCCCCCTGACCCGTGCATATCACTTCCTTACTTGCATCAAATTGTAAAAAAATGCAAAAAAAATCATTTTAGGCTTGCATTCTGCTTCGAGATTTTCTATAATCACCCCGCACTCCTACGGAGCGCATACAGAAAAAGGCAGGGTAGCTCAGTGGTAGAGCAGAGGACTCATAAGCCTTTGGTCGGGTGTTCAAATCACCTCCCTGCTATTATGGGAGCGGTCGTAACCAAGACAAAATGGTAACGACCGCTCCTTTTTTGTGCCTGGATTTCGGCGGGTTATAAAATCGCAACTCATAACGCAAACCGGACTTTCCGGGCTGATTTTGCATCCATGTTGCCCCCGTTTTGCTGCCAAAAGGACTCGCTTAGACTTGAGGTGTCTTTTTAATATTGGTGATAAAATACCTAATATGAGTTACTTAAATAATAAAAATCGACTCATCAGATTGACAAATATTCATAAATAATATAGAATGACTCCATGAGTATAGGTAAAAAAGTAGCGTTATCTGAGGAAGTGTCCGCTCGCTTCCTCAATAGAAGCAAGTGGAAAGAATCTGAGGATTTAGAATTTAAACTTGCTGCTACAAAAGTACCTGATGATATGTGGGAAACATATAGTTCTTTTGCCAATTCTGAAGGAGGCATTATCGTTTTGGGGGTGGAAAACAATGGAACGGTTCATGGCGTACAAAATCCACCTAAAATGCTCAGTAACATTGCAACACTTTTAAATAACAGTGAAAAGGTTAGCCAAAACTTATTGCAATCTGGCATGCTAGCGGATTTTGAGTTAAATGGTAAAGTCGTTATTGCACTAAAAGTTCCCAAAGCTAGTAGAGAGCAAAAGCCAGTATACGTGGGTGGTAACACACGAAATACATTCCTACGCCTTAATGAATCTGATGTTCGCTGTTCCAATGAACAGGTTCAACAAATGCTACGAGATAAGGTTAATGAGCCTGTTACTTCCCAGTTGATGCCACGTACTTCGTGGGAATGCATCGACATTGCTAGTTGGAGAGGCTATAGAAACAGGATGCAAAGTTACAAACCTGATCATCCATGGGTTGAGCTTGATGATATCACTTTATTGGAGCGCTTGGGAGGATATGTCAGAAATGAGGAAGACAATGTAGGGGGATTGACGCTTGCAGGATTATTAATGTTCGGAACGGATGTTGCTATAGAAAAGCACTTTCCTCGTTATCACGTGGATTATTTTGAATATGACTCCAGCAATGATGATTTAAGTGTTCAAAATTGGGTTGAGAGAATATATCCAGATGGTACATGGGTGTGTAATATATATCAATTTTTCTTCCGACTTCTTCCTAAATTAACAGAATCTTTTAAGAAACCATTTCAACTTAATCCAGATTTAACTGCTCAGGGAGAAACTAATCAGCACAAAGCTATACGAGAGGCCTTGGCAAACGCCTTAGTTCACGCAGACTATTATGGCGACGGTGGAATTGTAATCAGGCAATATCCAGATAGGACAGAGCTAACAAATCCTGGTACTCTTTTGCTTCCTCAGGAAAAAATGATGCAGGGAGGAGTTAGTATTTGTCGCAACCCTGCGCTACAAAAAATGTTTCAACGTATAGGTGTAGTAGATAAAGCGGGGTCTGGTGTAGATACCATATTTAAGGGTTGGATGGAGCGCAGTCTAATGCCTCCAAGAGTACATGTGTCGAGTCATCCATATCAGGTTAAATGGGTGCTCCCTTATATGAGCATCATACCAAAAGAAGCGGAACAGCAGCTTAAATCGGTTATTGGACCATCCAAATACGAAACACTAAATTTGATACAACGCACGTTGTTGTTAATTATATCCGCAAGGGAAAAAGCCGGTCATAAGGAAATTCGAGAATTATACCCCTATATTCATCCTGCAGATTTAACCAAGTTATTGGCAGGACTCGTGCAGATGGGGTGTTTGCAAGCAGAAGGCAAAACATCTAGTAAGCAATATAAGATAGCTGCTAACATAGAACCTAAACAAAAAGAAGATTCTGATATTCCTTATTCGGAATGTGTTCGAGAAGTAAGAAAGAGCAAAAAAACTTCTAGAGAAAAAATAAAGCAAGCAATTTTATCATTAGCAGATGGGAAATGGGTTACCATTCACGAATTAAAAACCATATTAAATCGACAACCACGTACACTCCAAATTGCAATAGAAATACTTGTAGACACAAAGAAACTTGAATTGCAATATCCTGAAGAAACTCGACATCCAAAGCAAGCGTATAGGGCATTATCATAACAGGTCTACCTGTATATCATATTTTAATTGAAAGGCTCCTTATTTTTGCATGGCTGAACTCCGCATTTTGCATGGCTGAACTCCGCATTTTGCATGACTGAACTCCGCATTTTGCATGGCTGAACTCCGCATTTTGCATGGCTGAACTCCGCATTTTGCATGACTGAACTCCGCATTTTGCATGACTGAACTCCGCATTTTGCATGGCTGAACTCCGCATTTTGCATGACTGAACTCCGCATTTTAAACGAGCAACAGTAATGTAACGAAGAATTTACCATACAGAACGGAATGATGCTCACCCAAAGCTACGAACCGCAGCGCAATCTGCTCATCGATATGGACTACCATCGTGGTAATACTCTCGTGACACAGCGCACCTACAGCTACGACTCGCTCGGTCGCCCGCTCGCCCTCAGTACAGCCCGAAACGGCCAAACGGTGAATGACAGCTTCGTGTACAACTCCCGCTCCGAGTTGGCAAGTGCTACGGTCAACGGTGCTAACTATGGCTATGATTACGATAACATCGGTAATCGCCGCATGGCAATGGAGGCAAGCGATTACACGTTATACGAAGCCAATGAGTTGAATCAGTACACCTCCATTCAAGAGAACGAGGATGAGTCTTTTGCCCCAACCTTCGATGAAAATGGCAACCAAACCTTGGTCAAAAACTCCACGGGTATCTGGTCAGTTGTCTACAATGCCGAGAGCCGCCCGACTTCATTCACTAATGCAGATAGTGGCACCATTGTGGAATGCACATATGACTACATGGGTCGCAGAGCGTCCAAGAAGGTGACTGTCAATGGAAGTGTGGCGCTACACCAGCGATTCCTGTATCGTGGCTATCTCCAGATAGCCTGCTGCGATTTGACTCGCAGTGGTCACCCCTGCCTGTGGCTTCTCACATGGGATCCCACGCAGAATATAGCCACACGCCCGCTGGCCATCCAGCTCAACGGCACTTGGTACGCATACGGCTGGGATCTTACGAAGAACATCTGCGAAGTCTACGGTCAGCACGGTTACATTCGCACCGCCTACACATACTCCCCCTACGGAGAAGTCTCGTTCAGCGGTGATGTAGCTCAGCCCATCCAATGGAGTAGCGAATTCTATGATAGTGAAACGGGCATGGCCTATTACAACTATCGTCACTATAATCCGACAACAGGCCGATGGTTGAGTAGAGATAATCTGGGTGAAAAAGCCGATTCTAATCTGTATATATTTGTACGCAATAACGGTATATCCAACGTTGACCAATTAGGTGAGTGCTTGTGGCTTGTTGTTATTGTTGGTGTTGCTGGTGTAGCATATACAGCGTATGAAATATACAATGATTTGGCTGATATTGCCGAGGAAATTTCCGACTGTAAAGGGAATGGTGATATTCAAGAAATTCTAGACTGTAAAAGCCGAATGTTAAACGTATGTAAAAAAGCCCCCCCAGTTAATTCAAGACGTGCCAGGCACTACGGATACAGGCCCAGCGAATTCTCCAACTCCAAATGACCCCATTGATTATGTTGAAATCGGTGTGGACATTGTGGATGCTATAAAGAAATAACACCCTCCATGGCTCTTCCTTGAGATACAAACATGTTTACTAATGTAAAAAAGCGAGGTTCAAGGAAGAGCCTTTTATTGATTAAGCCTAATTCGAATATTTATGAAAACACAATTCAATAAAACACTTGTTGCTTCGTATATTAGTAGAGCGTTAATGTTTTTTTTGTGCTCATCTTTTTTTATATATCTTATTTATTGTTGGCATAGTGATACCCTAGATTGGAGACAGATTGAAAAAATTAGATTCTCTGACAAAAGTGACATCTATTCAATATTAGTAGTTATTGAGATGTTGACTTTTATCATAATGATAAAACAAAAGGTGTCGAATAATTTGTTGTACATAAAAGAAACTATCGAAACTGTAGTTGTTATTTTGTTACTCATAACGCACGTTTATGATATAATTCAAACAGCTATCGGTCTATATACGGAGGCTATTATGTGTACCCTATTCTGTTTGGTGAACTTTGGCGTGATTTTTATATCGTCGAGTAAATGTGATACTTCCCGCCTATAAAGGTACTACCCTACGTTTGGCAAAAGAATAGACAGATGTGTACAGCCAGATATAAAAAAGAAAGTAGTACCTCTGTTTACTAGCCGCGGGTATTCTTGATGATGTGTTCAAAAGGCGAATATCCCCTAAATTTATCAAATATGGATCATACCACCACGTAATGTTAACGTGTTTTGTAAAACTTTGAATAACAAGTCTTTTCTAAAACTTCCTGCAACCGTTATGAGTCGAAGCAAATTTCGGGATAATTTTCAGAAAACAGCATCAATTTTTATAAACCGTTTATACGCAACGTATTGGAGTTGCTAAAATTCACAGTCACAAAAAGGCTATTATGGGAGCGGTCGTAACCAAGACAAAATGGTAACGACCGCTCCTTTTTTTGTTCCTGTATTTAAGCGGGTTATAAAAACGTAACTCATAACGCAAACCGGACTTCCCGGGGCTGATTTTTTCGCCTGTTGATGAGGTTGCACCATGCCATGTTTTGCAATGCGATTGCTCATGATATTCTTCTTGATATGCTCTCCATCATCTATTAAAATACAAGCATAGAGATGTACGATGAAGGTTTTTCATGTTATCCTCTGCAATTCCGATTACCTGTCCGGCTGAGTGGGGAGTATTTGGCAAGGCTGTCCATAGGGGCGGCTTTGTGGGGGAGACGTCACGGTTTGCTGTCGTTTGAAGGTCTTGTCTCACGGTGTTGTAGCAACTGGAGACCGGGGTGGCCTCCTTGGAGCCCCTGGCCGGATTGACGAAGGAGGAGTATGCAGAAAAAGGCGCACCGCTCCTGTACCGGCTGGAAATCGAAAGTCTTTCAGATACAGAGGAGGCCCACCGGCAGTATGCGGATGAAGCCATTGCGGCAGTGTACGCCAGTGTGTTATCGCAGCGTCGCTTATTCCCCGTCGTTGCCGCACGCGTCATCAACAGCATTTCGGCGGAGATAGATTGTGTGTGTGAAATGGAATGGACGGGGGATCCGGAAACGCCGCCTTATTTGAACGACCATGGTTTCTGCCCGGCATGGATGAGCTTCATCTTTCAGGCACGTTACCTGTTGCAACAGGCGAACAGCTTCACCACTAGGTTAAAAATTCCGGATGCAGCATTTTGTTAGTTGACAGCGTATGGATTTTGATTATTACGTTAATCTTTTTTACACGGCCTTGCTGGGGCTTGTTGTCAATCGTGGCGTTTGCCATCATTTGGTTAAACCGGAAAAGCAGAAGCGTTTCCGGGCAAAGGAACTAATCATCAAGTGGGGGTAACAGGGAGATGAATCAGCCTTTGAGCCTCAGGTACATGTAAATTGAAACAATAAGGTAGGGCAGGCCGAAGGTCACAACGGCTGCTGCCAGCCAGGTGGGGATGGCAGAGGGGATTGCGATGAATACGGATGTTGGGGAATCTGCCCCGCCGAGAACGATCTGATTCTTCCCGAGCGCCCGGCACAGCAGGATGCCGATGGCGCTCAGAAGCCAGAACAGATTGAATAAGAAAGCAGAGAAAAAGATAATTTTTGACATGGGGGGATGTGTGTTTCAGCGCGGGCGGTTGCGTTTGGCGGCCAGAGCAACAAGAGCGGTGAGGCAGAGCAGCCCGCCGGTCGGCTCCGGCGCGGCCGGCACGCGGTAGACTGGGGGCATTTCGACGACGAACTTGGCGATTCTCATGCTTAGAGTGTAAGTCAACCGACGGCGGCAGTCAATTTCATATTGTGTTATGGGATGATGACAATGCATGGGCAGAACAAGCTGCCTGCACAGGAAGGCGATGCAGACGACCATAGAAAAAATCCTTGGGAGAGGGAGTACGGAATAGTCGCGGAGATGAGCTCATCGGGTGGTTCAGCTTGAATGCCGATAAAATTCTATCTATAGTAGCCGCAGAGAGTTCAGGTGATTTTACGTCTCAATGATGTAAGTTCTGTAACTTTTTCCGCGTTGCAATCCGCCGCTCGGAGCGCCGATGAGGGTAACGACACTAAAACACCTTGATGTAGGCTTTTTGTTTGCGCCCGGCAAAAATGATTCGTTGCTTACAGCCTTTTTCAAATCGTGAAGTAAAGGTTTCAGCTTCCTCATCTATGATGCCGAGCAAGTATTCACAAAACCATGCTTCAAATTGCGTCTTGCCTATGCTTTTAAGCCCTATTCTTTCTCCTCTTAGTGCTTCAGAGAGGAAGTAGGCCATGCTGTGCCATTTCAGGTCACCATGCTTGTCTATCTTTCTTGTCGGCATATTCCCATGGTCGCAGTCTACAATGCTGTTTGTATAAATCCGGGGGCTTTTACGGTAATGCTGGGCAGGCGTGTCCCCTTTTAATGCCTGATACGGTCGTATGGTGTTAAACTCGTGTAACCATTCATCCATTTCAGATGGAGTATCTGCTCGTTCTTCCTGAAATTCTCTTTTCATATCCTTGTGCATTCATTGTTCCGGGGACTGCCCCGAACACGATTCGGTTCTATGCTATGCCTTATTCACCGCACAGATAGCTTACTTAACCCCGGCAACGCCTAAGTGCATGCACAGGGGATGCCGGGGTTGTTTCTTATGGATTGCCAAAATCTATATGGTTTCAAAATTTTAGATTCAAATCAAAGGGAGTGTGTGCTGTCAGAATGGAACGCATGTGCTGTGAGTTGAGCTGAAACCATGCCACGCTTTAGTCTTGAAAAGAGGTGAGTTGCCTGCTAAGGTGCGCACATGGCAACTGATAAGAACATCACGATGAAGACGAGCAAGGGCGATATCAACCTGACGGTGTTCGCCTCCAAAACGCCGATGACCGCAGCCAGCTTCCTGAATCTGGCTTCCAAGGGCTTCTATAATGGGCTGACCTTCCACCGCGTGATAGCTGATTTCATGATTCAGGGCGGTGACCCCCAGGGAACGGGCTGCGGCGGTCCCGGTTATCAGTTTGATGATGAGTGCCGTCCCGACCTCAAGTTCACTCGCCCGGGGCTGCTGGCTATGGCCAATGCCGGGCGTACCTGGACCGGGCAGGGGACAAATGGCTCCCAGTTCTTTATTACGCATGTGCCCACGGAATGGCTGAACGGGAAGCACACCATTTTCGGTGAGGTGCAGAGCGAGGCTGACCAGAAAGTTGTCAACAGCATCAAACAGGGCGATAAGATTACCGCCATTGAGATACACGATGACTGTGCCGACCTCTTTGAGGAGCAGGCTCGCAATATCGAACGCTGGAACAGCAAGCTCAAATAAGAATGGCTCATGGTTTTTGCGGTCCAGAATCTCCACATTGAGTTCGGACCCCGTGTGCTCTTCGATTCTCTGTCCTTTGTGGTGGAGCACGGAGAGCGCATTGCTTTTGCGGGGCAGAACGGTGCGGGTAAATCTACCCTCATGAAGTGTATAGTGGGGGTGCAGGAGCCGGATCGCGGTCAGGTGCTGCTGCCGCGGCACACGCATGTGGGCTATCTGCCGCAGGATGGTATCCATATCTCCGGTTCGCCGCTGTTGGATGAGGTATTGGGCAGCGTAGGTAATATCGTGGAGTTGCAGCAGGCGGTGGAGGGGCTTTCGGCAGAGCTTTCCCTGCTTGATGCAGCTTCCCCGGAATACCGCGAAGCGTTGGAGGAAATCGGGCGGCTGGAACTGATACTTCAGGACAGGGATGCCGCTTCTCTGCGCCCGCGTGCAGAATCTATTCTGCGAGGTCTCGGATTCAGTGAGGCTGATTTTACACGTGACTGCGGGGAGTTTTCCGGCGGTTGGCAGATGCGTATTGCTTTGGCTAAACTGTTGCTGCAGGAGCCTGAGGTGCTGCTGCTGGATGAACCGACCAACCATCTGGATTTGCAGACGCAGCGCTGGCTGGAGCAGAGTCTGCGCACCTACAGGGGAGCTATCTGTATCATCAGCCATGATATTGCTCTGCTGGATAGCCTGGTAACCCGCACCATTGCTTTCCACCATGGCAGGGCAGAGGAATATGCCGGTAATTTTTCGTTCTACCTGAAAGAGAGTAAGACCAGAAAGGAGATATTGCTCCGCCAGGCCAAGGCTCAGCAGCGTGAGATTGCCAAGACGCAGGAATTCATCGACCGCTTCCGAGCCAAGGCAACCAAAGCAACTCAGGTGCAGAGCCGCATCAAGCAGCTGGAGAAAGTGGAGCTGATTGAGGTGGAGGATGATGATGCGGTGATGAGTTTTCACTTCCCTCCGCCCCCGCCCGGTGGACACACTGTGGTGAAGCTGGAAAAGGTTTGTAAGTCTTACGGCTCTATCCGCCTTTTGGAAAACTATGACTACACCATGGAAAAAGGTGACAGGGTGGCGATTGTGGGGGTGAACGGCTCCGGCAAATCAACTTTTACACGGCTTATTTCTGAAACGGAGGCTGCCGATTCTGGCTGTATCACACCCGGTCATCATACACAGGTGGCATTTTTTTCACAGACGCATGCGGATGTGTTGAACAATGAGCAGACGGTGCTTGAGTGTGTGGAGGCGGCAGCAAGCCGGGAAACCCGCCCCATGGTGCGCAATATTTTGGGCTGTTTCCTGTTCCGGGGGGATGATGTGTTTAAGAAGATTGGGGTGCTTTCCGGCGGTGAGCGTTCGCGCGTGGCGCTGGTGTGCATGCTGCTTAAGCCTGCCAATTTTCTGATAATGGATGAACCTACCAACCACTTGGATTTTCAGAGTCAGGATGTTTTGCAGAGGGCTTTGGCTGAGTATCCGGGGTCTTATTGCATTGTGTCCCACAATCGGCAGTTCCTTGACCCTATCGTTAACAAGGTGCTGGAGTTTCGTCCCGGGTATGCTCCGCGCCTGTTCTACGGCAATGTAAGTCAGTATCTGGAAACGGTGGAGAATGAGGAAAATTGCACTAAATCCACCTCTGCGGTGACTGTGGGGGGGAGCGTGGCTCCTGCGGCGGCTGTGAACCGCAAGGATTTGCGCCGCTTGCGTACGCAGGCGCGCGAGAAGCGCAATGCGATGCTGAAACCTCTGCAACGGGAACTCGAACAAGTTGAAGTCGATATCTCAAGCCGCGACGAACGCAAGGCGTCTATCTCTGCTCAGTTGGAGCTGCCGGAGAATATAAGAGATAATCAGAAACTTATGGAGCTGACCCGGGAATATCAGCGATTGGAGAGGGAAAATGAAGCACTCTATACCCGCTGGGAAGATCTCTCGCTGGAGGTGGAGCGGATAACTGCTGCTTTGGAAAAAGAATTCGGCTCCTTGGAGTAACGGTTTTGATTGTACTGTTTTTTTTTGTGTCATAATGGTGTTTTAGTTCTTGCAGGTTGGGAATTTTGTGCTATATATCTTCCCACGCAAATTGCCAAACACTTGACAAAATGCGTAAAGGGTGGAGTATCGTCTCATTTTTTCATACATTATGTCGACAAGCAAAAAAGATTCCCCAAAGCCAAGTAAAAAAACGGCAGCCAAATCCGCCGCTAAGGCAACTGCAGCGAAAAACGTTGGTGGTAGTTCGGAGGATAAAGTTGCGGAAATATCTGCAAAAAAGGCCGTTGATTCCCCAAAATCCCCTGCCTCTAAAAAGGCAAAGCCGCTCAAAACTGCCTCAAAGGCGGAGGTTAGCCCCGCAGCGGCGGTGGCAGAGCCGATAGAGGAAGAACTTAAACCAAAGAAGCGCAAAGGAAGTTTCAATCCGCGAGTGTCGGCTCAGCAGCTTCAGGATTTCTTCTCTGATGATAATACACTGAAGAATGCTTTTAAATCATTGCTTGCCATAGCTAAGAAAAACAACGGCTATGTGACTGATTCGGATATAGCTGATTCTCTGCCCCCGGATGCAGCAGAAGACGATGATCAGGCTCGCCTGTTTGAACACCTGCATGAAATCGGTGTGGAGGTTAGGGATGATTCTTTTGTGTTGACCCGATTGGAGGTTTCCGGAGAAGCTATTAAACGTTCCGGCGGCAAGCTTGTGAATACGCCGGAAGTGCAGGAAAAGATTAAGGACTTGATCCGTTTGGCTCAGGAGCAGGATTATCTGACTTATGACGATATCAATGATGTGTTGCCGCACGATATTATCAAGCCGGAGGACTATGAGGAAATCATGGAAAGACTGCGTGGTATGCAGTTTGATATCATTGATGCTTCCGATGTGGACTCCTACCGAGAGCGTCAGCGCATGTCCGATAATGGGGAAGAGGATGAGACGGAGAAGATGGAGGCCAAGCTTGATATCCTGGATGATCCCGTGCGTATGTACCTCAAGCAGATGGGTCTCAAGGAACTCCTTTCTCGCCAAAAAGAGGTGGAAATCTCCCGCCGTATAGATCAGGCGGAGAAGAGTATTCAGGAAAATCTGCATCGATTTGGTCTTGCGGCTGTGTTCTATTGCGATACAGCTAACAAAATCATGATGAATCAGGAGCGTTTTGATCGTGTGGTGGCTGATAAGAATATTGACCGCCGCGAAAAGTACCTCAAAGAGCTGACTTTGTTGGTTACCCGTGTGCTGGATTTACATGATGATGCCCGCTCCGCCTACATGCGGCTTAACTCTGCCCGGAGACGGAAAAAATCCGTATCGGCGGCACAGAAAGAGTTTGAGGAGCTGCGTGATAAGTTGGCGGGATTTTACCCCGATTTCTCCTTTAAGAGTAAGGTGTATGAGGATTTTGTAGGACGCCTGCGTGAGATTCGCCAGCGAGTGATGAAGCTGCTGCGCCAGCGGGATGCCGACCCGGAGGATGACAGCTGCCGGGATGCGCTCAAGGAGATAGAAGTGCAACTCTGGATGCCTGTTCCTCAGTTCCTGGAGCATTACAAGGTGATGCGCCAGAGCGTAAAGGATGCTCAGGATGCGAAGCGCGAAATGATTGAGTCTAATCTGCGTCTGGTTATTTCTATTGCTAAGAAATACACTAACCGCGGTTTGGCGTTCCTGGATTTGATTCAGGAGGGTAATATGGGGCTCATGAAAGCGGTGGAGAAGTTTGAGTACCGCCGCGGCTACAAGTTCTCTACTTACGCAACATGGTGGATTCGCCAGGCTATCACCCGCTCCATTGCTGATCAGGCTCGTACCATCCGCATCCCCGTACACATGATAGAAACCATCAACAAGCTGATGCGTGTGCAGAAGAAACTGGTGCAGGATTTGGGGCGCGAACCCACGCCGGATGAGATTTCCGCTGAGTGCGGCATGCCGGTGGAGAAGGTGCGCAGCGTACTCAAAATGGCACAGCAGCCTATCTCCATGCAGCAGCCTGTGGGTGATTCGGATGATACGTCTTTCGGAGATTTCTTGGAGGATAAGAGCGCTGAAAACCCCATGGACGGAGCTTCCTATAACTCTCTGAGAGATAAGATTGGCGACGTGCTTAACACGCTCAACCCCCGTGAGCGTGCGGTCATTGAGCAGCGCTTCGGTCTGAGGGATGGTACGCCGCGCACGCTGGAGGAGGTGGGACGCCAGTTCAATGTGACCCGCGAGCGAATCCGCCAGATTGAGGCTAAGGCGCTTCGTAAGCTGCGACATCCTACGCGCATCAGCAAGATTCGCGGCTACCTGCCGGATTCTGCGGAAAATTGATGCTTCCCTCCTGCGGATCGCTTTTTCCGGGCAATGCTTACAAAGAGTGAGTATTGCCCGGTTTGCGTATCTGAGAGCTGAGTTTTTTTGTCAGAGTGAACTTTTAAGAGTGACTTTGTAAAGCGGATTTGGTAATATGACCGTACTTGCTTATGAAAGGCTTTCCCACTCGTACTGTACTCTTTTCCGCTGTAGCATCTGCGGTGCTTGCTTTCTCTCCGCAGGTGACTGCTCAGGATGCAGATGCTCAGTCCTTTGCTGCATCGCAGAGTGCTCGGCGTACCATGGCTATGCGTGATGCCATGCAGCAGGTGCAGGAGGCGAGAAATGCTTATGTGCAAAAGCGTTATACGGATGCCGTGGAGCATTACCGCAATGCGCTGGCGGTGCTGCCCGTAGCCCCGGAGACGGAGAGACAGCTGCGCTTCATTAAAGACAGCCTGTCGGATGCTCTCATTGCCCGCGCTATGGATTACCGCGCGGTAGGGCGGTATGATGAAGCGGTCAGCTTCCTCAAAGAAGCTGTGGAGCTTGCTCCGGATAATAAACGCGCCGGGCAGGAGCTGGTGAAGACCATGGATCCCGTGCGCCACAACCCCGCGCTGACTCCTGAACATGTGGCTAATGTGGAGGAGGTCAGCCGCCGCCTCACGCTGGCTTACGGGTATCTGGATTTGGGCAAATATGATGAGGCAACTGCCGCCTTTAATGAAGTTTTGAAGTTGGATCCATACAACAGCGCTGCCCGCCGGGGAATGGAAGCGGTCAGCCGCCGCCGGATGGAGTACAACAAATCCTCGTACAATGAGGTTCGCGCACGACGTTTGGCGGAGGTAGATGCACAGTGGGAGGAGAAAGTACCTGCTGAGCTGGCAGACAGGCTCTACATATCCGCCGCAGATTCCGGAGGTGGAGTCGGTGTTGAACAGACGGAGACAGAAGCTCGTATTGCTGAGGCTCTCAGGGAAATGCGCCTTGCTCAAATCAGTTTTGAAGATGCTTCTGTCATGGATGTGGTAGAAGCGCTTCAGGGGCAGATACGCCGAGCTGAGGCAGAGGGGATGTCTGCCGGACGCCATATCAATATCAGCCCGAACTTCGGCGTGAAAGGTTCTCCCGGCTACGAGCAGATTATGTCCCGGCGCGTCAATCTGACGCTTGCGGATGTTTCTGTAACAGACGTGTTGGATGTGTTGGCTCGCCAGCTGGGCATATCCTATTATATCACCCCCATCGGTGTGGAGCTGAGTTATTCCGGGCGGGATTTCGGGCCGATGATTGAACGGGTATTTACCGTTGCACCGCATTTCTTTGACCGTGAGAGTGAAGAAGGAGGGGATGATGAGGATGATTTCGGAGAAGACGGCGGCAGCAGTCGCATGGTTGTCAAACGCGTGAATCCGGTAGCAGCGCTTAAATCCATGGGGATTTCGTTCCCTGAGGGTTCCCGCGCCCGGTATGATGCCGCCAACCGCCGTCTTCATGTGTACAACACCGTATATAATCTGGACGAGATAGGCGAGCTTGTCAGTACGCCTCTGGATAATGTTCAGCGAGCTGTTGTACTCAATATCATGGCTGTGGAGGTGGAGGAAACCGACCTCAATGAACTGGGGTTTGAATGGTTGCTCAATTTCAGTCTCAATGATGCCGGCAGCTTGTACGGCGGCGGCGGGACACAGCAGGCCGTCTCCATGGCTACCGGTCTGCCGGTGATGGATGCCGGTATGTCCACCATTGGCGCGGCCTCCAATAATTCCATGACCGCCGGGCTTCGTTCGGACATACGCGCTGTGTCATCCAATAACATGGACAATCTCATAGCCACCGGGAGTGCTCATTCATTTGGTATTGCAAAGTCTGGAAACAGCAAGGCTCCCGGCATATTCTCCCTGCGCGGCGTTTGGGATGCCGGTGATTTGACCATGATTATGCGCGGTCTGGCGCAGCGAAAGGGGGCGGATGTTTTATATAATCCGCGGCTTGTGTTTACCCCCGGCATGGAGGAACAGGTTACCTTTACAAATGTTCGGGAAATGTTCTACCCGGAAACGTATTCGG
The DNA here is from genome assembly GCA_045579245.1 of Akkermansia sp. Taxonomy (GTDB): domain Bacteria; phylum Verrucomicrobiota; class Verrucomicrobiia; order Verrucomicrobiales; family Akkermansiaceae; genus Akkermansia. Next base: position 26,784 of record JAZNLU010000035.1, read on the forward strand.
AGCCGCAGATTTCCTCCATGAGCATCAACTTTGGTGATAATGGAAATGACGATAATGACAATAACAATGGCTACGCAACGGTAGCTGTCGGTTCTCACCCTGATGAGTTTACCCGCTTCGGCATGACAGAAGATGCCGTGGGCGGTATCGGTACCATTGTTCAGGTGCACAGCGCGGAGATATTGCCGGATGACAGCGTTACTATTGCGCTGACGGTGACAATGAATGATTTTGAAGGGTTCATCAATTGGGGGTCCCCCATCGAATCATACCAATGGCTGCCCGGCGGCACCAAAGGTCTGCAAAAGATTACGCTTTCAGACAACCTGATTCTCAAGCCCGTGTTTAAACGCCGTTTGGAGAACACTAAGATAACGGTGGCTCCCGGTTCCGTGCTGGTGATGGGAGGTCTGCAGGAAGCGCGCAAGGTTCGTTTTGAGGATAAGATTCCGGTGTTGGGTGATTTGCCTTTGGTGGGGCGTCTGTTCCGTTCTGAGGGTGAGGAGGAGTCCCGCAAGGCCTTTTTGCTCTTTGCTCGGGTAGATATAGTTGATCCGACCGGTAAAGAAACAACCACCGGACATCGCCCCACTGCAACCGATTAATAAATAAGCCAATTATCATGTCAAAACAAGACAGTAAGTATGAAGAGGATGATAATTTGACACAGATTCGAAGTATCATTCAACAGATTAATGGGGAGACAGCGTCACGCACGAAGAAGAGAGAGGTTGTTGTTCGCGCTGACGGAAGTAAGGTGGTTAAAGTGACAAAGAAACGCCGTGTGCTGATGACAGAGAAGGAAATTAAGCATCGCAATCGCAGGCACATAGTGATGTTTATGGCTGCATTGTTTTTGATGGTGTTCGCCTTTATTACCTTTTTCCTTATAAAAATGGCTGCTTCCAGCGGAGAGGAATACTTACAATCCCGGGTGGAGGAGCTTAGGAAAGCATGGGGAGCGGAGTCGGTGCGGGTGGTTGGCTCCGGTATAAGCGGTACGAATCTTCAGATAAGCTCCATTGTAGCCGATTTTCCACAGGATTGCCAGATAGAGAGAGTGGAGCTGAGTGATTTAACTGCGGAATTAAGTGCAGAATCGTTCTTTCGTGATATAGCTCAGAGTAATCTGTTAAAGGTAAAACATGTCAATATCATCCTGCGCGGAGAAATTGATAAGCTGAAAATTCCCGTACTGGCCGGTGCTCCGTTGTGGCAGTTTGACAGCATTGAGTGCGAGGATTTCTCCTTAAGCTTAGGGAGAGGTGAGAGCGTTAGGCTTGCACTAAAGAACAGTACAGCACATTTGTATTATCCGCGCGCGGGGAGAGATAATTGTGTTGTGGCATTAAGAGGCGGGACGCTTCTTGTTCCTAATTGGCAAACGATATATGTTTCTGACGCGAAGGTACACATTTCACCCGTGGCTCTGGAGGATTTGTTCATGGAGGGTTCGGTTGAGCCGCCATCCGATGATGCTGAGGCATCACGTAGCTCGTTGACGCTTAGACATCGCATTGCCAATGGCGAGAGTATGGATGGAGACTTCCGTATGTCTGCCTGTAACATGATGTTCTCGGATTTTACCAAAGGACGTTTCGAAACTTTCTTTACAGCGCGGACAAGTTCCCGCAAATCCGATGTACTGTCATCGTTCGTGAATTTTACCTCAGAAGGTCCGATATTTCACGGTACTTTTGAATTGGAAAAAATCATGGTGACCTCGTTGCCTGCCATTACGGCCATGATTGAACATATTGAGCCGCTGAAGCGGCGTCAGTACTTGCCGCCACAGGTGGATAGCGGTCGGGTGCACCTTTCCGTAAAGGACGGAAGTATGGTATTGGAAATGCCTGAAAAGCAAGTTATCACGCGCGATCGGTTGTCGTTGAAAGGTCGCATCGAAATCAGCTCGCAAAATGAGCTTTCCGGTGAACTCGCGTATGGACTACCGGGTATTTTCACCCGAGCGGAGTATACCGATGGGCAGCCCGACCCTATCTTTGAAGACAAGGGAGAGTGGACATGGTTGTCGACCACACTTAGCGGTTATGCCAACAAACCGAATGATAATATGGCTGACATTGAAGCTCGTGCGGTAGAAGCCCGTAAATCCCGTCCGGAGCGTATAATATTTGACACGCTGGATGTAAACAAACTTAGTGAAGGATTGGATTCAGGCGACCGGATGCAACGTATGGAGGATAATAAGAATCTCAACTTAGACTCGCCGTCTATAGATTCAGACCCATTTGCTGAGCCCAGTCAATCTGATGACCCTTTTGCTCCGCTTTCTCCTTTTTAAAACGAACTAAGCAAGACATATATGAGTTCCAAGAGAAATCACGAGTTGCGCTCCAAGTGGTGGTCCCGCCCTTTGGGGCACCTTGTGTGGTTCTTTATCAGTTTAATTTGTTCTACGCTGAGAAAACGTGTGGTATGTTTTGATGAGACGTCGGCTCCTATGGGCAGCAAGCCGGTCATTGTTTCCCTTTGGCATAATCGCACCTTTGTTCCCTGTCACTTCTACAGGCATGTGCTGAAAGGCAAGGTACAGATGAGTATGCTCACCAGTGCCAGCAAGGACGGTGCCATGCTGGCTACCGTGGCTGAGGATTACGGCATGCGGGCGGTGCGCGGCTCCAGCGGGCGGCGCGGCGTGGCTGGTTTCCTGGACATGGTGCGGGAGCTGAAAGCCGGCTACAGCATGTGTATCACCCCGGATGGCCCGAAGGGACCGCGCTATCGCTGCCATCCCGGCGTTATTAAACTGGCAGCGGTCAGCGGTTTGCCGATTATTCCCGTTGGTATTGATATACCGCACTGCTGGAGAATCAATAAGGCATGGGATGGTTTTGTCATTCCCAAGCCTTTTTCCGAGGTAGTTCTGCGCTGGGGCGCACCACTGTACGTGCCGAAAAATATCTCAGATGATGAGGTAAAAGAGTACTGTGAGCGCTTGGAAAAGCTGATGGCTTACGGTCGCCCGGATTTTGAACCCATTGAAGAAATAAAGAAATGACCCCCACTCTGATAGACGGAAAGAAAGTGGCGGCGGATGTGCGCGCTCGCTTGGTAAAGGAAATTGAAGAGCTCAAGGCTGCCGGGCACACACCCGGGCTTGCCGTGGTGCTGGTGGGTGAGGACCCCGCCTCTCAGGTCTACGTTGGTTCCAAGGTGAAGGCCTGTGCGGAGCTGGGTATCTATTCTCAGAAATGGGCTCTTCCGGCTGAGACGACTCAGGAGGAGCTGGTGCAGCTCATTCACCAGCTGAATGCCGATGACCGCATTCACGGTATTCTGGTGCAGAGCCCGCCCCCGCCTCACATTGATGAGGAAGCCGTTATTCTCAATATTGACCCGCGCAAGGATGTGGATGGATTCCACCCTGCCAACGTGGCCAAGCTGGTGCTGGAGGATGAGACCGGCTTTGTGCCATGTACCCCTCTGGGGTGCATGGAGCTGCTGGCCGCCTATGGTATCCCCACTGCCGGTAAGCACGCTGTTGTGATTGGCCGTAGCATGATTGTGGGCAAGCCCATGGCCAACCTGCTGGTCAGCAAGAAGGCCAATGCCACCGTCACCATTGCTCATTCTCGCACGGCTGATTTGCCCGGTCTGTGCCGCACGGCAGACATTCTTGTGGCGGCTGTGGGACGCCCGGAAATGGTCAAGGCGGATTATGTGAAACCCGGCGCGGTGGTGCTGGATGTGGGTATCAACCGTATCGAGGATGCCACGCGGCCCCGTGGCTACAGAATCGTGGGAGATGTGGATTTTGAGGCTGTGAAGGACTCCTGCAGCGCCATTACACCTGTTCCGGGCGGTGTTGGTCCCATGACAATTGCCATGCTGATGGCAAACACCGTGAAAGCCTGCCGCCAGCAGGTTGAGAAATAATAAATCCCTGCACTTCTTTTAACACAAAACCGGGCATCCCCTTCATGGAGATGCCCGGTTGAAATTTGAGTTGTGTGCTCAGTCTGTATGGCGCACACGGGAGCGGGGAGAGAGGACAATGGGGATGCCCTCTGCGTTGATACGGGAGCGGATGGTGTTGCGCAGGAACTGGGCATAGCTGTCTGCCAGCAGGCGCTTGTCGTTCACGAAAAGAACATAGGTCGGTACCGGGATAGTGGTGTATTTCTCATTTACCGCCGTGGTGGCGTAGAAGAGCTTGAGCCGCTTTTTGAGCGTGCGGTGCTGCCCGGGTGGGTTTACCTCCATGGCGCGCTGGAGCAGGCGGTTGAGCTCACCGGTGCCCGGCATGTTCAGCGAGCATTTCTGTACGCGCGCGAGCGCCTTGAAGATGTGTTCCAGCCCGCGTCCCTCCTTGGCAGAGACAATGACCACCGGGGCGTAGTCCAGGAAGAAGAGGTTTTCTTTCACATGGTCTTTGGCGGCTTCCTTGCGGGCGGAGAGGGGGGCATCCGGGCAGTACAGGTCAAACTTGTTGACCACCACAATGCAGGGTTTGCACTCTTTGGCAATGATGGAGCCGATACGGCGGTCCTGTTGGGTGACACCCACGGAGAGGTCGATGACCAGCAGGCAGATGTCAGAGCGGCGGATGGCTTTTTCACTCCGCATGGCAGAGAACACCTCCACGGAGGTATCACGCTTGGAGCGGGGACGCATACCGGCGGTATCAATCAGCACATAGTTTTTATCGCCGTGGGTGTAGGGAATGTCGATGGCATCACGAGTGGTGCCCGCTACATCAGAGACGATGGTGCGCTTATCCTGCAGGATGGCGTTGACCAGAGAGGACTTGCCGGCATTTGGGCGCCCGACGATGGCCATGCGGATGGGGGAATCAGCGGTCACTTCTTCCCGATCGGGTTCTTCCTCCGGGGTGGCAGAGGGGTCCGCTTCTGCACGGGCGGGGGTGGCACCCAGTTCTTTCAGCCTTGTGTTGAGCTTGATTGCCAGCTCGTGGAATCCGCGTCCGTGGGCGGCTGAGGTGAACACGTAGTCGGTGAAGCCCAGCTCGGTGAATTCTCCGAGATTGAGTTCCTGCTTATCAGTATCGGCTTTGTTGAGCACCAGCAGCACGGGAATATCACTCCTGTGCAGCATGGTGGCTATGTTTTTGTCGATGGGCGTGAGGTGGTCCCGGCAGTCGCAGACGAACATGATGAGGTCTGCTGCGTTCAGGGCGATATCCGCCTCCCGTGCCACCTGAGCGGCAAAGCCGTCATCCAGCGTGGAGCCGATACCGCCGGTATCCACCAGAAGCGCTTCATAATCGGTGATGCGGCAGGGGGCGCTGAGGCGGTCACGGGTGACGCCGGGCTGGTCATGCACGATGGCGATGCGCCGCCCGACCATGCGATTGAAAATGGCAGATTTGCCCACGTTGGGGCGACCGACGATGGCTACTGTTGGTACAGACATATTGAAGATCGTTTGTGAGTGATTATTGGGGTCGCTCGGACACGCGGCGCATGCCTTCTTCTCCGGCCTTGGGTTTGACATAGGGGATGAGTCCTACAATTTGGACACCCCTGCCGGTGCTGATGAGGTCAACGGGACCGCCGGTGCGGCGGTAGACTTTGCGCTGGGCGCATTTGCCGTTGGTGTCCATGATGGAATAGGTGTAGAACTCCGCAGAGGACTGGCAGAGCACATGCATGTTCTGCGCGGCATCCAGCAGCACGCGCGGCTGCATGAAGTTCAGATACCGCCCCAGATAGCACGCCCCCACGATTCGTTTGGTATCCGAATCCCGAACCTGCCCGAACAGGCTGTCCTGATTGTCGATGCGGGCGAGCCGCAGGCTGGTGCGCAGCCGCTTTCCGCGTGCCTGAATGTTGAATGCGCGGACTTCTCCGCCGTTGGTCATGATGAAAAGTGCGCGGTTGGAGCTGTAGGTCGTACGTCCATCCGGCATGCGGATGGTGGCTACGCTCCAGTAGGAAGCATCCATTTCCAGGCGGTAAAATGAGCCCAACTCCACTTGGAATGCACGTGAAGAGCCCGGGGTGAGCTTCAGGTTGGGGAAGCGGGGACTGGCAATCGGGGCAATAGGTCCATCCTGACCGCGGTAACCTACCATGAAGTTGAGCCAGGGGCGCCCGGGTATATTGGTCAGCGCTATGGTGGCATCCGTGTGGTTGACAATGGTGAGCTTGAGCGCAACGCTTTCTCCCACGATAAAGTCACGGCGGATGGGTTGCAGCCGTAGCTCCACCTGAGCCTCAGCCGGTAGTACGGTCAGCAGGCAGCAGAGTGCGATTATCAGTTTGATGATGTGTTTCATATTGTTCGGGGCGGGATATATTGGTTAGATGTCAGGAAAGGCGAGACGGAAGCCGCATTGCGGTCGGCGCATGGACGGACTGTCGGCGGGGATGGGGGAGGGGTGTTCTGCCATGCGGATGAGGATGGGGCTGTCTTTTGCGTAGAGCTCCAGCGGGTTTCTGCCGGTGGAGGAAGATGACCACTCCGTCAGCCCGGAGGCACCGCCGTTGGCATGGACTACCTGAAGCTGTGCCGCATCCGGCAGGGTGGCTCCGTTGCCGGTGTAGCGCGCGTATGCCAGAGCGTCCCAGTAGTTCACATAAACCATGGGGCGTGGCGCCGCATCCTGGCCGTTTGCTGCGGCAATCAACGTTTCCCACTCAGCGGGCAGATGATCGCGGCAATCTTCCGGGATGCCACGGTTGATGGCATCTTTTTCGGCATCACTCATGTTTTCCAGAGCCAGCAGGAATTGCTCGTATTCCGCAACGCTGACAGGGCGAAGCATCACCCGCTGGGTAATACCGTGGCGTCGGCAGGTTAGGAAGCCCTCATGATTAGCCGGCAGAATACCGGGCTCACCCAGCGGAAAAAGCAGTCCGGCAGCTCCCATCACCCCAATGGTCAGCAGGGCGGCGATACCGATTCCTACGGTGCGCAACAGGGTACGTTTGGTGCGGCTTTTCTTTCGCCGTGTGCGAGCCTCATTCAGAGCGGGCGGCGGGGGCTCGGGGCGGCTTTCTTCCAATTGCCGGCAGATGTCGGCACAGGTGTTTCGGAAAGTGTCCCAGTCTACCGGTGAACCGTCCTCATATCCGTCCGTAAGCCATTGCAGCAGGGTGAGGATGCGGTGCTCCCCATCCACACCGATGGGGCGCATGGGTTTGATGTCGGCAGCCAACGTGCGGCGTATCGTCACCGCATCCGCTTCTTCTTTAGTCGGCGGGGAGAGGAGACTGATTGCGTTTTCCGCATTCAGATAGATATCCGTGGAATCAAGTGCCCCGACTTTCAGCCCGGCACTCTCGCAGAGCATGTATACTTCTGCCACGGTTTCGATGATGCGGCACGCCTGCGGGGCAGTCAGCATGTGTCCCAGAGCCTGCAAATCTGCGAGCGAGTACCCGGAGGGGCGCTCCTGCGCCAGAAACCACAGCCCGTCTGCCCGCAGAGATTCCACCACACGTGCCGTGTGTGGGAGCTCATCGGCGGCGGCACACAGGCGCGCGCGGTTCAGAAAGGCGGATTCCCGTTCTCTTGGCAATCCCGGGCGGAGAATGCACAGAATGACGCCGCGTCCCACACGCGCCTGAGTTGCCTCATACAATTCAGTCTCCTCTCCGCTCGCCAGCATGCGGGTGAGGGTGTAGCCGCCCAGATTGTGCGGCAATTGTGGGAAGATGGGGTTCATTCGCTGAAATTGGGTAGCAGGTTGTCCGTGTAGTCTGATACCGGGGAGGCTTCTTCCGGTATCAGCCCGTCATCCGGGAACAGTCCGTGTACCGGGGATTGCGGTTGCTGAGTGCGGCGGCGGCTGTTGAGCCTCTGCTCCTGAAGAATCAGTGCACTGGGCGAGCTGATGCAGTCCAACGGTTCGCCCTTGTAGTAGAGCTTGGCTGTGAAACCGTAGTATTTCAAATCTCCGTAAGCATCCATTTCTTCCTGGGTGAGCGGGGGAATGGCGTAGCGGATATGCAGGTGCTCCTCCCAATCCTTCCAGGTGGGCGTTTCATTCTGCCAGCTCCACTTGGGCTCAGCCAGCCGGGAAAATTCAATTTTGCGTCCGTTGACCAAGTCAAAGAACTGAACTGCCAGATAAATGTCATCAGCATTCACGCTTTCTCCGGGTGCCAACAGGATGGGGAGCAAAAGTTCTACCTGCTCACCCTGTTCGGCTGAGTATGTGTGGCTGACCTGATGCGGTCCGAAAGCCAGCTTGCCCCGCAGAGCGTTACTTTGGTCAAATCCGAAGGTGAGGCGCCGTGCGGCACGCTGGAAATAGACCCCCGCCTTATCTCGCATGGCAAAGACTCGGGTATAGAAATCACGCGCCTTGAGCGGATTTTGTAGTTTATCATAGGCCAGACCGTAATAATACAGCAAAGCCGGGTGTTCCGGTGCCAGTATGCTTGCTTCTTCCAGCGATAGAATGCAGCTTTTCATGTCTCCTGCGGTCATGGAAGCCACCGCTTTGTGCAGCAGACGGTCTACCTCCTCCCGGTCATCATCATTTAGTCCGGACAGTGCGGAGGCATTATCCGCAGCGTCTCCGGCGGCTGGTGCGTCCTCTCGCGTGATGGTAAGTTGCGTGTCAGTCTCCTGCATCAGGATGGTGTCCACATCCCGCGGGCGGAGCGGCGGAGCTTCATCTGTACTTTGCCCGGCGGCAGCCTGCTGCTGTCCGCCTGAGGCGCTGATACCGACTGAGCCGCTGTTGAGGTGCTCTTCAGAAAAGGCGCGGGCTTCAATCACTGCCAGTTGAGCCTGAGAAACCACCATGGCCTGCTCATTGGCAAGCTCCAGTCGGCGGGATAGCCCAACTCCCAAGATGACTAACTCCGCACCTATGCCTGCTAACAGCACATGAACCGCCACTTTTCGTGACACCAGCGCGTAGCATACCCTGCTGCCCCGGCGGCACAGCCAGGGCAGCAGGGTATGCAGCTTCGGCAGATACCGCAGCGCAGCGCGGAAGTTAGGTTTCTTCATATTCCAGGATTTCGCCCTGATAGCGGGCTTGCAGAGCCTTCATGAAAGCTTCGGCCGGTTCACCTTTTTCGGGATTGAAGCCACCGTAGGTCATGCCGTCCAGACGTATCTTTTTCCCCTTGACCGTGGCATAGGCTACTCCCTTGTATCCTTTGCCCCATTGGCGCAAATCCAGCCGGGAGATATCCGAGATGAGGAAGCTTTGTCCTGCGGCGGTTACGGTGTTCCCCTGCAGCGCCATGACGCGGCGTGAGGTGCGAATTATCAGCCCCAGAAGAAGAGCAGAGATAAGCATGCATACTCCGCCGGCGTACCACTGCTCGCGGATGGCGGCAGCATCATATGGGTGCTCTGCCGGTTGGGAGGGGTAGTGCATGCGGGCTGTATAGGCCAGCCAGCATTCGTTCCAACTTTTGTTCATGGTTTCGAAGTTGCAGGCTTCGGGCGGGCAGCTGCGGGCGGCTTCACAATCAAGCGGGAGGGGGTAGGAGTGTTCCCCTTCTGTTGCCACAAGTTCGCCGTCCACCGTGCGGGTATCAATCAGCGGAGAGCTGAGCCTCTTTTCCTCCCACGCGGAAGCGGCGGGGTGATTGGCGCTGAGGTCATCTCCCAGTTTGGCAAAGGCGTGGTAGCTGAAGTATATTTCATTTGCCTTGCGGTAGCCTACGGAGGCATCATAAAAGAAGTACAGCCCAAAGCCTACGAATGCGGCGAGAACTATCGCGAATCGCACAAAGGTGTCGAGCGTCGGTTTGCAGATAATTGTTGTTTCAGACATGTGCGCAGCATTCTACCATATTTTTGAGCAGATTGCTATCACAAATTGATACAGTAACAGAAGATGTAATTGTTCGCATGGTTTCATCCCAACGCTTACCGGGCAAGCCACCGATTTCGGCGGCTTGCCCGCATTGGCGTGAAGGGAGCCGACTGGCTCTTTTACTTTCTGCGGCGGCGCAAGGTTAGTACTACTAACCCACACAAGCCCAGCAGGGATGATGTAGGCTCTGGTACGGCAGGCGTGGAGTATACGCGTACGTAATCCACAGTCATGGCAACTCCTTCTCCGATATCTCCGATATCTCCTACCCAGTTACCGCCCAACTGCATGTCCAGCAAGAGGTAATAGGGGTTGTTTTCCATGTTGAACGGCCAATTTGGGTTGTTCGGGTCGGCATTGACTGTAAGAGTTTTTTTCCCGTCCATCAGAAAACTGACATGGTCGGGTGTCCACTCAACGCCGTACGTGTGGAACGCAGCTTTATCTTCCAATGATGTGAAATAGGCGGTACTGCCACCGCTGGCATTCACGGTACCGGAGGTTGTTTTCTTACCGTTGGCATCATTGTAGTGCAGAGTTTGGTGCACGATTCCCTCATAGTTGAGGTGTTCCAGAATATCTATTTCCCCAGTCTGGGGCCAAGGACCGGTGGTGGGCATCATCCAAATGGCCGGCCATGCCCCCTGAGCGCAATCGAACTTCGCACGCACTTCCACATAGCCGTATTGAAAGGTGAAGGTTTTGTCGGTAAAAATACCGCCGCAGGCATAAGTATTATCGGAACCGGTGGGGTCTGCCTGGCTGGTAAAATCGCCGTATTTTCCCCAGAGTGAGACGGTTCCATCACCATTCATGGTGACCAACTCTGAGTCACGGGATTGATATTTGCGCCAGTCGGAGACATTCCAGCTCACGTAGTCAATGCGGTTCCATTTCGTGGTGTCCAGCGTGGTGCCATTAAAATCGTCTGAAAAGACGAGTTGCCACTGTGGGGCGGTGTTTTGCCAGCCGGTATAATCATCAGCCAATGTAGGAAGCGCAGTGAGGCTGAGCCCGAGCAATAAGATAGGAGCGAGTTTCGTTTTCATGGTATCCGGGAGGGGTGGAGGATGAATAGAGGTGTGCAGGTTTCCCTGCACCGTGCAGCATAGCAGCGTGTTGCTATTTTTTCAAGCAGTTTTGCCAATAATTAGATATTTTCGTAATCCTTGATTCTAACAAACGTAAATGTTACTTGCCATAGGCTCAGCTGTGAAAACGGTTACGCGTTGGTATAATTAAAAACTAAAACTCGTCATAAAGAGGAATTACGATTACATAACTTGTTTATTTGCAATATAATAAATAAGCTAAAACGCGTACTTGCACAAACAAGCCATGCAACCACACAAACAGTTTGACAGAATTTTGGAGATA
>JAZNLU010000036.1:0-19774 GCA_045579245.1 Akkermansia sp.
CCCTACATGCGCGTAGTGGAAAACATGAAGGAAGGAGGACGGAAGGAACGATTCATCAAATTGCACGAAGGGCTCAATCCATGGATTATACAGAGAAAAATAGAGCGATACTCCAAAGAAATAGCCATGCTGATAGCCCGGAGAGTGCAGTAAGGGAGGGGCTCATTGCCGCCCCTCCTAAACCCACCCTGCTTGGGTGTTGGGCACCAAGGTAACTTTGGGCTTGAATAGTTCTAAAAACCGGGTATCCTAAAGTTCGATTAATGTTGAGGCATCCACCCCCCCATGGGTTCGATTTTATTTTGAGGCAATACGGAGTCGACGGAAAGGTGAAGACCGTATCCGGTTGGCTGTAATTTTGTCGGGTGGGAATCGGATAAGTCTTGAATAATTGGAATTTAAAATATTCCTGACGTAAAACAGATATTCTGCGTGACGCGCAGCGTTGATGGTGTTATAATCCGCGCGGAATTCGCGTCAACCATGATTACATCAGACTTTCTCGTTATCGGCAGTGGTGTGGCGGGCCTCAGTTTTGCCCTGCGCGCCGCCGAACATGGCAAAGTGATCGTTCTCTGCAAGAGCGACCCTCTCGTTTCCAGCTCTGCCAAAGCTCAGGGAGGCATTGCTGCGGTGATGGATAAAAATGATACCTTTGAGGAGCATATCGCCGACACGTTGGATGCCGGCGCCGGGCTCTGCGATGAAGCCGCCGTGCGCACCATTGTCACGGAAGCGCCGGAGGCCATTCAGGAGCTGCTCAGTTGGGGTGTGGATTTTGACCAGGAAGAGGACGGAGAGTTTGAGCTGGGGCGTGAAGGAGGTCACGGAAAACGCCGTATCCTGCATGCCAAGGACACCACCGGTCTGGAAATCAGCTCCAAGCTGCTGCGTGCCGCTGAGCGGCATCCGAATATCGAACTGCTTGACCACCGCATCGCCATTGATCTCATCACCACCGCCAAGCTTGGCTGTGTAACGGAAGACCGCGTGCTGGGCGCTTATGTGCTCAACCCCGCCACGGGTGAAGTGGACATTTTCCGCTGCGACCGCATCCTGTTGGCCACCGGCGGCACCGGGCGCGTCTACATGTACACCACCAATCCTGCTACCGCCACGGGCGACGGCGTGGCCATGGCATGGCGAGCCGGGGCAAATATCTCCAACATGGAGTTCGTGCAGTTCCACCCTACCACCTTCTATAACCCCAAGAGCAGCGACCGCGAGGGGCTCACCTTCCTTATCTCCGAAGCCGTGCGCGGCGAGGGCGGTATCCTCCGCGGACCGGACGGTAAGGAATTCATGCATAAATACGATGAACGCGGGAGCCTGGCACCGCGCGATATCGTGGCACGCGCCATCAACAGCGAAATCCTCCGCACCGGCCACCCCTGCATGTATTTGGACATGACCCACAAGCCCAAGGGATTCATGGCCGAACGCTTCCCCTATATCTACGAGACATGTAAGAAGCACGGCGTTGATGCTGAGGTGAATATGATTCCCGTTGTTCCCTCTGCCCACTACCAGTGCGGCGGCGTACAGACGGACACCAACGGTCAGACCACCCTGCGCGGGCTTTTTGCCGCCGGGGAAAGCGGCTGCACCGGGCTGCACGGCGCGAACCGCCTTGCCAGCAACTCGCTGCTGGAATGCGTCGTTGTCACCAAGCGGGCTCTTGACACCATGCTCACCCGCTTGCCTCTGGCACACAAAATGGAAGCTTACCCTATACCGGAATGGTGGCATGGCGACCGCGTGCCGCAGGATGATTTGGCTATCCTCTACCACTGTTGGGATGAGGTGCGCCGCACCATGACGGACTATGTGAGTATTGTCCGCACTGACCACCGGCTCCAGCGCGCCGCCACACGGCTGCGCAACATCAACCGAGAAATCAATGAATACTATTGGGGCTACCGCGTTACCCCGGAAATTCTGGACTTGCGCAATCTGGCACTCACTGCCTCGCTCATCGTGGACTGTGCTCTGCGCCGCCGTGAATCCCGCGGGCTGCACTACACGCTTGATGCCCCGGATAAACTGCCCACCGCAGAGCCAAGCGTGCTGCACAACTGGTAAGATGAAGATGCGTCTCCGTGCCCTTAGTCTGCTGCTATTGCTTCCCGCGCTGCTGCTGCCCGCAGCAGACGCGCAGCAACGCGTGCGCCGCTCCATCTCCGGCAGCAAGCTCACCACGAGAGTCAGCGGGGAAACGCGCCGCAGCATGACGGAAGAAAACCTGCGTACGGAAGCCATCAAACACGGGCCGCTCCGCCCCACCTTTGACCAGAGCCACCGCAGCAACTTCCCCGACCCCAAAACGCGCCCGCAACGCCGCCGCCCCGGGGCCTACCCCTGGCATTTTGACATTACTGCCACGTACTTTTACATCGGTGAGCTGGCAACGGCGCGCAACCCCGTGCCCAATACCGCCAGCAGCTGGGACAGCCAATGGAACGCCAACTACGGTGGCTATGATGACCCCACCCCCGCTAACCGCGACCCCGTCACCTACGCACCCAAGGCATTCACCCCGCAGCTTAACCCTTTCTACGTGGCACTCCCGTACAACGATATCGAGAAAGGCGGCCCCAAGCCGGAGGCATCCAAAGTCATCCCGTGGTACCGCCGGGATAAGGACGGAAAGTACGAATCCGTATGCCGCGGCACCTGGGTGCAGATATATTACAACGGGCGTTATTGCTTTGCTCAGTGGGAGGACTGCGGACCGTTTAACACCGATGACTGGCAGTACGTCTTCGGCGGCGCGCGCCCGCGCAACACCGCCAACAAGGGAGCGGGTATTGATATCTCACCCGCCGTGCGAGACTACCTCGGTATTAAGGGCGGCACCGCCACCGTGCATTGGCGTTTCGTGGAATTCGGGCTTGTACCCGGCGGCCCATGGGCTCGCTACGGGCGTGATAACCCCTTCGTGAATCCCGCTCTGAAGAAAGCCATCCGCAAATATCAAGACAGATACCACATCTCCACCGCACCGACCACCACCAAGGATGGGCGTAGGCTCAAGCGCAAAGACTGATTTTTTTCCTCTGACATGTTCCGTAATCTCATTTTCGACTGGTCCGGCACGCTCTGCGATGACCTCGCGCTCACCATAGAGGCCACCAACTACGTGCTTGCACAATACAATCGCCCCGCTCTGAGCAGAGAGGCCTTCCGCGCAGAATTCCAGCTCCCCTACCCGGATTACTACGCGGCCAAAACGCCTGAAGCCAAGCTGGAAGATTTGGAAAACTTCTACCGCTACGCCTTTGATGCCTCCTCGCTGCAGGTCACGGAGATTCCGCATGCCCGCGCCTTTCTGGAGTTCTGCCGCAGCCGCGGCATACGCTGTTTTGTGCTCACCAGCATGGATCCCAAAGCATTCGATGAGCAGTCCCGCCACCTCAACCTCCACCACTATTTTGAGCACATCCACTCCGGGATTCACAACAAGGAACACTACATCCCCGGACTCATGAAACAGCACGGACTCCGCGCAGAGGAAACCGCCTTTATCGGTGACATGCAGCATGATATCAACGCAGCTCACTGTGTCGGTATCACCGGTATCGGCGTGCTCACCGGCTACAACAACGCAGACCAGCTTAGTATGGCTGTTCCGGATATCACCGTACCGAATTTAAGCTATTTGCAACGGCTGCTGGAAAAGTGCCCCATGCCTCAATCTGACTCCATCAACATCCACTCGTTGGAGTTCAGCTGTCATATCGGAGTGCCGGAGAAAGAACGCTCCCTGCCTCAGAGACTTACTGCAGATATCACACTTATTCCTCCCTGTTCTTTTTCAGCAGTCGGGGAGAACCTTTCCCGCACCATTTGCTATGACATGCTCTCCCAACGGCTCACCGCTTTGGCACAGGCAGAACCCATCATCCTGCTGGAAACGTTGGCTGACAAGTTTGCCGTATGCTGCGTGCGTGAGTTTGGCGCGGTTCGCGCCACCGTTCGGCTTCACAAATATATCCTCCCCAATACTGCCTCTGTCTCGGTTCAAACGACAGTGGGAAGATAAACAATACGTTGTTCGAAGGAAGTATTTATTCGGGAAATTGTCCCATGCAGAATCTGTAACGTGGACAATGACTAAGCTATTGTTGCTCCCTGTCGGCGGCGAAGTTCCGTCATTTTGAAAAACGCCAGCCCCAGAATGACGGCAAGAGCGGTCGCGTAGCAGACAAAATCAGGGGTGCCGGTGGGGTAGATCCCGGCAGATGTACGTGGTTGCAGAACGCAGACAAAGCCTGTTGCTGCGGCGAGCGTCAGCAGGGTGCCGGTGATTTTCCCTCCCCAATTCCCGCAGAAAAGAGCAGGGAGTGGCAGCAGAAGCAGGGCGGTGAGAACTAGGAACCCGAAGCCATGCCCCCATAATATGTCTGTGCTGATGATGCCGGCTGCAGCAGGCAGTAGGCAGAGACCGCCTACCCAACGCCGCCCTGGGAAGAGGTTCTCAAGTATCCGGCACAGGAGCAGCAGAAAGAGGCTGCCGTAGAGCTGGTAGGTGAGCAGGGGGCGCAATTCCGTCAGGTGGTTGGGCCGGACACTCTCTGCCGAAATGAAATATTGCGGGACAATATAGAAGAGCGCTCCCATGCAGCAGGCGACAAATGGCCAGCCGCACCAGAGCGCGGCGCTTGCCATGCGCTCGGCGCAGCGTGTGGTGCAGAAGCGTGTTTTCCCTGCCAGTAGCAGACAACTGTGCAGAAGCTGAGCGCTCATGCCGCCCAGCGCTGCAAAGAGTCCCGCGCAGAAGATGCCGAAGGGGATGGCGGCGCGCAAGTCCCACAGCGGGAGACTTCCCATGAGTGAGGTATCCGAAAAGGGAGAACTCTGTGCGGTGTTGCGCATGGTGGTCACCGCCAGCAGCAGTGCTCCGGCCAGCAGAAGGATGAAGATTCGGTGCCTCATGCCAACATCATAACTGCCGCCCCATGCTCATGCAAGCCTGCTCTGCGGCAGTCGGGCAAACAGTTGGTGTACAGGTGGCTCACAGCGTGATGCCCAGCTGCTCCGGCAGCGCGATGCGCGGGCGCTCTGTTAGGATTTCTCCCCCGTGGGAACCCACGGCTACGGTGTGTTCAAAGTGGGCAGACCAGGAACCGTCTGCCGTGACAGCGGTCCAGTCATCTTCCAGCACCTTGATGCGGTAGGTTCCCAGATTAATCATCGGTTCGATAGCCAGAATCATGCCTCGTTTGAGCCGGGGCAGCGGGTAGCGCGGGCGGTAGTTGGGAATCTGCGGTTCCTCATGCAGGTGTCGCCCCACTCCGTGCCCCACATAATCCCGCACAATGCCGAACCCGAATGGCTTGACAAAATCCTCAATGGCACCGCAGACTTCCATGAGAGAATTGCCCTGTTTGGCTTGCTCTATGCCGCGGAAGAGAGCTTCTTCCGTGACCGCCAGCAGTCGGCGGGCTTCTTCATTCACGTTGCCCACCGGCACCGTCATGGCGTTGTCTCCGTACCAGCCGTCCACGATAGCGCCGCAGTCCAGACTGACGATATCGCCGTCTTGGATAACCCTTGAGCCGCCGATGCCGTGGACTATCTCCTCATTGACGGAGATGCACAGCTGCCCGGGGTACCCGCAGTAGCCCAGAAAGGCGTTGCCGCATTTTTCTTTTTTGAAAAGTTCGGCAGCGTAGTCATCTATCTCTTTGGTGGTGATACCGGGGCGGATGATGGGCATGAGCTCCATGAGGATACGAGCCGAGACTTCGCCGGCTTTGCGAAGTTTGCTGATTTCATTCGGATTGCGGACGGGAATGCGTTCTGCCATGGTGAGAAATGCTGAATTGCTGTGCAGATTATAGCACGCGGCTGCTGAAACTCAACCCCTTATCCTGTCGTGTCGGAAAATTTTCCGGGCAACGCATGTTCGGTCGGCGTAAGATTTCGGCATACCGCTGAGTGAATTCCCTGCGCGGTGAATGTCTGTTTACAATAGCAGAGGCTCTGCCGAATGCGGAGAGTTTCCCCGCGCCGGCAGAACGGGACACCCCGCGCATGAGCCGCTGTAACACAATTGTAACACTCGGCGCGCATTTTATGCTCGAATTCGGTGCCCCCTTGTGCTACAAGAGAGCATCGACAATTTGTTTTTAACTCAAATCAAGAAATATAACTATGGCCATTCATATCCAAATGAGTGAAGAAGCTGAGCGTGAGATGCGCCGTGCATCCATGCGCAACAAGCTTTCCTCGTTGCTTGCCTGCCTTTTGTTGGTAGGCGGCGGCGGTCTTATCCTGACCCTGACGGTGGTGCTTATCGCGCAGGAAATGCCGGCGGAGTTCCTGGCATATACCCCGCCTGCAGAAAACCTGCCGCCCACCAATGAACCCACCACTCAGCAGCTGTCTTCTAAGGCTTCCTCTCCTTCCAAGAATGTGTCCCCCTCGGTAATTGTTACTACCTCTGCCGCTCCCGTGGCCATGGCTGAGGTGGATATCCCCATGGATGACAGCATGGATGTGGGTGTCTCCATGGATTTGGGCATGGGGCTGGGTGATGGCCTGGGTGACGGTTTGGGCGAGGGCGGTGAAGGTCTTGGCTCCGGTTCCGCCGGTGGTTCTGCTCTCGTGGGTACGTTCTACGACCTGAAGCAGACCAAGACCGGAGCTCCCACCGGCATCGTATCCGGCGGAGCCGGTGAAGGCAAGGTGCTGGAGGTGCTCAACGGATTCCTCAAGGGCTGGTCTGAATCCACCCTGAACAAGTACTACAAGTCCCCGCAGAAGCTCTACGCTTCCAGCTTCTACCTGCCGGTGTGCAAAGCCGCCTACGGGCCGAAGGCCTACGGCGTGGGCGATAAAGTGAAGGAAGGTGCCTGGGTAGCTATTTATCGCGGCAAGGTTCGTGCCCCGAAGAGCGGCAAGTTCCGTTTCATCGGCACCGGTGACGAATGCATCGCCGTCCGTTTCAACCGCAAGATGGTGCTGGAAGCCGGTTACCGACTTCCCTCCCGCTGGAGCAAGGAGAAACCCGGGCGCGCCAAGGTTTCCGGCGGCGATGCCGCCGCATACTGGAAAGAAGTCAAAGAAGGCAAGGATAAGGTTCACAAGGGCTATGAGCTCGTGAAAATTAATGGCCTGAACGTCTGGAACGGAGCCGGGGAATTGGGCGGTATGACGGCCGGACAGGTGTTTGAAGTGGAAGAGGGTGAGGTATACCCGATTGAAGTGATGGTCACGGAAGTTCCCGGTGGTAAGTTCGGTGTCATGCTGCTGCTTGACGACCTTTCCGAAGGGCTGAAGTACAGCAATCCGGCCAACAAGTATCACCTGTTCCGCACCAACTTCTCCACCCCGAATGAAAAATCCATTCTGGAGCTGATTAAGAAGGAAGGCTGCGCCGTGGGCGATAAGCTGGAAGTTCCCCAGTACAATCAGGAATCGCTCATCTGGGTGGCTGTTCCCTGATACGATACGTCCAGCAATCCATTCTGCTGAGCCCTGTCTCCCTCTGCGGAGATGGGGCTTTTTCGGGTGTGCTCGACGCGATTTGTGTGCTGCACTATAACAAACCTGCAAAGAAGCGAGCAGGTGCGGGGGTGAATGCCCACAAGTGAACTGCAACAAGACGAGGATGAAAGCCTTGCACGGGGCAAAGGGTAGCACGCCGTGGAACTTACACTTCTTCCCACGGGGTGCCGGAGCGTGAGCCGTAGAGCGGGTGCGCCCAGAGCCGGCGGGCGAGCGAACCGGGGGTGGAAATGCCCAGCAGAAAGCGGCGGCGCTGGGTATCGCGGGAGAACTCCGGCAGGTCAGTCGGAGCCGGAACCGGATTCTCCGGGTGCGCGGGAGCTATGGGCAGGGTTGTTTTTTCTCCGCAGCAGATGCCGCAGTTACCGCAGGGCGGGATGGCTGTTTCCTCTCCGGTGAAGTAGCGGTGCAGGGCGGTATTGAGGCATTCCTGCCCGGTGAACATGGACAGCAGGGTGTTGAATCGCTGCAGATTGCCGGCGGTGTGGCGGGCAAAGGTGGCGGAAAGCTCATCTGCCACGGCGCGGGCATCAGCGGGGCTCCCGGTGGAGCGGATGCAGAAGGCGCGGCGGCGGTAGCGGATATCCCACTCCTGCGCGGCGAGGCAGTCATCCAGCTGGTGCATGGCATCGGCAAAACTGCAATCCCAGGCCAGCGCGGCATCGGCTACCTCGCCCTCACGGTGCTTGTCCAGCCAGCGGAGTCGGGAGGATTCCGTCGCATCCCGGCCATCCAGAATGGTGCTGAGGGGGAAGAGCGGTTTGGCTTTGTAGAACTGGTAGCCCGTGGACTCCTCGACCACGACCCCGGCATCTTTGAGCCGCTGCAGGGCGCGTTGCGGAACATCTTCGGAAATATCGCAGGCGGTGGTCAGTTCCCAGGGGGAGACGACTCGCCATGCGGCGGGCAACAGCCAGCGGACGCAGCGCAGCACGCCCTCGGCATCCGGCTCTGCTGCGAAGATGCGGTTGCGGGCATCGGTGAGGTCTGCTCCGTTGAGCAGGACGAGCGATTGAGCGGGCTGTCCGTCGCGCCCGGCGCGCCCGGATTCCTGGAGGTAGGCTTCCGGCGAGGAAGGGGCACAGTAGTGGATGACGGAGCGTACATCCGGTTTGTCCACGCCCATGCCGAAGGCGATGGTGGCCACGAGGATGCTCAGGCGATTGTGCAGGAAGTCATCCTGAATGCGGGCGCGCAGGTCGGCGGGTTGTCCGGCGTGGTAGCAGGTGGTATCCGGGTACCCGGCGGCGGCCAGTTCGGCGGCGAGCTGTTCGGTTTCCTTGCGACTGCGGCAGTAGATGATGGCGGGCAGGTGCTGTGGCTCTGCCAGATGCGCCAGCAGGGCGGGCATGCGCTCGCTGCAGCTGAGACTGCGGCGGGTGATGTTCGGTCGCGCCGGGGGCAGGGTGATGCTGTGTTCCGGCAGGATGCGGAAGGCAGTCTGCAAATCCTGCTGCACGCGCGGGGTGGCGGTGGCTGTCAGCGCCATGGTGCAGAGGAAGGGGTATTGCTCCCGGATGCGTGGCAGTTGCAGGTAGTCCGGGCGGAAGCTGTGCCCCCATTCGGAGACGCAGTGGGCTTCATCCACCACGAAAAGCTGCAGCGGTGCCGATAGCAGGGCGGTCTGCAAACCCCGGTTATCCAGAGATTCCGGCGCAACGAAGAGCAGCCGGAGTGTTCCCGCTGCGGTGGCTTGCAGCGTTTGCTCCCGTTCCTCTTCTTCCAGCGTGGAATCGAAACGCGCGGCGGGAATGCCGCGGCGGGTGAGGGAGTCGCACTGGTCGCGCATAAGTGCAATGAGCGGTGAAACCACCACAGTGGTTCCCCCCAGCAGGTGGGCGGCGGCCTGGTAGCAGAGGCTTTTGCCGTGTCCCGTGGGGAGTATCCCCAGCGCGTTCTGACCGCGCAGAGCCGCCTGTATCAGCTGCCGCTGGCCCGGCCGCAGCTCCGGCACCCCGAAGGTGCGCAGGATGCTCTGCTCCTCTGTGCTGCCGAGGTTCATGTTCAGGTGAGAAAGTGGCGGATGGCCTCCAGTTGTGCGGCGGCGGTGGCGCGGCCGATGTCGTAGGCTGCCTGGAGCCGTTCCGGGTTCTTTTCTACGCGGCTGACGGGCAGGGGCTCTGCCGGGCGGATGACGAGGATGTTGCCGGCGGCTTCCTGCTGCGCGATGTATTCCAGCGTATCGTTGTACATCCGGTGCCGTGTTTCCATGGCGCTCACCAGTGCCGGGTACTTGCGGTACAGGAGCTGGATGAGTGGCATGGCGCTTGTTTTTTTCTTGCGGTAGTCCGCAGGCTGCGTGAGGATGACAACATTGCGCGTGTATCCTATGCTTTGGAAAAAGCGCAGGGGGATGGCATCGCTGATACCGCCGTCCAGCAGCTTCTGCCCGTCAATTTCCACCGTGCGGGAAACCATCGGCATGGAGGCAGAGGCCCGTATCCAGTCGAACCCATGGTCGTGATACCCGTCATAGCGGTGGTATACGGGCAATCCTGTTTCGATATCGGTGCAGACCAGCCAGAATTCCATGGGGTTGGCGGCGTAGGCGGCAAAGTCGAACTCATCCAGGTGCAGCGGCACTTCGCGGTAGGCGAAATCGGTGTTATAGATATTGCCGGTGAGCAACAGACTGCGCAGCCCGCAGTAGCGCCGATCGTTGCAGAAGCGTTTGTTGTAGCGGAGGGCTCGCCCCACCTGGCGGGATTTGTAGTTGCACCCGAAGGCCGCCCCGGCAGAAACCCCCACGGCACCGTCGAACTCGATGCCCTGTTCCATCATCACGTCCGTGACCCCGGCGGTGAACATGCCCCGCATGGCGCCGCCTTCCAGTATCAATCCTTTTTTCATTGGTGGCATGGGGTGTTCACAGACTCCACTGTGTCATGGCGTGGAAGCGGCGGATGCGCTCTGCCAGCTCCGCGCGTGTGGCAGAGAAGAGCGACACCGTACCGAACTTTTCGCAGGTGCAGGCGGCCACGATGTTGGCCAGCGCTACGCCGCTCTTCATGGCTTCCCACTCGGGATGACCGCCGTTCAGGCAACCGGTCAGGTGACCTGCCAGGGCGCCCATGAAGGAATCGCCCGCTCCGGTGGGGTCTTTCGGGTGCTCCAGCGGCCAGGCCGGGCAGCGGAACAGCCGCGTATCTCCCTCCGGCGTGCGGTGGAAGAGCGTGGCACCGGCGCTGCCGTGCTTCACTACGGCGTATCGCGGCCCGGCTGCCAGCAGTCGGTATCCGGCCTCGATGGAGTCCTCCGTGCCGGCATAAGTGCGGGCTTCCTCATCGTTCATGAGAGCCATGTCCACACGTTCCAGCAGCTTCTGTGTGTATTCCGGCTCCCGCTCAATCCAGGACTTCATGAAGTCTGCCATCACGAACTGTGCCTCACGGCACTGCTCGACCAGTCTGTATTGCAGCGGTGGGGTCACATTGGTGGCGACCACCAGCCGGGCTTTCTGCAGCTTTTCCGGCAGCCGGATGCGCCAATGCTCCTGCACGCCTTCCACGGTTTCCACCGTGGTACGCAGGTTCATGTCTTGTTCGTATTTTCCGGTCCAGGCAAAGGTACGGCCGGGTGCCCGGTCCACGTGTTGCAGGCTGATGCCGCGGGCCTCCAGCGCCATGCTGAATTCCTTCGGAAAATCATCGCCCACCACGCCCACAAGGTCGGCCTCTGCTGTGATGAGTCGCGCAGCCAGCGCGGCATAGACACCGGAGCCGCCCAGCACGGAATTTACCTGCCCGGCGGGGGTGATGAGGGTATCAATGGCGATGGTGCCGTAGATGAGGGCGCGGTCGCTCATGGCGGGGCAGGGGGGGATGTCAGCTCCAGGCCAGGCCCACCGCCTTGCGGAGTCGGGTGAGGGTGGCGGAAGCCTCCTCGCGGGCACGTTCTGCACCCTGATTCAGCACACCGTTCACATAATCCGGGTTGGTCAACAGCCACTCGCGGCGCTCGCGGGCGGCTCGAAAATGCTCCCAGTAGGCCTCGAAAAGATCTTTCTTGAACTGACCGTAGCCCACGCCGCCGGCCAGGTGGGCATCCACCATGCTCTGGTACTGCTCCGGTGTGGCAAAGAGTTTGTAGAGCTGCAGGATGATGGAACCCTCCGTCGGTTTCGGGTCTTCCAGAGGGGTGGCATCCGTCACCACTTTCTTGTTGATGAGCTTGCGCAGCGGCTTTTCCTCACCGAACATGGGGAGGGTGTTGCCGTAGCTCTTGCTCATCTTCTGGCCGTCCAGCCCGGGCACCACAGCTGTTACTTCGCTGATGATGGGCTCCGGCAGCTTGAAGATGTCTGCCCCGAAGGTGTCGTTGATTTTGCCTGCCAGGTCGCGGGTGACTTCCAGATGCTGCTTCTGGTCCTTGCCCACGGGCACGGCATCCGCGTTGTACAGCAGAATGTCGGCAGCCATCAGCGCAGGATAGGCAAAAAGAGCGTGGTTGGCAGCAATCCCCTTGGCCACCTTCTCCTTGTAGGAGTGGCAGCGCTCCAGCAGCCCCATCGGACACACGGTGGAGAGTATCCATGCCAGTTCATGCACCTCCGGCACCGCCGATTGGGCAAAGAAGACGGACTTCTCCGGGTCGAGCCCGCAGGCCAGGAAATCCACGGCCAGCCCGTAGGTGTTTTCCTGCAGTTTCTGCGCACTCTCCATAGTGGTCATGGCGTGATAGTTGGCGATGAAGTAGAACCCCTCGCCTTTCTCCTGAAGCTGAACCGCAGGCCGAATGGCTCCGAAATAGTTGCCGATATGCAGCTGCCCGCTGGGCTGTAATCCTGTAAGGAATCTCATGTTGTGAAAATAGTCTGTGGGTGTTTATTTATTCGGAAGGGTGATAGGTACCAGAACGGGGGCTGCAGAGCCTCGCACTTGTTCGTCTTGCGAGAGAAGAGCATGAAGAAAGTGTCGCACACTCTCTGCGGTGTAGGCCCCCTCTATGGTGCGCAGCTTCACACCCTCCGTATAGAAGATGGTGGTAGGTACTTTGTTGAGTTCATAGCCCTTTGCCAGTGTGGTGTATTCATCCGGATTTACCATAACTACCTGAACCGTACCTTTACTCTGGTTGGCAATTTGCCGCAGGCCGTTGCGCATGCGATTGCTGTACGGACACCAAGGTGCTGCAAAACACAGGATGAGCGTGCGCCCGGAAACTCCTGTCACTTGGCGGATGTCTTCTCCCTTGTAATCGCTGAACAGTTCGAATTTAGGCGCTCGTATCAATGAGGTTGGTGCGGCGTTACGGTCTGTACGTACCAGTGATTCCAGTGATTCACGCTGAGGATTAGGTGCCGGTTTGGTGGAGGTGGTGAATCGTGCTGCCTTTTCTCTTAACTCATCGTCATTATCCCCGCAACTGCTTAGCAGCGGGAATAACAGAGGGACAATGAGCAATCCGGTCAGTCTCATGGATTCTGTCTTACCACCTTTTCATTCGAGTGGGAAGTCTAATCTGTGTTCTAACCCACAAATCTCCGCATGAGTTTCAAATATAACGGAGAAATGCCTATGCTTGTTCAGAAAAAGTAAAACCGCAGCTGCCGAATGGGAAGCTGCGGTTGAATAAAAATCGCTCAATCTGCTTTAGCTGAGCACTTCGGCGCGCTCTTCGAGCAGCTCCTGACAGGAGGCATCAATCTTCTCGCGGGAGA
Source organism: Akkermansia sp. (assembly GCA_045579245.1). Classification (GTDB taxonomy): domain Bacteria; phylum Verrucomicrobiota; class Verrucomicrobiia; order Verrucomicrobiales; family Akkermansiaceae; genus Akkermansia. Next base: position 13,172 of record JAZNLU010000036.1, read on the forward strand.
AAGCATCGATGGGCAGACCTTCCACGATGGAGTAGGTGCCGTCGGCATTGGTGCGGGTGGGCTGGGAGCAGATAATACCTGCGGGCAGACCGTACTTGGTGCCATCGGTGAAGGTGCAGACGGAGTACCAGTCACCCTCCGGGGTGGGGGTGGTCAGGTTCTTCACCGTCATCAGGGCGGCATTGGCGGCAGAGGCAGCGGAGGAAAGACCGCGGGCCTTGATGATGGCAGCACCGCGCTGCTGCACGGTCTGGATGAATTCACCCTTGAGCCATTCCTCGTCGGTAATCATATCCGTGGCGGGTTTGCCGCAGATCTTGGCATTGGTGAAGTCCGGGTACTGGGTGGCAGAGTGGTTGCCCCAGATGGTCATGTTGGTCACATCGGAGACGGCCACGCCGGCCTTGGCTGCGAGCTGAGCCTTGGCGCGGTACTCGTCCAGCATGGTCATGGCGAAGAAGTTCTCCTTCGGCATGCCGGTAGCGTTGTGAAGGGCGATGAGGCAGTTGGTGTTGCAGGGGTTGCCCACCACGAACACGCGGCAGCCGGGGGCTGCGTTCTCGGCGATAGCCTTGCCCTGACCCACGAACACCTTACCGTTGATGCTCAGCAGATCCTTGCGCTCCATGCCGGCCTTGCGCGGCACGGAACCCACCAGCATGCACCAGTCGGCATTCTTGAAGGCCACGGCGGGATCATCGGTCGCCACGATTTCTTTCACCAGCGGGAATGCGCAGTCCTCCAGCTCCATCACAACACCCTGCAGCTTCTCCAGACAGGGGGTGATTTCCAAGAGCTTCAGGATGACGGGCTGGTCGGCGCCCAGCATCTCACCGGCTGCAATACGGAACAGCAGGGAGTACGAAATGTTGCCGGCTGCGCCGGTCACGGTAACTGTAACGGGGGTCTTCATAACGGCGCATATTATGCCTGTACTCCCTGTCCGGGTCAATCCTAAAGTGTGTTTGTCGTTTATGCACTGTGCGCTTTGCGGTAAATTTTTTTGAAACAGGCACATTTTCCTGTTGACGAAAGTAAAGAATACCGTTATACTCGCCCCGCAACAAGCGTTGGAGCGGTGGCTGAGAGGCTGAAAGCACCCGTTTGCTAAACGGACGTACGGCTTTAAACCGTACCGGGGGTTCGAATCCCCCCCGCTCCGCTGAAAGCCCTGCCGTGTGCAGGGCTTTTTTGTTGACCGGGCACTGCGCCGTGCACGCGCGCGCTAACACACAGATATCTGAATGAACATGAGATCAATGATACGGTACATGCTGCTGGCGCTCATGGGGCTGCTGGTGGCAGCCTGTGGTGAGCAGGAGACGAAGCAGCGCCTGATTATGGTGACGGAGGCAACGTTCCCTCCCTATGAATTTTATCGCGGCAGCGAGATTGTGGGCATAGATGCCGATATAGTGCGCGAGGTTGCACGCCGCAATAACCTGCAGCCGGTGATAGAGGATATGAGTTTTGACTCTGTCATCACCGCCGTGCAGAGCGGTAAGGCAGATGTGGCCGCCTCCGGTATCACGGTGACAGAGGACAGAAAAAAGCAGATTGATTTCACCCGCAGCTATGCCACGGCGCAGCAGGTCATCATCGTGCCGAAAGATTCCCGCATCAGCGGCGTGGAGGGGCTGCAGGGCATTCGTCTGGGTGTGCAGCACGGTACCACGGGGGATCTGTATGTAACCGAACACATAGGCCAGCCGGAGCGTTTCTCCAATGGTGCGTTGGCTGTGGCGGCGCTGGCTGCCGGCAAGCTGGATGCGGTGGTGCTGGACAGTGCCCCGGCAAAGGAGCATGTCTCCGGTAATCCGAATTTGCGTATTCTGCCGGAGGCGCTCACAACGGAGGAATACGCCATGGCCATCAGCAAAAACCGCCCGGAGCTGCTGGCGATGTTCAACCGCACGCTGGAGGACATGGCGGCAGACGGCACACTGGCGCGTATCACGGAAACATACTTGAACGCCGCTCCGGAAAAGGAGACGTCCGGAGAAAATGCCGGACTTTGGGAGCGTATCTGCACGGCATTTTATACCAATTTTGTGAAAGATGACCGCTGGAGCTATCTGGTGAACGGATTTGTGGTCACCATAGAAATATCTCTGGCGGCGGTGGCGCTGGGGGTCATCTTGGGCTTCCTCGTGGCCGTCATTCGCAGCACACATGACATGACCGGGCGCTTCCGGGTGCTGAATGTGCTCTGCCACGCGTATCTGACGGTGATTCGCGGCACGCCGGTGGTGGTGCAGCTGCTCATCATCTACTTTGTGATTTTCGGTTCCGTGGATGTGAGCAAGGTACTGGTGGCCATCGTGGCGTTTGGGGTGAACTCCGGCGCATACGTGGCAGAAATCATCCGCTCCGGCATCATGTCTGTGGACCGCGGTCAGATGGAGGCCGGGCGCAGTCTCGGTCTGAGCTATGGCTGCACCATGCGCAGCGTGATTCTGCCGCAGGCGCTCAAGAATGTACTGCCCGCGCTGGGAAATGAGTTTATCGTGCTGCTCAAGGAGACGAGTGTCTGCGGCTATATAGCCCTGCAGGATTTGACCAAGGGCGGTGATATTATCCGCAGCCAGACCTATGATGCGTTCCTGCCGCTGCTGGCGGTGGCCCTCATCTACCTGATTCTGGTGGTGTGCCTGAGCTGGTTGCTCAAGAAATTCGAACTGAGACTGAAGAAAAATGAGCGTTGAACCCATATTGGAAGTGCGCGGACTCTGCAAGGCGTTTGCCGGAGTCACGGTCATGAATGATGTGTCGTTGCAGGTGCGCAAGGGCGAGGTGGTCTTTCTTGTGGGCCCCTCCGGTGCCGGTAAGAGCACCGTGATGCGCTGCACCAACTTCCTGGAAACGCCGGATGCGGGCGACGTGCTTTTTCACGGTGCCCCGGTGGAGCGCAGCGAGAACGGGCTGAACGATTACCGCGCTCGCGTCGGCATGGTGTTCCAGCATTTCAACCTTTTCCCCCACCTGACGATTCTGGACAATATCACGCTGGCTCCGCTCAAGCGCGGGCTTATGACCCGGGAGCAGGCTGAGCAGAAAGCGCACGCCCTGCTGAAGCGCATCGGTCTGGAGGAGAAAGCGAGCGCCTATCCCGCCCAGCTCTCCGGCGGTCAGAAGCAGCGTGTGGCCATTGTTCGCGCTCTGGCGATGAACCCGGAGGTGCTCTTGTTCGACGAACCCACCTCTGCGCTCGATCCCGAAATGGTGGGCGAGGTGCAGGAACTCATGCGTGCCCTGGCTCAGGATGGCATGACCATGATGGTTGTTTCCCACGATATCGGCTTTGCCTGCGATCTGGCAGACCGCATCGTCTTCCTGGAAAAAGGGCAGGTGGTGGAGGTTGATACGCCCGAAGAGCTGCAGAACTCTGCCAACGAGCGCGTCCGAGAGTTCCTCGCCCGCAGACAGTAAGGCAATCCGCTGTTTTTTCGATAAATAATAGAAAAAGCCTTGTGTTTCACGTTGAAACACAAGGCTTTCTGTTGCAAGAGCCGGTTGTCAGGGTCGAACTGACGACCGTCCGATTACAAATCGGGTGCTCTACCACTGAGCTAAACCGGCGAAGCGAGGACATTCTATAGGAAGATTGTCCCCTTGGCAAGTCTTTTTTTTAGAATTTGAGTCCCATGTCAATACCTACGGTAATCTGGAAGTGATCCACGGGACCATATCCTGTGTAGTGGTCGAGCTTTGCCGCGTTGGAGCCGGACCATGCACACATAATCCAGGGTTTGACGTGAGTCCTGCCATCACGTCCCATGGTACCGTTGTTAGTGAAGGGAACGAGGGCAAGCTTGACGCGATAGGCATCTACGCCTTCTACCTTGCTGCCCCAGTACTTGACGGAGGGGGCAATGCCGGCGGAGATTTCCAAATCGGAGCCGAAGTTGCCGCGATTGATGACATCGGTGAAGCGGTAGCCGATTTCGGCATCAAAGTAGCTGCCGGTCAGCCCCCAGGCACCCAGTCCCCAGGTAGCGCTGCCGAAGAAGCCTTTCTGGTGGTCGTTGTAGGTGATGGTCAGGTCAAATTCCCAAGTGGCGCGGTGGCTGACACCGTCGTGTGCACGAGCCAGATACCCCTCAATGCCGCCGCGGCGGTAGGTGGTGCCGAGCTCTACCAGCAGGTTCGGGAAAATTTCTTTGCCCATGGCATAGTGCACGTTGGCCATCGGTGTGTCACCCAGCGGGCAGCCGGCATCCCAGATGATGCCGAACTCACCGGAGACGCGCTGCTGGATGCCGCGTCCGAAGAAGTTGCGGTTCGGGAAGGTGAAACTACCGTTGATGGAGGAAAAACCATGTTGCGTGATATGGTTGCAGAATCCCATGCCGCGTACGTTGTAGTTGGACGTATATACGTTCAGATTGACGTAGCCGTTGCGCTCAGAAGAGGGCGCTGCCATCGGTGCGGTGGCGGGCATGTCGTAGGCCGGGGCACCGTAGGGATTCATGCTTTCTTCCGTGGGAACGTAATCCTGTGTTGCGGAGGATGCTTCATAGGTCAGGGTGTCGTATTCCACCGGACCATCGGGAATCATGGGGGGCATTTCTGTTGCCAGAGCGGGCAGACCTGCGGCCATCAGGGTGAAAAGCTGCTTCTTCATGCATGCAGTTTACCTGTTCTGCTGTCGTGTCGCAAGTCAAAAATGTCTATATTACATAAATAATCAGAAAAAGTTAAAGAAAAGGTCGCTTTTCTCCATGTAACTCTTCGTGCGGGGATTATGGTATGTGGATGATGAAAAAACAACCGTCGCAGGAAGCAGCTGCGCTTCCTGCGACGGTTCGGAAGTATCGGGTAAATTATTTTCTGCGGCGGCGGGCAGCGAGTGCAGAGAGCGCCTGCAGGCTCAGCGTTGTCGTAGTGGGTTCGGGCACAGCGGCAGATATCATGGTGATGTTGAGACTGCCGTTTTCCGTTCCGGTGTAGGAGAGCACGTAGTTGTTGCTCAGGTTACTGAAGTAGGGGCTGGCAAGGATGGAGTCTTCTCTTGAGATGGTGGTGTATTCCGTGTTGCCCAGGGTCAGACCGTCCACCCCGCGGAAGAGGGTGGTGGATTCACCCACGCTGAGGCTCTGCACGCGCGCCAGGGTGGAATCCCCCAGCAGCACGCCTTCCTGCAGGGTCAGGGTGCTTCCCATGGCAAGACCGCCGTCTGCCACGTTCAGGACAGCACCGGTAGCCAGTGTCAGGTTGGCGTTCAACTGTGCCCCGCTGCCGTTAATTTCGGCAGAATCCAGAGAGATACTACTCTTGCTCAACTCTGTTGCGGCGGTGAGCTCAGCCCCGGAATCCACTGCCAGGGTAGCACCCTCCCGTACACGAATGGCGGTGGCGTTGTTGAATGCTTTCTTGTGCCGGAGTGTACCGCTGCCGATGACCTCCACCGCAGTGTTTCCCTGCAGGCTCAGGCTGCCGGTCATATCCACGGTCACGCCCTTGGTTTCGCTGCAGGTCAGCAGGAGGTTGTCATCTGCCGTGGTGGCGGCGGTATCCACGGTGAAGGTGCCGTCCTTGCCCGCTGTTCCCACAGTCATGTTGTTCTTGAAGGTGACGGTGGAATCAGCCGAGCCGATGGCACCCAGAGTGGCGGTGTCAGTATCCAATACGAGATTGCCAATGGTAGCTGTTCCATTGAAATGAGTGGTCGTGCCGGTTTCTTCAAAATCAAAGGCAGAGAGGTTGACCTTACCATTAAACACAACCGCATTGCCTCAAAAATCCAGTCACCGAACTGACACTTCCCTCGAGTCGGGCTGACACGTGAAAAGCTGGATGCCTCATAAATCAGGCACTAACATATACACATGTCACTCAAAAAGAGAGCTGAGCTTATGTGAGACGAACTATATTGACTTCGGAATATTTATTTGTACATCGCATTTCAAATGCGATTCGCAGTAAATGGCGCCTTGAGATGGCCTGTGAACGAAATGTCGCGAGAATTGAAAATTTGGGTGCTCCTTGGGGGGAGTGCAGAAATTTGAGATTGGTGGCTCGTTTTCTGTGGAACACGATGCGCTGTCTTAATGCGGGGTGTGATGGGGATGATGGGTTTTGCTGTTTAGCTTTGTTGGAAAATTATGATGTTTGTTGAGCTTTATCCGGTCGGACTATGTGATATATTGGCTGGTTAAAGTTAGTCTAATATGGCAATCTTTAATGAATGTGTTAGATTTTAGCTGGGAAATCAGCTGTTGAAAGGAATGGAAAAATAAAAGAAACGATAACAGTTGTAGAAATTAAATAAACGCTCGATGAGTTTGGAGTGTGGGATAGAAATACAAAGTTGTGGCGGCAAGTGAAACGATGGCTTTTTTTGTTTTGTTTGTTGTTCAGCTTTTTTTGTTTGAAAAGAAATATGGGAATTTTTTCTTTGGATGAGTTGTGTAAATAGCGTTTTTGTGTTTGTTGAAAACAGTGCGTCTCTCTTTGATTGATAGAAGGGATGAGTGTGCTGTATCATCGCGTAAAATGCGTAAAACTATAATAGCAACAATAAAGTATGAAAAAAGTTAAGAAATGAAAACAAATGATAAAATGTGCTTTTTTTGTCTGTTGTGAGTAAGGGGGGATGGGGTG
>JAZNLU010000037.1:0-52891 GCA_045579245.1 Akkermansia sp.
GCGGGCAAGCCCGCACGCGAAATTGCCCTGACGGGCAGCGAAATTCATGGCTGGAGCCATGAGCGAAATTATCCACTACGTGGATAGCGAAATTACCGCCGGAACGGCGGTAGTGAAAAAAAGTGGCAGCCCGAAGGGCTGCGGAACTCTATCACTGCTGCCGGAGGCAGCAATTTCGCTGGCTCGGCAGAGCCAATTTCGCTCGGCGAAAGCCGAATTTCACTCGAGCCGCAGGCGAGAATTTCACTTCGCTCATCAGAGTGAACATCCCCCCTCCAATTTCCCATTTATCTACCAATGTGTCTATTCCTGCTGTTTAGCTATTTATCGAACGCTATACTAGTGCTAGGACATCGTCTTCTTTCACGTGAAGCTCCGCGAACATTCGCGCATCAGATACCGCACAAACAAGCCCTCCACCCGTCGGGTCTCGGCAGGCAACGCCATACACTCAAGGCGCACAATCTGAACTTCGGGCATAGATGATCGCTCTGCATGGCTCTCTTGACGGCCGCTTTATTCATAGATGAAAAAAGCCACCGCCTTGCGGCGGTGGCATGAATATTGGCTGTACAGGGTGCTTAGAAGTTGATGCGATAGCCGACCGTACCATTGATGTTGGTATAGCCGCCACCCACTTCCAACGAGGCATCAGCAAAGACGGAACCGCCTTCTGAACCCACGGGGACGGTAAGTCCCACGCCAAGTTCCATACCGATGACACTCTTCTCTGCCCCAACAACGCTGCCGGAGGCTCCGGGAATCATGCCGAGGGCATTTTCGGCCTCAGCCTCACGGTCACCGGCGCGCAGCTTGACGAGTGCTCGGCCCTCCAGGAGAGAAGTGCGGTTCAGCGTACCCGTACCAACCTGAGCCTGCGTACGGGCACCCAGCCCGAAGGTCACCGTAGTCATCTCCACATCACCCGTGGTGAGAGCGGCATCGCTGCCGGTTTCCTCATAGCCGTTCAGGGAGCTGTGGGACAGCATCACGTTGAACACCGGCTGCAGGCAGGCCGTAGCGCTCTCGTTCATGGCGGCTATATAGCCCACCTCGTACAGGAAGCCGAAGCTGAGGGCATCGGTATCCCCCTCTGAGCTGTAGCTACCGTTGGCATGAGCCACGGTGCGCTTGAGCGAGGTATCTGCCATACCGACGGTAGCCACGAAAGTGTGTGACCAGCGGTGCGCTGCAAAGCGGGCAAACGTCGTCAGGTAATAGGTATCCATATCGCCCTCGGCATGGTCGGCAGACTTGGCGGTGAAATCACCATACATGGCCGTAGCAGCCAGACCTGCGGTGAAGTTCGGAGATATATCCACATCGAAGCCCACGGTGCCGCCCCAGGAGTTCAGCTCATAGCCGGCAGCCGTGCCATCCTCGTCCATGCGGCGGAAGTCACCCTCTGCATTAATCCAGGCGTTGAAATAGGGCATCTCCAGATTCGGCCCGGTCTGATCCACGCCCATGGTGGTAGTGCGGTTGCGAATGGCCATCAACTGGCGCTCCACATCGCCCGCCACGGCAGCACCCAGTGCCGCCACGGAGGCACCGCTGACAGCAGCTCCCAGCGAATCGACAGCAGCGCTATTACCGGAAACGACAGCGTCATCCAACGAATCCAGCACACCGGCCAGATTCTTGTATTCGCTGCGGTTTGCCTGCGGGTTGACCAGGAGCAGAGCCATATCTGCCATAGCCGTACCGGCCTGTGCATTCTCGCTCAGTCCCGGGGTGGAGGAGTAGTAATCCGTGACACGATCCACCGTGATGGCACCGCTCTTGTCCAAACGGGCATTGGTGTAGTACTTGGCCATCAACGCCTGCATCTCCGGTGTGCCGGTCAGCACCACGCTATTGCCGTTCACCGTGCCGCCGGTCACCAGCTGCGCGAGCTTCAGGTCCGTGAGGTCGTCCGTGGCAATATCCAGAGCGCCGTTCTTCACGCCGTTACCCAGCATGTTGACGGTAATGGTGGATCCGGTTACATCTGCCGCGCCGGCAATCACCACAGGAGCATCCGCTGTGCCCAGCGTGCGGGCGGTTTCGGCCAGTCCCAGGGAAAGGGTAACAGCGGTGTTGCTGATGTAGTTACCCTCCGTATCCGTGAGCGACAGGGTATTGTGTACGATACCCTTATCCGTCGTGGTGGTGTTGTGCAGATTCAGCTCAGCCGCACCCGCCATGCGAGCCATGCGAGCCATGGAAGCCCCACCCATGCGCAGCGACTTCAGGCTGCCATCCTGCCCGGCAGAATCCAGGGTCACCTTGCTGCCGCTTTCGGCCAGCAGGCTCATTCCCTTACGACCGCCTGTGCGCAGGCGCAGGTCGCTGCCGCCGGTGGCGATAATCTCGGCACCCTCACCGGAACCGGTGTAAACACCACCCTTGGTCACGCGGATGATACCGCTGACGGAGGCCTTATCCGTACCGCTCAGCATGTTGGTGGTCAGGATGCTGCCCTCTGCAACCTGCAGAGCGGAAGTATCTGCCAAATCAGTATCACCCAGCACCTCGGTATCAGCATTCACAGCCACCTGAGCACCGTTCACCAGGGACAGAGAGGCCAGAGTCGGGCTCTCCGCATCAAGGTCGTCATCCATGATACCCTTGCTGCCCGTCGGCAGGCCCAGATTCACACGGGAGGCATCCACCGTCAGAGCCACGGCTTCAGCATCCGAAGTGACTTTACCATCCGTATTGAAGAGGGAGGCCACGTCCTGATCAGTGCCATTACCCTTGATGGTCAGCTCGCCGCCGCCACGCAGGTTGCGCACCGTCAGGCCGAGCTCCGGCTTGCTGGCATTGCCCGACTCCGAATCACCCACGGCATCTGCCGACAGGTCAAAGGTGACATCATCCTTCACCAGAACCTGCTGCACATAATCCAGAGCCTTGTAGAAGCCATCCTCCGTATCAATATCAGAGCCGGTGCTGGTAGTAGTATTACCACCGGTGGCATCCCAGACCAGACCGATTTCTTCGCCGTTTTCATCCATAGCAGCGGTGATGCTCAGGTAGAGCTTACCCTTGCTCACCGACAGTGTGGCCTCCCGGCCTGCGGCACGCAGGGCATCCAGTCCGGCGCAATCCGTCAGGTTGAAGATATCAGCAGAGGCGACACCATCAATGATGAGGTAGTCCGCAATGGTATACAGCCCGCTTTCCTCCTTGTCCAGAGCGGAGAAGACAGACTCGCTCAGGCTGATGTCCACGGTGGACTCATTCAACGCACCGAAGTCATCCACCGTCAGCAGGGCATCCGACATACTGAGCGTCAGGCCCTCTGCCATGGTAAGCGTATCTGCCAGCACACTGCCCAGCGTGCTGCCGGTGGCCTGCAACTCAAGGATACCGGCGGCCACATGGGCGGAACTGGTAATCTGTTCCGTCAGCGTCAGCTTATTGCCCACTTGCAGCGTACCCGTACCGCCCAGACTTGCCAGGCTCACATCATCAGTCACCGATGCCGTGCCATGCACCGTCAGGTTGGTCGTATTCAAGGTGGTGATGCTGCCGTTGGTCAGGCTGACGGCATCGGCCGTCAGGCTACCTGTGGTCACATCGGCAAAGACAGCCGCCCCCGCCACGGTAATGTTATCTGCCTGCACCGTTCCGCCCTGTGCAATGGAGGAGTTCACGGTCAGATCACCCTGAACGGTGAAGCTGCCGCTGCCGGAGAACTTCTCCAGCGTGACACCGCTCTGCACGGTACCGGTGCCGCTGCCCGTGATGGTGAGTGATTCAGCATTCAGAGTAGCGGCTTCCAGATTCGTCACCGCCAGATTGGTTGCCTTCAAATCGCCCGTCACCTTCAGCGTATCAAGCGTGGCATCTGCCTGCAAATCAGCTGATGCAGCGAGGATTTCGCCCTCAGACTCCACGGTTTCGGCTACCGTCAGATGACCGCCCACATCCAGCACACCATTCACGGAGAAGGTGCCGAGGGAGGCATGGTCTGTCACGGTCACGGTATCACCTGCCAGACTGGCCAGCTTATCCGCCGTCAGGCTTTGCATGGTCGCCTTGTCCACCGTCAGTTCCTTGGCAGTCACAGCGCCGGTCACCTGCAGTTCAGCCAGCTTGGCATAGCCCAGGTTGGCGGCCGCAGCCTTAATTACGCCGCCGGTGGCGGTGGCAGTCACATTCAGCACCCCTTCAACGGCCAGCGTGCCGGCATTTGTGAGAGCCTGCAAATCCGTATCACTCTTAATCGTGAGCTCTCCGCTGTTATTCAGGTAGCCGTTACCGGTGAGTGCACCGATGGTACCGCCGATGGCACCGATTGTCAGCTGACCGGTGCTGTTGATGGTAGCACCCTCTGCAGATATCCCTTCCACGCTCAGGTTGCGGCTGTTGGTCAGGGCGGCATCCTTCGCCACGCTCAGCATGCCGGCGACCGTGGTTTCACCCTTGTTGGTGAACTCGGCCTCGTTCAGCACCGCCATATCCGTGCCGACTGTCAGCGTCTTACCGGTATTCACCGTCAGGCTGCCCTCACCGCTCACCATGACCGTCTCCTGAGTCTCCACGCCCTCATTGTTGATGGTCAGGCTGCCGGCATTCACTACCAGCTTGTTGGCCACCAGAGCGCCGCCCTCAAAGGTGTAATCCGTGGTGTGTTCCGTAGCGGAAACCATCACCGTTTTCGCGGAGGCATCCACCCCGGCGGTATCGATATTGACCGTGCCGGAACCATAGCCGGCGAACAGGCCTACGGTATCTTCCCAGTTATCATCAAGTCCGCCGATGCTATCAGTATTCGTCCAGACATCATTTTCATCACCCTTCCAACCGGACTGATACAGCTTGGCACTCACCTTCACCACGGTATGCCCATCGGTATCCTGTGACAACGTGTAGGTGTACAGATAACCGCTGTCGTCCGTCACCTCCAGCAAACCCGCAGGAGTACTGCTTCCGTCATCCAGGAGCAGGCCCAGCGTGGCGTTGTTCGTGGTGATATCCGCCAGCGTGATGCTCTGGCCATTGCTCATGGTCAGCAGCAGATCTTTGCTGACCAGCGCAGACAGATTCAGCGCACCGCCTGCCGTACCGGCATTCAGCGTGCCCACGGTCAGGAGAGCCTCATCACCCATATCAAGCAGGGAATCGAGTCCCATGCCGGTGAAATCAATTCCCAGTGTGGCAGCATCTGCCAGCGTCAGGGTGCTGATGCTGTTTTTGCCGGTAATCTTCACAGAACCGTTGGTGGCATCCAGCCCGCCGTTGAATGCGTTGCCAACACCCAGCGTCAGCTCTGAACCATTGGTCAGCTTCACTGCAGCCGCATACGTGCCGCCCTTCAGCGTGCCGTCCGTATCATCCAGCTCAATGGTGGAGCCGCTGATACCCAGTGCACCCAGGTTGGCATCGCTCAACGCAGCACCGATCACCTTCACCGTGCCCGTCCACTGGGCATCCGTCTCCGTGCCCAGCGAGATGCCGGAGGCCAGGGAGGTGTCCGTGCCCAGATTCAGCGTACCATCGCCCATCAGGACAGTAGCAGCACCCGTACCCATGCTCAACTTGTTCGCAGCCAGTTCCGTCTTCAGCTCCAGCGTGGTGCTGCTGCCCGTCACGACAATACCGCCCGTGGTCACGGCAGTGTCCAGCTCCTTACTCATCACCAGCTTGCCGCCGACCAGCTGCAGCTTCTCTGCCGCAGAGCATCCGGCACCGACCTTGTATTCCACGCTGCCGCTGTTGATGTAGTACACCTTTCCGGCTGGATCGCCGTTTTGAATGACAGTCAGAGTCTTACCATCAAAGCTGATATCCGTCAAATCCGAATCGGCAACCGTTGTGCCATCAATCTGCCAGGTCAAGCCTGCGGCCTCTGTGGCAGCTGTGCCGCTCACCAGCGTATAGATATCCTGCGAGCTCTTGTAACCATTGTCACCAAAGTCAGTGCTGCCATACTCATCCGCATAGTGGGTTGTATTAGCGCCATCCAGCGTCACATTCTGCGTACCGCTGAGTACCAGGGCACCGTTATTGGTGTTGGTAATAGCAGAACCGATGGTGGTATTGTTCAGCGTCAGCTTGTTCGCCTCTGTTGCGGTCAGGGTGATACCGCCCACGCTTGCAGCGCTCACGGTAGAGGCAGCTGTCGTGCCAACCGTACCGGACAGCACCAGCTTGTCATTGCCGATGATATTGCCTGTGATGGTGGTATCCGTCAGCGTCACCTTGCCAACGCTATCAGTAGACACCGCAGCACCGCCCACACTTGCGCTTGTCAGCGTCCAACCGTCGGCATGCGAAGCCTTCAGGCTACCGCCTGTAACCGTGGTACTCACGGTGCTGCCCAGTGTGACATTACCCGTCACATCCAGAGTACCGCCGATGATGCTGAGAGCCCCGCTACCCAGAGCAGACTCTGCGGCTACCTCCAGCGTACCGCCGGTGAGATCCGTGCCACCGCCATAGGTGTTGGCAGCCGTCAGTTTCAGCGTACCGGCCCCCGTCTTCACCAGCTTGCCACTGCCGGAAAGAACACCGGAAACGGTCAGCGTGCCGCCGATTGTGCCCTGACCAATGTTGGTCGTTCCGTCAGTCTCGGTAGTCCACGCATAAAGGGCGGTATCGAATTGAGTACCGGCAGTACTTCCCAGCGTCACATTCTTGGAGATGCTGCTGTCAGCCATGATACCGACAGTACCGGCTCCCAGAGTGGTCGTGATAGTCTTGGCCGCAATACCGGTAGCACCCAGCACCAGTGTACCACCATCCTCCAGGGTAAGATTAAGTGTGCAAATTTTATCATTATCCTTGTTATTCATGAAGCCCTTGGCAGCCAAAAGACCACCGTTCTTCACATTGACATAGCCAATATTATCACCGCACATGACAGATGCCTCCTTCAACAGAAGGCTACCTGACACATTAACCGTGCTGCTCGCTCCCCATTCGCCCAGAATAAATCCGGTCGTATGGTAATTGCCCATTACATCCTCGGACTCAACAATCAGACGAGACCCGGCCTTCACATTCAACGTGCCGCCGGAGCCGGTTTGGGCATCCCCCATCTCCACTCGGGTGGCAGTGACAACACACTGATTTGTACCATCACCGATATTTACTTCACCTGTTCCTTTAATATAGAAACCATTATTATGAGAGCTGCTGAATGTACCGTCACTGCCTACAGTAGAGGTAGCGCCCGTGATATGAGCAACACCACCGGTAACCATCATATTACCTATTGTACCGGATTGGAATCGCACCGTACCACCGGTAATATTGAGAGAATCAATAGTGCCGGATTGGAATCGCACCGTACCACCGGTAATATTGAGAGAATCAAGCGTGGCGGATGTTCCCATGTTCAGCTCACCGGCGCCACCCTTCGTCAAGGCTCCGGTTTCGCCCAGTTCCGTCACTCCGGCAACAGTTACTGCCTTCTCCGCTGCTACAGTCAGCGTAGCATTATTGCCGACCTCCAGATTACCCGTTGCCGTGAGTGCTGTTGTCAGAGCCGCACCGTCATTGAGCCTGATATCACCACTCAGATTTCCACCACTCAGATTGAAGGTGTTATTGGTACCGGTGACCACCAAATCCGATGTCAGCGATGCACCGGATGCTATGTTGGCCGTCAGAGTCGCACCGTTATTGAGAGAAAGTCCCTCCGTCATGGTTGTTGCCGCCCCTACATTCAGATTCAAGGTCATGGCGTTGGTGACGGATATACCTTTGAAATTGACGGCTGTACTGCCGGTAGTAATACCTACTTCCGTTGTGCCTGCGCCTTTGGTCAGATTAATCCGGCCTTGGAATCCGCTCAATGAATCAACATTCAGGTAAAGCTCCCCCTGTCCGGTACCCGAAACGTTCAATGTACCTGTACCGCTCAACTGCTCAAAACGTGCAACATACTTGTAGATAGACGTAATCGTCAAATCGCCGGACAAGTTGGTTGTTTCAGCAAAAACCGTTGCATCGGCAAGCGTGGGGCTGTTTTTATAATCGAGAAAATGAATGGCGCCGCCTTGCTGAGTTACTGTCAGGTTTTTCACTACCTCAGGTGCTGCATGAAATGCCAGCTTTCCGTTATCCAGTGTCACCGATGCACATGAGCTGATGCTTGCTCTGGCACTCTTAGCCGCTTCTCCGGTAAATGTGCCGAGAGTCAGAACCGTCTGGCTTTCTGCCGTACCCACCACTTGCAGCGCACCCGTGTACTGCATCGCTGCATTGGAGGCAACTTTTGCATCAGCAATCAATTTGATAATTCCGCTGTCACCTACTGCCGTTAACAGGATATTGTCACCATCCGTGCCCACATTCAGCGTACCGCCATTCATGCGGTACTTCTTCCCCTCACCCAAGGCAACCGCTATCACCTCATCCGGCTTCCCGGTCTCGGGATTGATGTTGACGTGAAACACCGTATCATCAACAGAACTGACCGTCAGCTTACCGTTTGCATAGTCACCCGTCACGGCTGCCGACACGGAAGTAATGGCCGTTTCATTGAGCGTACCGGTATTCTCTATCAAGGTGTAAACTCGCTCACCGGACAAATAACCGGACACCGCGCTAATACCTGAGGCATCCACATAGGTGGGTTTCTCTCCCGGATTTTTCAGGGCAAATGAGAACTGTGACAAGTCTGCCGTCAAGGTACCGGCAAGAGTCAGGTTACCCTTATTGGTAATGGGGGCTGCCAGCGTGGTATCAGTCAGTGTGGCAGCAGAACCGCTCTCAAAGGTTGTCTTGGCTCCTGCAAGAGTATTCAACCCCTTGATACTGTGCCCTGTACCGGAAATCTTCACATCCGCAGAGCCGCCGACATGCAGAGCCGTACTATTGCTCATGGTGACTGGGCCGCCAATAGTTGCGGTATTATTGAAGCGCACACTGCCCTCGATGATGTTCAGACCGCCCTGCAGATCAACCGCACCATTGTATGCCAGATGCCCCAAATTATTCTTCGTGAGCAGTCCGGTAGAGGTGGACGCCTCCGTCACCGTCATGGTGTAACTTGCATTGCCTGCAGCACTCATTGTGGATGCTCCGGTATTGAACGATTTGAACGTATGGTTTCCGGCGGTTCGGTAATTAAAGATAGCACCATCCTCCAGCACTATGGCCGTATCGGTGTAAGTACCCCCATTTGCCTGGAACGTTGAACCTTCACCTACCGTCACCGTCGCCCCCAGCGTCGCATTGGTGGAGCTAGCTGTATTACCGCTCCTGACTGTAATGGTGGCATTGCTGAATGTACCGCCGCTTATCGTCAGCGTAGAACCGTTCTCTGCTGAAATAGCTGCACTGTTATGTGTACCGCTGGTTATTTGCAGGGTGGCAGCGTTCCCAATCTCAAACTGAGTATTGGTGCTGGAACCACCTCCGGTTATATTCAGCGTACCGGCTTGAATATCTATCGTACCGGTAGAGACAGAAGTATTGTATAAATAGAAAGTGGAGGTGCCGGTCTTAGTCAGCTTGTTATTACCAAGTTCCAGTGTTGTTGCAGCATAATTGGCTCCCACCATGCCCAACTCAGCATTCGCCGTCACCGTTGCATCTCCCTCCAGCACCAGATGCGGTAATTGCCGTTTAACTGTTCCGACATTGCCGGTTGACAGGTTGGCGTAGGTGGAGCCGGCTTGCATGATGACCTTGTGGTAAAAATCAGCTGTTCCGTTGATATCCACTGTACCCCCTTGTGCAATGGTGACAGTACGCTCGGTGAGAGTGCGATAATCCTGCCCGAGAACGCCGACATCATTTCCGCCGGCTGACCCTACTTTCAGAATACCACCGTCAGATACGACAATATTACCGGTGTAATCGGCAAAACGATTCAAATCGTCAAACATCACCTCCCCGACAATGTATAATTTACCGTTTCCGCTCACACGACTGGTATTTGCCAGCACATTATCTTTCAGCGCCAAGTCACCGATGAGCACAATGTTTGCACAGTCCAGCCTGTTGCCATTGCCGGTAAGCGTAAGCTTTGCCCCCTGATTCACTGTCACAGCAGCGGCCGCGATTCGCTCCTCCGTGATGGTCAAATCAGCATTGGCGGAGAATACCGCGCTGTCACCTTGGGCGAATGCAATGGAAGCATCACTATTATCCTGAGCGGTATTCCAGACGGCATCCGTATAGTTCCAGTTCTGGACACCTGCAGTAGTCATATCGGTGTAGACACCATCCGACATGAAGATGAACCCTTTTTCCGTAATGGTAATCTCTGCACGACCCATTGCCAATCCTCCCTTTCGGAAGCTGTCTTTCGTCAGATTTGCCCATCCTGTCAAGGTCTGACCATCGCCAAACACCTTGTACTCGCTGTTGAGCACCGGGGTGAAGTCGGAGCCTAGCTCGACAAGCATCCCGCTCTCTACGGTAACAATGCCGTTCCCCGTAATAAATGCACTATCCCCCAGAGGAGCAGCCGAAACATCCAGCGTTCCTCCCAGAGTCAGCGAACCATTATTACTGACAGAACCACTGAGTATGGCATTGGCCAAACTTAACGAACCGCCATTCACCGCCAGAGATGAGGTCGTGACTGTACCTCTCAAAGCCCACTTACCGGAAGACACAACTAAAGCACCGATAACATCCCCGGAAATAGTATTAAGAGATGTATTACTATCTGCAGCGCTGAGGGTCATTGTCTTGCCTCCAGCTACCGTCACGCCGCTCGTCGCCGCGATATTGGCTGCTGCAGTAGCGTTGATGGTGTAGTTGTCATAAAGCTTCATGCCGGCCACGCTGACATCGCCGCCAACGTCAGCCGTCTTGGACACAGATTCAGAGGCATCAAAATAAAGCACTTTATCGGTCGAGAGAGCCGTCACCTCACCCAAGGTGTTTTTCCATGCTGCCATATCACCTGTCCATACAAGCGCCGTACTTCCATTCACGGCATAGGCATCATTCACCTTGTCATGTGTTGCAACGCTTCCATTCATATTGGATTTGTAGGTACCGGATTCATGGGAAACACCCGTACCGACAGCCGTAACTGTCGCTTTTGCCCCATTATCCGCCCCGGTTATTCCATCTGCCGTTACGGTATAAACAACACCCTTCTGCAGTACCAGTCCCTCAAAAGTAGTTCCGCGGTTAGAGGTAAGAGCGGTACTTGCGTCGATATTCGTGTTATTCAATTTACCATCATCCAGCTTCAGCCCATATGTTCCGTCGCCGTTATCCACCAATGTGAAACCATTGGCTCCATAATCCACAGTGGGGCTTGAACCCCAGAATGCGGCAACAGTGCTGCCGTTGACAAGCACATCATCCAGTACGAAACTAAATCGGTATGCTGTGGGGAAGAAGTCACCATCCCAAGTAATGCTGTCAAAGGAAGCAGCAGAAGCCTGTGGAGCAACCAGCGCCGCAGCGGTTACAACAAACGCCCCGCCGGAGAGAACACCCGTGGCGAGGG
Source organism: Akkermansia sp. (assembly GCA_045579245.1). Taxonomy (GTDB): domain Bacteria; phylum Verrucomicrobiota; class Verrucomicrobiia; order Verrucomicrobiales; family Akkermansiaceae; genus Akkermansia. Next base: position 11,417 of record JAZNLU010000037.1, read on the forward strand.
TGGTGGTGAATGAAGTCACAACGGCAAAGCAGGCGAGAACGGCTGCGCGAAGACGCGTGGGGAGATGTAATTTCATGATGTTGTAGAAGTTAAATCTGAGGAAAGCTATTTGCCAGGCGGGCACAGTACACCCAACCTGTACGCTTATCCCAAGTTATAACAAATTCCCCCCGCGATGGCAACAGAAAAAGTACAAAGACCAAAGAAAAGGACAAAGAACAAAGGACAATTTTTTCGTTTCCTGCCGCCGGTGAAATCCCGCTCCTCACGGAGCGGGGTAGCTTTTCCTCCACCACCCGCCGCGACCAGCGGCGGATTTATCCCTGCCAACGGCAGGATTTCGTCCGGCGTATGCCGGATTTCGTCCGTTCCGCAAAGGAACGGATTTCGCTTCTTCACGGCAGCAGAAAACGAAATCCTCGCCCCCGCTCGCACATGTGCCCCAAAGTTTTGGCGAAAAATACCCATTATACACAAAAAATAAGCACGTTTTGTCAAATATCCCTTAGCTGGAATATCATGCGGTTCAATCATTGCAGGAAGTTCCCGTTTATTCCTAAAACATCGTAAATCGCTTACTTTTGATTCATAAGCCATCATTCACAAATCCACGTATCTCAAATCTTTGGGGCACGTACGTATTGCCTCAAAAAAAATCGAACCCAAGGGGGTGAATGCCTCAAAATTAATCGAACTTTAGGATACATAGTTTTTGGAACTATTCAAGCCCAAAGTTACCTTGGCGCCCAACACCCATACAGGTCTTGTATTTCTCCTTTATAAAGCCTTGTAAGTGATAGTTGATGAACTCTGACCCATTGTCTGAATTAATAGAGCGTATCCGAAATGGTATCTCTCGCAGAATATACACAAGAGCTGCACATGTCCCCTCTCTGCCTTTGTTCCATATGGCTCTGTTCTGTGTCCATCATGTCAGCTCATCCGTCACTGTTAATGTCCAGGCAAAGTTACCTGCAAGATTTCCTCCGCAGTGCGCAACTGTATCTATGCTCAGATGTCCGGGGGCTATTACTTCCTCTTTTCGGTTTACGATGGGGATGCTTTGTTTCAGTCGTTGCAAGTCCAACCGATCATCTGTTTTCTTCGGTTTGTTCAGCTTAAATGCGGATAAAGCTCTATCTATCGTAGCAGCAGAGAGTTTTGGTAATTTTACATCGCTGTATTCCGTAGACAGATCTTGTGATTTCTTACGCGCTTCAACCCAGTCCAGAAGCATAGGCTGCATCAGCTTAGCACAGGGATATCCCATTGCAACCCATATTTCACGCAGAAAATCCACCTGTTGGGCATCAAGAATCTTTCGGCGCCCTCTCTTTTTGCGCTTTTGTTTCTTCTGCCCTTGAGTCAGTACAGTAATAGCATACTTTCTGGACTTATAACCAATATATTGCATTAGATCATCTATAATTGCTGACTTCTGATTACGAGAGGTGCATTTACCATAGAGAAGTCTTGACCTCAAAACGAACCTTTCTTTTTCTTTTCCACTCATCATTAAGTGCAAATAGGTATTATAGTGCTTTTTATTTTGAGGCAACCATAAAACTTCATCATCGCACGCGAAACGGCAATTCCTCGTTGGGTTCGATTTTTTTGAGGCAATGCGGATATACCATGGCGAGCACGGATGGAATTTGATAGATTGACCGGTCGCCGTGTTCGTGTTAAAATCGCCGTGAGATAGCTCCATGAATTCCCAAACGTTACCATTTGCAATCCCGAACCTGCACGATGCGGCTGCCGTGCGGCATCTCACCACGGCGGTCATGGGGAATGACCTTTCTTTTGCCAATATTTATCTGTTGCGGGAAAAATATGTCACCACCATAGCATTGGAGGATGGGTTTCTGTATCGGCACTATGCGGGTAACGGGCGTTTGCGCGGCTATGCGTTTCCCTGCGGTGCCGGGGATTGGGAAGCTGCGTTGCGGCGTGTTGAGGCAGATGCCGCTATCCGCTGCAGACCGCTTGAATTTTGCCTGTTGACAGAGGAGGAAAAATCCCGGCTGGATACCCTACGCCCGGGGCAGTTCGGTTTTGCCTGTGATGCAGGGAATGCGGATTACTTCTACCGCCGCAGAGATTTGGCAGATTTACCCGGCACGGCCTACCACCGCAAGCGCAACCACATTGCCCGCTTTGAGAAGCTTTATCCGCAGTGGAAGTTTGTGGAGCTTACGCCTAAAAATGCTGCAGATGCGCTGAGTGTGGCTCAGGGGTGGTTGGCGGGCAGGGAGGAAAGCTCTCTGCTGCATGAATTGCGTGCCATTTCCCGTGCTCTGGAGCATTGGCAGGACCTCTCTCTCTGCGGCGGGATAATTTACGTGCAGCAGCAGCCCGTGGCCATGTCTGTCGCTTCGTACATTTCACCGACCGTGGCAGATGTGCACTATGAAAAGTGTCTGCCGGAGTTCCGAGATGCCTACCCGGCCATTAACCGTGAGTTGGCGCGCATGCTTAACTGCGAGCTGATTAACCGTGAGGAGGATCTGAACCACCCCGGTCTCCGCCGAGCCAAGGAATCTTACCATCCTGTCCTCCTTTTGCACAAATACACAGCCTCTCCTCTTTCTCCATGCTGACCCGTATTTTCAATTCTGACACCTGTGCCCGCTGTCGGCTTTGCTGTAATTTTCGCCCTGCTTCCACGTGGGAGACTCCTTTTCTGGAGGATTCGCTCTGTGAGCAGCTGAGCAGTCAGGGCATTCCGCTTTGCACCCGGCCGAATGGTGCCCGCAGCTTCTGCCTGAGCTTCCGAACAGATTCTGCCGAGGAAACGGCGGATTGTCCTCTGCTTGACCCCGCACGCGGTTGCACGCTGCCTCGTGAGCAACGCCCCTTTGAGTGCCGCGTTTGGCCGCTGCGCCTCATGCAGGATGAGAGCGGGACGCTCTGCATCGGCTGCTACACGGCTTGCCCGGCGCTGGACGAATCCGATACGAGGAAGCGTCTGTATGCTTATGCTGCCGGCGAGCTGCTGCCCGAACTCCTGGATTATGCCCGGCGTTTCCCGCAGAGCGTTCGCACCTTTAATCCCGCTTACACCATTATCATGTCGCTCCCATGTCCGACTTCTCACTGAGTGACCCCTACTGTGATTTTGTAGGGATGGAGGATGAGCTGCTTGCCATTGCGGCAAAGCAGGGGGTGGGATTGACCGGGGAGGAACTTGCGTTTACGGTGTTTGCCGGTTATCTGCCCGCCGGGAATTATGAGGAATGCTGTAACTATCTTCCGGCGGCGTATGAGTATCTCCGCTCGGCGGTGGCAGTCGGAGATGACTGTTTGGAGGAACTCTGGGAAAACCTGTTTCATATTTGGGTTCCGGAGCATATCGATGAGCTGCGTCGGGACGGTCGGCTGACATCTGTGCTGACCACGTTGCGCGGCATATTTCAGCAGCGTTTGGATGACTGGTTGACAGCGGGAAATTCTTCCGCCGGTGCGGCAACCATGACGGAATGGTGTATTCTTTACCTTTGCTCTGCCTTGGTTGCAGATGACCACCAGGCTCTGCTGGAGAAGCTGCTGCACGGCGGGGTGCATGCCCGCATGCTTTTTCTTGCCCTGCATCCCGTCAGCACCCCGTTTTTTCCTATGATGAGTGAGTCCAATGCAGCCTGTTATTGCAGTGAATCGGCTGTGCATGCCCGCATACGGCAGCTGCGCCCGGACTCGACCATGCGCTCGTTTGCGGATTTGCTGCTGTCCGATGTGCTGGAATGGCGCATGGAAAACTACACTCGGCAGGAACTCTTTGCATATTGGTCCCGCGTGCTGGAACGTGTGGATTGAGCCACGGCACATCTTCCCGGCGCCCCCGTTTACCCGGCGGAGTGAATGAGATTCTCTCCTTTTTTGCCGTGTCCTGAGAGCGCACTAAGAAGAGAAACTCACATTGAGCAGGATAAAAGTGAACAAGTTACCGCTTTTGAGAAGATAAAGAGCAGGTAGCACCTATTTCGCCCTCCGGGCAGAGTTCCCATGGCGGCAGATGAAGCGGAAACGCTTCTCCGGGTGTGTCTGAAATCGGCGGGCTGTGACGGGCGGAATTAAGTTGCCTTCCTGTGTGTATAATATCGGTTATGAGGAAGTTTTCTAAACTGCTCGTTAGGGTAGCGTTGTCAGTGTTTTGGGTGGCTGTGCCGCTGCTGCATGAGTATGTGTCACGCAGTCTGTATGCCGAGACTGTGAATCCGCGTTTTGCTTCGGCGGTGCTTCCTGTGCCGGGGGGGGGTATATCTGTGGCATGCACACACGCCGGAGGCACTGTGGGAAAGACTGTCAGAAAGACTGTCTGATGATAATCTGATAGCGGCGGATTGAGGCAACGGCTGGAAGCTGTACCGCGCACCGGATGAAGAAGAAAAGGCAGATGTACCGGCGGCTGCGGCGCGGGCGGATGCGGAGCTGGCCCCGTTGGTACTCAACCCGACACCGCAGCAGTTGGATGCTATGCTGCCGAAATCGGAGGAGCCGTTCCTCTCGCTCCGCGCTGATTTTTCCGTAGATAAGGAGGGTAGATTCCTCTATGGTGCCTTACTGGTGGTGCCGATGGGGTATCCCCAGAGAACATTCACCCTGAAGGCGTATGAAAGCACCCGGCGTATACCTATACGGAAATCAGACGTGGCTATTGATTCAGATGAACTGATTGCCATGGGTACGGTGTGCAGGGCGTTTGCCCGGGAAAACCGGGTGTACAGCGGCAGGAAAGGAGAGTTTTACGGTTCTGATTGGGAAATATGGTTTGCACCCGCCGGCGGCGGGGAATCGCGCTGCGTGGCAGAGCAGCAATTCCTGTTGGAAGGAAACTTAATTTTGTATGCAGCCATATTTTCAAAGAAAAAATAAGCGAGAATGTGTTTTCCGCTTGCAAAAGTAAAAAAAAAGTGCAATATAGAAAGAAATCCGCGATGCGGTTGCAGACTTTACTGACCTGATGTTATGAGCACACCTCCCGTTCCTCCCACGGCTCCGCGCCCCGTTCCCCCGGCGGCTCCTCGTCCTGTGCCCCCCGCAGCTCCGCGCCCGGGTGCACCCATGCCCCCTCGCCCCGGTGCTCCCGGTGCTCCCGTGCCGCCTTCTGCACCGCGCCCTGCGGCTCCCGGTGCTCCCGTGCCGCCTTCTGCACCGCGCCCTGCGGCTCCCGGTGCTCCCGTGCCGCCTTCTGCGCCGCGCCCTGTGGCTCCCGGTGCTCCCGTGCCGCCTTCTGCGCCGCGCCCTGTGGCTCCCGGCGCTCCCGTGCCGCCTTCTGCGCCGCGCCCTGTGGCTCCCGGTGCTCCCGGTGCCGCCCGTACGGCTGTGACTGTTCCGCTTGGCGCACCGCCCAAGCGTCCCGGCACGCCTGTGGCTCCTTCTGCTCCGGCAGCTCCCTCTGCTCCGGTTAAGCCGGAATTGCCTGCTGCCACGGTTGAGGTTCCCAAGCCGGAAGCTCCCGCCAAACCGGCCGGTGCGCCTGCGGCCAAGCCCAAGTCTAAGCCTGCCAAACCTGCCGGCTTCTCCAAACCTGCCGGGTTCGGTAAGAAGGCCGCTGTAGTAGAGGAACCGGAAGATGCGGAGGAGAATCCCGTGCATCCTTCTGTCCTCGTGTGCGCGATTGCTGCCGTGTTGGCTATGTTGGTTGCTTTTTACATGCAGTACTCTATAGACCAGACCATGACCCGTCAGACCGAACCCGTGCTGGGGTGGCCGAGCTCCGGCGATGAAGCCTCCGCTGACGACTCCGGCGATGAGGCTTCTGAGGAAGAAAGTGCTGACGAAGAAGAGGAATAATTTTTTCAACGAATTTGGTTATAACCGAATCACAGACTTTAATATGGCTATTCAGATTACAGAAAGCAACTTCGAGGCAGAGGTTCTTCGGTCACCCGTGCCGGTGCTGGTGGATTTCTGGGCAACATGGTGTGGACCCTGCAAGATGGTGATGCCCATCGTAGAGCAGATTGCCACGGAAATGGCCGGCAGTGCCAAGGTATGCAAGGCCAATGTGGAGGAGGGCGGTAACCAGAATCTGGCTACCCGCTACAACATCCGCTCCGTTCCCACGCTTCTGTTCTTCAAGAACGGTGAGCTGGTGGACACTATTGTAGGTGCAACCTCCAAGGACAACATACTGGCGCATCTTCGTGCCTGTATGTAAGTTCGCTGGAATCCTTTGATTTTCATCCCCGGTCGGCTTCGGTTTGACCGGGGATTTTCTTTGCACTTGTCAAGCGACAGGCGTGTGGTACAATGGGGGATATGGCAGCTGCTCGCGTCAATCTCAAGGAAAAGTGGCGCACCACACCGCATCGTCCCGGGGTTTACCTCATGAAGGGTGAAGGCGGTGGGGTCATCTACGTGGGAAAAGCCAAGGATTTGCACCGCCGTTTGGCCAACTATTTCTCGCCCTCCCGCGCCACGCTGGAAAATAGTAAAACGCGAGCCCTTATAGCGGCTATTGTGGATTTTGATTATTATGAGGTGCGCAATGAGCAGGAGTCACTCATTCTGGAGCAAAAACTCATCAAAGAATATCGACCTCACTACAATGTACAGCTGAGGGATGACAAGCGATATCTGCTGTTGCGTGCAAGTCGGCAGGATGCTCTGCCTCGCTTTTCCATGGTGCGGCTTCGCAAGGATGACGGTGCCCGCTATCTGGGGCCGTTTGTACACTCCGCAGCATTGCGGGAGACGGTGGAGTGGCTCAACCGCCGGTTTCGGCTTCGCACCTGTACCTGCCGCCACCCCGGGGAGGAACAGTACCGCCATTGTCACGATGATGAAATACGCAGTTGCTCGGCGCCCTGCATAGGTCGTATTTCGGAGGCAGAATACCGCGCTCAGTTTGATGCGGCTCTGGGGCTGTTGGAGGGCAGGGGCCGCCGAGAGCATCTTGAGGCTCTCACCTCTGAGATGTCGGCTGCGGCCGAGGCTCTTGATTTTGAAAAGGCTGCGCGCCTGCGGGATGTGCGTGAGAATATCCTGAAAACGCTGGAACCTGCACGCCGCTTTTCCCGTGGAATGACCGATTTGCCCGGTACGGTTAATCCGGATGCTGATCTGGCGGAGCTTGCAGCTGCATTGGGGATGGAGACTCCGCCGGCGGTGATGGAGTGTTTTGACATTTCCAACCTGTCGGACAATCATATTGTGGCTTCTATGGTGCGCTTCACCAATGGTCGCCCGGATAATGCGGCATACCGGCGTTACCGCATTCGCGGAGTGGAGGGGCAGAACGATTTCGCCTCCATGTTGGAAGTCGTGCGGCGGCGCTATTCCCGCATAGTCAACGAGAGCAGTCTGCTGTTCCGGAAGCCGGAGTCTGTGGATACTTATACATGGCTGCGTCAGCTCAGTGCGCAGGGGAAAGCCCCTATCACCGTGCCGCATCTGGTGGTGGTGGACGGTGGTAAAGGACAGCTTTCCGTGGCCTGTGAGGTGCTGGCGGAAATAGGTCTGGGACAAATGCCCGTGGTGGGGCTCGCTAAGCGGGATGAGGAAATATACCTGCCCGGAGAGTCAGAACCCGTTATCCTGAGTCATGATTCGGGGGCATTGCGTTTGTTGCAGCGGCTGAGAGATGAGGCACACCGCTTTGCCAACAACTACAATGAGTTGTTGGTGCGACGTCGAGTACGTGAGAGTAAATTGGATTCTTTCCCCGGTATGACACCTCGCCGCAAGGAGCTTCTGCTCAAACGCTTTCATACTGTCCCTCGGTTAAAGAACTGCAGCCCGGAAGAAATTGCAGGCATACCGGGTATTTCGCGTCCCTGGGCAGAGAGATTCTGCAATTGGCTGGCGGAGCGTTGACAAGCTCTCAATCTGTCAGAGTGGCGGTAAGCTCATTCCAGCGTGCTCTGACTTCCAGAATTTCTTCCCTGCTGACGGAGGGTGAAAGCTCCCAAGTGAGCGGCATGCTCTTGCGGAAAAAACGTGGGAGCAGGGTGTCAAAATCTACGCAGCCGCCGAGAAATGGTGCGCGGTGGTCTCGCGCAGGCCAGCGGACATCATTCACATGTGCTCCGTACAGGAAAGGCCGGAGCTGTTTCAGGTACTGAGCATGGTCAAGCATCAGGAGATTGTGCTTTCGCTGAATGTGGCCGAAATCATGCCAGTAGACTACGTGCGGATTATCACGAAATTCTTCCATGAGCGGCAGCATTTCCCACTCTCCGGGTACTTGTTCAAAGTGGCTGCGTCCCTCGACTGCCAGCACAACCCCCAGTTTGGCGGCTTCATCTGTCAATTGGTACAGTGCCTGCCGCGCACGTTCCAGATACAGAGCGCCCAACTGTTGTCTTTTGCGAACCCATTTACCTTTCAGCTCAGCATATGCTCGGGTGTCTCTCTGACCGTGGCGCACCATGCGTTCCAATTCACGGGTAGCCGTTTTTCCTTTCATGAGAGAAACGCTGCCCATGTGCAGTACCACATATTTGGCTTCAAGCCGGGCTGCCATCATCATCGTTTCCCGGGTCAGTCGCAGTGCCCGTTCCCGATCTACCGGGCGGTGGGAGGTAAATTGATAGGCATCCGGTGCATCTGCAAGCACCTCGATAGGTGATGGACAAAAGTTATGGACTCCGGCCACGCGGATACGCTTTTCATCTACTGCTTTGATGACGCCTGACATCTTGGAGAGAGAGAGCCCGTGGGAGGCTTCGATATATTCAAAGCCCATCTCTCTGATTTCATCGCAAATATCCCCGCCGTCCGTGTGGCGGGAGCTGTTCCAGCAGGTGGAAAATACATCCATAATATCAATACTCACGGGCTGGCACAAACTTGCAGCAGAATATCTCTGCTCCCTCGGCATGCAAGTGGATATCGATACAGCCGGGGCGGTGGCTGATGGTGTAGGCATCATGTGTCTCCGGCGGACGCGGTGAGAAACGGTAGACTCGATCCGGTGACAGTACGGCCTCGCGCAGCACGCTGATCAGACGGCGGTTGCTCATATTCTGCATTTGCCCATAGTCATTGGTGGGTAGTGTTAGCTGTGGTATGCGCTGTTGACTCATCGCGCGCACTATATACCATAATCACCAAAAGTCAAGGCATTTTCACTTTGTTGTATTCCTTTTCATAAATTAGCGGGATACTGAGGAAAGCCGTGAGGTTTTGTACCCGCTGCCGGTGGATGAGTATTTTTGTAAACGCACAGGAGATTTGCCGTTTACAAATCATCCACCAGCGCGGTACTCTTGGCGTAGGCGGTGCTGCGGGCTTCAAAGAAGTCGGTCTTGATGAGGTTGGCGTTGCTGTACTGCGAGACCCAGGAGCAGGAGGGCGGCTCTGTCTCATACCCCTCATAGAGCGGTTCAAAGCCTAAGTCCATGCAGCGGCGGTTGGCCAGATAGCGGATGTAGTCCGTAATCATGCCGGTGGAGAGCCCCGGGATATCGTCACCGATGACGTAGCAGCCCCAGGCAATTTCCTGCTCGCAGCCCTCGCGAATCATGGCGCGGTATTCCTCCACTCGCTCCGGGGTGAAAAGCTCGGGCTGCTCGCGCTGCAGCTCGCGGATGATGTTGCGGAAGAGCCAGAGGTGGGTGCTTTCATCGCGGTTGATATAGCGGATTTCCTGCGCGGAGCCGGGCATTTTGTTGTTGCGACCCAGGTTGTAGAAGAACATGAAGCCGCTGTAGAAATAGATGCCCTCCAGAATGAAGTTGGCCACGAGGGTGCGGGCAAAGTTCTCCGGTGTGCGGTGCTGTTGGAACTCGTTGTAGAGGTTGCCGATGAAGGTGTTGCGGCGCAGGAGGTGCTCATCGTTGCGCCATTGATAGAGCACCTCCGTGCGCTGCTGCGGTTCACAGATGGTGTCCAGCATGTAGCTGTAACTCTGGCTGTGTACCGCTTCCTGAAATGCCTGAATGCACAGGCAGAGGTTCACCTCGTTGGCGGTGATATATTCGCCCACGGAGGGAAGATTGGCGGTCTGGATGCTGTCCAGGAAAACGAGGAACGAGAGTATCTTGTCGAAAGCGCGGCGCTCGGCGGGGCTGAGTTTCGGGTAATCGCGCACATCGGCCGAGAGGTTGATTTCCTCCGGAATCCAGAAATTATTCATCGCCTGGCGATACCACCCGCTGACCCAGGCGTATTTCATGTTATTGAAATCGTTGAGGTTGGTGGTGTTGCCGTTGATGATGCGGCGGGCGAGCACATCGGACTCTCCCTGCGGATTAAACAGTGGTCTGCGGTTCAGCTGGCACATGATTCACATTCTTCTACTTCTAAGCTCTTGGATCGGATGTAATAGACGGTCTTCACCCCGCACTCCCAGGCCAGGAGGTACAGGTTGAGTATCTGGCGGAGGGTGTAATCGTTGGTGATATACAGGTTCATGCTCTGCGCCTGGTCGATGTGGCGCTGGCGCACGCCGGCGGCGCGCACGGACCAGCTCTGGTCGATGCGGTGGGCGCTCTTGTAGAACCAGAGGGTTTGCAGGGAGAGCTCCGGAGCCACGCGGGGCATGAGCCCGCTCTTCTTTTCCTCCAGGAAGAAGAGTTTCATGACGGGGTCAATTCCGGCGGTGGTACCGGCGATGATGCCGGTGCTGCTGGTGGGGGCAACGGCCAGCAGCCAGGCATTGCGCAGCCCGTGCTCCGCCACGCGGCGGCGCAGCTCCTGCCAGTGCGGGGCGGTGTAGCCGCGGCGGTCGAAGTATTGTCCTGTCTGCCACTCGCTGCCCTCGAAGTGGGCGTAGGCACCCTTGTCACGGGCGGTGTCGCAGCTGGCGGCAATGGCGGCGTGGTTAATCTGCTCGAACAGTCGGTCGGCAAACTCCAGGTGCGCCTCCGATTCCCACGGAATGCCCAGTTTGGCAAGCATGTGGTGATAGCCGCTCACCCCCAGGCCGATGGGGCGGTAGGCGCGGTTGGTGATTTCTGCATAGGGCAGGGGGTAGAAGTTCAGGTCTATCACGTTGTCGAGCGCACGGACGGCGCTGCGGGTGATTTCCTCCACCTCCTGCGGGTTGCGAACGTCGATTCTGCCCAGCGAGAGGCTGGCGAGGTTGCAGACCACGAAGTTACCGGGACGGGTGGTGGTGACCACGATGGTTTCGCCGTTCACGGTGGTGGTTTTCTGCTCCACGCTTTCGATGGCGCTCATGTTCTGGGCGATTTCCGTGCAGAGGTTGCTGCAGTAGATGATGCCGCGGTGTTTGTTGGGGTTGGCGCGGTTCACCAGATCGCGGTTGAACACGAAGGGGGTGCCCGTCTCCACGGCGCTCTTGAGTATGAGGCGAATGATATCCTTGATGGGAACCACTCGTTTGTGGATGCGGGAGTCTGCCACGCAGCTGTGGTAGCGCTGCTCCCACTCCTCGCCGTAGCTGTCCTCCAGCGCGTAGCCCTTCACACTCTGAATCTCGTGCGGGCACATCAGATACCAGTCGCCCTCAATGTTGTCGCGCGCCTGCTGCCAGAAGTAATCCGGGTAACACACGGCGGGGAACACATCGTGCGCCTTCAGTCGGTCATCCCCATTGTTGGTGCGCAGGGAGAGGAACTCCGGCAAATCGCGGTGCCAGGCATCCAGATACACCGCCACGGCTCCCTGTCGCACGCCCAGCTGGTCCACGGCCACGGCGGTGTCATTCGCCAGCCGAATCCAGCGGATGACCCCGCCCGCCGCGCCCGGAAAGCCGCGAATGGCGCTGCCGGTGGCCCGCACTTTGCCGAAATACATCCCCATGCCGCCGCCGTATTTGCTGACCTGGGCGAAGTTGTCGATGCTGCGGTAGATGCCCTCCAGGCTGTCCGGCACGGTATCAATGAAGCAGGAGGAAAGCTGGTGGAAAGGCTTGCGGGCATTGGCCAGCGTGGGCGTGGCCATGGTCACTTTCAGCGTACTGAGCATGTCGTAGAAGCGCCGCACCCATTCCGCGCGGTTTTCCTGCTCCTGCATGGCGAGGTGCAGGGCAATGCCCAGGAACATCTCCTGCGGGCTCTCCAGCACCTTGCCCGCATGCGTGCGGATGAGGTAGCGCCCGTGCAGCATCTCCAGCGCAGAATAGGTGAACAGCTTGTCGCGACTCTCATCCAGCAGCCCGGCAAAGCTTTCTATCTCTGTTCGGCTGTAGTGGGCGGTGATATAGCTGCCGTACACGCCCTCTTTGGTCAGGTGTGTGATTTTGTCGTACAGGTTGCTGATGCCGGCCTCTGCCTCATAGCGCACCAGTCTGTGCCGGAATCGCAGCAGCCAGAAGCGTGCGGCAATCATCTCCCAGCGCGGGGCATCCCGGGTGGTCAGCTCTGCTGCGGATTTGATGAGCCCGCCCAGTGCGGCATCGTCCCCTGCGCCCTCGCGGCTGAAGGTGCGGAACTTGGCGGTGAGCTGGTGCAGGTCGTATTCATCCTCCGGGAATTCCTGCTGCACCTCTTTCAAGACGGTATCCAGTGCCGGGCGGTTCTCGAAATGCTGCAGCAGCTGTTCTCTGACGGCGCGTGCGCGACTCCGCTCATTGCGGTACAGAATGAAGCGCTTGGCTGCCTCATAGTGCCCCGCCACCATCAGGCTCTCTTCTACCAGGTCCTGAATGTATTCCACCGCCACAACAGCACCGCCGTGTGAGCGCAGTCGCGCCTCAATGCTCACCGCCAGTCGAGATACTTCTCCCTCTGTATCAGTCATCCCCACACTCCCGAAGGCAAGCCGTATGACCCGCTCTATCTTCTCACGCCGGTATTCGGCTTCCTGTCCGTTGCGTTTCCTTATCTGCATGGGGATTCTGATTGTTTGTGGTGGCTAACTATATCTTGTATGCGTGCAGACATCTTACCGCCATATCTCGGAAAGTCAAGTTAAAAATATAACAATTCTAAGAAAGATTCAAAAAATGGTATCAGCATGTGCAGTTGCAAGACAGAGACTCCCCCGCCTCAGACGAGAACGGGGGAGTGAAAGAAGAGCCTGAACATTCGCTTACTTTCTGCGACGGCGGGCAGCCATAGCTGCCAAAGCCAGCAGACTCAGCGTGGCAGTAGTGGGCTCCGGGACAGCAGGAGAGGAAGCAGTGCTCAGGTAGAGCGTGCCGCCGTCACCGGTGGCAGATGCTCTGTAGCCCAATGAGTAGCGCCCCTGCTCAATGGCGGCGATAAGGCTTCCCGCGTCCTCGCTGTAGCCGTCGGTAAGCTCCAGGCCGTTCAGCGTGATGCTGCCGGAGACTTGGAAGATATCCAGAGACTGTCCGTCAATGAGATTCTCCAGCATTTCCGTGTAATTACCGCTGACGGTCACGTTTTCTCCCAGAACAAGGATAAGGTCGCCGTTGATGTCGATGGCTTCATCCATATTGTTGAGTTCAATGGAAGCCGCTTCGCTCAGATCCAGACTGCCGTTGATGGTGCTGCCGCCTTCCAGAATGGCAGTATCGGAAACAGTCACACCCGTGAAGGTATCAGCACTCTCAGCGGCAATAGTGGCAACGCCGCTGCCAACGGAGAGCACGGAGCCGTCTGCCAGACTCAGGTCGGTCAGGTTGAGTGACTGAATGCCGGTAAAGGAAAGGTTGCCGGCATTGTCCACAGCATCCACGCTGACAGTAGAATGGGTAACTGCCACACGGGAATCTGCCTCCACCGAGAGGGAGGAGATGTCTACGCTGTTGGTGAAGCTTGTGCCCTCTTCAGAACTGTTGCTGACGGTGACGTGGAGCTCTCCCTCCAGTTTTGCTGCAACAGTGGCAGCACTCGCATGGCGGAGCTCCACATAACCGGTGCCGCCTTTGGTGGTGAAGATTTTGGAATTACGGATGGAGACTGCATTCTCAGTAAACGTGAGCCGGTGCTCATTTCCGTTGAACTGGATATTGCCGCTCCAGTCGCTGGTATCTCCCGAAATGCTCATGGAGATAGATTTATCAGCAGCTGCCAGCCCCATATTGCCGCTGCCGGAAATGCTGCCGGCGAGGATGATTTCTCCGTTGTCATCGCTGTTATTGAGCCACAGGGCAGCGCCGCTGCTATGATTCTGCAGCTCCAGATTGGCCGCAATGCTGCCGGAAGTCAGGGAGCCGGTAACCACTCTCATGCCGATGGTGTTACCCGCGCCTACATTGAGCAGGTTGAGCTCAGAAGCGGCTGTCTCCTGATACCAGGCCGTAATCCCGGCATTCTCTGCCAGATTGAGGGAAATATGGTTGCTGTTCATCAGCAGAGTACCTTCAAAATCCTGTGTATCCTCAAGGCTGAGTGTCAGCTTATCTGTTGCGGCAAGATGCAGTTCTCCGCTGCCGCTCAATTTGCCGATGCTCAGGGTAGCTGCTCCAGTCTCATCTCCTGCTGCCGTGAAAGTGAGATTCTGCGTGCCTCTGTCGATAGTGAGGTTGGCGAAGCTGTGCTCAAGCTTGCTGTAGGACAGGGTGGCTCCGTTGGAAAGGCGGATACCGCTGAATGATTCCAGATTAGCCTTGCCCTGAGCCACGGTGGCTTGGCTGATGTTCAACTCACCGCTGATGTTGGCGGTGTAATCATCTGCCAGCGCGATATTCTGACTGACTTGCACGGAGCCGGCACCGGAGCTGTTCATCAGCAGGGCGGCATTGCTCTCCGCCGCCGTATTGATGCTGAGCGTGCTGCCGGATTGAAGCTCTACGCTGCCGCTTTCGTAGGTGAGGAGATTGGTGCCCACGTTCTGACTCAGACTGAGTGTACCGCCGTTGATGATATAGTGCGTCGTTGCGGTCACGCCGCAGGTCTCATCTGCCAGCAGGCTGCTTTGGTCCACGCGCCCCTCCTGCACATAGAATTCGGCAGAGTAAGTGGGGTCGAGAGAAAAGACAATACCCGCTTGTTTCTCTTCCGTAGCTTCTACAACAGAGAGGTATGCCGTGTCGCCGGTCAGGCTTTCCGCTGTGTTGATATTCAGCGCGGCCGTGTTGGTAGCAAGACTGTTTGAGCCGCCCATGGAGAGGTAATACTGCTTGCCTGCCACAAGTTTGAAACCGTTGGCCGTACCGTCATTCATGGAGTAACCAATCAGGTTGCCGCTGCCGTAGCTCTCATAGCTGTCCAGCTCACCGGAGATGGTGATGTTACCGTAGAGAGAGAGTGAGGCGTTGTTGGTGATAGTGCCGCCGGCCAGAGAGACTGAGCCGACTTCTGCCCCGATGCTCAGATGGCCGCCGGAGATTTCCCGCACACTCAGCAGTACTCCTTCCGCAGCAGAAAGGCTTGCTGTTGCATCCTCTGCCACGGTGATAGTGTCCAGTTCTACGGTTTTTCCGCTTGTGCCGGAGATGTTCAGCCGGGAATTGTCACGGAGAGTGACTTCAAGCTGTGTCTTGGTGAGGTTTTGGTTTGTTACAGCCTGAATGGTAGCAGTGGCTTGTTCTTCCAGAGTGAAGCCCGCATGGAGCGTGTTCGCATCTGCCAGTGAAATGGTACCGGTGTAGCCTGCACCGACAGTTGTGTTGATAATATGGCCATCTGTGGCGGTATCCTTAGCTGTATTACGCCCGCCGAGTGAGAGATTGCCGCTGCCGGTGAGCCATGATATCTCGACTTTCGCATCCCATTCGCTGCCGATACTCAAATCTGAGTTGAGATGCAGCTTGGAGATAGTGACGATATCGTTCACATTATTGGTATCCCGGATGTAGAAGTGGGAGCCTGTGTAGCCGGCGACGGTTTCCACTCTGTTGATTGTGGAACTGCCGGTATTGTACCGCAGTGTGCCTCCCTGCAGCTGTACGTTGGAGATATTACCCAACGAGGCGTACAGATTAGCCTGTGAGCTGTGGTCAGTTCCAAGATTAAATTGGCTTCCGGAGGTGATAACCAGTGTGGCGGTTGTGTTCAGGCTGATGGGGGAAGCCGAGGATGTGCTGCCCATCAGGGTCGTTTCACCGTTAACCACAAGTGTGCCGCTTCCTGTCAGAGATTGCAGAAGTGATGTCTGATCCCCGGTGCTGAGCGTCAGTTGCTTTCCGTTGAGCTCCACGGCGCCGCTCTGAATCGTAAGGTTCATATCACTTTGCTGCAGATTGTTTCCCAGCAGCAGAGTGCCTCCGTTCAGTTGAATGGTGCCGCTGTTGCTCTGTGCCAGTTCCAGTGTGCCGCCGGAGGTGACGATATAACCAGTGGCTGCCGTCACGCCGTAAGATTCATCGTTCAGCAGTGTGCTCTGCTTGACCGTTCCCTCCTGCACATAGAAATCATTAGTCGTATTACTGCCGCCGAAGGTGAAGACAATGCCGCCCTCTGTGGCAGACAGGGTGGCTGAGTTGCTGAGCTGAGAGGCTGAACTCAGATTGATGCTTGCCGGATTCATGCCCTCTGCCACGCTGCCGCTGCCGCCTTTGAACAGATAGTAGCTGTCCCCGCGAGTGGTCTTGAAGCCATTACTTGTTCCCGCTACGGAATATTCAACTCCCGCTGATGAGGCAAACTCGTAATCGCTCAGTGCGCCGGATATGGTGAAATTACCCGCCAGATTGACCGTGCCGCCGTTGGTTACGGTACCGGTGGAGAGGGTAATCTCTGCTCCGTCTGAACCCAGCGTCAGCGTGCCGGCGGTCATGGTCAGCGAACTGATGGTGTTGCTGCCCGTGAGAAGCTGATGCCCGCTGCCGGTTTTGTTGATGGCGATTTGTTCGGCAATGCTGCCGGAGAAGGTATATTCCCCGCTGCCTGCCAGTGTCAGGGTTGTGCTGATATTACCGGTTTTGATGATGCTGCCTGCGCCGCTGATACCGGCTGCGGAAAGACCGCTGCTGTATGCCAGGTTCAACCGTGCTCCATCTGCGATGGCAAATTCCGTCGTTTCGCTGTTTATGGCAGTGCCGCTGTTATTGTAGCAGCCTATTTGCAGTGTGCCTTCTGCTACCGCTATTTTTCCGCCGCCGGATACAGTAGTGTTCACCAGAAAGAAGGTGCCGTCTCCTTCCTTGGTGAGAATCTGCTCGTTGAGATGCATGGTGGTAGAGCCCCACCGATATCCCAGAATACCGAATTCCTTGCCCTCTGTGGCAATGACGCTTGCATTGCCGTTCAGCGTGATATCCTGAATTTGCTGTAAGCCCACCCCAACGGCATTCCCGGTGTTGGTAAGGGTGGCTCCGGCATCCAGTTGAATGGTTTTAGATGCTAATGCCTTACCGTTGATATCCAGCCCGGCATTCTCGGTAACATGGAATGTTTTTGCGGAAGTATCCGTGTTATCACTAATCTTGAAGTCCGAGGAGTTGACGTAAAAAGTATCACTTTGGGTGAATGTCCCCGAACGTATAAGTTTGTTATCAACCACACTCAGGTTTTCGGTGCCGATGGAGCCGTTCGCACCAAGATAGATATTACCGTTAAAAACGACGGGATTAATCCACCTGGCATAGCCGTCATTCGCTGATTCAGTACCGCCGGTACTGCTGTAAAAGGTGGCATCATTTATTGAAAGCTGAGAAGAGAACGAATCGTTATTAATCCATGTCAGACTGAGCTTGCCGTTCAGCGTAATATCGCATGCCGCCGTCGGATTGGCATTGAACTGAAGGGTGGCACCCGTATCGACCGTCACGGCTCCGGCCAGTGCAGCCGCAGAATCAACGATGAGTGTGCCGGCCTGAACAAAAGTGCCGCCGGTAAAACTGTTGTTGCCGCTGAGAGTGGTTGAGGTTGAGTCGCTCTTAATCAGACTGACCGCGCCGGTGATATCTGCGGCAATGGTGCCGGTTGTCCTGCCCACGGTCAGCGTGCAGCCATCTGCCAGCGCAATGTCACCGCCGCCGGAGATGCTGCCAACGCTGAGATTTTGGCTGAAAGTGGCAACGCCTGCGGAAATGCTCAACTCATCTACCGTGACTTCCTGAGTGAGCGTATAGTCTGCACCGCCGCTGAGCTCAAGCTTTGAGGTGCCTTTGCCTGTATCTTTAATGCTGTTGGTGATGTATACCGGTTTATTATCATCGGACGCGGCATAGTTGAACCGCAGCGTTTGCAGCAGAGAAGTGCCGGCATTATTCTTATCACTGCTGTTGTAGGTGATGTTTCCGCTGCCGATGATGCCTGTTGTTTCATTGCTTGTTGCTGCGGTAACTGCTGTGCTGTTGCCGCCGAATACCAGTGTGAAGGTTCTGTCAGAGGATAAATCAATGCTACCTGTAAATCCGCTTGTATTCCCCTCAAACACGATGGTGTTGGGATCACCATTCCCGGTTTTTTGTAACAAACCGTTACCGGAAAGAGCTCCCGTAAAAATTTGAACATCTTTTGTATGCCCATTGTTGATAATCAATCCTTCCACCTCGTCTGTGGTGTTGGTATCATCCTGTATTTTTATTGCTGCCTTAGTGGTACGTGTTGTATCTGAGCCGGATGAGAAGTAGTTATTCGTACCGCCTCCGGACATTTGGAAGATGACAGTGTCGTCAGTGTCGTAACCGGAGGTATTGATTTGTTTGTTGTCATTGCCCGTATACGTACGCGTCTCAGCCTGAGCCAGAGATGCCAACACGGCAAGGACTGCTGCCAGAATGCTTTTCGGTAAATGAAGTTTCATGGTGATTGAAGAATAAGTTGAGTGTCAGGCTGTGAGTCTTGCCGGAAACTGCTCTCATGCCGAGAGGGAGGCAACAGCTTGCCTAAATGTTATATCGGATTTTAAATGCGATGTACAGGAAAAAACTGATAAAAATGAGCTAATGCACAATTCCCGGCAGGATATTTTCGTGATTGATAATAAATGGATGCACGCTGTGACGCAAGATTGCCCCCCAAAAACAGTACATCGCATTTAAAATGCAATGTGCATCGGGGCTTTCGCGTTGTTGGAATACGTGTGCCGGGAACGTGGAATAATATATCGTTCGGTAAATGATTCCACAAGTTTGCAAAGGATAAATGGGAAGTTAACGAGAAGTACAAAGTCAAATGAACAATGTACAAATTCAAAATTCCGCTCGCTCTGCTCGCAAGTAGATAGCTAACACTCAAACCTTTGCCATATTTCGAGCGAATGCTCGCCGTACATTACCCTTGTACATTGTCCTTCGTCCCTTGTACATTAAATTCGCATTTACCTACCGATGTGTCCATTCCTGCTGTTTAGCTATTTATCGAACGCTATAATAAAGGCTTGACAGTCTTTACCCGTGCTGTAGAATGGGGGGCATGACTGCAAATACAACTCCCGCTGCCACACTTGCCAAAGTTCTCCGTATCCTTGCTTGCATACTGAGCGTGTTTCTGCTCATCGAAGCAGGTATAGCGTTGCTGCTGTTGGACAATGCCCGTGAGAAACGTGATACCTGGAACCGGGCTGAAGCGACGGTTACGGAGTTGGAGAGGGTGAATACATCTGACACCTCCGGGCAGACATGGCGTCCTGTTTTTTCGCTTCCCGTGGAAGGAAAGGTGTATCTTATCCGCAGTTCCTCATCTTCCAATCCGCCTGCATATAAAGTAGGGGAAAAAGTAGAGATGCTGTATCCCGCCGCGAACCCGACGGAAGCTGTCACCAACACATTTTGGGGGCTGTATATTTGGCCGGTCGCTCTCTTTGGTCTTGCCGCGCTGGAGGGGCTGGCAGTTTTGGTGTTACTTCTTGTCAGCGCATATCTGCGCAGTAGGAAAAGTTGATTTATCCGGTGAATAAATTGAGCGCAGGAATACTGTTGTTAATGCACCTGTTATTTGATAAATTGTATCATATGAATACTACACTATGAGCATTTTTCAGAAACTATCCGAACTTCAAATCAAACTGGAGAAAGGCTGCAACGGTGTGGTGCAGCGTGTTTTTCCGAGTATGCGGGAGGGGACTCTGCGGTGGGTTTGGATGGTGTTATACGGTTTGCTGTGTCTGGGGAGTCTGGGCGCGTTAATCATGACTTTGATGGGCATTGGTGGGTTGACTGCCATTGGGTGTATTCATGTTCAGGAAAATTACTTTCCCGGGGTCAGTACGGAGTCGTTGCATACGTCGCAACATGTGGGGCAGCGTGTCAGCTTCATTGTCTCAGAGCTGAGCAGCAATGAATGCTTCCCCCTGTCAAACGGTCTCAGTATCCCTGCCATACGGCTGGGTTCCGAAGTTGCGTCGCAGATTCAGGCCGGAGATATCAGGCTCAGGTGCAAAGAAGGAGTCATTGTCAGTTGTCTGTCGGCAGAGGAGAGCAGTTCCCGTCTGGAGCAGCTCCTTCGGCAGCAAGGACTGGAGGGTGAGGAACTGAGTAATGTCGTTCAGGAAAATTATTTTTCTTTTCTTCCCTCGCATATAAGCGGCAAGATGTTGGTGATGGGGCAGCTCCTTGCACCGGGCGATGTGTTGGTGAAACGGGTAGAAAATGATGTCGATGATTTCCGGATTGTCGGTTGGTTTTCAGAAGATTTATGGGGCTTCGGTGGCTTCTTCCTTTTCGTTTCTCTGTGTGCTCTTGTGGGGACCTGGGGTGTTTTCTGGAGTGCTCGCTCTGTTATCCGCCATCATAAGCGGGGGGAATATCGACCGACCGTGGGACTGTGTGTGACTGCCTTGCTGCACGGCGGCAGTCTGATTGTGGCGGCATTCATGCTCGGCTATGCAGTGTATGAACTTTTTCTGACAGAAATGGTTTCCGATTTTGCTCCGCTTAATTTCCTGCCGGAGCTACAAATAGCGGTGAGCGTCACCGTTATCCTGCTGTTTCAGATGTGTTGGTTCCGTCTGCGCGAGGCTCGGTTGGCAGAGACTGCTCCGTAATGCAGTGCATATTCCGGTTCCCGTTTTTTTGGGGTTGACACAGTGAGCGGTCGGGGGTATCATGCTCTGCATGAACGATGAGGAAACATCTACCCCTACCCGATTCCAGAAATCTGTGTGCTGGGCGGCTCTCACCGGTTTGGCTCTTCTGGTCATTGTGGTTTTGATTATTGCCCTTTTGTTTGGATTCGGTGCGTTGTTCGTTTTGCTGGAGCCGGTGTTGCTGCCGGTGGTGCTGGCGGGGATTCTGGCGTATCTGCTTTCTCCCTGTGTGCGGCTGGTACAGCGTTGGATTAAGCCACGGCTGGCGGCAGTGCTGGTGGTGATGCTGGGCTGTGGTGTGTTGCTGACAGGGTTCGGGTTGACGATTGTGCCCCCGCTTGTGGAGCAGACGGGGGAGCTTATCAGCAAGCGGGAACAGATTCAGGACAGCGCCGTGGAAACAGGTAAGTACTATCTGGAAAATAACAGCCTGGTGCAGAAGGGGGTGGATATGCTCTACGGTAAGGTGCTCAAGGATGCCCGCAAGGCAGAGCTGCCGCAGGAGGATTATCAGGCTCTCTCGGAGGAAACATCCTATGCCGGTAAGCTGACTGCTATTCTGGAGTTCAATTCCAGCTATCTGACGGAGCGCCTGGTGGAGTGGCTGACCGCCGGATCCCGAGCTCTCTCCGGCATGGGCATGTTTGTCATCGGTGCTATCATGGTGCCGGTATTCCTGTTCTACTTCCTGCTGGAGAGCAAACAGATAGCCGACAACTGGCACACGATTCTTCCCCTTCAAAAATCCGCATTCCGTGAGGAGCTGGTGCAAACGCTTCAGGAGATTAACAGCTATATCATCTCCTTCATTCGCGGTCAGATGCTTGTCAGTGTGGTGGATGCCATTATTCTGGCCATTGCGCTCAAGATACTGGGCTTGCCCTATGCCATCACCATCGCCGCTGTGGCGGCGGTGCTGGGAATTATCCCCTATATCGGTATGATCAGCACCTGGATTCCAGCCATGCTGATTGCCTGGTTCACCTGGCATGATGTCACGCATCTGGTCATCGTGTCCGCTATTTTTGCCTGTGTCAGCCAGTTTGACGGTTGGGTGCTGCAACCGAAAATCGTGGGCAGCCGCGTTCGCATGCACGACCTCACGGTCATGTTCTCCGTGCTGTTCTGGAGCTATGTCATCGGCGGTGTGGTGGGGGCTTTGCTGGCTGTTCCGCTGACTGCTGCGCTCAAGGTCATTTTCGTGCGCTACGTCTGGTCATCCTACAGCCGCCCGGAGGCGCTGCCGAAAACGCAGGAAGAACCGCGAAACGGATGATACCTTTTCCTGCGTGTCATTTTTGCGTAACTCTTTCGTGCAGGCTTGCCAAAGTGGCAAGCCTGTGTTACAATGCCGCACCCCGCATCTGCTGCGGGGTCGCGTGAGGCGTGTAGACAACAATTTTCCAGCATTATGATTAAGTGGATTCTGAACAAAATCGTGGGTTCAAAGAACCAGCGCGAGGTGCGCAAACTCAAGCCGGTTGTGCGCCGGATTCTTGATATTGAGAAATCCTGGGAGGGGAAAGACCGGGAGTTCCTGGTGAGCAAGACCCGCGAGTGGCAGACCTATCTGCACCGCTTCACACCCATGGATTTGCCCACCCGCGGTGTAATCCTCACTGCGTCTCCTCAGTTGCTGGAGCAGGTTGCCTCCACCATGAATGCGCGCTTTGAGTCCCTCAGCGCCGAGTTCCCCAAGCTGCCCAAGGTGGAGCCGACGGCGGAATCCATCGAGACCGGTAAGAAAGCCTGGACGGAGATTGAACCGAAGTTTGACCGCATGCGCTCCCGCTATCTGGAGGAGATACTGCCGGAGGCATTCGCTGTGGTCAAGAGCGGTGCCAAACTCATGTGCGGCAAGGATGTGGATGTCTGCGGCACGCCGATTCGCTGGGATATGGTTCACTTTGAGGTGCAGCTGCTGGGCGGTATAGCCCTGCATCGCGGCTTCATCGCGGAAATGGCTACGGGTGAGGGTAAGACTCTGGTGGCTACTCTGCCGGTTTATCTGAATGCGCTCACCGGACTGGGCGTTCATGTGGTGACGGTGAATGACTACCTGGCCCGCCGTGACTCCATGTGGATGGGCTCCCTGTTCTCTTTCCTCGGTCTGACCGTGGGCTGCATCCAGAGTATGATGCCCAGTGATTTGCGCCGCCGCCAGTACCAGTGTGATATCACCTACGGCACCAACTCCGAGTTCGGCTTTGACTACCTGCGTGACAACGGTATGGCTACCAGCCGGGAGGCTCAGGTGCAGCGCGGGCACTACTTCGCCATTATCGACGAGGTTGACTCCATTCTTATCGATGAAGCCCGCACGCCGCTCATCATTTCCGGTCCGGCCGTCATTGAGCGCGAGCAGCAGTATGATACCCTCAAGCCTCTCATCGAAAAGGTAGTGCGCAAGCAGATTGAGCTCTGCACCTCGCTCATGGAGAAGGCCAATAAGCTGGCTAAGGAGGGCGATACGGAGGGCGCCGGTCGCTGTCTCTTCAAGGTGAAACTCGGTCAGCCGCGTAACCGCGCCTACATGCGCTCCCAGCAGGATCCCGAATTCCGCCGCATGGTGGAGAAATATGAGCTCTTCCTCTATCAGGACCCCCGCAAGATTGAGCTCTTCAAACTCAAGGAAGAACTCTACTTCACCGTGGATGAAAAGACCCACGATGCCGACCTCATGGAGAAGGGGCGTGAGATTATCAGCCCGGGGCATCCTGAAGATTTCGTGCTGCCGGATATCGGCACGGAGTTCGTGAATATCGATGAGGACGAAACGCTCACCGAGCGTGAGAAGGAAGCCCGCAAGACAGCTCTGCTCAAGCGTCTGGATGAGACGGGTGCCCGCCTGCACACCACCAGCCAGCTGCTCAAAGCCTACACCATCTACGAAAAGGATGTGGAATACGTGGTCAAGGATGACAAGGTAGTCATCATTGACCAGAACACTGGGCGCGAGATGCCGGGCCGCCGTTGGAGCGATGGTCTGCACCAGGCCGTGGAAGCCAAGGAAGGTGTGGAAGTGGAGGCCGAGAACATGACCTATGCCACCATCACCATCCAGAACTACTTCCGTCTGTACCGCCGTCTGGCAGGTATGACCGGTACGGCTGAGACAGAGGCGGCAGAGTTCCATGATATTTACAAGCTGGACGTGCTGCCCATTCCCACCAACCGTCCCTGCATTCGTGAGGATGCCAACGACTTCATTTTCCGCAGCCGCCGCGAGAAGTACAACGCCGTGGTCGGCAAGATTGTGGAGCTGCACAAGAAAGGGCAACCCGTGCTTATCGGTACTGCCAGTGTGGAGGCGTCTGAGACGCTCTCCCGCATGCTCAAGTATGCCCGCGTGCCGCATGAGGTGCTGAACGCCAAGAACCACCAGCGAGAGGCTGAGATTATCGCCCGTGCCGGTCAGCGCGGTGCAGTGACGGTGTCCACCAACATGGCCGGTCGTGGTACGGATATCAAGCTGGGTGAGGGCGTGGCAGAGCTGGGCGGTCTCTTCGTGCTGGGTACAGAGCGCTACGAGTCCCGCCGCATTGACCGCCAGCTGCGCGGTCGTTGCTCCCGTCAGGGTGACCCGGGTGCTTCCCAGTTCTTCCTGTCCTTTGAGGATGACCTGATGCGCAACTTCGGCGGCAGCGAGCGCATGACCAAGATGATGGATCGCTTCGGCATGCAGGAGGGCGAGGCCGTGGAGAACCGCCTCATGAACCACATCATCGAGGGTGCCCAGAAGCGTGTGGAGCAGCGCAACTACATGTGGCGTAAGCACGTGCTGGACTATGATGATGTCATGAACCAGCAGCGTCTTATCGTCTATGCCATGCGCAATGATGCCCTGCTGTGCGAGGACCCCCGCCGGATGCTCTATGATGCCCTGGTGGAGGGTGTGAACGCCAAGTGTGAGGTCTATCTCAACGAGGATGACACCGGCACCGTTCGCTATACCGACCTCCTCCAGTGGATTAACGCTACCTTCCCCATGGGATGGAGCGAGAAGGAAGCCGACCTCAAGGGCAAGCGCCCCGAGGATGTGGCGGAGACGATTATTGCCAAGGTGCGTGAGATGTACGAGAAGAAGATTGAGGGTGAGCGCGCCGACCGCGTGGACCAGATGGAGCGCTCCATCATGCTGCAGGCCATTGATAAGCTCTGGCAGCAGCACCTCACGGATATGGATGCCCTGCGCGAGGGCGTGCGTCTGCGTGCCCAGGGACAGCGTGACCCGCTGGTGGAATATAAGCGCGAGGCCTACGAGATTTTCGAAACGCTGATGAACAACATCAACTTCGAGATTCTCAACGGTATGTTCCGTTCCACCACCAACCTGTCCGCCTTTGAGGACTTCCTGGCCTCTCTCCCCGCCAGCAATGCGGAGGAGGAAGATGCCGATGTCATGGACATCCTGGGCAACGGCGACCTGCTGTCCGCTCTCCGCGAGCGTCTTGCCGGGCTTGCCCCCAAGGCTTCCGAGCCGGATGCGACCCTCCCCCTGCCGGAGATGCCGAAGCTTCCCGTCATGGGGGAATCCGTCAGCGGCGCTATGGAGGCCGTTGTACCCCGCAGCGAGAAGAAGATGGTGCTGCCCAAAAAGAAGAAGACCTTTGTCAACATCAAGCGCCCGGAGGGGTCCGGCGATTTGGTGATGGTTTCTCCGGAAATGATGCCGTCGGAGGATGACGGTGTCACCATCGGCTCCATTGATTCCGGTCACATGCCCGTGGCTGAGGAGGATGAAGCTCCCCGCGCCTGATTGATTCTTCTACCGTAATCACCTGCCATGAACGTCCGCTCCGCATTGGAATACGTCCCGTATTTCCGCGGGCGGCTGTTCGTGGTGCATATTTCGGCAGCCCTGCTGGATGCAGCCGAACTGGTGGATGCCCTGCTGGATGCGGACGCGCTGCATGAAATAGGGGTGCGTCTGGTTCTGGTGGCAGAGGGGGATGATGCTTCCGCTCTGGTGCTGCGTGCCGGGGCGTGTGAGATGCATGCTGCGCTTGCGGAATATCCCCTGTCTGCCGGAGATGCCGCTTTTGCACGGGTGGCAGAGATTGTGGAACGCCGCCAGGTGGCTATCGTTCCCTCCGGTTCTGCCGGGCGTTATGATGAGGGCAGCGTGCAGCTTGCCGTTGCTTTGGGGGCGGATAAATACATCTGTCTCATGGAGTCCGGCGTGCCGCAGCTGGGCGGGCAACCTATCTTTGCCATACCGGAGGGCGAGGCGGATTCCCGCGCGGGTGAATGCTCCTCACCGGATGATTTACGCGCCGCCGCCGCCGTCTGCCGCCGCGGGATTCCCCGTGTACACCTGTTGGACGGACTGCACCGCGGCGTGCTGCTGGATGAACTGTTTTCCGAGGAAGGCGTGGGAACCATGGTTCACACTGACTCCTATCGGGAAATTCGCCCCCTCCGTGAGGATGATATCCCGGAGCTGCTTTCCATGATTGCCCGCAGTATGGTGGATTCCAAACTCGTTCACCGTACCTATGAGAATATCCGCGACCATATTGACAGCTACTATGTCTACACTCTGGATGATACCATTGTGGGCTGTGTGGCTCTCTATCCTTACCCGGAGAGTCGCTGTGCGGAACTGGGTTGCCTTTTCATCAAGAAAAATTATGAGGGGCACGGCTACGGTAAGGCCATGTGCCGTTTTGTAGAGACGCTTGCCCGCCGGCAGGGTTTTGACAGCATCTTCGCCATTTCTCAGAGTGCTGTTGCCTACTTCCGTGACCGCCTGCACTATGCACCCATGTCGCGCGATGAACTCCCGCCGGAGCGCCGAGCTATGCTGGAAGCCAGCGGGCGGGCTTCTGAGGTATTCGGTTGCTCTCTGTGAAATTTTCCGATGTCTCGCTTTATCCGATTATTTGCCATCGCGGCGGTCTGTTTGTCGGGCTTGTCATCGTGTCGCTTGGCGTTGCATACTTTGCCGGAATCTGTCGGCAAACAGAATTTTAATTTGCAGACAGAGAGCGGTGAGACAACAGAGGTCTTTTCCTGCGGTGGCGTACTCTATGTCAGGGTGACGGGGAGTTTTTCGAGACCTCCCGTGGCACTGATGGAGCAATACGATTTGAAATACGGCGATTGGGTATTTGTTCCTAAATCGGGCAAAAAAACGGAGGAGGCAAGTCAGGTCAGCTTTTTCCTCCCCATGGATGCGGAGTTGGTAAGGCTGTGGAATACCAAGAATGGCAATCAAGCACCGCTGCGCTTTGAAAAGTATCAAGCCGGGGTGCTCACGGAGGCGGAAATGGCGGCAAAGGGCGGTACCCGCGTGGCAAAAGGGCAGATACATGGCAGCGGGCTTCTTAAAAAGTATATTCAGGAAGCGGCTGTCCGCAGGAATTGGACTAACTACGCGCTGATGCCCATAAGCCTCACGCTGGAGGCGGCTGATGCGGTATCGGCAATACCTCTGACATCCGCTGCGATTGCCGGTGCAGTCGTTGCTGTTCCGGTGGGTATTGCGGTAACCGGACTGGGGGAGCTGACACAGCAGCAGCAAACTTCTGCCACCCCAGCCGAACAAGAAGCTGATTGAATTTTTTCTTAAAAATAAGAAAAAATTACAAAACATAAACAAAAATTCTTTTCCTGTGCGCTTGTACAGATGTAGGGCATGAAGCCCGGTACAACGAACATGAAAAGATTAGTACAAATGGTAATGGTGGCATGCGTAGCATGCTGTGTCGCAGCAGGACAAAAGGCCGAAGCCGCAAGCCTGCATCTCAATCTCGGCAACGCCGTGCAGCTGTGCCTGGGTGATAAGCATCACCACCACGTTGCTAAGAAGCACCATAAGAGAGCGGTGAAGAAGCAGTGCCATGCGAAATCGCATTGCCGCATGGACAGACACGCCCGCCGCTGCGTGCTGCATAGAAAGGAGCGTCGCCGCTGATGGATGCCGACACGGACACTGACCCGATTACCCCCTATACTCAAAGCTCCTGATTGTACCCTGTGAGGACAATCAGGAGCTTTTTATCTATTATCAGGAAACGCTTACATGCACTCTTCCAGAATGCTGCGTATTTCGGCGGTAGTGAGGTCATTTTTGTAGCCTCCGCGCAGCAGGAAAGTGCCTTCGGCAATACCGTCCAGCATCTCCGGGGTGGTGCCCAGCTCACGCAGACTGAGAACCAGCCCGATATCCTGCATCCAGGCTTTCAGGGCGTCCAGACCTTCCAGAGCTGTTTCTTCATCTGTCTTTCCTTCAGGGGATACGCCCCAGACAGCGGTGGCAAAGCGTTTGAACTTGCTCAGACCGTAGGGCAGGATGTGTCGGAAGTAAGGCAGGGTGACGGCGGCGAGCGTCATGCCGTGGGTGGCATCGGTAAACGCACCGACGGACTGCCCCATCATGTGAACCATCCAGTCGGTTGTTTTTCCCTTGGCGATGAGGGTGTTGAGTGCCCAGGTAGCAGTCCACATGATGTTGCTGCGGGCTTCGTAATCCTGCGGGTTGCGGGCGGCGATGCGGCTGCTGTGGATGAGGGAACGCATGAGGCCCTCTGAAATGTAGTCGCTGGTGTTGTCATCTGTGCCGGAGAGATATTGCTCCAGGATGTGGGACATGATATCAAAGCAGCCTGCCACCATCTGGTACGGCGGCAGCGTGAGGGTCAGCTCCGGGTTCAGGATGGAAAAACGCGGGTAAACGGAATCACCGAACACGCGCCCGATTTTGCGCTTCGTGCTGTGATTGGTGATGACGGAGCCGCCGTTCATCTCACTGCCGGTGCCGGCCATTGTCAGCACACATCCTACGGGGATGATGACGTTGTCCACGGGTTCCATGCGGACGTAATATTTTTCCCACGGGTCATCTGTGCAGTAGGCAGAAACGGATACGCCCTTGGCATAGTCACACACGGAGCCGCCGCCTACGGCAAGGATGAGGTCTACCTTATTCTCCCGCGCGAGTCTCGCTCCCTCTGCCAGCTTTTCTACAGTGGGGTTGGGCATAACGCCGGGGTCTTCCACGATTGTTTTGCCGGCGGCTCGCAGGATGCCGATGATTTTATCATACAGCCCGGAGCGTTTGATAGATTCTTTGCCGTAGGAGAGTAGGACGGTGGGACCGAACTGCTGAAGCTCTGTGCTCAGAGCGCTGAGGGAATCCTGCCCGAAATGCAGGCGGGTGGGGTTGGAGTAGGTGAATGTTCCTTGCATAAGAGTGGGAGTGTATGGGTGGGTTTTTGGTTGAACATCAGGAGGGCAGAAGTCTCACCACGCGGTCGGCGCGGGGCAGGGTGATGGTGACGGTGGTGCCGGTGCCTTCTTTGGAGGCAAAGGTGAGCGAGCCGCCGTGTTCCTTGATGATGCGGCGCACGATAAGCAGCCCCAGTCCGTTGCCTTTCTTTTTGGTGGTACGGAAGGGTTCATACATGGCTCCCATGACCTCATGGGAGATGCCGCTGCCGGTATCACTTACGATGATGCGTACATCCGTATCATTGAAATCCGTTTGGATGAAGATGCCGCCGTCTGAGTCGGGGATGGATTGGTAGGCGTTGCGGATGATATTGTAGAATGCCTGAAAGAGCTGGGTAGGGTCGGCATCCAGCTCCGGCAGCTTATCATGGAAAGCCTGGTGTACCCCAATGCCGCGGGCGGCAATTTCCGGGTCAAGAGATTCCAGCACGCGGTTAATCAAGTCGTTGAGCAGCACGGTTTCTCGCCGGAGTTGGGAGGGGCGCATAGATTGTAGGAACCGGTGCAGCAGGGTATCCAGCCGCCGCGTTTCCTCAAGCGCGCTATCCAGCAGGGGGGTGAGCGGGCGCTGAGCGTCCTGCGGCAGGCGGGAGAGTTTGCGCTGCAGCAGCTGCAGGTTCAGCCCCAGAGAATTGAGCGGGTTGCCGATTTCATGCGCTACGGCACTGGCCATGAACGAAAGGAGGTTGAACTGTTCAGCTTCGGCATTTTCCTCACCCTGTGCGCGGGTTTCGGTGTCATCATGCACCAGCAGCAGGTACTCTGAGCCATTGGTCACGGGGCTCATGAAGAAGTGGTAATGGCGCGGTTCCGGGTAGTTCACCTGCAAATCACGGCTGATGGCGACACCGCTTTCCTTCAGGTCAGACCAGGTGCAGGTGTTGCCCACGAGTACCTCGAAAGGGACGGACAGCAGCTCGCTCAGCGGCCTGCCGTAGATGGCGGCTGCAGCCCTGTTGGCAAAGCGTGCCTGCCCCGCAGCGTCAAAAAGGATGAGGCCGTCCCGCAGGGCATCAAACACATCCTGCAACAGCCCTTTGTCAGAAGCAAGCCGCAGAAACACCTGTCGCAGTTCCTCTTTGTCCAGCGCGTCCAGCCTGCTTACTATTTTATCCAAAGTATCGCGCTTCATAGTCCAATCTCCAGATGATTGAATGTGGTGGGTATGGTGACGCGGTAAACGCGGTCGGTATCAAAAGCTCCCTCACAGGACTGTCCGTCTGCCAGTACCCCGGGGCGGGCGTTATTCGGCAGGGCGTGCAGTGCCAGCACGGCGGTTTCCTGTGTCGGCGGCAGCAGCCCTTCCCGGCTTGCGGTAATCTGCATGCTGCGCAGTCCCGCACTGTAATGGAAATGCATGTGACAGAAGTCCCCCAGACGGTGAGCATTGCCATCTCCCGCATCCTCGTAAAGGTAGCTGTCTGCTTCTGTCTCAGGTGCCCACCACAAGTCCAGAGTCAATTCCGGGTGGGGAAGCTCTCCCACGTACTGCTGCACCGGCCAGCGGGGGATAATATGTCCGCCCCGCACAAAGACGGGTATGCGATCCATGGGGGTAGAGACCCATACCTCCTCGCCGGCGGTGGCGGCGGGTTGGTCTGTCCACAGGGAATACCAGTTCCCGCGCGGCAGGTAAAGAAAACGCCCTGTTTCCCCGGGATGGTGAACCGGGACAATGTAGAGGGCATCCCCCAGGAAGAACTCACTGCTGCGCCAATACATGTCCGTGTCTTCCGGGTACATGAGAGCCAGCGAGCGGATGATGGGTACCCCACGGCTGTGGTAGCGGTAGAATTGGGTGTAGAGGTAGGGCAGGAGTCGGTAGCGCTCCTCAAGGGCGCGGCGGGTGATTTCTTCTGCCGTTTTGCCGAAGCTCCAGGGTTCCTGTCCGCCGAATTCGCCGTTGTTGTGATTGCGGAAAAAGACGTGGAAGGCAGCCATCTGCATCCACCGGCAGAACAGCTCTGCGGAGGGATGCCCCAGGAATCCGCCTGTGTCCGCTCCGCAGAATGAAACACCGCTGGTGCTCAGACGCTGCACCATGAGGTTGGCCATTTTCAGATTTTCCCAGTCGGAGCTGTTGTCTCCGGTCCACGTGGCAGCCCAGCGCTGCAAGCCGGCAAACCCGGAGCGGCTTAATACAAAGGGGCGTCTGTCCGGTGCGTGCATCTCCATGCCCTCGCGCGTGGCGCGTGCCATGCACTGCCCGTATATATTGTGCGCTTTCAGATGGGAGCAGGAGAAGCCGTCAAAATCATGCCGCGTGTCATCCGGGAAGGTTTTGTCCGGGAAGATGACCGGTTCATTCATATCTGTCCAGATACCGCGTACGCCGTATTCTCCCACCTGGCGTTGAAAGAGGCGTGCCCACCAGCGGCGCGTGGTGGGGTTGGTGAAATCCGGGAAGGTGCAGTTGCCCGGCCACACATTGCCCTGAAGCAGGGCTCCGTCATGCCGACGGCAGAATATGTTGCGCTCAAATCCACTGCGCCACACGTAGTTGTCCGGGTTCACTTTGATGCCGGGGTTCACAATGGTGACTACCTTGAAGCCCTGTTTGCCCAGTCGCTCAATCATGCCCGGCGGGTCAGGGAAACGCTCTCTGTCCCAGGTGAGCGACTGGTAGTTTTTCATGTGGTGGATATCCAGGTGGATGGCATCACAGGGGATGCGGCGCGTGCGGAACTCTGCCGCCAGCTCATATACAGAACTTTCAGGATAGTAGCTCCACTTGCTCTGGTGGTAGCCCAGCGCCCAAAGCGGGGGCATGGGCGGTAGCCCTGTCAGACGCGTATAAGTGGCCACGGTGTCCAGCGCATCCTCTCCCACGATAAAGTAGTAATCCATGACACCGCCGTCTGCCCCGAATAGCAGCCTATCCTTGCGCTCTTTGCCGAAATCAAAGTAGCAGCGCATGGTATTGTCAAAGAAAATGCCGTACTGTGTACCCTTGTTCAGGCAGAGGAAAAAGGGGATGCTTTTGTAGAGAGGGTCACTTTCCGGGGTGAATTTGTACGCATCTGCCCCCCACATCTCATGCCTGCGCCCGCGCAGATTCAGTGTGCAGGGCTTGTCCCCCAGACCGAAGAAATGCGCCTGTTCGGGCATTTGCTTGAGCACCCACACCACGTGATCCCCCGTACGTTCCTGCAACCGATGTCCCATGCCTTCGGCGTCCGCACTGAGCAGGCTGCGACTGCGGCGGTCGTAGAACTCAAGTCCGGCATCTTCCTTGCGGATACGCACGGTGAGCCGCGGCGTGCTGATTTCATAGTGAGCCAGCGATTCTATCTCCGTGAGTTCTGGAGGTCTGGGGGTGTATTCCGGTGCAATACCGTAGCTTGGTATCTTCTCAAAAACCGCCGAAACCACATAGCGACAACGGATAATACCCGCTTCCTTGAAGCAGAGGCGGAGTCTCGTGTCCGGCAGCTCCAGTTCCAGGGTATAGTCGTTCACCCATTCGTAGCTGCGGATGGCAGGTTGTATGTAAGTATTCACACCATTGGCTGTTTAACCCGGAGGCCATTGAAGAGAACGTCCGCCGATGATATGGATATGCAGATGCGGTACTGTCTGCCCGGCTTGCTCGCCGGTATTCATCACCGTTCTGAATCCGCTTTCGCTCAGTCCCTCTGCGCGGGCAATTTTACCCACTTTGAGCATCAGGTGTGCCAGCAGGGCTGCATCCTCTGCCGTGGCGGAGGCGATATCCGGAATCGGCTTTCGTGGCACCAGCAGCACGTGAACCGGGGCTGTGGGTGCAATATCCCGGAATGCCACGCACAGCTCGTCCTCGTACACAATTGCCGCCGGTATCTCTTTGTCAGCAATTTTCTGGAAGAGTGTTTTTTCCATTGCACTCCCTATTTATCATACAGCGCTGTTTCCTGCAACAATAATTTGCTCACAGTCTTTACTATGCTGCACTTTTTTTGCTTTTGTCTCCATTTCTCGCAAGGATGCGAGAGATTTGGATTATCAGGTATATGTTTTTTTTCGGGAATTCTCTTAATGAAGCAGGCTGCCGGGAATACCCGACAGCCTGTGTTAAACGGTTAACTAATTGTGGGTGTCGCTTCAGCAGGCGCCCTCTTTTGCATCGATGGCTTTCTTGGCCTGCTCGAACACAGCCTTGAATGCCTCCGGGTTGGCGATAGCCAGCTCGGACAGAGACTTGCGATCCAAATCGATGTTTGCAGCCTTCAGCCCCTCCATGAAACGGGAGTAGGTCAGACCCAGAGGACGCACGGCGGCGGAGATACGAGCGGTCCAGAGACGGCGGAACTGACCTTTCCGTCTCTTGCGGTCGCGGTACTCATACTGCCATGCCTTGTACACTGCATCCTTGGCGTAGCGGAAGAGTTTGCTGCGGAAACCGCGGAAACCCTTGGCGCGAAGCAGGATGCGCTTGCGGCGGGCGCGTGAAGCCGGCCCATTTGTAGCACGTGCCATATTTTCTTATATATATAGTGAAACGAACTGTTCTTCCTCACCTCCCTGCAGTCTCGTTCGCTCTATCCTTTGCCTGTATTGAAAGGAAGGCTGCATGAAGGCCGCCCGATATGCGGGCGGAGCTTGGCGTGTGGCCATGTTCCTCGGTTTACGCGAAGGGCAGGTTCTGCTTGACAGCCCAAACCTGGGTGGCGTCCACCAGAGCGGGTTTGCCCAGAGCGCGCTTGCGCTTGCTGGACTTCTTCTGGAGAATGTGACGCTTACCCTGCTTGCGGCGCAGGACCTTGCCCGAGCCGGTCACCTTGAAACGCTTGGCAACAGCCTTACGTGTCTTGTTGATACCACCTTTGCGGGTCATGGTGCGGAGATTATACACATCTTTTTCCCTTTGACAAGAAAAATATCAGCCTTTTGATTGTTTTTTGGGGAGAAATCTCATGATGCTTGCTTCCTCTCCCCTATGGCATGAAAATTGTGCGTTTAATCGAAAAATCACCTTGACTTCCCGCGCCGGATGCTGTAACTATAGAGCGTCTCGTAGTAGCATTAGCGAGAACTGTCTCTGCATATACAAGATTTTCCTACTAAAAACCATGAAATTACATCTCCCCGGCAAACTCCGTACAGCGCTGTTGGCTTGCTATGCTGTCAGCGCATCGCTTGTCACGACCGTTTCCTCCGGCTTTTTCATTGGGGGCGCACTGGTAACAACCACTGCTGCCCTGTCTCTTGCTCAGCAGTCATACGCGGCTGAAACCATCGTGTATGAAGGCGGTATTCTTACCGATTTCAACTATGGTACGCTAAATTCCGTTCCTTCTGTCGGAGATGTGACTTTCAGTAAGGATGATAATCTTACGTTTAACGGGGATACGAGTCTTGCTCTGGGCGGTAATGTTACTGCTGGTATTTTCGCCATAGGTAAGGACGTTGTTCTTGATCTCAGTGGTAATGGTTATAAGCTTGATGCTGCATTTGAGATTAAGGAAGGTGTTCTTCGTCTCTCCAATGATGCGCTGGATGTTAAGGCTGAGGTTTATCATTCCAATTCAGGGCGTGTGGAAATTGCGTGGGGTAGTGCCGAAGGTTCTCTTGCTGCTCAGCTGCAATCATTTTTGGGTGTGTTGGATGTAAATAAAACAAGCTACACGCTCGGGGAGGAGGAGAACTCATACGACAAGCTCATCGTTCACGGTGAAAATGCGGAGTTACACACTCAGTCATCTAACTATACGATGCCCGTTATTTCTCTTGGTGACACAGTCATTGACACCGGGGAGAATAATACTGTGCTGACCGGTATGCTGAGTGGCTTTGGCTCTGTTACCAAAGATGGGATTGGTACGCTTACTCTGAAGGCTAACAATTCGTACCATTTCGGAGAATTGGTAGTTAATGAAGGTACAGTTCGCTGGGGGATGGAAGTGGATGGAGATGCATCGGATGATGCTGCTAATACACTCTCTTTCAGTACTATTACTGTCAATAAGGATGCTATTTTCGATGATAGTCACAATGGTGTTCAGATGGGTGACACAACTTCCGTTATACTTAAGGGCGGTACGTTGCGTTCATTTTCAATGGGGGTTACGGATGCGGAATTAGCAGATTTGACCGGTAACACCTACGCTGCCTTGTTGGTGCAGGGTAGTGGTACTCTTGCGTCAGAAGAGAGTGGTGGCCGCCGCTTTAAGCTGCTTTCCTCTCTTGAACCTGATACGGTCGAGGACGAAAGCACGGAGTCGGAAAGTGTGGCTGGTGTGAATGTTGCGGAAGAAACTCCCTTTGTCCCGACGGAAACCACTCTTTCTATTGTTAACGGTAGCCATTACTCATACACCAAGATTGATGAGATAAGGAATTTTCATGGCTCCATTACCGGTTTGGCTCCCATGGATGATGACCATAAACTGTACATCGCCAGTACGCATCAGGATGCCAATTATAAAGCCGTTGTCACGCTGGCTACGGATGCCTTTGGATTTGTTAAAACCGGTGAAGGCGAAATAACTTTCTCAAACAAGTTGACTGCACTTGATACTGTGCAGGTCAATGAGGGTATTATGTCTGTTAACGGTGCTCTTACGGCGGAGGCCTTGGTTGTCAGTGGTGGCAATGTGCAGGCCGGGGGAAATGTCACTTTGAATTCCTTGAATATTCATAGTGATGGTGTGTTTGCAACGAGCGCAAACTTACCGACTCAGATTACAGTCAATGATGCTGTGACTGTTAAGTCTGGTGGCGAGCTGTCGGTAAATAACGAATTAACCGAGTTTGTCGTTTTGAAAGACTTGACAATCAGCGGTGGTTCAACCGTGGTGAAGGGTAAGCTGAATGCGGCGAATCGCAATGATCGTCGCTACGGTAATCTCTCTTTTGTCGGTGGTGAGGATGCCTCCATGGTGGTTAACGGCGATGTTCAGCTCAATACACTCTCTAAGCGTGGAAGCGGAAACTTGTTGCTTGGTGCTAATGATGATGCGGTAGTGAAGGTTCACCGCAATCTCGTTATGAATTACGGTGGTGCTGTTGATTCATTTAACAACGGCGATTTCAGTAAGCTGGCTCCGCAGCGTGGTGTTGTGTTGAGTTACTACTCCGGCGCAACCAATGTTATCACATTTGACTATGGGCGAGGCACTAATTTCAGAGATGTAGATTACCTTTTTGCTGATGTATTTGATGTTACGCGTGAAGATTTGGCTAAAGGTATAAATCTTGGTATTCAGTCCAGTGGTTCGTCTACCCGCGTAGAGCATTTTTATGTTTCTACGTTGGGTAAGAAAGGTGTGGACTATGTAATTGAAATCGGTAAAGATAACTATTACTATCTGCGTACTCTGAAAAACCAGGTTGCAACAACGTCATGGGATCCCAATTGGGGTAATATTGAGGTGTCTTCTGCGCCGGAAACCGTGAATCGCTGGGTGTATACCTCAATTGACGATACTGGTCTATACGGTAGCTCATACGATGATGATGGCTACTTCATTGCTTCTGAACTGGTGGGAACCAATCCCACGGGAGCTCCCGGTACCGGTGTCATTGACAAGATAACCGGTGAGGAACAGCAACCCGGTGTAAGTGTCTTTGGCGGTGCATACGATAGTGTTGATCCGGAAGGTGCAACTATTAAACGTGACATTTGGTTAAAGGCAACGGAAGGCAATTACTCCATGATTGTTGGTGGTAGTCGTTGTGATACTGGACTTGCTAACTCAGGGTGGTCGTTGGAAGGAGATACACACATTTATGTCTCTGAAGGTGTAGAATCCGTAGGTTCCATCATTGGCGGCAATTACGGTGGTGGCAGTACATTTGACTCCAATTGGGTGGGTGATGGATACATTTCCGTATATACCCCCGGGCTGACCGCCTCCATTGTTGGTGGCGGAGTTTCTTCTGTGAGCCATATCGGTGATAGCAATATATTTATATACAGGGCCTTGAGGAAGAATATAGATTCCCCTGATACTGACTTTACCGTGGGTGAGACGGAGGATGGGGTTACTGTGGAGATGAATCTTAATGCTATTATTGCCGGTCTGTTCTCTATTGAATCCGCACAGTGGCTGGGAGATGGCAAAATCGTTGTGGATTTGAAGGATGATACTTCTTATTCCAGCATGGTTAAGTCGATTGTAGGTGGTTCCTTTGTTCAGCTCAGTGATGCGAATACTGAAATCGTACATGAAGGTGATAG
The DNA here is from genome assembly GCA_045579245.1 of Akkermansia sp. GTDB lineage: Bacteria > Verrucomicrobiota > Verrucomicrobiia > Verrucomicrobiales > Akkermansiaceae > Akkermansia. The sequence goes on from JAZNLU010000037.1 coordinate 48,549, forward strand.
TACCATAGATATTCGTAATACGTCCGAGGGAGAGAGCCGTTTGTTTACGAATAATATCGTCGGCGCGGACTATGTGATTGATGCCGGTGTTGCTGTAATGACGGGTGATACTTACGTTTCGTTCTCTAATCTGGGGAATAGTACAACCGTTGGCAAGGACAGTAATTATTTTGTTGTCGGTGGTCACATGGCTCTTTCTTCAGGCTTGAGTTCATATTCTACAGGCAACAGACATGAAATTGTAGGTAATACTCATATCAGCATTACCAACGCGGAAAATGGTGTGTTTGCTGCCAATGTGGTGGCTGGTAACGCTTCCTCTCGTGAACTTTCATGGAATCTGGTAGAATTGAGTTCTGATGAGTACTATGAGCGTGCCTATGAGGGTATAATCAATGGGGATACCTACATTGATATTGATAGTGGTTCCTTCAAGGCCATGGTGGTCGGTGGTCACTATTATGAGGATTTCATTCACGATGCTCTGCCTGATAACCCCGGTGCTGTCCCGGTTCATCCGCGCCAAGGTTCTGAGCCTGATGTGCTGACTATTACCGGTTCAACAAATATCAGACTGACCGGAGGTACCTATCGTGGTGCTGTCATCGGTGCGTCCTATTATGATGGTTGGGATAGTGTGACGATGTATACCGGAGCAGTTAACATGAATATCAGTAATTCCCGACTTGTCGGCAATCAAGATGTAAATGGATTGGCTGTTGTCGGTGGCTATTACATTGATGAATATATTCACGATGGTGAAACGGAGGAGGGTGAGTCGGTTGAGGGACCCTACAGCTCAACTTCCGGAACTCGCGGAACTGATACATTCGTCAATGTGGGAGATATCAACATGACCCTTGACGAAAATACCTCTGATGGTATCATTTTGGGCGGTTCTTACATCTTACGTTCGGCTTGTCTGGGTGAAGTGCGTCAGGGTAACATCGTGCTGGATCTTCGCGGCGGCACGTTCAACGACAATATTTACGCTGCCGGTTGTGAGTCTCCGTTCTCAAGTGTTGCCTTGACTACGGATAGTACCACGGTTAAGCTTTCCTCTGATGTCGAATTCGGCCCCAAGGTAACTGTTTCCGGTGGTTATATGGGTAGTGGTTCTTCTCTCGTTCGTGGTGATACTACGCTTGAGTTTACCAGTGCCGGACGCTACGATAATATAGCGAATACGAACTTTATTTTCTTTGATGTAGTGAAAGTTACGGAAGCAAATGGTTACGTCGTGCTTCCCCACAACACAACGCTGCTTGGGGACTACATCACCAAACGTGGTGACGGTACGTTGGAACTTGGTGTGCAGAACAAATTGGATATGCTGACTGTTGCCGAGGGTAGGCTGAAGTTGGCTGCCAACAGCGGCGGCACTGCAGAGGGATCCAAGTTCGAACAGCTGAATCTTTGCAAGGGAGCCACGCTCGATCTCTCTGCAGGAAATTGCGGTATTAACGGTGATTTGGTAGTGGAAGGCGGCTCCAATATTGTGATTGGAACCGGGCTGACTCCAACGACCATTGAACGTCTCATTTGGGATGATTCGGAGAGGGTCATGCTTACTCTCAGTGCACTCCCGACCGGAGCGGAGTCGTATGTGGTGGAACTCTTCTCAGGACTTTCCAAGGCTGATATAGTAGGCTTGGATATGCGTGCATTGGATGAAGGATACGGCGTGAGGGCATCGCAGTACATCGACAGTAATGTTGATCTTACCAACAGCTACCTGCTGCTTAGGGGGGATACTCTTGTGTTGACCAAGGCTCCACGTCGTTCAATCTATTGGGAATATAAGGGCAGTATTGGTTATTGGATGTCTGAGGATGCCTGGAGCAAGAAGGATGAGGGTGATCCCAACACGATGTTCAACAACGAGCCCGGCTCTGATAACGTGGTGTTCTCCAACAGCGTTGCTACTATCATCGTAAATCAGGAGGTGCTGCCCTACGATATTTACGTCAAGAACGGTGAATACACGTTTACCGGTGAGGGCAAGGAAGGTGTTATCACTCCTTACGGCAGCATCGTTCTTTCTGAAGGAGGCAAGGCCACGTTCACGGAGTTTGTAAAGCTGAATACGAATGCTGATACAACTGCTGTTTCTCTGTTGGATAAAGATTGTACGTTGACCGTTAATAATGACATTGCTATCAACACGCTTTTCAATTCAGGCTCGGTTATTGTTAATGGGAGCATGTCTATTGCAAGTGAAACGGAGCACGGTGGAGCTCTGATGGTAACGGGTGATTTGACCGTTGGTGGAAATTCTACCTTTACCAAGCTTCAGGTGGAGGGTACGGTGAAGAATAACAGCGATTATGTGTTAACGATAGATGATCCGCATAGCCGCGTTGGTGCCATTGATGGTGGTATCGTGAGAGTTCTTAAAGGGGGTGAGTTACAAATTAACCCTGATAGAACGCCGGAAACCACCACTCTCCAAGCTCTTCAGGGGTCGGGAGCGGTAAGCACTGAGAATGTGCTGAGGCTGAATGCAGACAGTAAGATTGGTAAACTTACCGTATCTTCGCTGATTCTGAACGGTACACTTCAGTCGACCGATAGTGTCAGTGTGACAAACGATATGGCTGTTTCCGATTCTGTTTCCATCACGGGAGCTCTTACAACTAACAGTATCACTTACAATAATTTAGTGCTCCGCAGTAACTATGCTATGGTGGATGTTGAGCAGAACGTATACGCAAATCACGGAACGAGTCAAGTTCGTATGAATGTTGATACATCCATGATTGCGACTAAGATTCTGAGTGATGGCAAGGAGTACTATCTTCTCAAGTGCGATGATGGAGGCCTTGAAAGTGATATTGTATTCAATAGTGAGGGCTTGGAGCGTTTGGAGGCGCATAATGACCGTTATGACTATTCAGCCTATACGGTGAATGACGGTGTGGTACTGAAGGCCGACTTGATAGCACCGCATCTTTTTGAAGACTACGTCGCAGAAACCCCCAATGGTATGACAGGTGCTGTTATGTTGGATGACCTCTATACGGATGCTTCAATTCTGGAGCAATACCCGGACGGCGACCTTGCTCTGACCATGGAAGCTATTAATCAGCAACTGATGATTAACAACAGCAAGGAAGGGCTTGATGAGCTCTTTGCTGCTGTGGCTGGTGCTTCCATCCCCGCCATGGGTGTTGCCTTCGCGGATGATATCAATCGTCAGATGCAGGCTATCCGTAACCGTACCACAACCATGGGGGTTGACCAGTGCGCCGTGAATGAGGACATGCCTTATTTCAATGCTTGGATTAATGCGGAGGGCGGTAATCGCAGCCTGGATGAAGACGGCACATCTTCCGGCTATGATCTGAACAGCTGGGGCGGTACTGTTGGCTTTGATGTGGACTTCACACCCCGTTTCACCGCCGGTATCGCCGTGTCTGCCATGTATGGTGACTATACTGCCAACGCTCCGGATGATGCAGAGGGAGATTTTGATACACAATACCTCACTGCATTTGGCCGCTATGGCTACCGCTCTTGGGTACACACCTTCATTGCCAGTGTGGGGCGTGTGGATGCTACGTTGGAACGTACCGTTTCCCATCAGTATGGCAGTTACCGTACCAAGGGAGAGACGGACGGTATGGGCTTTGGTCTCATGTATGAAGTGGGGTATGTCCGCGCTCTCAATGAAACCGGTACGGCCTGCATCCAGCCTGTCATGAACTTCTCCCTGACTAAGGCCTCTCTTGATGGTTACACGGAGGAAGACAGCGATGCCGGTCTGAAAGTGGATGATATTGAAATGACCACATTCACGGTGGGTGCCGGTGCTCGTGTCCAGGCTATTATCGGTGAGAACCTGTACAACCGAGCCTCAATCTTCGAATGCCGCGCACTTGCCAAGTTCCGTGCGGGTGACCGCAATGCAGAGACTGAGGTCGGTTTTGCTGCTGCTGCCATGGGTACTGGTACTGTGGAAAGCGCTGAGATAGGAGCCGTAGGTATTGAACTCGGTGCCGGTATTGTTGTCCCGCTGGGGGCAGAGAATTCTTCCGTCTTTGCCGACGTGAGCGCTGAATTCTCCACCGGTTACACCAGTGTCAATGGTACGGTTGGTTACCGAATCAACTTCTAATCTGCTGATTTTTATCCTGAAGCAGTCGCTGCTCGTCCTGACATAGGCGAGCAGCGATTTTTTTCGTTTTTTATAACCCTATCACATTTCAATGTCTTGCGGTGTGTTTTAGGGTGTGCTGAAAAATAAAAATGAAAAAATCTTCAAAAATGAGCTTGACGTTTCGGTTCGATTCGTGTATAGTCTGCCCCGCACCCACTACGGGGCGGCTCGAAAGAGCAAGCCG
>JAZNLU010000038.1:0-13950 GCA_045579245.1 Akkermansia sp.
ATGAATAAAATCCCGCGAAAGCTCTTCGATGGTAAGTCCGCAAATGAGATGGTGAAGGCTCTCGGGCTGAATTTTGGGGATGCAAAGCACTAAGAGCGCATTTTTTTCAAAAAGTGTTGCATTTGAACTTGCAATTCACCATTTTTCACATAAGCATGTCACAACTGAGCAACAAATCAGTTTTCGTATCTTCTTTTCAAAGGAAACTCCATAATTGCAGATATCGGGTTGTATATCGGCAGTCACCTCCATAATCCAAGGCGGTGACAGTTGTCCGCCTCCGGCATTATAGCCGAAAGTACTCAATTTGAAGATTGACGGCTCTTTACAGCAGTGGTAGCATGTGCAGCGTGAGCATACCGTGGAATATAGCACTGGGGCTGATGGTGGTAGCATTCATCCTCCCTTTCATCTTTCTGCACAATCAGATGGCGGCACAACGGAAACGCTGTCGCAGTAATCACGATGAATTGGAGCACCTGCGCACCATGCTTCGGGATTTAGAAGAACACGTACAAAAAGACAAATCGCTTTTTCTGGAGGCTTTAGGCGTTCCGTTTATGCTGATTCGCCGGTCCGGACGTCTGGTAATGACCAACAGTGCCGCCTCACAGCAACTGGGCATAGACGGAAGGCACTATGCCAATCTACTGCGTATGCTGCCTGATTCCGAGTTACGCAGGATGCTTCAGCAGGCGATTGGCTGTACTGAACCGCATCGCTTCACCCTCACTGTCTCCCGAGACGGGGAAGAACACATCTACCGAGCCAAAGCCACGCCCCTGAGGACAGAAGAAAAGCTCATCGGTATTGTCTTTCACGATATCACAGAACTACACCGCACCCAAATCATCCGCCGAGATTTTGTTGCCAATGCTTCGCATGAACTGCGTACCCCGCTCACCATCATCCGAGGTTATCTGGAATCACTTACTGAGGATACCGATTTGGCAGCTGATGCTGATGCCCGCAACCACGCCCTAAGTCTCATGAAAAAGCATGCCGACCGTATTGTACGACTGGTAGAGGACATGCTCACCGTCTCCCGTCTGGAAAACGCGGAAAAAGGCTACCTAAGGATGGAAGATTTCAACTTAAGTGAAGTAGCACAGGAAGTATGTGCCCGACTCGAAACTCAGGCACAGGCTCAGGGTGCAATCCTCAAAACGCAACTTCCACCCGGCGGAATACAGCTGCACGGTGACAAATTCTACTGGGCACAGATTCTTTTCAATCTCATGGAAAACGCGCTCAAGAACAACTCCACTCCGGGACTCTGTGTCCAACTCACGGGAGAGCGCAACGAAAGCGGCTCTGTCATCAGCGTCAGCGACAATGGCTTGGGCATTCAGGAAGTACATCTTCCGTATATATTCAATCGTTTCTACCGCGCCAACAACTCAAACGCCATCAAAGGTACAGGTCTGGGACTCTCCATTGTTCGCCACGCCGTAGAAGCCCACGGCGGCAGCATCACCGCCGAGAGTACGCCCGGTGTCCGCACAGCATTCACCATCACCATTCCCTCCAATCCTGATTTATCATCCACGCCAAAACAGACATTGAGCATTCACTCGTAACTGCTCATCGCTTCTCCAAAAATGAACAATTCCGAGTCATAAGAAATTGTTTTTTTCTTGACGGGAGAGAGAATCGGGTGTTAACTTTAGACGTTATCGCGATGAAATCTCTCTTCCAAAAGCTCGCATGTGGCGGCATGACCTTGTTCTGTGGAGTGGCTCAGGCATCTGAGGAGGCACATAAGCTCTCGAACGACGCACCGGTGCTGTGGAATATCGATATTCCCTTCTGGCCGGGACACAGTCTGCCCATCACCAACTCTCTGGTCATGATGGCAGCCGCCGTGGTGGTACTGACTATCCTGCTGCGTCTCGCCACGCGAAAGATGGAGCGCATACCCGGCAAGCTCCAGAACTTTGTGGAATGGATTTTTGAAACTCTCTTCAACTTTGTCTCCGGGCTGACCGGCAAGCATCTGGCACAGCGTTACTTCTGGTACTTTGCCAGCATCTTCCTGCTGATTCTAATCAGCAACTACATGGGACTGCTGCCCGGCGTGGGAGAGATTCTCTACGGTCATGACCCGCTGCTGCGCGGTGCCAACGCCGATTTGAATATCACCCTCTTCCTCGGTCTCTTCTACACCCTGCTCTGGTTCGTATGGTGCCTGCGTGAACAGGGAGCAAAGCACTTTGTGCTGCACATCTTCGGGCCCAAGGGCGGGCTTAGCGGACTGCTCAAGAACCTGCTGCTGCCGGTTTTCTTCTTTGTGGGACTCATTGAAATCCTCTCCATCGGCATTCGTCCCGTGGCGCTGGCAGCCCGACTTTTCGGCAACATCTATGCCGGTGAGGCCATCCTGGAACAGATGCTCAACATCTCCTCCAATCCCCTTATCAGCGCGCTGGCGGCACTGCCGTTCATGTGCCTGGAAATTCTCGTCGGCTTTGTGCAGGCACTCGTGTTCCTGATGCTTACCGCCATCTTCCTCAAGACGCAGGTGGGTGACGGAGAGGAACACCACGCCTGATGCCGCCGTTCCCCTTCCCGCCCGTGCATCACGCAGCAAAGACGTGACACGGCGGGTTCAGACAAACACAACAACAAACCATAGGAAAACACATATTATGATGCTCCCCATGCTTGCCACCGCCGCCATCAAGTCCGGCATGGCCGTTATCGGTGCCGGTCTCGGCATTGGTCTTATCGGTATGAAGGCCGCTGAATCCACCGGCCGCAACCCCGGCGCCTCCGGTCAGGTGCTTACCATCTCCATCATTCTGGCCGCTCTGGTGGAAGGTGTTGCTTTCGTGGCTATCTTCATGTAAATCCTCACACCCCCGGAGCCGCGCCACCCGCGCGGCTCCCGTCCCCTTTCACTCTCTTTTTTAACCAAAACTCCATCTCACAAGAATATGTACCAACCGCTTCTCGCAGCAGGACTGCAGGAACTCCCGGAAACCTTCGGGCTGCACGCCGAGGCTTTCATCGCGCACTGTATCGCGTTCACCGTTCTGATTATCATCATTGTGAAGTTCGGGCTCAAGCCGGTGATGACCCTGCTGGAGGAGCGCCGCCGCCGCATCATTGAAGGCGAGGAGATGCACGCCCGCAGTCAGAAAGAGCTGGCAGAGGTACAAGCTGCCGGTGAGCAGATTCTGGACGAGGCCCGCGAATCCGGGCGCAAGGAGATGGAGCACGCCCGCGCTACCGCTGCCAAACTGCAGGATGACCTCACCGCCAAGGCAAGCGCTGAGGCTCAGACCGTCATTGAAAACGCCCGCAAACAGGCCGCTCTGGACACCCAGCGAGAGAAAGACGCGCTCAAGGGCGAGTTTGCCCGACTCGTGGCTCAGGCTACCGCTCAGGTCACCGGCAAGGTACTGACTGAGGAAGACCACCGCCGCATCAACGCAGAAGCCATCTCCCACCTGTAAAGCCCCCCTTTTTACCGGAAAGCTGCCGATATGAAAATCACCAAGGACATACAGGCCCAGGCACGCCGTCTCATGCGTCTCTGCATGAGCCCGGAGGGTCTGCTGATTGAGGAAAATGTACGCAAGGTGGCAGCCGGCATCACGGCGAGCAAGCCGCGCAACTACATTGCCCTGCTGACTGCGTTCACCAATCTGGTGCGTCTGGAGCAGGAAGCCCGCACCGCCACCATCACCAGCGCCGTCCCCTTGTCGGACAGCGAGAAAAACGCCATCTGCGCCCGCCTCAACGCCCGCAAACCCGGACTCATCTACAACTGGCAGGTTAACCCCGACCTCATCGGCGGCATCACCGTCTGCGTGGGCGACCAAGTGACCGACGCCTCTATCAAATCCCGAATCGAACGACTTTCCCGCATCTGAGAACCCCTTAATTTCCCCACCACGGTATGAGCAACATCGTACAAGAACTCGAAGCACAAATCCGCAACGCCACCGCTGCCTCCGTCAGCGAGAACATCGGCATCATTAAATCCATCGGCGACGGCGTAGTCCGCATTGAAGGTCTCAGCAACGCCATGCTGAACGAAATGATTGAATTCCCCGGCGGTGTCATGGGGCTGGCCATGAACCTCGAAGAACACGAGGTGGGTGCCGTGCTCATCGGCTCCGGCGCAGCGCTCAAGGAAGGCGACACCTGCAAGACCACCGGCAAGCTGCTTCAGGTTCCCGTGGGTTCCGGTCTGCTCGGTCGCGTGGTGGACACGCTGGGCAACCCGCTGGACGGCAAGGGTCCCATTCAGGCTTCCGGCTACTATCCCGTGGAAAAGATTGCCTCCGGTATCATCTCCCGACAGGGCGTGAATCAGCCGGTGCAGACGGGTATTCTGCCCATTGATGCCATGATTCCGATTGGTCGCGGTCAGCGTGAGCTCATCATCGGTGACCGCTCCACCGGCAAGACAGCCCTTGCTATTGACACCATCATCTCCCAGGCAGACCAGAACCGCCGTGCGGAGGAAAGCGGCAACGCTGACTACCGCCCGCTTTACAGCATCTACGTGGCCATCGGTCAGAAGCGTGCCAACATCTCCCGCTTGGTTGCCAAGCTGGAAGAAAGCGGTGCCATGCCCTACACCGTGGTAGTGGTAGCCTCCGCCTCCGACAGTGCAGCCATGCAGTATCTGGCTCCCTATGCCGGTTGCGCCATGGGTGAATACTTCATGGACCAGGGTAAAGATGCGCTGATTGTGTATGATGACCTCTCCAAACACGCCGTGGCTTACCGCCAGGTATCCCTGATTCTGCGCCGCCCCTCCGGTCGTGAGGCATACCCCGGCGACGTGTTCTACCTGCACAGCCGCCTGCTGGAGCGCGCCGCCCGCATCAACAGCGAAGGCGGGCGTAAAGGTGGCTCCCTCACCGCACTGCCCATCATTGAAACGCAGGCCGGTGACGTTTCTGCCTACATCCCCACAAACGTCATCTCCATTACCGACGGCCAGATTTTCCTGGACACCGACCTCTTCTACCAGGGTGTGCGCCCCGCCATCAACGTGGGTATCTCCGTGAGCCGAGTGGGCTCCAGCGCCCAGACCAAGATTGTGAAGAAGCTCGCCGGTTCCGTGAAGCTGGATCTCGCCCAGTTCGAAGAACTCCAGGCGTTCGCCCAGTTCGGCTCCGATCTGGATGCCAACACCAAGGCCAAGCTGGAACGCGGTCGCCGCATCGTGGAGCTCTTCAAGCAGGGACAGTACGAGCCCAAGAGCCTCGCCATTGAGGTAATTGACCTCTACGCCATCCAGCGCGGCTTCCTCGATGACGTGGCCGTGGAAGACATCCGCAAGGTGCAGAAGGCCATGGAGGAAGAAGCCGCCATGAATGCCCCCGACCTGCTGGCAGCCATCGATGCCGAAAAAGCTCTGACGCCCGAGATTGACTCGAAGCTTCAGGAGTTCATCACCAACTTCAAATCCCGCCTGAAGAAGTAACAACATGGCCAGCCTGAGAGACATCAAACGGCGCATCAAGTCCGTACGCAACACATCGCAGATTACCAAGGCGATGCAGATGGTTGCGTCTGCGAAGATGCGTCGTGCTCAGGAGCTTGCACTCAACGGGCGAGCCTACATCAGCGCGCTTGCCAACGTGTTCAAGCACCTGCAGGACACCATCGCGGAGTGCTCCTCCCCGCTCATGCAGCGGAAAGAGGCAGGCAAGCCGCTGGTGGTTGTCATCAACACCGACCGCGGACTCTGCGGCGGGCTCAACTCCAACCTCTTCAAGGAGGTGCTCACCACCTGCCCCGCAGACGCGGACTACATCACCATCGGTGCCAAGCTCAACCCGCAGTTTGCCCGCACCGGGCGCAATCTGGTAGCTTCTTTCAGTCTAGGAGACAGCTTTGATGATGCGGAACTGAAGCCGATACTGGATTTCATCCGCAATTCATTCCTAGACGGCACGTACAAGACCGTAACCGTAGCCTACCAAAAGTTCATCAACGTGATGGTACAGAAGCCGCAGATAGTGGAGCTGCTGCCCATCACCCCGGAGGAACTGCTGGCTGTTGCTGCGCAGGATGAAACAGAGGATGACGATAACGCCAACTTCCTGTTGGAGCCGAGTGCCGGCAGCCTTCTGGCTTCCATCCTCCCGCTCTACTTTGCCAACCTCCTCACCCAACAGGTCTTGGAAGGCAAGGCATCTGAGCAGTCCGCCCGCATGGTCGCCATGAAATCCGCCACAGAGAACGCCAAGACGCTCATCGGTGAGCTCACGCTGGAATACAACAAGGCCCGCCAGACCCAGATTACCAACGAGCTTCTTGAAATCACCACGGCTATGAAAGCCATGGAGTAACCCCCATCTCTCAGTTTAACCTCTTCAAAATAAATCATTTCTCTTATGAACACAGGTAAAATCGTTCAGATTATCGGCGCCGTGGTAGACGTCGACTTCTCCCGGGCGGAGATGCCCGCCATCTACAACGCGCTCACGGTCAACTATGATGTAGAGGGCGAATCCCGCTCTCTGGTGCTGGAAGTAGAACAGCACCTCTCCGACGGCTGGGTGCGCACCGTTGCCATGAGCTCCACCGATGGTCTCAAGCGCGGCATGGACGTGGTGGACACAGGCGCGCCCATCTCCGTGCCCGTGGGGCCGAAGGTGCTGGGTCGTATCTTCAACGTGCTCGGCGAGACCGTGGACGAAAAGGGCCAGCTGGAGGGCGTGAAGCGCTACCCGATTCACCGCGATGCCCCGTCTCTGGAAGAACAGGCCACATCTTCAGAGGTGTTGGAATCCGGTATCAAGGTGATTGACCTCATCTGCCCCTTCCTCAAGGGCGGCAAAGCCGGTTCTTTCGGCGGTGCCGGTGTGGGTAAGACCGTGCTTATCATGGAGCTTATCAACAACATCGCCAAGGCTCACTCCGGTCTCTCCGTGTTCGCCGGTGTGGGTGAGCGCACCCGTGAGGGTAATGACTTCTACATGGAAATGAGCGAATCCGGCGTTATTGATCAGGAGAACCCGGAAAACTCCAAAGTGGCTCTCGTATACGGTCAGATGAATGAGCCTCCCGGTGCCCGTCTGCGTGTGGCTCTTTCTGCCCTGTCCATGTCCGAATACTTCCGCGATGAGGAAAACCGCGACGTGCTGCTCTTCGTGGACAACATCTTCCGCTTCTCTCAGGCAGGTTCAGAGGTGTCCGCTCTGCTCGGCCGCACCCCCTCTGCCGTGGGTTATCAGCCCAACCTCGCAGAAGAAATGGCCGGTCTTCAGGAGCGAATCACCTCCACCCGCAAGGGTTCCATCACCTCCATGCAGGCCGTATACGTGCCCGCTGACGACCTGACCGACCCCGCCCCTGCCACCACATTCTCCCATCTGGACTCCACCGTGGTGCTTGAACGCGCCCTGGCCGCTCAGGGTATTTACCCCGCCGTGGACCCGCTGGCCTCCACCTCCAAGGCACTGTCCCCGGAGCTTGTGGGTGAGGAGCACTACCGCGTGGCACGCGGCGTGCAGCAAACCCTCCAGCGCTACAAGGACCTGCAGGATATGATTGCTATTCTGGGCATGGATGAGCTCTCCGAGGCAGACAAGCTCACGGTGAGCCGCGCCCGTAAGATTCAGCGTTTCCTCTCCCAGCCTTTCAGCGTGGCAGAAGTGTTCACCGGTATCAAGGGGCAATATGTGCCCGTTGCCGAAACAGTCCGCGGCTTTGCCGAGATTCTGGACGGCAAGTGGGATGCCGTGCCGGAAGGCAACTTCTACATGAAGGGCGGTATCGACACCGTTGAGAAATCCTGAGCCCCTGCCCCGCCATGCACTTCAAAATCATCACCCCCCTGCGCACAGCGCTCGATCTGGACGTAACCGGACTGAAACTGCCGGCTACCCAGGGCGAGATGGAAGTGCTGCCCGGTCATGCCGACCTCATCACCTCCGTTGCCAACGGAGAGCTGACCTACACCGCCGCCGGAGAGGCAAAAAGCCTCTTCGTAGGCGGAGGATTCCTTCAGGTAGAGCATGGGGATGTTCTCCTCGTCACGGACACGGCGTTGGAAGCCGCAGCTATCGATACCGACACCGTTCAGGCAGCGCTGGAGAGGGCACAGAAAGCCCTCCGCGACCGCTCCTCCGTCCTCTCCCGCGAGGAACAGGCCTATCTGGAAGCCTGCATCGCCAAGCAGCTGGCCATGATGGAGTACTCCCGCATCAGAAAACGCTGACAATTTCCCTTATCGTTTTCCGACCCGCATTATTCTCTGATAATGCGGGTTTCTTTTTAGCAAGACACAAAAAAAGGCATCTGTCGGAAGCAGATGCCTTTTAAAACAAAATTAAAAACATTATTTTACTGCTGCGCGGCAGCCTTGCGGGCGGCTTTTTCCGCAGCCTTGGCAGCTTTGGCGGCCATCTTCTCCTTTTCTTCCGGAGAGAGAATACGCGGGAACACCGGACTGGGAGCCTGCACCGTGTGACCGGGCTTCAGGATACCCCAGGCAAGCGTCTGCGGGCTGAGGGCTGCACCTTCCACCTGCAACTGTGCCAGAATACGGGCAGAAGCCTCCGGCAGGACACAGCCCAGCAGGTAGCCGACCTGCACGCAGCTCTCCAGAAGGTGATTCAGGACACGCTGCAGCTCCGGGAGACGAGCTTCATCCTTGGAAAGCGCCCAGGGCTGCATCTGCTCAATGTAGCTGTTGCAGAGTCCGACATGGGCATTGAGCGCGCCGAGTGCATCTGCCGTGTTGTACGCGTTCATCTGCTCGGCGAAACGGCTCACCGTGTCAGCCATGCTCCGGCGCAGCCCGGCAGAGAGTTCGTCATCCCCCTCACCGGGGCTGACCACGCCGCCGCAGTAGCGCACGCACATATTGAGCGAGCGGTTCACGAGATTGCCGATATCGTTGGCAAGCTCCGTGTTGTAAATCATCTTCATGCGCTCGGCATCATAATCGCTGTCATAGCCGGTCTTGGTATCGCGCACCAGATAATAACGCACCGCCTCCGGGCCGAATACATTGCAAAGGTCATTGGGGTCAACGATATTGCCCAGCGATTTGGACATCTTTTCGCCCTTGATATTGAGCCAGCCATGGACCAGCAGACGCGGCATTTCCTCATCCGCAAATCCCATGGCATGCAGCATGCACAGCCAGTAAATACCGTGAGCCGGCACCAGAATATCCTTGCCGATGACCTCACAGGCAGCAGGCCAGAGCTTGCCGAACTCCGGCAGATTGCTCCCATCCTCTGCCAGATATCCGGCAAAGGAAATGTAGTTCACCAGAGCGTCAAACCACACATAAGTCACGAAATCCGGGTCAAAGGGCAGCGGGATACCCCAGGACAGGCGGTCTTTGGGACGGGAAATACAGAGGTCAACACCCTCTGCCCGCTCAATGGCTTTCAGCAGGTTCTGACGGCGGAACTCAGGGGTAACCACCTCCGGATGCGTCTCCACATAGCCGCGCAGCCAGGCAACATGCTGACTGAGGTTAAAGTACCAGTTTTCCTCCTCCAGCTCAATCACCTCGCCCCACTCAGGACCGAAAGAGCCGTCCTCACCGCGCTCCTTATCAGTCAGGAACTGTTCCTGACGCACAGAGTAAAACCCCTTGTAGGCCTTCTTGTACAGGCAACCCTTATCCTTGAGATTATTCAGAATTTTCTGCACGCAGGCCTTGTGGCGGGCATCGGTAGTGGCAGCCCAGCCGTCATACTGAATACCGAGGCGCTTCCAGAGCGCGATGAATCGCTCCGTCACCATATCGGCATACTCCTGCGGCTGCATCCCGGCAGCTTCCGCTTTCTGCTGAACCTTCTGACCGTGCTGGTCTACACCCGTCAGCAGGAACACCTCCTCGCCACACATTCGGTGCCAGCGAGCCAGAACATCTGCCAGAACCTTCTCATAGGCATGCCCGATATGGGGGGAGCCGTTCGTGTAGTCAATTGCTGTTGTAATGTAGAACATAGCGGAGAAATGTTAGCACGGAGAATCCGCAGAATCAAGCGAAATTACGGACTTCAGTGGCATACCGCATGAGTGTCCCACATTTTTGACAAAAATATCCATTATATACTAAAAATAAGCACATTTTGTCAAATATTCCTTGGCAGGAGCATCATGAGGCCAATCATTGCAGGAATTTCTCGTTTATTCCTAAAACGGCGTAAGACGCTTACTTTTAATTCGTAATTTGTAAATCGTCATTCGTAAGTCCACGTGTCCCAAATCTTTGGGACACGTATGGGCATACCGCATGCGTCCCGTTGAGAGGGGTGAGCGAGAGCTGCTGTTATTGCTGCTCGTTCTCCTCTTCCTCAAAATGCTTGGAGTATTCCTGATAATAGGGCGTTATGTCAAACCACTGCTGCACCATATATTCCTCTCCATCCACTTCTGCAATGATTTCATGGCAGTCGTAATAGCGCCCGTCTTTCTCCACTAATGCCTGTGTTTTGTTCTCCGTCAGCTGCATGCGGTACATGAGAAAATACTCAAAGCGCACGGCATAGTTGTCCTGCGTCAAAATCTGCCAGGCTGTTTCCCGGGTGAAGCCCGGACCGCCTTTCAACATGCTGCTGAAATCTGTCAAAACACGGTCGATGTTTTCCCTGCGTGATTCAACGAGTTTCCGGATGATTTCCGGCGTTGCAGCCGGAATATCATCCGTATAATCTCCCTCCAGCGCATCGCCGAACGTATCTCGGCAGAAACGCTTCAATTGTTTATCGCCGTAAAAATCTGCCTCAGCAATGCGCTTAACCTCCGTTTCGATCAAGCGCGATTGTTCCTCCATTTTCTTCATCATCTCCTCACTCGGTTCCAGTCCGGCAGCGCGGGACTGATCCCCCAAAGCCTCAATCTTCATGATAATTTCCAACATAGCTGGGAGAGCAGAAGCCGCCGAGCCCGCATCCTGAATCTGCTTCATACAGGACAGCGCCGCGTCCATCAACACATTCAGACTGTCACTCAACTGCTGTTGACTCATTTCAACGGGAGCAGATGGAGTTTCCACCTGTGCAGAAACGGGAACAAGCGGCAGAACCAGCAATCCGGCGGAAAGAACAAAGGGTAAAAAACGTGTTTTCATAGATTATATTGGGAGATATGCGTGCGCTCAATCTATCATGAAATACAGCCGAAAACAAGTATTTTTCATCAACATATCCCCGGTCCCATACGTATCCCAAAGATTTGGGATACGTGGTTTTACGAATGACGAATTTAAAGAAACAAACGGTACACTCACAATACCTACTACAATGAAAGAAGCATTATAGCAACTATGGACAAGGGAACATCTACCGCAAGAAATAAAACAGCACTCAGGGGATATGCGTAATATTGATGAGCATCGGTTGCATACACAGCCGACTTTTCCGAGAGGTCGTGGAAGAATTGCTCATTTGCCGTAATGCCGGAACAGCTCTTTCCTTGTACTGTCAGCTTACGCATACCTGCCGGCAAATGCTTCTGAGCTCTACATGGAGGAAGTTGAAGAGCATGGTCATAACGAATTATCTATCTCGGCGGTATTGCCGGGGACTGACACGTAACGAAGCTGCCATCCTCAGTCAATATACAGCGCAAAGAGCCCACCTGCACGGACAGGAACAAACTCCACCCCGGCTGCTTCAACCCGGGTTCTATAGATACAATCTGCGCCGGGATGCCCGTGCCAACATTCCACAGGAATGTTCGCACCGTGCGAGGCTTTCCTTTTCGCGGGGTAATGGTGGCACATAAATATTCTTTTCCGCCGGAGCGCTCTATATTCAAGCGGATACTCATCCTGCGAGCCCGCACCGTGATAGGCTCATCTACCCGGGGCGAATATAAGCGCACGTGTGCATTTTTACCAAGCCGCACCTGCGCATCCTCCCTACCCTCAGCAAACTCTGCGCGAATATCGCCGTAGCGAATCATCTGCACATCAGCCTCGAATGAAGGTGAAATGGGAGAAGCTTCCTCCTGCAATTCACGTTTCTTACCATCTCTCGTGCATATAGTCGCACGGTAGAATTGGCGGATAGGCTTGGTTCGCGGCATTTGATAAGGTTCGCGATACAAGCTTAGTTCAACCGTAGCCCCGCTCCACTCAAAACTAATACCACTCACCTGCTTCGGCGGTCCAACTTTCCCCTGAGCCTCACTACACAGGAAACACAGTATACACAATAGAGATAAAAAGAATTGGGGCATTATCTATCCTCCTTTACACAAGATAAGACTTCCCGGCACCGAATCCGCAACAAAAAATGGCAAAAAGTGCAAATTTTCTAATCAACAGATACTCTCAGCGGTCGTTTCTGTTGCGCGTTTCCTGCAATTTTCCTGACGATGGCGTGAGAAACACACATGCAAGGGTAGGATGGTGGGCATGTTCATCATTTAGTGTGTATTTATGAATAATAGGGGCAGTCGCCAGACCTTCATTTATCACTTGTTTTTGCTCCTGCCAGTTTCAGTTTTTCGATGATGCGCAAACAAAGCTCACGATGGGCTGGAAGTTCGGCACGTTCCAATGCCTTGGTGGCGATACTCAGCGGTGTATCTCTCAGGGCATCCGAGTTATCAATACGCTCCTCGTATTCCTCATCGCTTTCACCGGGGCGCTGCGGTTCCGCCTCTTTCGGAATAAGGTTAGGATCTGCCCCGGCTGCGAGCAACATATCCAGATGCGATTCCATCATCTTTCCCGGCTGATCTGCACGCCATCTTTCTTCATCATAAGGTCTTAACAGGACACACAGCAAGCTCTGCAGCACCGTGCGGGAGGAGGAACAATCATTCACATCCACCGATTTTTCCCGCAAAACCCGTTCCAGCAGAGGACGAGCCTCTGCAAAGCAGACAATCAGGTTCAGATTTCCCGGAGTCATCCGCATACCGTGATTCAATGCCCACTCCCATGGTGCTACGCGTTCCGGGGTACGCAGCATGAGAGCCATATCACAACTCAATTTGTTGATACGTTGTGAGGCATTGAGATTTCCCCCGTGCGCCAGCAGAAACTCAGCCGTTTGCCGCCGCGTTTCCCACGGCAGACTGCGACCGGTGGTATATCGACCATACAGCAGGGGAGATATCGGGGTATCAACCTCCATGCTGTCAGTATACTCGTCTGTTATGAAAGCGATAGCATTGGGGTCAGCGCCATGTTTCACAAGCGCTTCAAGAGCCTTCAGATGCCCGGTCTGAGCAGCAACAATGGCGGGCGTAAGCCCCTGCACCCCGTCAAAGCTGAAGGTCTCTGAGGAAGCAGCATCACCGCTTTCCGCAAAGCGGTGCAACATCCCGGAAACGGGGGCAGCCACCATGCGGGCAACATAGGCAGCGGCGAGCCGCTCCTTTATGCCGGGGGAAACGGAATCGTCATCCGGAATTTGGTGAAATGCTCGAGCGTGAGACATCATCGCCTCCACAGCATCTGAGGAATATTGCTTCCGCAGGTGGACATCAAACTCCGTGATGGCAGCGCGTTCCTCCGGCGTCCAGTTTTCATGGAAAGTCGGAGAGCCTTTCCACGTCCACCCCCACAGCCATATAGCCCCGCCCCCCACCACCAACAGCAGGATAATCAGCAAGCCGGTCAGCATGTAGCCGGTATATCGACATATTTTACGCATCATTTGTCCGTGCATTCTCTATCTCCTTTGCATATGATAATACTTCCCGGCACCGAATCCGCAACAAAAAACGGCAAAAAGTGCATTTTTTTAATCAACAGAATCCTCAGCCTCATAAAGACACGGGTTCGGCAGCCCTGCGGGCTACGGAATATTGAGCCCCGCAGGGGCGGTATAATATAGCCCGGGTGTGAAGCCGTGCCAGCGGCGTAACCTCGGGAATATACCAACATATATAAATGAACCCCGGCAGGGGTGGTATAAGGCGATGCATTAAGTTACAGCGGGTTAATTGTCCCGTGTCCTTGTCATGGGGCTCATTGTTGCCTTCTACCTTAAGACT
>JAZNLU010000039.1:0-10030 GCA_045579245.1 Akkermansia sp.
CCGGAGCCTGAATTCAGAGAGCCATCCGTCACGCCGATATAAGCGCCCTCCTGGGTGGCAGAGGCAGACAACTCCGTCATATCTGTTTCTGCCCCCGTCAGGTTAATGACACGCCCACTTCCATTCAAGGTGGCAGTGCCACTCACCTTGCCGCCATGCAGCGTCAGGTAGTCCAATGAGACATTTTCCAGAGTCACCGTTCCGCCGCTGGTCAGACTATGCAGCGCAGTGTTGCTGATAGAGGCCGTGCCGCCGCTTTCTACATCGAAGTAGTTCACATCATTGAGCTCGCAATTGCTCAGCGTCAGGTTGCCGTTTCCGCTCACGCGTATGGTTTCACTATCGTTGTTGCAGCTGGTGGCAGCGTAGCCGTTAATCGTGCAATCAGTCAGTATGGCAACACCCTCCACTCGCAGGTTGCTCAGATTACCGCCGGCGTCCGATGAATGCCCGGTCAGGTTGAGCGTGGCTCCTGTGGCTACAAGAGAGCTCCCCCGTTCAATCCAGAAATCTCCATTATAATTCAGGAAATCCAGCACTACCCCCGCGCCCAGCACCAGGTTTGCATTGTTGTAAACATCCAGGCCGTTCTCAAAGCGGTAGGTATCCAGCCCTTCACCGAGGAGATTGTAAGCGTTGGAGCTGGTCAGGGAACCATCTGTCACGCCAATATAGGTGGCATCTTGGGTAGCAGTGGCTGCAAGATCTGATATATTTGCTTCAGCGCTTGCCATGGTGATGACACGCCCACTGCCATTCAAGGTGGCAGTGCCACTCACCTTGCCGCCATGCAGCGTCAGGTAGTCCAATGAGGCATTTTCCAGAGTCACCGTTCCGCTGTTGGTCAGGTTCTGCAGCGTAGTGTTGCTGATAGAGGCCGTGCCGCCGCTCTCTACATCGAAATAGTTCACATCATTGAGCACGCAATCGCTCAGGCTCAAATTGCCGTTGCCGGACACACGGATGTTTTCCCTATCGCTATCACACCGTGTGGCGGCATAGCCGTTAATCGTGCAGCCAGACAGCGAGACAACACCATCTACCTGCAAAGTGCTCAGGTCTCTTCCATCCTCCGCAGAATGGCCGGTCAGGTTCAAGGTGGCGCCAGTGACTACCAGAGTGCTGCCTCGCTCAATCCAGAAATCACGGCCGTAATTCGGGAAATCCAGCACCACCCCTTCACCAATCGTCAACGCAGCATTGCGATAGACATCAAGCCCGTTCTCAAACCGATATGTATCCAGGCCGTCACCAAGCACACTGTATGTGTTGGAGCTGGTCAGGTAGCCATCCGTCACACCGATATAGGCGTCCTCCTGAGTGGCGGAGGCTTGCAGACTCGTCAAATCAGCCTCTGCATTAGCCAGAGCAATGACACGCCCACTGCCGGTCAGCACCACACCGGAGCCGGAGAGTTTTACAGAACCGCTCAGCGCGATGCTCTGCAGGGCTATACCTTCCAGATGCAGATCAGCGGAGGAGGAAATGCTCACACCGGAGAGCGTGACAGGCAGGGAGCCGGCGTTCACCAGCTTCATGGATTTCGAGAAACTGAGCTGGGAGGAATCCAGAGACAGCTCCGCCCCTTCCAGAGAAGCGGCAAAGCGGATTTCGGCAGAGCCATCGAACAAAGCGGCGGCGGCCAGAGCCTGAGCCAGCGAACCAGCACCCGAGGAGTCTGCGCTAGTGACTTCATATATGCCATCATTCACTGGCACACTCTGGCCATCAATGCGGACATACTCAGCATAATCACCGAAGCGGGCGAAGATTTCAGACAGGTCATCCGTGCCCCATGTGCAGTTATTGAACTCGATGATAGAATCCTCGCTTACCTCTTCAAAACAAATCGTGGCGTTTGTGAAATCGCTGTCTTCCAATGTGTAGGAGGCACAGGAATTGAGAGATAGATACAGCTCACCATCAATCCGGGAATTGGTGATGGTCACTGAAGTTGCTTCATCATACGGATAAACGTACAGATTTCCCTTGTAATCGACGTCATCAAGCGTAAGGGAGGCGCTGGATACATCTATGGAATAGTCCAAGTTGACAGAGCCACCGATAATCCGCAGGTCGGCAGATTCCGTTGCAGACATACCGCTGGCCACAATGTCGCAGTTCTTCAGCACCTGCGGTGCCACGCTGCCATAGAACGAGATATACGAGCAATCAGAAGTGGTGCACCCCTCCATGTATACCTCAGTCATATCAAAATACAAAGAATATACTGAAAACTGAGTGTTAACAGCGTGAATCGCTGATCCTTCTATCATGTCAAGACCGCCCCATGCATCAGGCGTGTGAACAACTGCATTTTCAGCGCGGAAAACAGCGCCGTCCGCAAAGGTGGCATAGCTATTCTGAAGGTCCAGTGCTGTGCCGGCATTCAGTTGCAGCACCGTACCATTCTCCAAATAATAATAGTCCTCATGTGGCAATTTGTAATTGACAGTTTGAGCGGAGGAATCAGGGTTACCCAGAATGAGAGTCTCGCCGCTGATGATGGATTGGAGGGCTACGTAGTTACCCTCAGCATAAACGCTCTCATCAAATGCAGCCAGAGAATCTGTGATATCACCGGTAAAACCATTCAGACAGAGGAACTCACCCTGCGCAGTGGAGACAAGACCGGAGCCGCAGAGAGAGCCGCCCTCCAGCATTTCGATTCTGGGCACAGCCACGTTCTGCAGAGAGAGCGCGCCCGACACAACAAGAGAGGCACCGGCGATGCTGACCGGTTCTTCACCTTGAGACTCTATGGTCAGCTGGCGATCGATGGTCAGGTCAGCGCCCAGATTCAGGGTCATGCCCGACAGAGACTCATCAACCAGGATAAGTCCTTGCTTGTTTCCAGTAAGGGCCATAGCCTGGGTCACGGCATACCTGAGGGAACCAGAGGCATCGTTATCCTCCGTTGAGGTAACGTAGAACGTCACCAGCTCAGTTTCCATGAACCCATCGATGGTAACACTTTCCGCGTAGTCGCCGAAGCGCTCCAGAATTGCGCTTTCATCCTCTGTGCCCCAATAGCATTTTGTAAAGACAATCTCCGAAGCTCCGGAGAAATCATCCATGATAAACTCGGTGGTGGAGAAATCGCAATTTTCAAGGATGTAGGTATTGCCGTCCACCAGACTCAAAGCGCCGATAGACTCCACGCCGTTCAGGGAGATGGTGCTGCCAGCTCCACTGATGCTGACATTTCTTCCATTAAGGCAACAATCACGCAGGGAAACCGACGAGCCCTCATATACTGTCAATTCTCCGTAGGAATAATTGAAATCAAGAGAGCAGCCCTCCATGATAAGCGAAGCTCCACTACCCACAACCAGAGAATTGGCGGTGAGCATCTCGGCATTACGGATTTCAAGGGTGCCGCCGTTCTGCACGCTCCAGCCACCGCCGGAGAAGACAGATGTTGAGTTTTCATTCAGCACGCGCAGCGTTCCATCCACTGTGATATCATAGCTATAGGCCTCCAGATTCACGCCTCCTCCCAGGATGACAGTTTCGCCCTCGGGAACACGCATGTAGCCATGGACACGGTATCCGCCCGGCAACAAGGTGCTCACATCATCTAAGGTGCAGGAGCCCAGCTCCCCATAAATCTCAGCATAAGCAGTCGGTGACTCAATGGTCAGCGGGGTAAAAGCAAGAACTTCTGAAACCGTTCCCTTGAAACCACTCGACAGTTGAATGGCCTTTTCATCCGTCAGGGTAAGTCCATCTGTACCGGTAACATTAAGCGAACCTGAACGCAGGGCCAGGGTGCTGCATGTGACGTTTTCCAGGATCGTATCACCGTCCACGGCGATGATGCCTTGCACGGTGGTATCTTTGAGCGCCAATTCCCCGTAATTATCTACGTCCCCCGACACGGTCACATCAGTAAGGCTGATCTCCGATCCATCGTCAACCAAAAGGCTGGCTTCAAAAGTGCCGCCCTCTGCCACCAGTGAGGAATAACCATACAACGAAATACCGGTTGCATTCAGGTTAGCATTTTTCAGCAGCAGTTTCGCGCAATTATACACCTCAATATATGATGCACCTGTGATGGCGTCCGCAGGAGTATCAAACTCAGCCGTAAATGAATCCACGACATTCATGGAGATTCCTTCAGCAAAATTCAGGCACGCTCCATTCTTGAGGGTTACAGCACCATTCACCTGCATGTAGGATTCGACACGGTACCCACCCGGAAGGAAATCGGTAATGGGCTCAAATGAGCAATCGGAAGAAATACTGTCAATCAGCACATAAGCTCCTTCGGCAGAAGCAGACCATGCTGCCGGATTTATGGCTTCAATAGCATCTCCGCCGAACGATTCCAACACGATGGCCTGCGTTGACGTGAGCTCATTACCGCTGCCCAGGATAGCAGCAGAATCCCCCCTCAGGGTGATGGCAGGCAGCACCATATCAGACAGAGTGACAGGAGAGGAGATGGAAAAGCCCTTACCGGCGATTATAACAGGATTCTCTGCCAGATTTTCAATACTGCAAGAGCCCTCCAGAAGCAGCTGTTCGCTAAGTTCAATCGTCTGCCCAGCAAGAGAGGAATCAAACTTAACAACGGTTGAGCCGTAGCTATTGGCCGCAGTCTGCAATGCCCAGGCGAGCGAACCTGAACCTTCCGATGCGGTGTTCGTAACCGTGATTATGCCACCCGGCACATAGTTTTTGCCATCTACAGAAACATGCTCCCAGGCATCCCCGAACTTCTCAAACAGGGTATCGATATCCTCCGTGCCCCATTCGCAATCAACAAAGTCTATCGTGCGGCCATCGCTCTCACCTGTGAAGGTAAAGGCGGTGCTGGAGAAATCGCACCCTTCGAAATGGTAGTCGCCGGAGAAATCCAGAGTGAGCGAAGTAATGCCGGAGCAATCTTTCAGGGAAAGGGAGGCACCGGCAGCTGCGGCAACAGAAGCCACTTCAACATTTTGCAAAGCGAGCGAGGCGTTTTCAGCCACTGCCACGGGATTGGTGCTTTCCAGCGTGCCATTCACCGCAGTGAGGCTCCCGGCCACGTTGATGGAAGCCCCCTTCAATGAGATGTTGCTGAGCCCCAGTGTTGCATTGGCTGAAACAGTAAGCTCTCCTTCTCCGGCATCCAAGGTGACGAGAGCGGAGGATTCAATCAGGCGGTTACCGGGGAAAGGATAGTTCGGAGGCAAGGAGAAAGTCTTGCCGGCCAGGGACTCATCGATAGTGATAACGACACAGGCATCATTCGCCACAGAAGCCAGGGCTTCAGCCAGAGAACCGGCGCCGGATGCAGCATCTGTGGTGACACTCAAGCGAAGAGTCTGCTCCGGCGCGGCATCCAACACATAGCCCAGATTCACAAAATCAGCATATTCCCCCAGGCGGGCACGGATTTCTTCCAGATCCGTTGTGCCCCAATAGTTGCCGGATAAGTCAATAGTGGCGGATTCGGGCAGATTCTCAATAGAGAATTGAGTCTGGGAGAAATCATTCCCTGTCATCACCAAATTTGCCGTTTCGTCATAGCAAGATACATTGATTCTCGAGATTCCAGAGCAACCCGTCAGTTTGAACGAATTTTCCCCACCACTCCACACATTCAGGGCGAGAGTGGAATTGTTGAAATCAACTCCATGGAACTCAGTTACTCCCCCGTTCCAGCCTATGTAATTATCGCTCGAGAACGTGCAGGCGTTGTAAATCACAGTCGCCCTTGTGTCGGAATAAACGTAGGGGATATCCTCTCCATGCAAATTATTCACAATGACAGTTGAACCGCCTTCCGCACTCACGGATCCATAGTTCATTTTAGCAAAGCCCTCAAACGGGACGGCGCGAAGCACTTCACCGTTGATGACAGTAACGCCGGAAGCGGAGTAATCATCGATGCAGAGCACCACCTCTTCTCCGCTTGCTGTTGAATATGTAAGTCCGGCAAGAATTTCTTCTGCACATTCAAGAGTCGAGAAGCAGACCTCTCCGCTGAATATGAAACTGCCCTTCAGACTTTCTGAAGAAGCATTTCTTACGCTTATTGACTCAAATGTGGCATTGTCCGATTCCACGATGCCACCGTCAGAGACCGAGACTTCGCCCTTGATGACACTACCGGACTTGCAGATGAGTTTTCCGCCTCCTATATAAGCATCTACTGAAACATGCACGTTCTCCTCAATCGTGACAGTCTCACCATCGTATATGGAACAGCCAACTATTGCCTCGCAACCATCGATTGAAAGCGGCGCTATCTTCTCAGCAGTAAGAACGCTCAAATCTCCTGCAAACGTATCCGTGATATCGTAGAATTCATACCAGATGCTCGTACCCTCGCCCATTGACAGTGAGACACCGGCTAATGGATTAGAGGCATCTTCACATGCTACAATCAGCGGTTCATCAGTGTAAAGGTAAGTAAGCGATGAGCCCTCGGCAAACTTACCCCCACCATACATGTTGACAGGCACATTGATAACAGCATCTGTGGCAGAAACGTAAGAATCAGAACCGATGGAAATGCCCCCCATGTTGTATCCTTCATCCCCGATGACGGAGTGCAGAGACGCACCTTCCCCTAGAGTAAGATGAGCGCCGGAATAAACCGAGATATAGCTCATCAGGCATACATCCACCCCGGCACCTATCTGCCAGTCAGTAACGGTGAACCAGTAGTCCTCAGCCCCCACATGGTAGGAGGAAAGGGCTCCTTCTTGTTCCCCCAGCGCGGGCAGGCTCATCTCAGACACGTAGTTGGAGATATTGACGTAAGCATCCGAACTGGTGGCACTCGCCTGCAGCTTAGAGAGATCCGAATAAATCCGCATATCCAGCACTGCGCCGCTGCCGGTAAACACGATACCACTCCCCTGAATAGAGCCGGATTCCTGCACGGTGAGGCTCGGCAGCGCAATGTTGTTCAGCGTGAGTTTGCTGTCTGTTTCCAAACCATACCCGGCAAGCGTGATTCCCCCTTGGGGGCCATCTATCACAACCTGCAGAGAGGAGGTTATCGTAGGCAGCGAGGACTCCAGATTGATGGTGCCCCCGGCCAGCGAGGCATCAAACCCAATTGTTACAGAACCAGAGGAAACAGAGGCAGCCTCAAGAGCATCCAGAATGCTGCGCAGTGAGCCTTCGCCCGAATCATTGAGGTTGGTTACAAGGTAATCGTAAGCGGAATTGACAAGGGAAGCAGACATAGTAAAGATTTAGTAAAATGTGAGAAAACAGAAAAATCAAAAAAAATCAGCAACTGAACGCGCATGCAGATGCCCGGGAAACAGCCCATACCATGCGGGTAGGCCAGCTCAATTCACTTCTTAGCAAACAAGATAGAGCCATCCAGCAATATAATAAGCCACAAAAATATACTTTGGTTGTACAACGGTTCGGACACATAAGAGAGAGATTTATTAACTACGGAAAACTATCTCGCGAAGTTCACATTCTAATTTCTTAGAATGTCAAGTCAAGCAAGAAATGTATTCTACTTCCCTATACATTAAGTATATTCGTATTACGCATCATCTCAACTTCATCTCCGTTTGCAAAACTATTTAACTTTTACAAAACAACACCCCATCTACAAGAGGGCACCTCATTCGCCCCCCCCGATTCCAACTCGTCATTTGTGGGGCTTTCCGTCCAGAAACAGGCTGGGCAAACTCAGCACAGGCCACTCCAACGGTAACGCATAGGGACAGCGAGAAACATTTCCTCAAAATGCGCCACGGAAGCGGCATCGAGCGCAGGACGAGAAAGGAGCCAGAGCGGCACATCCGGCAGTCCGGCCTGATACGCGGGCTGCACGTGTGGCTGGGGGAGGCGCACCAAACCGCACGACTCATAGAAAGCCAGGCGCCGGGCCGTCTGGGTATCAGTCACCGGTTCAATCTCGAGAATGAAGGGTTGCGGCACCAGCTGCAAAGCCTGGTGCCCGAGCCCCTGCCCACGGCGCTCCGGGGATATGGCGAGGTGCTCAACATAGGTGACGCATCCCAGTCTCCAATAACTCAGAATCCCCACAAAGCCATTTTCATCCGCCAGGTGCAGGCAGTGAAACGCAGCATCACCCAAAGCGGCAGCATGGTGCTCTGCGGCGCGCCGCTCACTGGCAGGAAAGGCGGCTTCATACAACTGCCACCACTCCTTAGCCAGAGGGTGGGCGAAAGTCTGGATGCGGGTAACAGTCATCTCAGTGTGAGGGTTCTACGGGATGCGCGGCGATGGGGCGCCCGAGGATATGTTCTGCTGCCCGGCAGTCCCAGACGCAACGTAGTGTCCAAGTGGTCCAGGAGTCATGCTTTTCTTCCCATGCAAGCGCCGCAATCTTGAGACGGGAGAAGAAGCCCTGCATCTGGTACCGGACCTGCGCGGCGTTCACATCCATGAACTCGGTACCGAGTTGCTTTTCGAGCTCATACACACTGGCAGCCATAAGGAAAGGCTGCCCCACCTGTACGTAGCCGAGGCCGCAGGCCAGCAGACCGGAAAAACCTATCAACCCCAGCAGTACCAGAAAAACCTGCTCGAGTCTCGTAACGCCACCGCGCATCAACAGAATGGCACCGATGAACAGCAGCGCGCCGATACCGGTGCCTATGCCAGGTGAATGAAAGGCGGACACCTGCCACAGCGGGAAACACAAATCCACCGCCGCAGCCACCAGAATCAGCACAGCATACGGCCCCCAGTCCAGTCTCGACCAGACCGGATCGCTTATTTTCTCGCTCATAACAACTGGTTAGAAACCAGAATAACAGTTACCGTTCAACATCTGACCAGATTCAATCCCTCCCTATCCCTATCCCGCATGTGACAATTTAGCCGGATAAGCCAGGGCAGACGCATTAGAAATATGACAAAAGGGCAATAAAGGAGTAAAGCGCTGGATTTAATTATTTTCGCCCGGTAAGCCAAAGAGGATACGTTCCAATTCTGCCGTATTCCAAGCAGCAAGTTTGCGCTTGCGTCTCAGCGGCTTGTCGAATCCAGGCCGCTGACGATCTCTTTTGAGCAGACTCATTACCACACGCATTAAACGAGAGTAGTTTTCAGCAGCGTTCCCCACACGTTTGCGGCTTCTGTCTTCATCAAACACCACATCCAATGTCCAGTGCAAGCCATTTTCAACAACCCAATGGCTTCTGATTGCATGCGCAATTCGCGCCACCTCACCACGCGGCATATTGGTGATGAAATAACGTTTTTCGATGCTCTCTTCCTGTGTCTTTTTGTTAAAAGAACGACGTTCAACCTCTACCAGAGCGCTCAGCTTAGGCCAATTCCAACAGGCACTGATAAAGGACAGGTCGCGATAAACCCGGCATACTCTCTCTTCCACTCGTCCGTGGTCCGCATCCACTTCCTTGTGTATGCCTGTTGGTTTTACCATCTTTACAGTCTCCAGAATCTCCTCGTGTAATCGCCTCTGGTTCTCCTTGACTGCTAGTACATAACGAGCCTTCTTCTCAATTATCTTCTCTGCAATCTTTGTCTGACAACCCATTGCGTCGATAGTGATGGTGCAACCTTTTACTTCGAGCATATCCAGCAGTTTGGGAATAGCCACTATCTCATTACTCTTTTCATCCACCTTAATCTGCCCCAGTGACATTCCTGTCTCCGTCTGACAGGCCGTCACCATGTGAACATAGCCGGTGTCTCCTCGTTCTCCTGCTCCCCTTATTGTTTTTCCATCAATGCTGATTACCTCCCCTGGCTTGAGACTGATATATTGTTTTATCCATTGCTGATAATTTTCCTCAAGAATCCTGGTATCCATGATGGCGAATACCCGATTGAACGTATCGTGTGAGGGAATCCCGGACGGTAATTCGAGGTACTTACGAAAAAAAGCCTCGTGCGTATGTGCATATTCCACAATTTCGTACCATGTGTCAGCTCCTGCGACACCGGCAGCTATGGCAATAAAGAGAATATCCCCTAGCTTATGCCGCTTAGCATTGCCTGTTCTTGGATCTTCAACTGCTTCCAACTGGTCAATAAGAATATACATTTCTGCATTATAACACAAAAC
>JAZNLU010000040.1:0-67937 GCA_045579245.1 Akkermansia sp.
CCTGCCAGCCCGAAGAGGAAGCCGAGAGCCGGCAGCTTGCTGCCCAGGCCGCCCATGCAGTCGAGCTCCAGCGGGCGGGTCTGGGCTTCAATCTGGCCGGTGAGCAGGAAGAGCAGGGCAATGGTGAGACCATGTGCCAGCATGAGCATGGCGGCCCCCTGGAAGGCGAGCTCGTTGTTGCCGTTGCAGGCGATGTAGGCGGCAAAGGCCAGGAAGATGTAGCCCATGTGCATCACGGAGGAGTTACCGAGCATGTTGTCGAGGCGGCTCTGGGAGATGGTCACATAGCCCACCCAGAGCACGTTGCCCAGCAGCATGATGAGCAGCCAGTTGTTCCAGCAGCCGAAGAGGGCCTGGCACTTGTCGCCGAAGATGTAGGCGAGGGTGAACAGGCCGTACAGACCGAACTTCTTGAGCACACCGGCATGCAGCATGGCAATGGGTGTGGGGGCGCTGGCATAGGCCGGGGCTGCCCAGGTGTGGAACGGGAACAGCGATACCAGCGTGCCGAAGCCCACCAGCAGCAGGGCGCCGATGAGGCAGGTGGAGGCAGGCATGATGCCGGCTTTCACCGAGGCTGCAATGCCGCTGAAGCTCCAGGCGTGCATCTCCGAGCAGAGAAGGAGCAGACCAGCCAGCAGCACCATGGAGGCGATGCCCAGGTAGATGGTGGCCGTCCACGCGGTGTTGCGGCGGTCGCCGCGGCCGTAGCAGCCAATCATGATGAAGGTCGGGATGAGGGCCAGTTCGTGGAAACCGTAGAAGGCGATGATGTTGTCGGACATGAATGCGCCGATGGCACCGGCGGAAAGCAGCAGGGAAGAAATGCCCCAGCTGCGCTCGGCGTCCTTGTTCGGTGCTTTCATACCGATGGTGGCTGCCAGGGTCACCAGCAGTGCCAGCAGCACCATGATTTTGCTGAAGGGCAGTCCGAGCGTGAACTGAATCGGCGTGCCGCAGACGGTGGAGAGGCAGGCGTTGCTGCATTCCGGGCAGAGGGTGGAGCACAGTATGGCTCCCACGCCCAACACAAGCATGACGGCGGCAGCCGTTATCGCCGTTAAGCGACCCGGCGTGCGCAGCAGACCGATCAGTGCGGCCGCAATCACAGGTATAAGAATAAGCCAGATAAGCATGATTGTAATGTCAGGTTAGTGTTAGAGGGCGATGAGAACGATAATGATGAGCAGACCCAGACCTGCCACGCAGGTGTACGCACGGAGCGAACCGCACTGAATCCGGCTGAGCAGGACGCCGATGCATCTCACCAGCCAGGCTGTGCCCTGTACCAGCAGACCGCGAATGAGGGCAGAGTCAATGAACTCGATGATGTGTGCCCCGCACTGCTGCAGTCCGCCTACCAGTCCCTTGTCATAGATGGTATCTATATAGAGACGCTTGCGGAGAGCTGCGGAGATGAAGTTGCCGCTCAGCGGATCAGCGCTGCGCTTGCCGAAACCGTAGACCACGATGGCAACCAGAAGTCCCAGCACCAGCGCACCCAGGCTCACGTAGAAGGTGAAGCCAAAGTGGAAGCCGTGGGCGTGGAAGCCCTCAGCGGGTACCAGATAGTCAGCCACAAAGCCGTAGCCGGAGATGATAGCCATGACGGCCAGTGCCAGCAGAGGCAACAGCATGCTGGGAGACGCCTCCCGTGCCTCCGCTGCACCGTGAGCGCGTGCCGGACCGAAGAAGGCCACCAGGCAGAGGCGGGTCATGTAGAAGGTGGTAAGCACGGCCACACCTACTCCAATCCAGAAGAAGGTGGGGTGGTTGACGATGGCGGCATCGAGGATGGCTTCCTTGGAGAAGAAGCCGGAGAATCCGGGGACGGCGATGAGGGCGAAGGTGCCCATGAGGAAGCAGAGCACGGTTACCGGCATGCGGCGGGCCAGCCCGCCCATCTTCCAGATATCCTGCTCGTGGTGGCAGCACACGATGACGGCACCGGCACCCAGGAAGAGCAGAGCCTTGAACCAGGCGTGCGTGTACAGGTGGAACATGGCGGCTTCTCCTGCCAGCAGACCCACGGCCATGACCATGTAGCCCAGCTGAGACAGGGTGGAGTACGCAAGCACGCGCTTGATATCATCCTGCTGGGTGGCGATGATGGCGGCCATCACGGCGGTGATGGCACCCACGGTGGCAATAACCATGCAGGCGGTCTCCGTGAAGGCACCGGTACCCATGCTGATTTGCAGACGCACCATCATGTACACACCGGCTGCCACCATGGTGGCGGCGTGGATGAGAGCGGAAACGGGCGTGGGACCTTCCATGGCATCCGGCAGCCACACATGGAGCGGGAACTGAGCGGACTTACCGATGGCACCGCAGAAGAGGCAGATGACGGTAGCGGTCAGCAGACAGGCGGGAACGGCGGCAGCCTTGCCGCTCATGTCGGCAAAGGACAGTGTGCCGAACACACCGAGGGTGAGCAGAATACCCAGCAGGAAGCCGAAGTCGCCCACGCGGTTGGTGATGAACGCCTTTTTGGCGGCATCGGCAGCGCTGGACTTGTGGAACCAGTGACCGATGAGCAGGTAGGATGAAAAGCCCACCATTTCCCAGCCGATGAAGGTCATGGCCAGGTTGTCTGCCAGCACGATAGTGCTCATGCTGAACATGAAGATGCTCAGCCCGGCAAAGTAGCGGCTCAGGTTGGAGCTGTCGCCCTTCATGTAACCGATGGAGAAGATGTGCACCAGCAGACCGATACCGGTTACCACCAGCATCATGCGCATGGCAAGCGCATCCATGGTCAGCCCCAGATGCAGCGATGTAGCATCGCTGCCGGTGGGCATCCATGTGTAGATATCCGGCGTGCCGGTCTGCCAGCCGGAGAGGTAGGCAACACACAGGGCGAATGTGCCCAGCGCGGACAGGATGGAGAGCGTAGCCGCCGTCTTGGGGCATTTGTGGAAGACCACCCAGTCAATGGCTGCCACCAGCAGCGGCAGTACGAGGAAGAGCCAGGGAAGATTCTGTATCATATCTGTATTGCGGTGGGGTTAGTCTTTGAGTGTGTTGAGGGCGGAGCTGTCCACCGTGCGGCGGGCGCGGAACATGGCTACGATAAGTGCCAGACCAATGGAGACTTCAGCTGCGGCTATGGCCACGATGAAGAGGGAAAGCACCTGTGCATCATACACCGGGATACCTTCTGTACCCTGAGCGCGTGAGAATGCCACCAGCGAGATGTTGGCCGCGCTGAGCATCATCTCCAGGCACATGAACACCACGAGGATGTTGCGGCGGATGAGTACCCCGGCCAGCCCGATGGAGAACAGGATGCCTGAGAGAATCAGGTAATGTGCTAACGGAATTGTCATGGGTGTGTGTGAAAGGGGTTAGTCTTTGCGAATCTTGCGGGCCAGAGCCACAGCGCCCACCGTGCCGGAAAGCAGGGCAAAGCTCAGGATGACAAAGGCAATGTTGTACTGAGTGAACAGGGTTTTGCCCAGCAGCTTCACGTCCGGGTAGCCCGCGGCGTTGGCGGCGGCTTCCGGGCTCATGCCGGGGTTGGCTGCCAGATTGGCGGCCTTGCTGTCCAGCTGCGGCAGGGAGCCGCCGAAGCCCGTCTGCTGCGGAGCGGCTGCTTCTGCCTTGGGGGTATCTGTCACTGCCAGTGCATCAATGTTTTCACAGGCGGTGATGACCGGGCAGGCGCCGTCCTGAGCACCCGGCAGGTGCAGGGCAACGTGCGTGACGATTCCGGCAAAGATGGAGGCAACGACAACGCCCACCACCATGGGCATCAGCCCGGAGTGCTCCTCAGCCTTCACGTCGAGCATCATCACGACGAAGAGGAAGAGCACCAGAATGGCGCCGGCGTAGACAATGAGCTGGACAATGCCCAGGAACTGAGCACCCATGCCGAAGAGGATGGCAGCGGTGAAACCGAAGCTCAGAGCCATGTTCATGGCCGAAGCCACGGGGTTGCGGAAGGCAACCACGCCGATGGCGCAGAGAGCTGCCAGTGCCGCAAACACGTAAAAGATAATCTGACAAATGGCGGATTCAAACATGGCGGTATATTATTTGTATTGGTTCCACTTGTTGACCAGACCCTTGCGCGTGCCGCCCAGGCGGTAGAGCGTCTCCTTGTTGCGGAC
This sequence comes from Akkermansia sp., assembly GCA_045579245.1. Lineage (GTDB taxonomy): Bacteria > Verrucomicrobiota > Verrucomicrobiia > Verrucomicrobiales > Akkermansiaceae > Akkermansia. Next base: position 4,116 of record JAZNLU010000040.1, read on the forward strand.
GGCGTTCTTGCGATCGGTCATGGTGATGAGGTATTCCTTGGAGAGGAAGATGGCCTGCTCCGGGCAGACTTCCTGGCACATGCCGCAGTAGATGCAGCGCAGCATGTCAATCTCGAACTCCTTGGGAGCTTTTTCCTGTTTCTGACAGCCGCTGTCCGGGGAAACCTCACCGGGGGTCACGGTGATGGCGCGTGCCGGGCAGATGAACTCGCAGAGCTGGCAGGAAACGCAGCGCTCGCGTCCGTCCTCGCCGCGCACCAGGGTGGGGGCGCCGCGGTAGTATTCCGGCAGGCGGTCATCCCAGCGCTGTTCGGGGAAGGGCATACAGGCACCCACGCCCTTGCCGTTGAATTCCTTCTTGGCGGGTGTTTTGCCCAGCAGGGAAAGCACCAGGTGCTTGAAGGTGATGCAGAGCCCCTTCACGAGCTCCACCACGTAGACCTTGTCCAGGATGGAGAACTTGGGCCGTTTGATTTTGATGTAAGACATGATGAGTGTAAGGGGTTACTTGATGAAATACAGTACGGCGGCGGTCAGGAAGATGTTGGCTACGGCCAGCTCCAGGAAGACGAGCCAACCCAGCTTCATCACCTGATCCCAGCGGAAGCGCGGCAGTGTCCAGCGCACCCACACGAAGAAGAAGATGAAAGCCAGCAGCTTGATGATGAACATGAGGAACTGGCAGATGACGGCCACCCAGTCGCACCAGGCGTGGAGCGCTTCATCCGCACCGAAGCCGATGGACCAGCCACCCAGGAAGAGCGTGACCACCAGCGCGGAACCGATGACCATGGCGGCGTATTCACCCATGAAGAAAGAAGCAAACTTCATGGAGGAGTATTCCGTGTGGTAACCGCCCACCAGGTCGGTTTCACACTCCGCCATATCGAAGGGCGTACGGTTGGCCTCTGCAAAGACGCAGGTCACGAAGATGATGAAGCTGAGCACCATGGGCACCATGAGCGCCCAGCGCTGGAGGCTCAGTCCTTCACCCCACAGCGGCAGCAGCGTCCAGCCGTCGGAGGCCTGGCTGCTCACGATGTCCTGCAGGTTGAGCGTGCCGAACATCATCAGCAGCGGGATGATGGAAAGCCCCATGGCCACCTCATAGGAGATGAGCTGAGCCGTGGCGCGCAGACCGCCCAGGAACGGGAACTTGGAGTTGGAGGACCAGCCGGCCATGGTGATACCGTAGACGGAGAGCCCGGAGATGGCAAAAATCCACAGCGGGCCGATGCCGATGTTGGCCACCACCATGTTGATATCACCCCAGCAGGTGGATGCGGAGGAGGCAAAAGGCACCACCGCAGCTGCCACCATGGGCGGGCCCAGCACCAGCATGGGAGCGATGATGAAATAGATTTTACGCACGTAGGAGGGGGTGTTTTCCTGCTTGAGGAAGAGCTTGCCGCCGTCCAGACAGGGCTGCATCAGACCGAAAGTCGGGATGTCTCGGTCGAGCTTCAGCCAGGTGCAGAGCTTGGCAATCCAGCAGGTCTCCGGGATACCGAAGTAGTGCAGCACGTTCTTGAGAGGCTGCTTCTCCTTACTGCCGTAGCGCTTGAAGAGCGTCAGCGGAATGCCGGCACGGTTGGGACCGGGGCGGTCCTGAATCCAGCCGGCCACGCGGCGCTCAATCCACACGGAAAGGACAACAAATGCCAGAATAACGGCAAACATCAGCACCAACTTGATTACCGTGGTAATCAGGTAGAACCAGATGTCGTTTTCCAGCAGGTTGTCGAACCAATTTAAGATAGCGTCCATCATATCAGGTTTATGTTACGTTGGTGTTGATTCGTTATTTCTTGGCTTTTTCACGCTCAATGAGGGGGATGGTCACGCCCGTGTTGAGTATCACCTTACCCTCATTGCCGATGTTGCCCCAGGTGAGGCCCTTCATCGGCTCGAACTCCTGTGCCATTTCCTCCAGCACCATCATCGGTGTGGGGCAGGCAATCACTTTTACGCAGTCGCAGCCCAGACGCTCGGACACATCGCGGAAGATGGCCCAGTCAGAGCGGGACTCGCCCAGCGGTTCAATGGCTTTGTTCAGACGCTGGATACGGCCTGCCACGTTAATCATGGTGCCGTATTTCTCTGCGAAGGTCACACCGGGCAGCACCACGTCGGACATGCGGGTGGTTTCATTTTCGCTGTGGTGGATGGTGAGCAGGTAGTCCAGTCCTTCCAGATCTTCCTTCGTGAAGCCGGCTTCCGGGGAGGTTAGGTCTTCTCCCAGAGCAATGACGAAACGGACGGTGCCGTTGCGCACGCCGCGGCGGATGGCGTTCAGACCGGTGCCGGTCTTGCCCAGAATCATCTTCACACCGTTGGTGTTCGGGTTGCGGTCTTCGCTCACCAGCATGTTGTCACCGGCACCCTTGCGGGAAACGATGTCGAGCTTGGTGATGCCGAGCTGGCGAGCCAGGGCGCGCACCATGTAGAGCTCCTCATTGGTCATGCGGGCGGATGCTACGATGGCGGTTTCCGTGGGAGCGCACTTGTGCAGCTGCTCCACGACAAGGTTGAGCGCGGAATCCCAGGTGGTGGGACGCTGCGGTGCCTTGGCATCGGTCTTGACCAGCGGGGTGAGCAGACGCTCGGGAGCGTTGATGTATTTGTAGTTAAGGCGGTGGCTGTCCGGCATCCAGCAGCTGTTCACCTCATCATTCTGGCGCGGGGTGATGCGGTACACCTTGCTCTCGCGTGTCCAGATGTTGATATTGGTACCCGTGCCGCAGTTCACATCGATGGTCGGCGTGCTCTTGAGGAACCACACGCGCATTTGGAAGCGGAAATCCTTGCTGGTGAGTGCACCCACGGGGCAGAGATCCACGGTGTTCATGGAGTAATTGCTGTCCAGCGTGGTGCCGGGGTAGCAGGAGATGGCGTTGTGCGTGCCGCGGTTGACTACGCCCAGCACTTCCTCGCCCACGATTTCTTTCATGAATCGCACGCAGCGGCGGCAGAGCACGCAGCGCTCCTGATCCAGATTCACGCGCGGACCGATGGGCAGATTCTTGCCCTTCTTGGTCTTGGCCTCGGTGAAACGGTGGGTTCCGCGACCGTAGTCGGCGGTGTATTCCTGAAGCTTGCATTCGCCGGCCTGGTCACAGATGGGGCAGTCCAGCGGGTGGTTGGTCAGCAGGAACTCCAGCACGCCCTTGCGCGCCTCTTCGGTCATCTTGCTGTTGGTGCGGATACCCATGTTCTCGCACACGGTGTTGGCGCAGGCGATGACGGCACGCGGCATCCAGGAGATGGGCTGATAGCCGTTTTCATCATAGGTGGGGGCAGCACCGGGAGCCAGGCGGGGGGGCATACCCTGTTCCACCAGACACATGCGGCAGGAACCCACCACGGAGAGCTTCGGGTGATAGCAGAAGGTGGGCACGTGCGCACCCACGGAGTTGCAGGCATCCACGATACGGGTGCCCTTGGGGAATTGATACCATGTGCCGTTGATCTGGACATTGACCTTGCCGGCTGCGGCAGCGGCGTCCTTCGGCAGTATTGCGGGAATAGAGCTCATGAAGTTAAGAGAGAGGTTTAGTCTTCGCGAATCAGGTACTTGCGCGCCTCGGCTGTCTCCGGGGAGTGTGCCTTGAGGGCGTTGATGGGCTTGGTGAGCGCCAGGAACTCTTCCCGGAACTTGGTGGTAAATGCCTGAGTGGGCCAAGAGCAGGCCTCGCCGAAAGCGCAGACGGTGCGTCCGCAGATGTTGTCTGCCACGGACTTGAGCAAATCTACGTCCTCCGGGGAACCCTTGCCCTCACAGATACGGGTGGAGAGCTTGAGCATCCACGGGTTGCCCTCGCGGCAGGGGGAGCACTGTCCGCAGGATTCCCAGGCAAAGAAGCGGTTGAGGTTGTTGAGCATCTTGGGCATGCTGCGGGAATCATCCATCACAATCACGCCGCCGGAACCGCTCATGGAACCGAACTTGGCGATGGAGTCCAAATCCAGCGGGATATCAAACACGCTCATCTCGCGCACGGTGCCGTCAGGGTTGCGATCCTTGAGCACCTCATCACAGCGCATCACCTTGGCGGAAGCACCGCCGGGGATGATTGCCTTGAACTTGCGCCCGCGTTTCGGACCGCCGCAGATGTCGTAGAGCAACTCACCGTAGGTCAGCGAGCCGGAAATGATTTCGTAGTAACCCGGGCGCTTCACATCGCCGGACACGCCGATGATACGGGTGCCGGGGGAGCGCTGAGCACCCTCAGCGGCATAGGCTTCAGCTCCGCGCATGAGCACCTGGCGCACCTGGCAGAGAGATTCCACGTTGTTGACGATGGTCGGGCAGCCATACAGACCGATGGCAGCGGGGAAGAACGGCGGTTTGATGCGCGGATAGGGGCGCAGACCCTCGATGGAGTTGATGAGCCCTGTTTCCTCACCGCAGATGTAGGCACCGGCTCCGCGGTGGACGATGATTTCCAGGTCAAAGCCGCTCTTGAGGATATTTTTGCCCAGGAATTTCTTCTTCTTGGCTTCCTCAATGGCGTTCTGCATGATTTTGGCAGCCTCCGGGAACTCCTCGCGCATGTAGATGACACCGAAGTGTGCCTGCACGGCATAGCAGGCGATAATCATGCCCTCCAATAGCTGGTGCGGATCCTGGTGTACCACAAAGCGATCCTTGAAGGTACCGGGCTCGGATTCATCACAGTTGCAGACGAGGTAGACCGGCTTGGTGTTGCCTTTCGGGATGAAAGTCCACTTCACGCCGGTGGGGAAGCCGGCACCGCCGCGTCCGCGCAGTCCGCTCTTCTTCACTTCGTTGATGACGTCGGCAGGCTCCATCTTGATAGCCTTCTTCAGCGTCTCGTAACCGCCGTCCTCCATGAAACATTTGATGGAAGGATTGTATCCCTCTCGGTCAATGTTACGGAAAATGCGGCGCGTTTCACGCGGGTGCGGCTCGCGGCCGCGAATGTAGGTGATTTCGCTCATGTTTCGCAGAGGGGGTTAGGCATTCTTGCTGTATTCGTTGATCAGCTTGTCAATCATCTTCGGCGTGACCTGAGAATACAGCGTATCGTTAATCATGATATTGGGACCGAAACCGCAGTTGGCCAGGCACTCCACCGGTTCGATGCTCCACAGACCATCCGGGCTCACGGCCATCGGGTGCTCATCGGTGATGGAGGCGGGATCCACACCAATCTTGCCGCAGATGTAGGGAATCAGTTCCTCTCCGCCGGAGAGGGCGCAGGCGATGGTGCGGCACACGCGGAAATGGTACTTGCCGGGGCAGGTGGTGTGGATGCCGGGATAGAAGGTGACCACGCCGGCCACATGGATGGGTGTGCTCTTGCACATTTCCGCAATCCAGGGCATGGCTTCCGGGCAGATGTAGCCGTGCTTTTCCTGAATCAGGTGGATAATGGGGAGCACGGCGGACTGCTCTTTGCCTTCCGGGTACAGCGCCACCAGCTTGGCTGCCTCCTCCGTCAGCTCCTCTGTAACCTGGAACTTGGGGAAGTACTTCTCACCGGGAGAAGGCTTGGCCGCCGTCAGGGCGTCAATCGCATTGGGTTGTTCAGACATGTGTGTTCAGAAGTGTTGTCTTTGAAAGGTGTTAGCGGTCGCATTCGCCCTGCACGAAGTCGAAGGAGCCCAGAATGGCGGGTACGTCACTGACCAGGTGACCCGGCAGCAGCTCCGGCAGGATGGAAAGAGTGCAGTAGGAGGGGCTGCGCATCTTCAGGCGGTTGGCAATACCGCCGCCCTTGGAATCCAGGAAGAAGCCCAGCTCGCCCTTCGGGTTTTCGGCGGCAAAGTAGACCTGCCCGACCGGGGCGTTCACGCACTCCGTGCTGACCATGAACTGGCGGATGAGTTCCTCCATGCCCTCCATGGCAGCCTGTTTGTTGGGCAGGATGCCCTTGTCGTTCTGCACCCAGATGGGGCCGCCGGGCAGCTTGGCCAGCACCTGGCGGATGATGCGGACGGACTGGCGGATTTCTTCCATGCGCACCTGGAAGCGGGCGTAGCAGTCGCCCTCCTCCGCCACGGGGATGTCGAATTCATACTGCTCGTAGCCCAGATAGGGGTTGGTTTTGCGCAGGTCGCGCCGGATGCCGCTGGCGCGCAGATTGTTGCCGGTCATGCCGTTCTGCAGAGCCATTTCCTTGGTGATGACACCCACGCCGACCAGACGGTCGATGAATACCTTGTTGTGCAGCAGCAGCTTTTCCATCTCATCCACGGTGCGCAGGGCACTGTCGCAGAAAGCAAGAATCTGTTTCTCGATTCCCTTCGGCAAATCGCGGGTCATGCCGCCGATGCGGGTGTAACTGGAGGTGAAGCGGGCACCGCAAATCTGCTCGTAGATGTTGTGGACGCGCTCCTTCTCCTCGAATGCATACAGGAAAGCGGTCATGGCGCCGGTGTCCATGGCATACACGCCCGTGCCCAGGAAGCAGGAGGAGATGCGGGAAAGCTCGCAGCACAACACGCGGATGGCCTGGCCGCGTTCCGGCAGCTCCCAGCCCATCAGCTTCTCCACCGCGCAGGCATAGGCGATGTTGTTGCTCATCGGTGCCAGATAGTCCATGCGATCCGTGTAGGTCACAAACTGGTTGTAGTGGCAGTTCTCCGCTATCTTTTCCATGCCGCGGTGCAGGTAGCCAATAACGGGATCGCAGGATACAATCTCCTCACCGTCAATCACTAACTTTAAGCGAAGTACACCGTGCGTGGCAGGGTGGGAGGGTCCCATGTTCAGGGACACCAGCTCGCCCTGGTCCTCGGCATCATTCTTCAGATAGTCCACCGCTGTGGCTGATGTATCAGGCACTTGTAAAATCTTTGTTGTCTTCATAACCGGTTATATTCGAGGCCACCTCCGGCCATTATCGCGCGGGGATATTAAACACCTTTCACTTGTAAAGTTCAAGCCTAAAGTGTTCTCTGTCTGCCGAAAATCCATGCTTGCACTGCTGTGTTTAAGGTTAGTTAAAACAAACACTAAGAAAGATTCTAATGCGAACAAACTCGGAAAAATTAGGCGCGTAAGCCACGATTGCCGCTTGCAGGAGAACGGGGCAGGGAGTATGATAGGGGCATGAGCTCAAAGGTAACGGCAGAACAACTGGAGATGGTACGCAGCTGGGCATCCAGCGGGGTGGATTTGAATGGTATCCAGAAGAAACTGGTGACGGAGTGCGGCGTGCACCTTACCTACATGGATGTCCGTTTCCTGCTGTTGGACAACGGTATTGAAATTGCCTCCGCTGCTCCCGCACCGAAAAAGGAGACCCCGAAAGCCCCTGAGCCGGCTCCTGAGCCGCAGCAGCCCGCAGCTCCCGCGCCGGGTGCCGCTCCCGGCAAGCCGAAAGTGACGCTGGATGACCTGCAATTACCCGGCGCGCTGATATCCGGCAAGGTGGATTTCCCCTCCGGCACGCGTGGAGCATGGATGATTGACCAGATGGGCCGTTTCGCCTGGAATGACCTGAGCGGCACTCCCACACAGGAAGAGCTGCAGGCCTTCCAGTTTGAGCTCACGCAGCTGCTCAGCCGCGGGTAATGCCCGCCATGCTCTCCGCCTGAGATACTAAAAGCGCTTGCCACAGAGTGGAAAGGGTGATATATTTCCTGTATCACGCTATGAAACGGTTACCTCTTTCCATCATTTTTGCTGCATTCCTCATCAGCGGTTCTCTCTGCACGGGGGAGCAGGGCACAGTTGGGTTGATTATGTATGCGGCGGCAGCCGCAGTGCTGTTCCTGTACTCCTGCTGCCGAAAATAAATGGTTCGCCCACGCATGCAATCGGAAGTTGACCTATGGATGCAGATTTGTCTGTAACGCCGCAGAAAATGCCGCTGTTCTTCATCATAGTAGGAACTCTGCTCTGCCTGTTCCTGCTCGGTCAGGATGCCCTCCTGCAATTCGTCAATGTGCATGAATCCTGCAGCTATGAATCTGTGGAGACGGCGCGAAAAATGGCGTTGAGCTGTGATTTTGCCGGATCTGCCGTCTTTTTATGCGGGATTATTTTCCCGCGCAGAAGTCACGTCCTGCTGCTGATAAGCGGGATTTTGTTCAGTGTCTCCCTGAGCTATCTTTTTATGGGTATTTGCGGACATGAGAGCTACGGCAACTATCCGATTCTCCGGCTGGGAGCTGCTATCCTCTGGTGGATCTTGAGTCTTGTATATATTGTCGCAAGATGACGTATAGCTTATGTATCAGCATATAATCAACATTTTTATCCTGTTGCCTGTTGCTTTCTGCTGCGGGTGTGTATCCCACCCCGCCCCGGTGCTGCCTCAGGACTGTAAGATGCCGGCGGCGCAGGCACAGCGGCTGAAAGAATCAGCCGCTGTGCATGTCTGCCGCACGGCGGATGATGGGATTGCCTATCTGGTCAATGGCTATATCGTTTGCCGCTCCGCCCAGGAAGTCAGGGAAGTGCTTGTTTGCACAGAACCCGTGGCGGTGCATGTCACCTATCTCTCCACCGGGAAAATGATTAGTCAGGCTGTACAGCCTCTGAAAGAGGTCGGCATACCCATTTCCTATATAACTGCCGTGAATTCGTTTGACGCAGTACCCTTTGTCTATACTCTCCCATGAGAAAATATCCCTTCGCTTGCATGGTGGAGCAGCTTAGAAAAAAGGCTGATTAGGCTTGAATGTCTCTCCCGGATGTAGTATACCGAGTGAGACATAATGAAAGCCGATATCCCACAGGAACCTGAGAGCGAGATACTGCTCTACACCTCTCCCGATGGTGAGGTGCAGCTGGATATCCGTCTGCAGGATGAAACGCTGTGGATGACGCAGCAGATGATGTCTGAGCTGTTTCAGACAACGGTACAGAATATCATCATGCATGTTGGTAATATATACCAAGAGCTTGAGCTTCAACGAGAGGGAACTTGTAAGTAATTTTTACAAGTTCGGCGGGAAGGGAATCGACAGGTTAGGCGTTCGGTCCGATTTTACAACCTGGACATGATACTCTCCGTGGGCTACCGTGTGAATACGCGTCGGGGTACGCAGTTCCGCATTTGGGCAACGCGCCGCCTGCGGGAGTATCTGCTGCGCGGCTATGTGGTGCATGAGCGCCGCCTGCAGCAGCTGGGACAGGTGGTGCGGCTGATGCGCCGCGCCGCAGACCGTTTGGATGCCCGGCAGGTGCTGGATGTGATAGAGCATTACAGCAGCGGTTTGAATCTGTTGGATGCGTATGACCACCAGTGGCTTACCCGCCCCGCGGGCAGCTCTGACTGCTATGTGCTCAGCTACGATGAATGCCGCAGACTCAACGCAGCAAGTAAAGCTTGCCTGACAGCTAAGTCAATTTCAGACGCTGCCGCCTATTATGGGTGACAGCGTTTTTGTGTTTGTATATTAAACTGTGCAGATAATTGAAACTATGGGTAAGCGATGATGTGTGGCGTGGGTATGGGGATGTGTATGATAGGGCGGGAGCCGTTAGCATTCGAAATGCGATATATCCCGGGCATTCAGTAAGCAGTGGTGCTGATATTGAAGCTTTGAATGAGATGATGTCAGGTGTTAAAGCTGAGGAGGAGGGGGAAGTGACTGTTGTCCGGGAGCCGAGGAAGGGGAAAGGTGAGCGAGTGACGGTGGTGAAACAGTTTTTTCGCCGAATAGGTTAAGCTTGTGCTATTCGGCAAAGTTTCCTCCTTGGCGGATGTCGAAGCTGATGCTGTTCCCGGTTTTGAAGCTGGTGACGGTGAAGGTGTTTCCGCGCAGCCGGGGTTCGGAGAAGTCTGTGCGGGAGGAGTAGCGGATGGTGCTGAGTTTGCGGTAGTCTTCTCCGGTGTCAGCTAATTGATAGCATTCCGCCTCGTAATACAGGGTGCCGGCGGCATCTGCAAAGACCAGTACAACGGTGTTGCCCTGTTGGAGTTGGTGGGCACGCCAGCAGGGGTAGGGTTCCCGATCCGTCTGGCGTTTTTCGGCGTATTGCATCAGTTTCTGAAAGGCGGCATGGTTGTATTCTTTGCCTCCCGTGAAGAAGTCCCACGCGGTAGCGAGCGGTGCAAGCGCCAGGCTGCAGGAGAGGTCTGCTGTACACAGGGCAACGGTTCCGATGACATCAATGCCATACAGCGGTACTGCTGCGATTTTTTTCCAGGCGGCGTGCGGAGCGTTGGTTGGCTCCGGAAGCGGCATTCCCGGGACGGGGGTGGGGAATTCTGCCCAGGGGCGTACCCACCAGTCGTCACGGAGTGGTTCAAATCCCCATTTGTCTGCTTTTGTAAGGTGTGCAGCGGAGGTGTCGAACTCATTCCCCGGTATGGTGAGGATTTGGTCTGTCGCATGGGGGGTGGAGCGATTGTGGGCGTAGTAGTAGAGGCGGCTTGTTCCCGGGTGCAGGTGATAGCGGGTTGAGTTGTCGAGTTTCCATGCGCACTTTCCGCGGCGGATGATGCCTTCTCCTTTGTCTGTGGCGAAGAGAAGGGTAATGGGGTGCCAGATACGGTCTTTGTATTCGTATTGTTCCTTGGGGCGTTCGTTGGCGTAGATGATTACGGTTTTATCACGGTGCAGCAAGGTGTCTGCCAGATGCAGGGAAGGGGGGCACCAGCTGCATGCCGGCAGCAGGAGAAGCAGACATGCCGAGAGGAAATGTTGTTTCATACACCCATATTAATCCATATTCAGCGGCAATCCGCAAATAATTGTTGAAGTTGAGAAAAAAATGCCTGCATTCGTGAAGAATGCAGGCAGTGAAAAAATCTGAGAGAGGTGCCGGGAATCAGTCGCGCTGGCGTGCGTAATTGTAGCGCGTTTCCATGCCGAGTTCAGCGGGGAATTCCGTGAAACCGGACCAGGTGTTGAATTCCTTGAGTCCGCTGCGACCGCAGCTGCCCTGATAGGGGGGACGATAGGTGCACTTGTAGGTGGGAGCCCAGAATGTGACCAGCTCATAGAAGCCGTAGCCCATGCGGGTGAAGGTGCGGGCAACGCCATCCACAATACCAACGGAGAAGCCGGCATTGTTGCCCTCGCGTTCGTTCCAGCGGATGATGGTGTTGGGGATTTCGTCCACGGCAAAGAGAACATTGCTGAGGGCGCGACCCAGCTTGCGGGTGGCCGTGTACTCGGAAGCCGGCGGAGCCTGAATGTCGGCATAAGCCGTTCCGGCAATGGCCAGAAGAATTGTAGAAAGGAGTAAGCGCTTCATGACAGAATCAGGAATACCACATTGTTCAATCTCATGCAAGCGAAAATTGACGAAATCTTCCGATTTTGAGCATTTTTTTATGAAAAGATGCCGGAGAGGTCGATTTGGGTCTCTTCATCGGTGAGATAACAGCCGGGGTCAGAGCCGTACCAATGACCATTGGCAAAGGCTGCGCGGGTGCGGAAGCCGCCGCCGCAGAGCCGGAAATGTTTGCAGGAGGCGCAGCGCCCGGAGAGCTTTTTCTGCCGCTCGGCGGGGTCATCGCTGCCGCGCAGTTCATTGAGCTGAGCGGCTGAAGGCTCATGGGCAGCTTCCCAGACAGCGGAGAATTTCTGAGTTTTGACATTGCCGAGAGTGACGCTCTGCCAGAACTGGTCAGGGTGGATGTTGCCCTGAGTGTCGATATTGGCAATGCCGCGGCCGGAGCTGTTGGCACCGCCGCCGTTCCAGGAGAGGAGGCGGTAGGTTTGTTCTGCCAGCGGGTTGCCTTCCCTCAGCTGCCGTAACAGGAGATAAACGCCGTCTGCAGGCTGTGTGACTGTGAGCAGCTCGCGGGGCTGTCCGCTGCTGTGCCAGGCTTCCGCACGGTCGATGAGCATATCCATGGCGGAGCGGGCTTCCTCCGGTTTGAGGCAGGCCACATCTACCCCGCGTCCTGTGGGGACAAGGTGGTAGAAGCAGACGCGTTGGATGTTTTCCTGCTCAATGAAGCCGAGAATCTGCTCCATGCACTCTACGTTGTTGCGGGTGAGGGTGAGGCGCAGCCCGGTTTTCTGCCCCACTTCCTCGCAGAGGCGGAAGCCGCGGATAGCGCCTTCAAACGCGCCCTGTACACCGCGGAACCGGTCATGCACGGCTCCGATGCCGTCCAGAGAGATGCCCACGTAGGCAACGCCGAGTTTTTTGAAGAGCTTGGCCAGCTCAGGGGTGATGCGGGTTCCGTTGGTGGAGATGGTAACTTTGAGCCCGCGCTCCGTAGCACGCTCCAGCAGCTGCGGCAGCTGTGGGTGCAGCAGCGGCTCACCGCCGGAGAGCAGCAGGGCGTTCACCTTGTAGTCAGCCAAGTCATCAATCACCGCGCAGCATTGCTCCCAATTCAGTTCACCCGGGTAGCGCTCTGCGTGTGAATCCGCATAACAGTGGATGCAGCGCAGATTGCAGGTGCGGGTGATGTTCCACACAACGATGGGTTTCCGCGTGCGCGAGGAGGCAGGCATGCAGGCTGCGGTGCTGGCGTGCGGGTGCGCGGAGCCGTCTCCCTGACCGTAGCGGATATGGTCTGCCGGTTGGGCGGCGCCTGTCTGCAGTTTGGTGATGTTTATCATGGCTGTGCTGAGCCGCGCAGGGCGGCGGGTGTATAATTGCAAAGAGGTTCGGGACCGAACATGTCACCGCAGGTGCCGAATGCACGGGCGCGGGAGCCACCGCAGACGCGGCGGTATTCGCACACGCCGCATTTGCCGCCCAGGGCATCATCATCCCGCAGGCGGGTGAAGATGGGGTGCGTGCGGTAGACGGTGGCTAAATCATCCGTGCGGACATTGCCGGCGGTGACGGGCAGGAAGCCGCTGGGCTGAATCTCCCCAATGTGGGAGATAAAGAGGACGCCCTTGCCGTCACGGGTGGGTACCAGATGCCGCGGGGCAGGGGCGCCGCTTTGGCGGGCAGCCTGCATCAGAGCTCGGCGGTAGTGGTGACCCTCCGTGGTTTTGATGGCGAAGGGGAGCTCGCTGCGCAGGGAAATGAGCCGTTGCCAGAGGGTTTCCAGTTCCTCAGCCGTGGGCAGGTCATCTGCCGTGGCGCGCCCGGTGGGCACCAGCAGAAAGACGCTCCAGACATCCGGGGCTATCTGCTTCATCAGCTCGATGAAAGCGGGAAGCTCCGCCATGGTGCTGCGTGCCACCGTCGTGTTAATCTGGAGCTGGATGCCGGCCTCCTTGGCCATCTGCGCGGCTTTCAGCGTGCGCTCAAAGGTGTGCGGAACGCGGCGGAAGGAATCGTGACTCTCCAGCGTGGCGCCGTCCAGGCTGAGGCTCAAGCTGACTACCCCGGCTTCCCGCAGACGGTGGAAATCCGTGTTGAGCAGGCGTGGTGTGGCAGCGGGGCTGAGTGCCACGCGTAACCCGGCATCGGCTGCGCGCCGGATGATATCAAAAATATCCCGCCGCATCATCGGGTCACCGCCGGTCAGTACCAGCATGGGGGGAGCAAGGGCGGCTATCTTATCCGTCAGCTCCATGGCTTCCTCATGATTCAGTTCCAGCGGGTGAGCCTTAGGCTGGGCAATGGCGCGGCAATGCCGGCAGGCCAGTGCACACGCGCGTGTTACCTCCCAGAAGAGGATGAACGGGCGCTCGGCAAAATCGCACATAGCGGGGTGTTTGGCAGCAGACACGCGCCGCATTATACACCAACACCGCCGAGCGTTAAAGTCTAAACTGGCGGGAAATGTGTCACACCTCCGTGTCCCAAAGATTTGGATACGTGGATTTACGAATGACGATTTACAAATGACGAATTAAAAGTAAGCGGCTTACGCCGTTTTAGAAACGAACGGGAACTTCCTGCAATGAATGGACCTCATGGATACTCCCGGTGAGGGATATTTGACAAAACATGCTAAATTTTAGTGTATAATGGGTATTTTCGTCAAAACTTTGGGACGCATGTGGTCACACCTTGACTTCGGGAGCCTGACGTGCTATATCAATGCTGTCGGATATGATAAAACGCTCTTCTCTATGGATGGTGATAGCTGCGTCAGCGCTCGCGGTGTCGGTCTGCTTGGCCGGGAGCGGGACTCTGAGGGAGTTTGTTTTATGGTTGATTCCCACGGAACAGATTGTGACACGGAGCCATTTTGAAACAGATATAGTGACTCGTACCGTGCAGGAACTGTGGTACTGCGGTTCTGATGAACAATATGATCATTTTATCGTGTTCGGCAAGCGTTATGCCGTGTTGCGGAGTGAGCAAATCCCGGTGGAGCATATCCGCTTCCCTTTTGAGAAAGACGGCAGAACTATCCCGCTTAGCCCGGAGCAGCTGGTAACCCCGTCTCCGATAGCAGCTCCCAATAACGCAGAGTTGGCAGACAAAGTGCGGAAATTTGTACCCTGAATGGATTGCGTTAACATCCTTATCAAAAAAAATGCCATAAGTATACACTATGCATTAATGCCTCAGTCAGAGTGCTTACCCGATGAAAATGAAGTATAATGTCAATCTGTGCCTGGTTCTCTGTTTCTGCTGATGAATATAAACCGGGAAAATGATGGACAAGCAGTGGATGGCTATTCTGCAATAATTGTGGAATGATCAGCGGGCGCAGAAAATGCAATGGGAGAAATCCATTAGTAAAGAGCAGAAAAACATTAGAGCATGGAGAAGAAATCTCCAGCCATGCTCATCTGGTGATGGAGATAGATGAGCGCGGTATTCACCGAAGACGTGCCAAAGAGCAAACTAAACTATCGGTTAAGGGTGCCAACTGAATGTAGTCACGTGGTGATATGAAAATTTAAGTTCCACAAAAAATCGGCTTGCCCCTCACCAAAAAAAACTCCCGGGTTGACTCGCAACCGGGAGCGCGTGAAAAACATACGGGGGATAGGACTCGAACCTACGACCTCCACCATGTCAAGGTGTTGCTCTACCAACTGAGCTACCTCCGCATTAGTGGGATGGGCAGGGATGGATTCGAACCATCGAAAGCAAACGCTAGCAGATTTACAGTCTGCCCCCTTTGACCGCTCGGGAACCTACCCACTTGTTTGCAGGCTGCAGATACAGCGTGCACCGAGAATTTACACGATTTATTCCGGCAATGCAAGTCTTTTTTTAATTTTTTTGCATTTTTTTTGATTTGTAGTTGCGGATGGTTGGGATGAGGAAGATAATGCCCAGCAAAATTACGCCGAATGAGAGGTATTGCCCCTGTGTGATGCCGTGCCATACATCTGCATCAGGTTCCTTGAAGCATTCGGAGCTGATGCGCGCTGCAGCGTATAGAAAACAGAAGAGGGACGAAAAGATGCCCGCCGGAGCGTTTTTCCACGTCAGTCGTAGGGTGATGAGGATGATGAAGATGATAAACCCCTCTCCCGCCGCTTCAAAGAGCTGGGAAGGAAAGCGTGGATTTAGGTATTGTCCCAGCGCCTCGCGAGCGACCTCATTTTCCCGGCAGAGTTGCAACATGGAGTCATAGAAAGAGGTTCGGGGCAGGGGGGCGCCGGCTGCTTGTTCCATGGCATGCACGGCAGCCAGCTGCTGTTGTGGAGGCAGAGTAGAAAACTCCATGGGGAATTTCATGGCGATGGGGTTATCCGGAGAGGTGATACGCCCGTATAGCTCTCCGTTGATAAAATTGGCAATGCGTCCGAAACAGATGCCGATGGGGGCTACAATGGCAAGCCCATCCACCAGAGAAGGGATGCTGAGCCGATGCCGGTGGGCATACCACAGCCCCACCAGCAACACACCCAGAATACCCCCGTGTGAAGCCATGCCCCCCTCCCAGACCCGGAATACCCAGAATGGGTCGGCGCAGAATCCGCTCCACCCTACACGGGGAAGCCAGTAGAAGAAAAATTCCCCCAGACGCCCACCCATGAGTACACCGAAGATGCAGACGGCGGTGATAAAATCACCCAGCTTGTCCGGCTCTACGCTGTAGAGTTTCTTTTTGGAAAGCTGCAGCAGAACCAGATATCCCAGGATGAATCCTGCTACGTAGGCAAGCCCGTACCAGCGCAGGGCGAGAGGTGTGCCGGGAATTTCCAGTAGCACGGGGTCAAGATTGTGTATATAGGTGGCAAGCGCGTTCATGTTCGGCTCGTTATATAGCACAGGGGGCGGTGGGGTAACAAGGCAAAAGTCTGCCTGTCGGCGCTATTTGTGCATAGGGGGTGGCTGATTGTTTTAAAAAAAATGGCGTCAGGGCAAGTTTCTTCTCGCCAAATGAGGGTGTATTGTGTATAAGTATAGACGCATCTGATATTTTTTACCATGATTAAGAAGCTTTTTACCTCTTTGTTGGTGGCATCGCTGTGCAGTCTGCCTGTGGTGAGCGGCCAGAGTGCCGAGTCCGTGCGCGTTTCTCTTAAAAAGGGTCTCAGCGCCGGGGATATGGAAGTGACGCGGGTGATGCCCCCCGGCACAACCGGTGCGTTTTACAATTCCAAGGATGTGAAACAACTGAAGGGTGAGAATGCCTACGCTTGGCACATGGTGCGCATTCCTCTGCAGGTGGCGGCGCGCGGTGGCTCTGATAAGCCGACGTTGGTGGATGAGTTGGAGGTTAAGGTGCATGTAATCATGCTGGGCGGCAAGGGTGCGGATAAGCCCCTGCTGCTGACCCGTGAACTTACTTACGTGGATATCCCTCTTGACCCCACCGCCGGCGATGACGGGACAGTGGTGAACGTGGGAGTATTCCTCTCCCCGGCCGATACAGTCCGCATCTGCGGTCCGGATGTGAAGAATCCTGATATCGTAAAGCGCCTCGGTGCCGTGGCTGTTACGGCCAAGTTTAAGGGCAGTTCCTGCAACAATACCTCTGCCAGCCCCGGTCTGGTGGTTTCTCGTGATTTGAAGGATCTGAAAGGCTCCTGGTGGAAGAAGGAGGGTGTTGATACTGCGGGCGTGACTCTGAAGAGTATAGCCGAAACGCCCTTTGCACCCTATTACAGCCCGGTATTCCCCGCTACTAGTCCGATGTATGGCTCAGAGTTTTCCCCCGCGTCCGCCGGTATTTCCGCTATGGGGACAACGACCGCTCCGTCTGATACAGTAACCGATATGGATACCACCACCTCTACGTCTGATACAACCTCGGAAACCACAACGGAGATGACGGATGATTCATCCTCTACCGGTGGCAAAAAGAAAAAGGGCAAGAAAGGGAAACGGAACCGCTGATTGTTGCCGATAAACCACGAAAACTCTCTTCAACTGAATTAACAGAAAAAGGTATTTATGGCTGATTATAAGACCACGGTGGCTTTGGAAATTGGCGCTCAGAGCGTCACCATGGCCGTCTTTACTCCGGCCGGGCGGGGATTTGCGCTTTCGCGTTATGCCCGCAGAGACATCCTGCTTGACCCTGTCGAGGAAGGAATGCGCATGGATTACGTGAGCAACGCCATTGGTGAGATGGTGACTGAGCTGAAGGTGAAAGGCAGTGATGTACGCAATGTCGTTTCCGGTCAGCAGGTATTCATGCGTTTTATCAAACTGCCCGCTATCGATGTAGAGAATATTGCAGAGCAGGTGGAGATGGAGGCGCAGCAGCATATACCTTTCCCGATGGATGATATCATTTACTCCTATCAGGAACTGGCTGACAGAGAGGACGGTGAGCGTGAGGTGCTTTTGGTTGCCATCAAGAAAGAAGTGCTGGACAACCTCAACACGCAGGTTGAGGAAAATAAGTTGCGAACCGTTGCTGTGGACTGCTCTATTACCTCCCTGTTTAATGCTTTCTCTGCCAGTTATCCGGAGGAGAACGAACCGGTGATGTTGTTGGATATCGGTGCAAAGACTACCGATATCATCTTTGCGGAAGATGGACGTTTCTTCACCCGCTCCGTAACCGCAGCCGGTGCTTTTATTACCAATAGCATTGCCCGTGAGTTCGGACTCAGTTTCCGCGAGGCTGAAAAGCTTAAATTGGAAAACGGTGTGGTCTCTCTGGGAAACGGGCACACGGATGACATGGATCCGCAGGATGCCGCTTTGGCTGCAACTATCCGCAATGCCATGAGCCGACTCAGTTCTGAGATTCAGCGCACCGTTAACCACTACCGCGCCCAGTATCAGGGTACGCCTCCCTCCAAGGCATATATTTGCGGTGGCGGAGCGCGCCTTGCTTATGCTTTGGAGTTCCTGCAATCTACACTGAATATCCCGGTGGAGTACTTCAACCCGCTGCAGGCTTTCAGCATCGGTTCCAAGGTGGATGATGAAGCCCTGGAGCAGGATACCATCTGCTTGGGAGCCGTCGCCGGTGCTGCCGTGTCGGGGGCCAAGGTTGGTGCTTTTAATATTGACCTCGTGCCTACCAGTGTGGGCAAAGACCGTGCGGAGAAAGCAATGCTGCCCAAGGTGGTGGCTGCCGGCCTGCTGGCGCTGGCCGGTGCCGGGTTCTTTGCCTATACCGCTGGAGATGCCGCTGATAAGGCTGCCCGTGCGCTGAAAAAGGCTGAGCCGGCAGATGAAAGAGTGGCTCGCCTCAGCAGCCAGATTGAGTCTACGCTCGGCAAGTATAACGCCGAAAAGAAGAAACTTGAGGAATATGCGGCACTCTACAGAGCCCGCTATGCTTATGCGGACATTCTCAAGCAGCTTTCTGCCAAGGGGGCTTCCATCCGCTTCTGGGTGTCAGAGTTCGCCCCTCTTATCAATTATGATGTGGACAACACCTCACTGGTAAATGCGACCGATGTCAAGGGGGTAAAGCTCATTGATATGAATCGCAGCCGCAGCGGTAACAAGGAATCCTCTATCAACAAGGCTCCGGATCCCGTGGGCGGTAAGAAGAGCAAGAATGACACCCCGATGGTGACTGCTGTTTACCTGAGCGGATTCACCATCAAGACTCCGGGGGATACCCGCAGCACTAATCACCGTCAGGCTATCTACGACTTGGTGGCGCATAATTTTGATGAACGCAGTGCGGATTCTCTTTTCTCCTATGAAAATGCCAAGGTGCAGAGCAATCTGAATCACTACTTCCAGTTCCTGGATGCCAAGGCGCTCAAAAAGGAAAAAATGGACTATGTGGAACAATTCATGATGGTGATGCCGCTCAAGACTCCCATAGCGATTCCCGAGCTTGCCAATGGTGACCGTAAATAACCTCTAATCTACCTTCTTTAACATGAATATCAGTGAAAATAAGCGAGTAGTGGCTCTCTCTGCGGTGTTCGCTCTGGCGTTTGGCGGTATTGTCTACTATGGTTATGGTAAGACTCAGGAATACGCCGTAGCTCAAAACAGCCTGCGCGAAATCAGCGACAGATTTGAAGGCTATGAGTCAGCTCAGTATCCTCCAACTCAGGAGACGCTCAAGAGTATCCAGAAAGCTGTGGATGAAATTAAGGCGGTGAATAAGGAAATGCAGGAAGATATGAACCGCTACGCCTCATTCTGCTTCGGGGATGGTAAGCAGATTTCTGCTCAGGACTTCCAGAACCAGCTGCGCGCTGCTATTGCAAAAATCGGCCAGCTCGGCGCTGCCAAGGGAGTGACTGTAGCGGATTCCGCTGCTGACTTGGGTTTTGCATCATTCAAGAATGCAGCTCCTGTGCAGGTGGATGTTCCTTTTCGCAGCTTCCAACTGAAGGCCGTGGAGCGCGTGTCTGAGATAATCATTAACTCCGGGGCAGTCGTTTTGGATAAAGTCTATTGTGCACCTCTGCCTGAAGATGCAGCTGAAGCCGCAAAACCAAATAGTCGCAAGGCTAAGGCCTACTTCCCGCTCTCCTTTGAAATTGCTGTGGAGGTAAGAAGAGGAACTTTGCCCACAATCATCAATTCTATTGTGTCTGACAAGGATTACATGCTGACCATTACCGGCATTGCAGGCAAGGGGCTGGATACACTGCCGCTGATGGATGATTACACCGCTCCCGGAGCCCCGTCTACTCAGGGTGAGGATTTGGGGAGTGCCTCCTCTGCCAATCCTGCCGAATCGTCCTCGCGCGTGGTGGCGGTGCGCAAAACCGGCAATCCGGACGAAACGGCTCGTATCCACCTCAACCTTCAGGTGCTCTATTTTAATCCCGCAAAGACCAAGTAACCCTTTAACCTGTTTTTTTTCTGAATATGGCTGAACAATCAAATCCCGGCAAGCAGGCTCTCGCTATTGGGGCTGTGCTTGGTATTGCGGCAGCGGCATACGGCGGCTGGTTCATGAGCAGTGCAGAGATACATCTACCCGCCACTTCCGTGGGGGGCAGTGACAAGAGCAGCGATATGGCGGCTGAGGCCGTTGCTCTGCGAGACAGCGTGAAACAGGACCGAACCGTCAAGGATTGCGCTCCGGAAGGGGCTGTTATTAACGGGAAGCCCCGTGTGGCACCCTTGCTGTTTTCCACGGAGCTTTGGCAAATCACCATCGATAGTGCCAAGAAGAACACAGTCATTGACATTTATGACCCCAAGGCTGCCAATATTCATGGTGCTGTTCCTAACGAATGGTTCCTGTCCAATGGCCTTGGTGATGTGCTGGGACGCTCTGATGCACTGACTCAGGATAATGATGCGGACGGTTTTATCAACGCTGATGAGTATGCCGCTAAGACCAAGCCGACAGATGCGGCCAGCTATCCGAATCTTGTGCAGCAGAACGGTACTCCTCGGTTAGAGGTTGTCAAAGTGGAAACTGCCCGCGCCTTTATCGCCGTGGACAACATGTTTGCCTCGGAGACTAAGCCTGCCACTGTAGGGGTGCGTGTTTTTGCCAAGTCATCTGATACCACACCCATCTGCAAGAAAACGCTCAAACCCGGTGAAAGCTTCGGACTGACCAAGGACGGGGCTCAGACGCGTTTTACCGTGGTGGGATTCGAAAAGAAAGATTTCCCGGATTTTACCGGTGCCATGTCTCCGGAGAACGTGGTGCGTATTCGTGATAACGAGACTGCCTCCGCTGAGAAAGAATTTGTGGTGCGCGCCGGTAAGTCTACCTCTCCCAAGGAAAAGGGTACGCCCAATGAAAAAGGTCACCATATCAATGATACCACTGCAACTCTTCGGGTGACAGCGGGTTCTGCACTCGGAAAGCCGGAGGGAACGATCAAAGTACAGCTCTACAGCACCTTTGATATCCCCGGCGGTATTTCATCCGGTGAAAAGATGTCGGCAAAACTCGAGACGGTGGATGCTTCCGGAAGTGTTAATATCCGTCTGGAAGGGGCAGAAAGCCCCATTAATGTGCCGTCGGCTGCAAAATAATAAACAAATTGCCGGATTCTTTCAAAAAAAAGAGACATAAAGCTTCGAAAAATAAAAAGCAGACTTTACAAAGGAAAAGATTTCTGTCATAAATATAGCATTACCATGAACCACGCACCTCTCATTAACTCCAAACGTTTGTTGGCATTGATGGCTGTTGCTGCGTCCTGCCCCTTTGTGCAGGCCAGTACTGTGGGCTATCTGCGCACGACTTCGGCAGTGGCTCCGTCCAATGCACAGCCCGCTGTGCAACAGACCGCGCAGCCCGTTACTCCCGCTCCTGCTATGATTTCTGAGCAGGGGTATCTGACCCCCTCCACGGCGGCTGGTACCAGTGAAGTGGGACCCACCGCCGTGTACGCCGGTACACAGGATAGCATCAACAGTCGTGAAGCGGCTCGCCGCACGGCTGAAGTGCAAGCAGCCATGCAGCTGCTGCAGGATGGTCGTACAGCCTACGCGGAAAAGAAGTATCAGGAAGCTCTTGATAACTACAAGGAAGCCTGGCGACGCATTCCCAAGGCTCCTGCCACCCAGAAGCTTCAGGAATTCATTGTTGCCAGCATAGGTGATGCTTCCGTTGCCGTTGCCATTGAATGCTCCCGGGTTGGTCGCTATGACGATGCCGAGCAGCTTTTGCTGGAAGTGCTCAGCCGTGATCCCAACAACAAGCGTGCCCGTAAGGAACTTTCTCTCCTGCGTGACCCCGTTCGCAACAATCCGGCTCTGACTCCGGAGCATGTCAAGAATGTGGAGGAAGTGCAGCGCCTGTTGAATCTGGGTTACGGTCATCTTGATTTGGCTCAGTATGATCAGGCATACGATACTTTCAATTCTGTGCTGCGAATTGACCCCTACAACAGCGCTGCCCGCCGCGGTCAGGAAGCGGTGAGCCTTCGCCGCTCCGCTTACTACGGTTCAGCATACAGCTCTTATCGTGCTAAAGCCCTTTCGGAGGTAGATGCTGCTTGGCAGGAGGCTCTTCCTACTGAGCTTCCTGAGATTGAGTTGGGCGGTTCTGTTTCCGCTCCCATCTCTGAGGGTGTTATCCGCAATCAGGAAAACCTGAATAATCTTAAAATTGCACGTGCCAGCTTTGAAGAAACTCCCGTGGAGGATGCTCTGGACTTCCTCCGTGCGGAGGCTCGCAAGTCCGGCATGCAGATGAACTTCATCTTTGAGAAACCGCAGCAGGCTCCTACTCCTGCACCCGCTCCTGTGTCTTCTTCCGATGACGAGGACAGTGAGGATGATAGTGAGGATGATGAGGAGGAAGAAGAGGAAGTCGCCGCGCCCGTTGCCGTGGTGCAGCAGCTCCCGCCTGCCATTATCTCCAAGCTTGAGCTGGAAAATCTGACAGCAGCTGAACTGCTTAAGCGCATTTGTGACTCCACAGGCTGTTCTTTCCGTGTGGAAGAAAATGCCGTGGTGGTATACCAGAAGGGTGCTTCCAACCACCGCATGGTTCGTCGCTCCTGGCCGGTGCGTCCTTCTTTCCTCAACAGCAGCTCCGATGACGAGGAGGAGGAGGAGTCTGAGGATGATTGGGGCGGCGGCAGCGGCGGCGGCAGCAGCCGACTCAAGATTGACCCGAAGGCCGCTCTTATCGCCATGGGTGTGAACTTCCCGCAGGGTGCTACTGCCACCTACTCCCGCGCTACCGGTCAGTTGACCGTGTACAACACCGAGGATGAGCTGGATGCTGTGGAAGAAGCCATCAATATTTTCCGTCAGGATATGCCCAAGATGGTGAAGGTGAGCGCCAAGTTTGTGGAAATCTCCCAGCAGAATGATGAGGAGCTCAGTTTTGACTGGGTCATTAACCCGTTCTCCATCAATGATGCCGGTACGGCATTCCTTGGTGGTGTGAGCGGTGTGAACTCCACGACTCCCCGTAGTTTCCAGGATTTTGTCACCTCCGGAGGCACCTCATATGCCAATATGCACCACAACGGCGGTTCCTGGCCTATCAGCTCCAGCGGGGCTCTTTCCTCTACAACGGACACGCTTACGAACGGTTTGATGACGGGCAGTCTGCGTTCCGGCTCCGGAGCCATCAACACAAGTGCTATTCATAATCTGGTAGCCTCCGGTTCTGCCGGTGCTTCTGCCACCGCTAATCCTGCACCCGGTATCCTGTCTCTCTCCGGTATCTATGATTCCGGTTCATTCCAGGGTATCATGCGTGGTCTTTCCCAGAAGAAGGGCGTGGATATCATGTCTGCTCCGAGCCTCGTCATCAGCAGTGATGCTGAGATGGAGTACGCCCCGACCCCCGATCCTCTGGCTTCTGACCAGAATGACGAGACGGGCTGCGCCAAGATTGAGGTGATTCGTCGCTTCATCTATCCGGTGGCATACGATGAACCCCAGATTACTTCCGGCGGCAACAACAATAACAACAACGACAACAATAACAACGGTTATTCCGGCTCCATGCCTGTCGCTGCTCCCGCCAACCCCTCCGAATGGGGTGTGGAAGAAGTGGGTATCATGATGCGCTTCCAGATTGAACCCTTCCAGAAGGGTGATGGCGATATCGTCCGCTTCAAGCGTTTCGAAATCCGCGTGGTAGACTTCGAAGGCTTCGTGAACTATGGCTCTCCGATTACAGCCGGTATTGCCAACGAGAACGAAATCGAGCACATCACGCTGACCGACAACCGCATTGATATGCCCATCTTCAGCCGCCGCTACATCAACTCCAACCCCTGCGTGTATGATGGTCACACCATTGCCATCGGTGGTTTGATTGAGGACGAGGTGCAGAAGGTGGAGGACAAGGTGCCCGTGTTCGGTGACCTGCCCCTTATCGGTCGCTTCTTCCGCAGCAATGCCGAGTCTCACGTTCGTAAGAACCTCATGATTTTCGTGACGGCTGACGTGATTGACCCGTTCGGTAAGCCGCTTCGTCAGCGCCAGATTGGTCGTGGTGAGGATGCCGCAGCCTCTGCCGGAGCTCTGCCCGGTCTGTTCCCGGATGACGGTGTAGCTCAGCCATAATCAACCTAGGTTCATTGGTAATTTTGCCCGCTCTGTTCAATAACAGAGCGGGCTTTTTACGTTAATACGCAACTGGGGTGAAAGTCCCCAATGAGCCGCTGACAGGGTGGAATCAAATAGCCAAAGGCAACTGCGTCACAGTAATGTGGGGTGGGAAGGAAGCCGGAGGCGAAACACAGACAGGATGAACAAGAACCGAATAGAAGGTCAGAATGCATGAGGTGAGGCTGTGTTGGCTGCGCACGCCCGATACCCTGTCAAGAGTGCTTATGGCAAAAAAATCGGCTTGCACTGAGTGAACGCTGCGGGCCTTATCCTGAGAGACCCGTTGTTCTGCCGCAACAGACGGCTACGAGCGCAGCGATGCGCAAGGAAGGAGCAACGGGAGTCAGCAGTGGTCATAGTACCCGCCCTCCGGCGGGGAAGGCCTGAATCCACTCCTGACAATTCAGCCGGATACCTATGAACACGGAGCAGCAGAGCCAATGTGTCACATATCAGCTCGAGTTAGATTTCACAACTCAGGCGGAATGGGCGCGCTCACTTGGAAGCGGTGAGGGTGCGAATCCCACAGCTGCACCAAAGCGGGAGCAGCAAGTGTTTGCGGTGTGGAAGGAGGAATTGTACTGGGGTAAACGCCTGTTGGAGCACAGCTGACCTCGGCAACCTCTGCGGGGTATACCGGAAGGTTATCGACCGCATCGTCCAGCAAGCCATTCTACAGGTGCTCACCCCCTTACTCGCTTGAGCTATGAATTCCGCCCGAATCATAGCGCTCATGATGCCTTGCGCAGCGCAGGCACATACGTCAGGAAGGCCTCTGTGGACTTGGAAAAGTTTTTCGACAGGGTGTACCACGGCGTGCTCATGGTACGCCTGAAGAGGAAGATATTGGACAAGCGCCAGCTCTACTACATCCGCCAAATGCTCAAGGCGGGGGGATAGACGCGCGGGGCATAAGACATGAACGGGAAGGCGGAACACCGAAAGGCTGCCTCTCTCCCTACTACCGCCCAACGTGCTGCTGGGCGATTTAGATAAGGAGCCGGAGAGACGAGGATACAAATTTTGCCGATACGCAGACGACTGCATCATCATGGTGAGAACCAAGGCGGCTGCGAAGCGGGTGCTGAACAGCGTGACGCGTTAACTGGAAAACATCTTGAAACTCAAAGTCGACAGAGAGAAAAGCAAAGCTGTTAGTGCGAGCGAATGTTCTTACCCCGGCCACATTATATGAGCGGCAGACACCTTGCGAGTGGGCAAGGCCGAGGAAAAGGTGAGAAGTTCAAGGAGAGAATCCGTGAGAGCACCTGCCGAAACCGAAGCCGCCGACTCGAAACCACGACAGAGGACCTCAACGCCTATAGATGCGGCTGGGGGAATTATTACAAATCAGCAGTGATAAAAGAGAAGGCGGCGGAGCCGGTTAAATGGATTAGACGCAAGATAAGGGTAATCAAATTCAAACAATGCAAACGTGTCTACGCCATAATCTGTTTTTTGCGAGATGAAGGAGTCAAAGAACACAAAGCCTTTATGGCAGCAGGGGCAGGGAAGGGCTGGAGGTGACTCTCCAAGACGGGAGAAAGCTACCGAGCTATGGGTAAAGAGTGGTTCAGGAGAAGGGGATTAGTCTCATTGCAGAGCGTCGTCTGTAAAGGTTAGGAAACATAAAAGGCACGTACGGAGGTGTGTGGGAACGAAGTCCCCCACACGATTCCTCTTGAAATGCTCAACGTTATTAACTGTGCTCAGGCGGCTGTTGACTTGCTCAGTAACGAAACCGTAATGCTGATTGATAATCACGGCTTTGCTGCCGACGTAGCAGAATACCACGCAATAGCCTGTCCCGGAAAGGAAGTAAGCTAGTGTCTTGTCGAGTCAATTCGTTACAATAAGCAAGCTTATTTATTCTTTATAATACAAATGCTTACGTGTAGAGAGTATTGTGTAGGACTAGCTAAACGAGACACTAGTGTCTCAACGCTGAACCTATGCTTAGCGAATCAGAAACGCTGGCTGGGTGCTCTCAGCGCGTGTAGACCGAAACTCTTACGAAGCTAGCTCTAAGTATTTGCCAAAGATTTTCATCCTGTGCTAAAAAAATGACCTCCCGCATGTAACATGCAGGAGGTCGTTTGGACTACCGGCTGTGGGACTCGAACCCACACTCTTTCGAACTCGATTTTGAGTCGAGCGCGTCTACCAATTCCGCCAAGCCGGCGCAACGCGGTCATTGCGAGACACATTAAACAGCTATTGGGCTTCTAAGTCAAGGAAAAAAGATTATATGACGTAGCTATAGTGCGCGATTTCCCAAAATTAGATGTGACATTGCAGTAAAACTCCGGAAAACGTGGGATGTAGACCTGTCTAAACTGCCGGTTGATATGTTTTTGATGGAATCTGATTAATTTGGGCTGTTTACGCTAAGATATTATTGACTTCAGGACGATGAAAGCAATTTTCATGCGGTGTCAAAGCAAAAGCTGGGGTGTCTTCCTGAACGAAAAGGAGCATTCTCACCCGAGAAAACGCGCTTCATGAGTGAATGGAGTTTGAATACGGCAGTTATACGTCTGTGGGTTCTTCAAGTGTTGGGTAACATGGGGTAGTTTTAGTTTTTGATTGGCTAAATAACTCTTGACAGTATTGCTTACAAATACTATGCGACTCTCTATGGGGCAAGCAAGCCGGTATTGCCAACAAATCAGTTAAACTGAAGTATGATAATTCGGAGGAGTGAGATAAAGGGCATGACTCTGATTGGGGCTTTATTGCCTCACCTGAACTGGTGATGCGTTATCGGCTTTGCGGGAATACGGAGTTTTTCGCCGCGTACCAATTTACTGCCAACTATGTCAAGCCCTTTTGGTGTGAGGAGCAGATCTACAATGTCGTGCGTGTGGGTGTGGGGTTTAAGTTCTGATGAACCGTTTTACGCATAGGCTTTTATCATCCCCCCCTGTCTCTTCTGTGGAGAGTGGGGATTATAGGACCGACTCTATATGCGCACTGCTCTGAATGCCCGCGTGAGTTTTTGAACAAACGGGAATGACGGGCAGTGTAAAGACGAAGGTAATGCTTTAATATTTAACTTTAGCTAAATATATCTTGACATCATCATTGATAAATGGTATACAGAGGCCGTTCGGTATAGGAGTTCTATTTCGAACGTTGCTACGCACAATAAAGATTCCACACAAATGAAAAAAGTAATTCTTGCCACTCTGGCGTTGGGACTTCCGGTTATGGCCGGTGATCCCATCGTGACTCCCGCTCCCGCCCCCGCTCCGAGCTGCCCGCTGACTCTCGAAGTGGCCGGTGTGTACAAGTCTGCTGTCAAGGAGATGCTGAGCTTTGGCCCCGCTAAGGAGATTGATGTGATGGGTGCCGATTTGACGCTGGTGAAGCCCATCTGCGGCAATTCAGCCGTGACGCTGCGTTTCGGTTACAACTTCGGCGATGAAGTACAGCGCGCCGTTTTCGGCGGTACAGAGGAAGTGGACGTACACAGCTTCTACCTGATGCCCGGCTACCGCTACACGCATGCCCTCACAGAGAAGACCGCTCTGTACGGCGCTGTGAATGCCGGTATTGCCAATACAAGCTTCAAGTACAAGTTTGATGGTGCCGAAGAGATTGGCAAATGGCATGATTCCGACTGGGGCTTCATTGCCACGCTTGAACTGGGTGTGCGCTATCAGCTTTGCGAGAAGGCAGAGCTCTTCGCCGCATACGAATTCACCGCCAACTATGCCAAGCCCGAAGGCTGCGATGAGCAGACCTACAACGGCGTGCGCGTGGGTGTGGGCTTTAAGTTCTGATAGTTCATACTCCTGATTAGCTTTCACCCTGTCTCTTTTTGCGGAGACAGGGTTTTTTCTTGCACAAAAAAAGCTGAACAACCTCCGGGGTTGCTCAGCTCTGCGTAAAAATCAGCTACGGGCGAATCAGTTCAGACGGAACGTGATGCGGGCCTTGGTCATATCGTAAGGGGAAACCTCAATCTTGACACGGTCACCCACCACCAGACGAATGAAACGCTTGCGCATCTTGCCGGAGATGTGCGCCAGGAATTCATGCCCATTGGCAACACGTACGCGGAACATGGTGCCGGCAAGCACGGCGGAAACCACGCCCTCCAGCTCGATTTCGCCCTCACCGTCATCATCCTTCACCTTGGGTTTGGGAGCGGAGTTAACGGGGCGTGCGTTGTTGCGGGGACCATTGTTGCGCTGTTGCGGCCTGCCGCCGCGGCTGTTCGGAGGATTTGCCATTATCTTGTTGTTCTCGGGTTTGTGCCGCGTTCGCCTGCTCGCGCACATGCGGCGCGCCATTCTAATGCGGAATCCACGGAATAGCAAGCGCTTTTTTCATTTTTACCCCCCTAAATGTGAAAAAAAAGCCAAATTCACAAAAATACGGTTGACAAACAGAGTAATTGGGGGTAGAGTATCCGCCCCGAACTATGGGTTCGACGGCGAAAGCCTAAACCGGAAATCAAGAAAACAATATGAAAACCTTCTCTGCCAAAGCTCAGGATATCGAGCGCAAGTGGTATGTGATCGACGCCGCTGACAAGGTGCTCGGTCAGGTTGCAGTGGAAGCAGCCAACCTGCTTCGCGGTAAGAACAAGACAATCTTCACCCCCCACGTGGACTGCGGTGACTATGTGATTGTGGTGAACGCCGACAAGGTCGTGCTCACCGGCAACAAGGAGCGTGCCAAGATTTACACCCGTTACACCGGTTACGTGGGTAACCAGGTGGTGACCACCCCCTCCAAGCTTCGCAAGAAGCACCCGGAGATGATTCTGGAGCACGCCATTCTCGGTATGGTGCCCCACACCCGTCAGGGCCGCGCTCAGGGTGGCCGTCTCAAGGTGTACGCCGGTGCTGAGCACCCGCACGCCGCCAACAAACCGGAAGCTGTAACCATCGCCTAATTTCTGACCATGTCTACTACTCCCTACAACGCTACCGGCCGCCGCAAGGAGGCTATCGCCCACGTCTGGCTGACCCCCGCTGAGGAAGGCAAGTCCGGCAAGATTACCATCAACCGCCGCAGCTTCGAGGAATACCTCCCCACCGACGCTCTGCAGAACGTCGTGCTGCAGCCCTTCTACGCCACCAACACCATGAAGCGCTTCAACGTGCTCGTGACCTGCAAGGGTGGCGGTATCCACGGCCAGACCGGTGCCATCAGCCTCGCTATTGCCCGTTCTCTCGTCATGATTGATGAGGAGTACCGCAAGCAGCTCCGCGAGCAGGGTCTGCTGACACGCGACTCCCGCATGAAGGAGCGCAAGAAGGCCGGTCGTCCGGGCGCACGCAAGCGTTTCCAGTTCAGCAAGCGCTAAGTTGCAGCGACGCATCGAACCCTTTGTTCAAACAGAAAACTGCGCATCGTCAGATGCGCGGTTTTTTTAGTGAGACAGCGTGTTATTAATGATAATCCCGCTTACCGAAAATGGCAGAACCGACACGCACGATGGTGGCACCTTCCTGCACCGCGACGGTGAAATCATGGCTCATCCCCATGGAGAGCTCGGGCAGGGGTAGGGGACCGCGCGCGCGCAGGCGCTCTGCCAGCTGCCGCAGAGCGGCAAATGCTGGGCGGGCATCCTGTGGGTTATCCACCGGGGCCGGAATGCACATGAGCCCGCGTATCTCAAGACCGGGCAGTGAGGTGAGGGTGTCCCATTCATCTACCAGTTGAGCTTCGGTGAAACCGTGTTTGCTTGCTTCCCCGTCAATATTCACCTCCAGTAGGATTCGGGCAGTTTTGCCCAGTTCCCCTGCTATTCTGGAGATGGTTGAGGCCAGCTTCAGAGAGTCCACCGCCTGAATGAGCGTAAAACCCTGCTCCAGAGCCTTGCGTACCTTGTTGCGCTGGAGCGGCCCAATGAGGTGCCACTCACAGTCCTGCGGCATTTGTGGCATTTTCTCCATGGCTTCCTGCAGTCGGTTTTCTCCGAAGATGCGTTGACCGTCAGCGTATGCCTGCATCATATCGTTCACAGGGAACGTTTTGCTGACAGCCAGGAGCGTGACACTTTGCGCTAATCTTCCGGATTGTTGAGCTGCTGCGGTTATGGAATCCCGTATTTCTTGCAACTGAGCCCTGATGTACATGTCTGCATTCTAGCACAGTTTTGTCGGGAATCAATAGGATTTATGTCTGTCGATATCAATTTGGTACTATTATTTTCCGGGAAGCAGGGTAGTTGTGCCGATGTTGCTGAGGAGCTAGTTACCGATGTGTTTGCCTCCTTGTTTTGCTGAGGGGGAGGGGAAATGATTCTAAAAGTTCTTTTCTGCAAAAAACTACTGCATTGAGATTAAATAAAGAGTAGGCCTTACCAATGTGTTTTTAAGGTAGGTGTTAGAGTCTACCTCTTTGGTGAGCACTGAAGCTTAGTTCTTCTTCTCTTCGCGGAGTTTGTATTTTTTATCGGCGTAAATTTTTACATAATCCACTTCCAGTGCAGCGCCTTTTTTGCGGAGGGTATCGCGGTCGGCTTTGCCTGCCCAGGCACCTTCCACCTGCTGGTCGATGAGCAGGTAGAACTCGTGGTTCTCATCATCGAATGGCCAGTTGGCAGAGACGCTTTTATCATAGCGCCCTGTTTGTTCCCCGTCCAGATAGAAGGTGATGGCCTCCGGGGTCCACTCCACGGCATAGGTGTGGTAGCCCTCAGTATCTCCCCTGAGAGCCGGCTGTGCGCCGATGGAGCGGTGTTTTCCGTTGTCTCCGTTCATGTGGAGGGTCTGGTAGACTTTTTTCTCAAAGTTGAGGTGCTCCAGGATATCGATTTCACCGCCGGCAGGCCAGCCGCCTTTGAGCGGCAGCATCCAGATAGCCGGCCAGCAACCCTGCACGCAGTCGAAACGGGCGCGCACTTCCACCCGTCCGTACTGGAAAGTGAAGGTGTTTTTGGTGTAGATGCCGGCGCAGGCGATGGTTTCCTGCGGTTTTTTCTGGTTGCTCATGGTGCGATACTTGCCGTATCTGCCCCAGAGACTGATGCTGTCACCGTTCATTTTCAGCAACCTTTTGTCGCGTGATTGGTATTTCTTCCAGTCCGGAAAATGGTCAGCTTTTTCGTATTCAATGCGGCTCCATTTTTTTGTGTTGAGCTTCTTGCCTGAGAAGTTGTCTTCAAAGACGAGCACCCAATTATCGGTGGCAAAGCCAAGGGAACAAAGAGCGGTGAGGAGGGTAAGAATGATTTTGGTCATGGCGGTGGTGGGAAAGGGGTGGGTGGTTGGGGAAAACGGGGCGGGAGACTGTGCCTCCCGCCCCACGGGAGATGTTACGTTATGGTAATTACTTACCAAAGGCGGTCTTGTACACGCCCAGCACCTCTTCCCAAGTGCAGGGGCGGGGATTACCGCCGGTGCAGACGTCTGCCATGGCGGCATCGGTGAGGGCTTCGAGGTCCTCTTCCTTCACGCCGATTTCAGCCAGGGTCTGCGGGATGTTCACATCGATGGAGAGTTGCTTGACGGCATCGATGGCGGCCTTGCGGTACTCTTCCTGAGTCATGCTGTCCACGCCTTTCACGCCCATGGCGCGGGCGATTTCGCGGAACTTCTCGCCGGTGTAGGGGGCGTTGTATTCCATGATGTAGGGCAGCAGCACGGCGTTGGCCACACCGTGCGGGGTGTTGTAGAAAGCGCTCAGCGGGTGAGCCATGCCGTGCACCACGCCCAGTCCCACGTTGGAGAAGGCCATGCCGGTCATGTACTGACCCAGCGCCATGTCCTCGCGCCCGTCCGGGTCGTTTTCCACGGCTTTGCGGAGGCTGCGGGCGATGATTTCCACGGCCTTGATGTTGAGGGTGTCAGCCAGCTCCCAAGCTGCCAGAGTGGTGTAGCCCTCAATGGCGTGGGTCAGGGCATCCATGCCGGTGGCAGCGGTCAGCCCCTTGGGCATGGAGGACATCATATCCGGATCCACCACGGCAACCACGGGGATATCATGCGGGTCTACGCAGACGAACTTGCGGCGGTTCTCTTCATCCGTAATCACATAGTTAATGGTGGTCTCAGCGGCGGTACCGGCGGTGGTGGCCACGGCAATCATGGGGACTGCCTTGTTTTTGGTGGGAGCCACGCCCTCCAGAGATACCACATCGGCAAATTCCGGGTTGTTGATGATGATGCCGATAGCCTTGGCCGTATCCTGCGGGGAGCCGCCGCCGATGGCAATCATGTAGTCAGCCCCGGCTGCCTTGAATGCCTCCACGCCGCCGTTCACCACGGCTACGCTCGGGTTGGCTTTCACCTTGTCATAAATCTCGTAGGCAGCACCGGCTTCTTCCAGCAGGGCGGTCACTTTGCTCACCACACCGAAGCGAACCAGGTCGGCATCGGTTACGATGAGGGCTTTCTTGAATCCGCGCGCATTCACCTCGGTGACAATGGCGCTGATAGCTCCATGACCATGATAGCTGGTCTCGTTCAGAATAAATCGTTTTGCGGACATGTGTACATGTTAATGATTTTTTGTCGCAAGGCAATCATAAAAATCAGGAATGCAGCAAAAAATACGGAGTCGGGGTTGACTCCGTTCCTCTTTCCTGTTATTTTTCTTCGCGCATGAACTACGCAGAACTCATCGTCATCGCTCCGGTGCTGGCTCTGGATGCAACGGTCTATTCGTTCTCCTACGGGTTGATTCTGCGTGTGCGGCGGTCGGTCAGCTCACTGTGGTTGGCGCTGACGGTAGGTTTGTTTCAGATGCTGATGCCGCTGTTGGGCTTTCTCGGCGGACAGGAACTGCGCAGCTATGTGGATGCCTGGGCTCCGTGGATTGTGCTGACGGTGTTTGTGCTGCTGGGACTTGGTATTATCCGCCACGCGCGAACGGAGCAGGACGATGCACCCGCCGCGGCTGCACCGTTGGGAATCGGCGCGCTTCTGCTGGTAGGTATAGCCACGGCGATTGATGCACTTGCAGTAGGAGCCTGTATGGCGCTGGGGGATCTGGTGGGCTGCAATCTCTGTTTCGGGCAGGTTCTGTTTGCTGCATCTGTTATCGGCGGTGTTACCTTTATCTGCTCACTTGCAGCCTTTCACGCCGCCCGCCTCCTGCACCGTCTGCCCACCCGTTGGCTGGAAACCATCGCCGGGCTGCTGCTCATAGCTCTTGGTATCAAGCAGATGTTCTGAATATCAGAGCGGTAGTTGGAAAATGGCGTAGGCGGTGATGCCTGTGCCGACCAGCGTGATGATGAGGGGAGTTAGCTGCGGTATGCCGCTGTCCGTGGTGATGGCATCATCCGGGTTCTGTGGGTTGTACAGCACCGTGGTTGATGTAGAGCCAATGATGTCCCTGTCATTGGCTGAGCCTTTTATTTCATGCGTGCAGCCTTGTTCATCCGTGAAGCGGTAGATGCCTTCCGTTTTGTTATCCCGGTGGCGGTGAGAAGATTCTGAACCGAGGCTGACGGAGAAGCTTGGCTTGGGAATAATCCGCGCCAGCACGCCTTGCGTCCTGATACCGTGTTTGCTGAGCCGGTTCGCTTTCTTCAGGGATGCAATCCCGAAACAGAGCGTGATGATACCGATGATAAGGTACACATATGGCGTGTATTCCGGGGGCAGGTTGAAGCTGTTTGTCAGGATGGTAGTCATGGCTGTGGCAGAGTGTTGAAAAAGGCGAATAAAAGCAGGACGCTGCCAAGGCTGAATACGATTGTTTCCGCTGTATATTTCAGCCGCAGCATGCCGATGTCGGCAGCGGGGGCAAGGGCTTCCTGTGGTTTTTTCGGGTTGTATACAATTTCCACGCTGTCACCGAGAGCGCATGTGCGGTGGAATACGGTCTGCAGTTCGTGTGCCGCCCCGCTGCTGTCATGATAAAGGCAGGTGTGGCGTTTGGTGAATCCCCCCAGCCGTATGATATGCCCCTGTGTGTGCGCACTCGCATGCCGCAGACGGTTGATGCGGAGCAGTGCGTACACACTATGGATACAGGATACCGCTGATAGTACCGCAAACAGCAGCAGGCACGCGGCGGGGTAATATCCCGCTGCCGATCCAAGGGTGCTGAATGAGTGAGCAAACATGTCTTGGGAACCCATATATCAGGTTGTTGGAGAATTGACAAGCCTTTTATCAGTGCTATAGCTGTCTTGGTTGCCGTCAATCCCGCCGGAAGTAATCGGTGCTAGTGTCTTGTTTAGCTAGTCCTACACAATACTCTCAACACGTAAGCATTTGTATTATAAAGAATAAATAAGCTTACTTATTGTAACGAATTAACCCGACAAGACAACTTAGGTTAAGTTGTTCCTATAGGTTTTTGATGCTCCGGCAGCAGTGCTGAGTCACAGCGGCATGGACACCGAATCGATAAAGGAAAAAGTGGCAGATGCGGGGCAGAAAGTGCAGCATTGGATGGAAGATAAACACAATCGGCGCTGCTGTAAGGTAGCCATGGGGGCTGCCAATGCCGTGGTGCTGCTGGGGCTTACCGTAGGCCTTACCCTGCTGTGGGTGAATGAGCTTCGCCGCAGCAACCACCGGCACCACTGCTGCCGGGATAAGGAAAATTAATGACCTTGTGTCTGCCGGGCTGCTGCTGCGAGGTTGGATAACATTTCGGCTCAGAGAGTTCGCTAATCTCTCTGAGCCGAAATAATGCTGCTGCAGAGTCGCGCAATAACCAAATGTCGGAGCGCTCTGCTCATTATCCTTTAATATGTGACAACTCTTTGCTCTTGAATATCTACAAACCTCGATAGGCATCGAATCAATCAGTCTGATAGAGCCCGATTCATCATCGGGAATACTCTTGACAATGCGAGCTCTGATTTTTTCGATAAGATACGCCAAATGATGGCGACGAGCATTATAATTTCTCCGAGAGCCCACACGAATGGCAAGGTCTGGGAGTATTGATTGCAGCGTATCAAAAAACAGACATTCGCTATCGATGGAAAGGAACTCCTGGAAAAGCGACAATGCTGCAAGTTTCCGTGGGAATTCAAAAAGCCCAGAGAAAAAGACTTGCATATCTCCAAAATTCTGTCAAACTGTTTGTGTGGTTGTATGGCTTGTTTTTGCAAGTGCGTGTTTTATGTTTATTTATTGTACTGCAAATGAACATGTTATGCAATCATGATTCCTATTTATGACGAGTTTTAGTTTTTAATTTTTAATTATACCAACGCGTATTCTAAATGAGACTCCGGAAGTGTTAGAGGTTCCCAAATGGGCTTTAAAAGGTGCAATTGGTGGGTTTCTTATCCGTAGAGGAGGAAAAAGGATTCCTGGAGTTAATTTCATCACATATCCATGCTTACATAAGGTAGAAGTTCCAACTGTCAACCTAACAGGAATAATTAAATTAATTAAAGAAGATGAAGAATATCTAACAACACTATTTTATCTGATAGAAGATAGACAAAATATCCATTTGTCCGTCGAGTACGCTAAAGAATATGTAAAAAATCATGAAATGAATCATTTTAGACAATATCGTGCTAGAATGCTTCCCTATATTTCTTTTGCAAATTCTTTGGATGGAGAACTTGTTTGCAGAGGAGAAAAATTAAAAAAATATTTAGATGCATATCTAGCTTTTTCATTAGCACTATATTACGCAGACGGTGCAGAATTAGATGCAAATGATTATTTTGGCCCAGCTAAAATTCAGGCATTAAGAGAAAGGACTAAAAGGTATAATGATTTATATCACAAATATTTGATATACATGAAAGCTTATGAGGAATACTATAATTAAATGTTTGATGTTTATATTTATTTTATTTATAATATATGGAGCATTTTTATATCATTCTAGTTTTATAGTCTATTCTGTATTCAACGAAATAAAAAACGATTACGAAACAAAAGATAATATAATTTCATTAAACGAAACACAAAACAACGGGATTTATACCATAAAAAAAACAATAAAAGAAGAACACTTTTGTGTAAATATTACTGTAACAGCATATCTATTGGGCATCAAGTTGACATCAATTACTGGTTCAATATTTTTTGAAATAACTCCAAAGGGCTGTATATTTACATAACTACAAGGGGAAATTTAAGTCAAACGCAGCACATAAAATGTACTGCGTTTGATTCATTTAGTAACCACCAACAGCGACGGCAGCGTGGCGCATCTTTCCGGCATGGGGCAGTGAGAACTCTACTATGTCTATGATACCAACGGCAACAATGCCCGCGAGACGGTGAAGTTGGCAGATAATGCCACGATTCTTTCGCAGAGCATCACGACCGACTTCGGTCAGGTGGTGGCACAAGCTCAACCGAATGCGAACGGCGGCTTCATCTACTCCCGTAGCGAGTACAATGCCCTCGGACAGCTCACGAAGCGGTATCTGGATACGGGCTGGAATACTGCGAAAACCGCCGCCACGCTCTATGAATATGATGCGTTCGGCAATGTGGTGAAGCAAACGCTCGCGCTGTCCAGCTCGCCCACACCGCAGAACTCACCCATCACGGAGATGTCCTACGCTGCCGAGGAGCTGACGGACGGCATCTACCGCACCGTCACCCGTACCCGCTACAATGCGGAGGGCAATCCGCTGGTGAGTGTGCAGAAGTCACTTGTTTCCCGACTCTCAGCTACCCTGGAGAGCAAAATTCTAACAATTGATGAAAGAAACTTGACTTCCACGCAATGGGTAGAGTATCATAACGGAACGAAACGCAAGTCCTACAACACCCTGCCGACCAGCAACATCATCGCCGAAGCGGTGAGTGTGGATGGTTTTACGCTCTCGCAGACGGATAACGCCGGGGTAACTACTACCAACATCCGCAGCTACACGGCCAACGGGATGATTCAAACCCGAATGTTAATTTACAGCGCAGCATTTTAATAAATGCTGCGCAATTCATTATTGTTATGGTTAGCATATTTATATTTTTTTTATTTAATTATTTATGTAATGCATGTCAACTTAGACGATACGCGCATTGGTTACATATCAGAAACCATGGATTACCCTCCAATAATCGAGTACGAGCTTTATGATCACTATAAAAATAAGTTTTCGATAACGCGTGGTTGCAAATCATTTTTTGAACCACATGTACAGCAGGGCATTAATTTATATCCGAGCAATAGGGCTGCTGTTTTTGAGACCTGTTTTTTTGTGTTTAAACACAAAAAAACGTTAGTTTAGATATTAAATCGGTGTTGCCTTTTGAATATACACTAAATATAAAATCAACAACTTATATTTTTGGTGATTATAAATTATTTTCATGTGTAAAAAAATACAAAAATGGCATATTGCCTGTATTATAACAACTATCAAATTTCAACTTCTCAAAACACAAACACCAGCAGCCATCGATTGTATTACATTTGAGCACGTGTCAAAACTAATAAAAATTACAAACTCATCATTGGAAATAGCGTATAAAATTGCAATTCCGAACAGTGCGCCCCCTCCTTTCAACAGACAGAAAACATCCAAAACAGCATTCAAGCCTCGTATGGTATCCGCTCCACGGGAGGCAGCGCAGATGCCTCAGAGTGCATGGCTGCGAGAGCTCTCCGTTGCGGCAAATCGCGCTCATCTTCCCCACCTCCGTCAGTCTGAATAAATGGAGCGTTAACTTTGTCAGGCGATTGATTTGTGCCTCTGTAAGAATGCTCTGCGGGCGAATGCCCGCCAAAATAAGAGTCTCTCACCGGGGCTCCCTCGTTCCTCTCTCCACCCGCCGCAACAGCGGCGGATTTCGTCCGTTTCATCAGGAACGGATTTCGTTTTCTCTCGGCAGCAGAAAATTAAATCTTCGCTTCGCCCCACGACGAAATCGGTATGGGTGATTTTATCGGCAACCGTGGTAGGTGACAATGAACCGTGCCGTGTCCGGCAGGACGGCTGTAAGGCGTTTTGTGAGCTGTGTGAGGCGTGTGTGGCTCTGTTCCACGGTGAGTGAGGGCTCCGGCGGGATGGAGACGATGCAGAAATGCTTATCACCCTTGTTAAAGGTGCTGATATCAGAGGGCAGGGGAGCACCCAGCTCAATCATGGCACGGCGTACTGTCTGCTGCCATTCATTCTGTGGGGGCAGGGGGCGGGAAAAGTGCGGCAGCTCCCGAATTTGCGGTTCCACATGCACCACCACGGCATCTGCCTGAAGATGCCGTTTCACTTCATTGCGGAAAGCCTGAATGGCCACCTGCCAACTGTCCATCTCCGCATCTTTGGGGAGTTCCAAATCAGCAAAAATGAGGAAGCCCTCATCCGCGTGCATCAGCACCAGCCCGTGAACACCGAAACGGTGCGTGAGCGCAATGCGGCGAATGATGAATTCCGGCGTGTCCGGCAGACTTTCGGAGGGTTCTACGTGCAGGATAGTTTCCGCCTGCGGAAGATGCCGCTCCACCAGAGCCTCGATGGCCTCTGTGATGTCGTGAGCCGTGTCTACATGCAGTTCCCGCGGTACCAGCACTACCATGTCCACATAGGGCTTGTTGCCGACTTCCCGCACGCGGATACGGTGAACGGGGTAGGCGGGCATGTTTTCCTTCATCAGTCTGCGGATATCGGTCGCTGCCTGAGTATCAGCCTTGTCCATCAGGTTAGCCACGGCTTCGCGTCCCAGTTCCCAACAGATGTGCAGGATGAACAATGCCACCGCCACGGAGGCAAACACGTCTGCCCGCATCAGCAGCCAATGCTGCCAGCTCCC
Organism: Akkermansia sp.; assembly: GCA_045579245.1. Lineage (GTDB taxonomy): Bacteria > Verrucomicrobiota > Verrucomicrobiia > Verrucomicrobiales > Akkermansiaceae > Akkermansia. Next base: position 42,960 of record JAZNLU010000040.1, read on the forward strand.
CGGCTCAGTCATGGGTGCCAGTGCCACGCAGCACAAACCGGTCAGGACTGCCAGGCTGCTCCAGATATCAGAGGCAAAGTGGGCGGCATCCGCTTCCAGCGCGGCACTCTTTGTTTCTCTTGCCACGCGGTAGAGCATCCGTGCTCGGTTTACATCCACCACGATGGATACAATGACCACGGCAAATGCCCAGATGCTCAGCTCCACATGCAGAGCCGCATCCGGGTTATCGCTCAGCAGGCGTTCCGCCGCTTCAACGATGACCCAGGCGGCTGTACCCAGCAACAGCAGAGCCTCTCCCAGAGCCATCAGGTTTTCCACACGCCCGTGACCGTACGGGTGCTCATCATCCGCCGGTTGTGCCGCCACTTTGACCGCAAAAAACGTGCCCCCTGCTGCTACCAGATCCAGGGCACTGTGCAGGGCTTCAGACAGGATGCCCAGAGAGCCGGTCATCAGTCCTGCCACCAGCTTCATCAGCGTGAGCAGCCCGCTCCACACCACGGAGGAAAATGCGGCGATTGATTTCTTGAGATTAGCATCCATGTCTCACCGTACTTTAATCATCTCGGTGTAATTAGTCAAGACAAACAGAATGCTAACTCTTGAAACGGTTGCGCACGCGTATCAGTTCGACTCAGGGCTTTCGTTGTTCAGGAAATGGGTCGCGTCCTCGTGACCCTGAGCCGCGGCAGCATGCATCCATTTGAACGTCTCATCTATATTTTTCTCCACGCCGTATCCGTTGTAGTAGCAGATGGCTAAGTTATACTGTGCATTGGCATGCCCCTGTTCAGCAGCTTTTCTCAGCCATTTTACCGCTTGCTGTGTGTCTGACAGAGAGAGCAGACAGACAGCCGCGTTGAATTGTGCATTGGCAGACCCTTGTTCTGCCACGGGGAGGAAGTATTCCAAGGCTTTCCTGTATTCTCCTTTTTCAAAATGAAGCTCACCCCTGAACATTTGCCCGCGAAGTTTTTGCACGGAAATAACTTGCTCCAGTGCTTTATCCGCTTTTTCAAAGCCCTGCTCCCGGGCGGCGCAAAGCAGGCGCTCCGCTTCCTGCAGATTTTCCGGGACAATCTTACCCTCTATATAGAATACAGCTGTGTTATACTGAGCTTCAGCATGTCCCAGCTCAGCAGCCTTTTTGAGCCAGCGCAGGGCTTCCTCATGGTTCTGCTCCGTGCCTTCTCCCAAATAATAGCAGCAACCGAGCCGGTAACATGCTTCTGCGTCAGCCTGTTCTGCGGCCTGTCTGAAACAGGCTGCGGCTTTCTCCGTCTCTTCCAGCAACAGGTGTTGCAGCCCCTCCCGAACAAGCGCGTTTTCTTGATGCTGCATTGTTTCAATAACTTTGAGCGCCGTATTCGCAGCCTCATTTCCCTGCGCCGCGCTTCTGTGAAGCCAGAACTCAGCCTTTTCCCTGTCCTCATCTACGCCGCAGCCGGTGAAATAGAGCTTTCCCAGGTAACATTGCGCGCGTTCGTCTCCTTTTTCCGCCGCGGAAGAGAACCACTTAAAGGCTGATGCCGGATTTTTCTCCACGCCGATACCGAAACAGTAGGAATAGCCCAGATGGTACTGCGCTTCGGTGTTCCCCTGTTCTGCCAGTTCGGAGAAGATTGCAACGCCTTTTTCGTATTGCCTGTTATCCATGTGTTCCGCCGCCTGCATCAATTTTTCCTGTAGCAGTTGCTCCTGTTTATCCTGCTCGACGCTGCTGAGTAAATTGATGGCTTCCCTGTTGCCAAGCTCCGCCGCTTTTTTCATCCATTTTTCCGCTTCCTGCCGATTCTGTTCAACGCCTTCACCATTGTAGTAGCACAGAGCCATGCAGCGGATAGCCTCAGACTCTCCCGCTTCTGCGGCTTTGCTGAACAAGCGGAAGGCTTCCTCAAAATTCTTTTCTACACCTTCACCCGAATGGTAACATTTTGCCAGAATGCAGATGGCATCGATATTTCCCATATCGGCAGCCTGACGCAGTTTGTTGATACCTGCTGCCTTGTCTCCCTTGTTGTAGTTTTCCATGCCTTGGAGCAATAGTATGTCGGCAGGCTTTTCCTGCAGCCGTTTCAGAATTTGCTCTGCATCTTTATATCCCTGAGCAGCTGATTTCTGGAACCACTCATTTGCCTTTTCCGTATCCTGCGGTATACCAAATCCTTTTAAGTAAAAAATGCCGACATTGTATTGTGCCTGAGCATTTCCTGCTTCGGCAGACGGGAGGATGAGAGCAAGAGCCTTTTCATACTCCTGCTTATTCATAAATTCCTGCAACTGAATCATCTGCCGCTGGTATTCATCTGCAGATTCCTGCTCAGCCCTGATTTCTCTGAGCCCGGCTGCCGCATCTGCGTGACCTGCAGCAGCGGCTTTTCTGAACCAGGCTTCTGCCTTGGATATACTGTGGAGAGTCCCGATTCCCTTATAGCAGCAAACACCTGCGTTGTACATTGCGTCCGGCAGCCCCTGTTCAGCCGCCATGAAAATCCAACGCGCCGCTTCAGAAAGATTTTGTTCTACTCCCTCCCCTTTTTCGTAAAAAACTGCCATGTTCAGCTGAGCTCGCGCATTTCCGGCTTCTGCGGCTTTCCGAGTCCAGTACAATGCCTGTTCAGGATTCTTTTCCACGCCTCTTCCCAGCACATAGCACGCACCAAGTGAGCCCATGGCTCTGTCATCTCCCATATCAGCCGCTCGGCGGAATAAGGAAAACGCCTTGTCATCTTCCTGCTTCTCAAGATGAAGTCTCCCCAGTGCGACCAGAACCTGAGATTCCGTCAGCATCCACGCCTCCGTAGCTGAGGAAAGAATTTGCTTTGCCGCAAATTCTCCGTTTTCTGCGGCACTTTTGTACCAATTGAAAGCCTGTTGGTATGAAGCCGGCTCAAGCGTGTTACCGATTGCCGGACTGCTCAGAAACGCTGCCGCTCCCAGAAGAAGCACTGTTGTACGGGTAATTGTATTCATGTTCATACGGAAAGTTCAGAGCAAATCTAACGGATATGCTGCACAGTGTCAAGTTCAAAAAATTGCTTTGGTTGTGAGTGGGGCTGCGTTCTGTTCTTCATGTTTCTTCAGGGGGATGAGCATGCGGATGGAGAAGTTTTTTTATCATTTGTTTACCGGAGACGGTGGGGATGATGAAGAGACCGAATCGGGCTCGGGTGCAGGCTACGTAGAAATCATTTGCGCGGAATCCGCGGTGTTCATCTGTTGCACAGATGTCTGTCAGGATGACAAAGGCAGCTTCCAGCCCTTTATATCCTTTGATGGTATCAGCCAGAATCCGTGTGCTGTCTCGGCGGCGGCAGCGCTCGTGTCGTTCGGCTGTTTCGGCGGCATTTTCCGTGCCGTGGGCAAAATCCAGTTCATCGCAGAAGCGCAGAGAACAGCGTTCATTTTCTGCCCGCCATGGGGAGAGCACCACGATATCACTGTTGTGAATGTTGTAGAATCTGTTGGTTTTGAGTTTTTGTATGATTTCTGATATTTGTCGGGCTCGTTCCTTCGGTGAATCCGTTGCACGCCCGATTTTCAGGGGTGCTCCGCTCATTGGGAGGGCATTCATTTGCAGGTCGGGCAGAAGCTCGGAGCTGAAGTTGGCAATTTTCCACGCGCAGCGCAGATTTTGTGTTAACCGAATTCGGGTGGGTAAATCCGGTAATCCATTGCAGCGCCCGTACAAATCCTGATTTTCATCTGCAAAGATGTAGAGCTTGCCTTTTTCGGTGAGCCGGGAGCGGATGATATTCCACCAATTCGGTTTGAAGTCCTGAGCCTCATCTACAAAAATGTAGTCATGTCGGGGCCGGGATGTTGGGTTTTGTTCTACCCAGCGCCATCCCGTTTCATCCAGATAGGGAGTATTCCCATCATAGCGTATCAGCTGTTCCTGTGCGGAGGGAATGATGATGTTGTTGATGCAGTAGTCGTGAAAGCCCGATACGGTGATAGATGTTGCGTTTTTGCAACCTTTCAGCGCTCGCTTCAGTCGGTAAACCAGATTGTTGTTGTAGCAGAGCAGAAGAATATTCTTGCTCCCCTCCGTCTGTGCCGCCAGACGTCGCACCTCCCGGAGTGCCATTTCTGTTTTACCGGATCCGGCACAACCGTCTACACGTATACCGCCCGTGCTTTCCTCCAGTCGCGGCAAAATATGGAACAAATCCTGTGCGGTGTTTTCCATGGTTTCCGTGTAATTGCTGAAATCAAGCCGGAAAAACATGTTGGGAGCCAGGTAATCCTCAATCTCCCTTGTCAGTTCGTCTGTCATGAGTCCGCTCTTTTTTCTCTTGTTGATAAACAGATTTTCTATGCGTACCTGCAGATTATTTTCCAGTTCTTCACGCCCGCAGAGGTAGAGTGAGCTGAGGGGAAGATGATGTTTTTTGCTGATACGCTCATCTTCCGTTATCGGGGTGTTGAGCAGATTTTCCGGTACACAATTGGTCAGAATGGCAAGACTGCGTATTTCCGGCTGCCGCCGACTGTCATTTTCAAGAATCCCGCGGTTTATCAGGCTTTGTGTCAACTTTTTTGAGTTGATGAATGCTTGATTGAGCGGGGATTGTTTTCTGCTCAGGCTGATCCATTCCCTGTCCTCATCCTTTCCTTTGCTTTGCCATACGCCGTTTTTGATTCTGACATGTGGCCAGTCTTTTACCTCTATGACAACTATACCCAATTGCGGGATAAGAACAATGAAGTCTGCCTCGTAGTTGACGTATTTCTCTTTTTCCCTGTAGTGTTCCCAGCAGTTATGAAAAACAATCCACTGCGCCGGTAATTGTTCCATCCGGTGGTACACCTGTCGTTCTCCCGACTGGGTGCCGGGCAATAAGAATGGAGGATTCATCTTGGACATAACGCAGCTTATCATTCTACTCATCAAATTTGCTTTGTAAAGATAGAATAAGTACGGATATTGTGTTATGGTGTTATTGTGTGGGAGATAGTATAGATTTGCTGACGAAATTGGTCACCTTTTCTGCAAATGTCGGCTAGCCCTCGAACTGCGGCTGCATAGACAACAAAAAGGGATGCCCCAACGGGACATCCCTTTTTGTTGTACACGAAGCGGACGGGGCTCGAACCCGCGACCTCAGCCGTGACAGGGCTGCGCTCTAACCAAACTGAGCTACCGCTCCTTGCCTTCGTTGCTCCCTCCGGGAGGTGGGCGCAGGCACATTGTACATGGTTGCGCCGATGATTGCAAGCTTTTTTTTGAAAAAAATCAATTTTTTTCAAAAAAGTTCATTATTTTTTGCCCGCAGAGCTGTCGGTACCTGCTTCGCCTCCTCATTTCCATGAGCAGTGGTCCTGTCATACCTCTTTTCTGCCAGCTTCAAATCCTGCGGGGTGGGATTTTGCCGATTGGTGAGCATATCTTGGGTGACTGCAGAATGTAGTACGGCTTCGGCAGGTGGGAGTGGCAAAGGTTCAGAGGAATTCGCGTTTGGCGGCGGCGGGGAGGGCATACATGAAGCGCTGACCGTAGTATTTGCCGGTGATACGGGAGTCCAGCAGGGTGATGATGCCGCGGTCACTGTGGGAGCGGATGAGTCTGCCAATGCCCTGGCGGAATTTGAGGATGGCTTCCGGGAGGCTATAGTCTCGGAAAGGATTTCCGCCGCGTGCCTGTATGGCTTCTGAGCGTGCTTCTACTAACGGGTTGCCGGGGGATTCAAAGGGGATGCGGGTGATGATGACGTTGGAGAGCGCCTCGCCCGGCACATCTACGCCGGTCCAGAAACTGTCTGTGCCGAAGAGGATGCTGCCGATGTGGTCTTTGAAACTTTGCAGCATTTGTGAGCGGGTGAGGGAATCACCCTGCACGAGCAGCGGCCAGCCGCGTTCCTCGCAAAAGGGGCGAAGACGCGCTGCCTGGGCACGCATGTGCGCGTAGCCGGTGAATAGGACGAAAGCGCGACCCTGTGATTCATCCAGCGCGCGCATAATCCAATCGCTGAGGGCGGGGTGGTACACTTCTTCTTCGCTGGCGGGAGGAGGCGGAGGCATGCTGCGCGCAACAATGACCCGCATCTGCTCCGCAAAGTTGAAAGGGCTGCCTATTTTGAGGGATGCGGCGCTTTCTGCACCTATGCGTCCGGTGAAGTAGTCCATGCCGCGCTCGCCGGTGGAGAGGGTGGCGCTGGTGCAGATGCAGGCGCGCCCGGATTCAAAGAGCTTTTCACGCAGCACGGGTGCTACATCGATGAGCGCTGAGCGTAGATTCATGTAGCGGCCTTCCGGACCGCTGCTTTCTGCCCAGTAAACAGAGGTGTCAGATTGGGTGAGTTCCACGAGTTCGCGGGCGGAGGCGCACCACGCCAGCAACCGCGCAGCGGTGTCCAGCAGTTCATCCCGGGTGAGGGAGTGTTCCTCTACAGCAGCCATTTCCCGCACTTCTTTGTATAGCTCCTGCAGGGCGGGGGAGAGGATATTCTCTGTCCAGCCGTTGCTGCGCAGGCGTACCGTGCCATGGTGAGCATCCAGTTGGCAGTCGGCGCGCGCAGCGCGGAAAAACTCCTCTGAGGCAACTTGGGCTTCTTCAATGAGCCGTAGGAGGTTCGGTGTGGCGTTGCGGCGTAGGGTTCCTTTGTGGGTGTGCGGGTTGTAGAGACGCAGTAAATCATAGGTCAGTTCTGCCTCACTGAGACTGAGCCCCAGTTGGTGGGCTGCCACGGTTTCGATGGTGTGTGCCTCATCCAGTATCACGAAATCACCGGGGAAGATGAAGCCCTGCATTGCTTCCGCATCCTCCGGGGCTGTTTCTTCCGCCAGCGCCAGTAGTCCGAAGAAGAGGGTGTGGTTGAGTACGACGACGCGGGCATCCTGCACGCGGCGGCGGGCGGCCTGATAGGGACAGTCCTGACCGCAGTTGCGGGGGGTGCATACGTGGTTTTCACTGCAGACTTGTGCCCAAACTTTGGGCGAGATGTTGAGCTCTGCGGGCAGTTCTGCCAGAGAGCCATCCCCGGAGGCACCGCTGTTGAACCAGAGCTGCAGGTCGTGCAGTTGTTTGGTTTCTGTCTGGTTAAAGAGGTCTGAGGCCTGTTCCAGTGCGCGGCGGAGCCTAGTCTTGCAGAGGTAGTTGGCACGCCCTTTCAGCAGGGCTGCGGTGAATTCACAGTTCAGTGCCCGTGCCACGGTGGGTATGTCTTTGTGGAAGAGCTGTTCTTGGAGGTTGATGGTGTGGGTGGAGATGACTGCCTTGCGGTCATGCTCCAGCGCAAAGCGGATGCCGGGAATGAGGTAGGCAAGCGATTTGCCCACGCCCGTGCCGGCTTCAGCCAGTAGGGGGGTATCTGTTTCCAGAGCCCGCGCCACGGCTCCTGCCATTTCCTGCTGTTGGGGGCGGAATTCAAAGCCACGGGCTCCGGATAGAATGCCCGTGGCAGAAAAATCCTGCAGTGTTTGGTCGTAGAGCAGTCCCACAGTGGTGCCGGGAGGTTACAGTGTGCGGTCGCCGGTGGCGGGTAGCTTGATATAGAGCGGTAAATCCGGGAAGAATGTACGCAGGGTATTCACATCCGTATTTCCGTCAATAAAATACCACTGGTTGAGCTTTGTTCCGCGGCTGATACCAGTGTCGGTAATCACCTCATCCCGCACGGCAAAGATGTAGCTCCTGCGCTCAATGCGTGTGGAACCGTTGCGGGTGGGCAGACTAATGACCAGAGTAGTGGGTAGCACCACAATGCGGCTGCGATCCCGGGTCTGCTGTACTTCTTCTACCGCGCGGACACCCCTGGTATCATTTCGAACGGCCTGTACAGAATCCATGGGAGGTGTGACCTCATATTCAGAGTAGGGGGCTCCCACGGTGAAGCTTTCAATCTTTATGCCGCTGGATTTCATAGATTGTCCCATTTTGGCATATTTTGCGCGCAGGGCGCGGTCATTGGCAATCATTCGGGCTCGGGCTTCCTCCTTGGTTTCACCGCGTTTGTTGATACCCATGATGCGGTGGGCTCGAACCGCCTCACTGCCGGGGGTGTTGGCGGTCAGTTGGTCGGCGTAGGTGCGGCGCAGCGGCGGATACATGGAATCCACCGCCCAGCCCATATCACAGTTGCGAACGGCAGCACCGTAGCGGCGGGCGGCCTCACGGGCGTTGTTGGCGGCGTTGGAGGCAGCGGCGCATACGCCGGAGATAGTTCCGAGAGCCAGCAGAATTAAAAGTAAAACTTTTTTCATGCCCTCATCCTACCAACTATAAGGCGTACGTGCAAGTGAGAAGTATGTACTATTTATGGGGGCTGTGTGTTTGTTATGTAGTTTTGCTTGTTTTGGCATTATTGGGCATTTTTCATGTGAAGCTGAGTGACAAAACCCGGTTCCGCATTTGGCAGAACCGGGTGAAGACAAACTCGCATTTTTGTATTAACGGCGGCGCATGGCATCATTCTGTGCGTTGCGTTGCTGCTGGCGCTGTTGCTCTGCCAGTGCTGCCTGCTGAGCCTCCATCATGCGTTGGAAGAATCCTTTCTTGCCGCCCTTCTTAGCGGTCACCTTGGTGAGCTCCGGGATGGGTACGCGCTTGATGATGAGCGTCTGGATGATGGAGATAACATTGGTGGTGGTCCAGTACAGAGCCAAGGCGCTTGGGTATGTGTAACAGAATACGAAGAAGAGCAGGGGCATCCAGCGCATAATCTTCACTTGCGTGGGGTCACCCGTGGCGGGGGTCATGTGCATCTGGATAATCATGGTGGCAGCCATGAGGATGGGCAGCACATTCACCGGGACTTCATATCCGAAGAAGGGGAAGGAGAAGACGGTGTCCATCTGGGACAGGTCGGTGACCCAGCCGCACCATTCCGCACCGCGAAACTCCGCAGCGGTCTGAAGTACATAGAAGAAAGAGAAGAAGATGGGAATCTGCAGCAACATGGGCAGACAACCGCCCATGGGGGAGATGCCGTATTCCTGATACAGCTTCATCATGCCCATGTTGACCTTCTGCGGGTCATTCGGGTATTTCTCTTTCAGTTCTTTCATGTGGGGCTGCAGGAGGCTCATGCGCTTCATGCTGATGTAGCTCTTGCGGTAGAGCGGCCAGATGAGCAGACGCACCACAAAGGTCATGGCAACGATGGCCCAGCCCCAGTTCCCGAACCAGTTGTGGAAGATGTTGATGAGCCAGTTCATGGAGTAGCTGATGGGGTGGAAAATGCCGTAGTCCATGATACGGTCGAGCATGCGGAACTCATCCGTCATGCCGTCCAGCATGAGATTCAGCTTGGGGCCGGTAAAGATGCTGAAGCTCAGGTTTTTCTGCCCGCCCGGCATATCTGCTGTCTTGGGGCTGAGGGTGAAATCCGGGAGACCGAGAGCAAGCTCTACACCGTCGGTTGTTTCGCCCTTGACCTGAAGGGGAAATTGGGTGGGAGCGGCGTAGAAAGTATTGTTACAGGAGTCGGCATTGGGCTTGATAAGGCTGGCGTAGTACTGATTCATGACACCGGCCCATTCCAGTTGCTCGCCGTCCGTGAAAAGGAGTCGCTCTTTCTTCTTGCCGAACCATGGGGAGAATTCACCCACGTCGTACTTGTCGAAATCGCCGTCATCCAGCGTCACAAAGTAGGTGTAGTAGGATGTTTCATCCGTGGAGATACGGTTGATACTGCCGGCATAGATACCCCAGTTGCGGGCATCCATCGTTTGCTCGGAGGCGTTCTGGACATCAATCTTGAGGTCGAGCGCGAATGCATTGCCGTCGATGACGTCCTCACCAACCTTTAGGGGCTTGAGGGTGTATATCTTGCGGATGATGAGTCCGTCCCGCCGACCGACGAGAGTCACCTGCCTGTCGTTGGTCTGAGCGGGCAGTATGGAGTAGACCGTGTTGTCAAAGGTGGGGGCGGCGGTTTCACTGAGTCCGAAAACAAGAGTGCCGATACCTTGATTGGGGTTGGAGTTGATGCAGACGTTGGTTTGGCTCAGCTCCGGACGGGTGGTGTTGATGACCTTGCCCAGCATTTCCACACTGCTGATGCTGCCGCCGATGTTACGGAAACTGTAGCGGGCGACTTCTTTGCCGTCCTCCGTTTTGCCCACCAGAGTGGCGATGGTGACGGGCTCCGCGGCGGGAGCTTGTGCCACGGGCTGTGCGGAGGTGGTGGCTGCGGTTGCCTGCGCATTGTCCGGGGAAGCTGTAGGCTGCTCGGCGGGAGTAGCCGCCTGCTGCACAGCTGCCGGTTGATTGGCAGCAGCCTGTGCGGCTTCTTTTTTCTGCTCGTTGTTCATGTACATTTGCACGCCCAGTAAGGCTATGCAGATGCTCACGACAATCCATGCTTTTTTGTCCATAATTGTTAGAGGTCGGGGTTAAGGGAAAATGGTTGTTGCGGAGCGGCGGGGATTATCCTTTGCGCGGCGGTACAGGGTCGTGTCCGCTGCCGCCCCATGGGTTACAGCGCAGAATGCGCCAAATACCCAGAGCTGCACCTTTAAAAGCACCGTGAGTTTCCACAGCCTGAATGAAATAGGTGGAGCAACTGGGGGTGAAGCGGCAACCGCTCCCCGGTCCGCAGATGAGATGCAGCGGGCGGCTGATAAAGCGCTTGTAGAAGCGCACGGGAAGGATGAGCATATGCTTCAGCATGCTTTGTTCTCTATGCTCAGGAGTCGCCGCATCTGTCTGATGAAATCGCGCTCCAGCTGTTCGTATGATGCCGTGGCGGCATGTATTCGGGGTATGATGACCACGCAGCGCCCGGTGGAGAGAGGCTCCCCGTGCGCGCGCAGAATCTCGCGCACGCGACGCCGCAGCAGATTGCGCACTACGGCGTGCCCCAATTTGCGGGTGGTGATGATGCCGAAACGGGATGCCGCTGGTGGACACCCGTTATCCGCAGGGCGGGGAAGGGGGGCTGAACTCAGTACGAGAAAACGCCCTGCTGCGGATGAGCCTTCGGCGCGTACCATGGCGAACTCAGAGGCTCGTTTCATGGTCTGGCGCCGTGTCAGCTTCATCGTAAACAGGGCGTTATTCTTCTTCCGTCAGGCAGAAATGGCAGGGGGAAGTCCCCCCCCTCGGAGCAAGTCTGCGCGCGGAACGGTTCTTTAGCCGTGCTGGATGATGTGGCGCTTGTAGTGCACCTCTGCACCCTTGGGCAGAAGACGCTTGCGACCCTTGGCGCGACGGCGGGCGAGGATGGCGCGACCGTTCTTGGAAGCCATGCGGGCGCGGAAACCGAACTGGCGCTTGCGGCAGCGCTTGGAAGGCTGGTATGTTCTCTTGCTCATAGTTAATTTCTCCTGTTATTTGTGAAGTGGTTAGTCGACCAAAGTAAACGGCCGGGCGGCTATGATACTCCAAAATCGGCACATGTCAAGCACCGATGTTGTTTTTTTTTCATTTTAGCCCCCGAAAATCAAGCATCGGCTACCATAAATTTGAGTTCAGCCTCACAGGTAACTTCACCATTGACGGTGCAGCGGGCAGCGGCGATGCCGATGGCACCGCGCATCTTGGTGAGCTCCGTCTCGATAATGAGAACATCTCCCGGAACTACCGGCTTGCGCCACTTCACCTTGTCGGCACTCATGAAGTAACCAATCTTGCCCTGATTCTCCGGGATGCGGAGCATGAGGATGGAGGCAACCTGAGCCATGGCTTCCAGCTGCAGCACACCGGGCATGACCGGACGGCCGGGGAAGTGTCCCTGGAAGAAGAGCTCGTTCATGGTCAGGTTTTTCTGACCCACGCACTTGTTGTCACCCTCGAAGCCGAGGATGCGGTCTACCAGCATGAAGGGGTAGCGGTGCGGTAGCAGATTCATGACCTCCGGGGTCTCCAGTACGGAGGTGCCCACCGGCAGCATGTACGGCTTCGGGCGCATGGCTTCCATGCTCTCAAACTTCTGCTGAAGCTTGGAGGCCATCTGGGTGTTGATGCCGTGCCCGGGCATGACGGCGATGACGTGCCCCAGAATGCGGCGACCGTTGAGGATGAGGTCACCAATCATATCCATGGCCTTGTGGCGGGCGCATTCATTGTGGTGGCGCAGACCGCCGGCGCAGATGTATTCATCACCCTTGATGACGATGGCGTTATCCAGAGTGCCGCCCTGAATGAGTCCTTTCTCCAACAGTGGTTGGATATCCTCATAGAAGCAGAACGTGCGGGAATCTGACAGCTCCTTCTCGTATGTTGCCGGGTTAATTTCCGAGTGGAAGTACTGAGTGACACGCCCGTTGGGACCAACGGCTGTGAGAGAGATGCGGAATTGGCGATCCGGCATGATGATAATCCGGGAGCCGTTCTTGTTTTCCACGGAGATGGGCTCACGGATTTCCCATACCTGGCAGGGGGCATCCTGTTCCACGATGCCGGCCTGCTTGATGAGGTCTACATACGGGCGGGCGGAACCATCGCCAATCGGCGGTTCGTTGGAGTCCATCTCAATGATGGCGTTGTCTACTCCCATGCCGGTGAGTGCGGAGAGAATATGCTCCACCGTGTGTACTTTGACAGAGCCTTCAGCCAGTGTAGTGGCACGCTCCACCGTCTGCACCTTGGCAGCGGAAGCTTCGATGAAAGGCTTGTCCGGCAGATCGATGCGGCGGAACTTCAACCCGGTGTTCACATCAGCCGGCTTGATGGTCAGCTTCACGGGATTGCCCGTGTGCAGAGAGGTGCCCTCAATAGAGGCGCACTTACCGAGAGTCTTTTGCATGAGAATAGCCATAGCGTCCTGTTCATTGTACCTGAAGTTCACTCTATTGTGAAGCAAAATCCCGCCTCGTCGGATCTATTTTGCCTTTTTTTTACAGTGCAGACGAGAAAAAGCTTGAAAAATCGACATCGGAAGCGTAGTATGCCGCACCCTTTCTCCGGATAGACCGTTGGCTGAGGGTGCTTTCATCGTTATGTCTTATCACATTTGTACCGCTCTTGCCATTTTCCTGATATCGTACGCTTTCATCATCTCGGAGAAAGTGCATCGAACTATTGCCGCTCTTTCCGGTGCGATGCTGATGGTGCTGATGGGGGTGATTTCTCAGGAGGAAGCCATAAAACACATCGACTTTAACACGCTGGCGCTGCTTATTGGGATGATGATTCAGGTGCTGGTGCTCAGTAAAACCGGCTTGTTTCGCTTTCTTTCCGTTTGGGCAGCCCAGAAAACGAAGGGCAATCCGGTGGCGCTGCTGATAGCATTGTCGATTCTGGTGGCAGTTTGCTCGGCCTTGCTGGATAATGTGACCACGGTGCTGTTGACCGTACCTATCACCTTCACCCTGGCGCGTGACCTGAAAATATCTCCCCGCCCGTTTATTCTGGCTCAGATTTTTGCATCCAACATAGGCGGTACTTGCACCATGATTGGCGATCCTCCCAATATCATGATAGCCAGCGCGGTGAAGGAGTTGAGCTTCAATGATTTCATTGTCAATCTGACCCTGCCGTGTCTCATCAGTTTTGTGATAACCATTGCGGCGATTCTGTTGATTTTTCGCAGGGATTTCCGCACCAGCGCCAAGCACTTGCAGCGTGTGCAGAAAATCAAGACCAAGGGACTTATCCGCAGTAAGGGGCTGCTCATTCGCTGCCTCATTTGCCTGGGTATCACGCTGGCTCTTTTCTGTTCTCACGGGCAGATACCGGGCTGGCATATGGAGAGCGGCACGATTGCCGTGACGGGAGCTTCACTCCTGCTGCTTACGACGATGCCTGCCCGCGACCGCGTGCTGGAGCAGATTTTCGCCCGGGTGGAGTGGACCACTATTTTCTTCTTCCTTGGCCTCTTCGTGCTGGTGGGTGGATTGGAGGTTAACGGCATCATCAATTGGCTGGCCGTGCAGACCATGGAGCTGACCAACGGCAACCCAACGCTGACAACTCTTTCCGTACTGGTTCTCAGCGCGGTGATGTCTGCGTTTGTGGATAATATCCCCTTTGTTGCCACGATGATTCCGCTGGTGCAGGATATGGGAACCATGGGCTACGGCAATCTGGAGCCGCTGTGGTGGGCGCTTTCACTGGGAGCCTGTCTGGGAGGCAATGGTACGGTTATCGGCGCGAGTGCTAATGTGGTTGCCTTGGCTCTGGCACGCAAGCACAATGAGGTATTTTCCTTTCTTGGGTTCATGAAAATAGCTTTCCCATTGATGCTGGTTTCCATCTTTGTTTCCGGCGTGTACCTTTGGATTTTATTTCTTTGATGCCGGAAACGATTGCTTCCCAAAAAAGTCGGTTGCCTGTGTGCTGCCCAGCGTAGGAAGGCGAGAGCCGCTTCTTGTTGAATGGGTGTTTGCGAATGCCTGTAATGTCGCGGTTTATATGGCTTAAGCGTCCATGGCATTGGCATCGTCCATGAGACCGGATTTTTCCAGATAATAATCGTAACCACCGGCGTAGGGTGTGACTACGCCTTGGTTGATGTGGAGGGTTTTTTCTGCTAGGGCTCGGATGAAGTGGACATCGTGAGAGATGAACACGAGCGTGCCCTCATAGTTCTTGAGAGCCTGAGAAAGAGCCTCCACGCTCATGAGATCGAGGTGGGTGGTGGGCTCATCCATGAGCAGCAGATTGGGTGGATTTACCAGAAATTTTACCAGACTCAGTCGGGATTTTTCACCGCCGGAGAGCACCTCAACTCTTTTCTCTACATCCAGACGCCGGAAGAGGAAAGAACCGAGTATGCCTCGGGCTTCTTCTTCCCGCAGTTCCGGATTGGCATTCATGATTTCTTCTAACACCGTAAAGTTAGGAGTCAAATTTTCGGAGCGCATTTGAGAAAAGTAGCCGATACGGGTGGTTGTGCCGAGGGTGCGGGAGCCTTCATCGATGGGGACGACACCGGCAAGAATCTTGAGCAGGGTGGATTTACCCGCGCCGTTGGGACCTACCAGGACGATGCGGTCACCGCGCTCTATCAGCAAGTCCAGATTACGGTAGATGCGTTTTTCTCCATAACTTTGACCGACTTTTTCCAACTCCATGACTTTCTGCATGCTGCGCGGCGGTTGAGGGAAGATGAACTTGAAGAGCTTGCGCCCCTGCTTCGGTTTCTCAATGCGCCGCATCTTTTCCAGCTGTTTGATTCGGCTTTGCACCTGAGCTGCCTTGGATGCCACGGAACGGAATCGCTCGATGAAAGACTCAAAGTGAGCAATTTCCCGCTGTTGGTTGCGCCATGCTGCGAGTTGCAACTCGTAGCGCTGCTCCTTGAGTTCCAAAAAGCGGGTATAGTTGCCGGAGTATCGCACCAGTTCTGCGTTTTCGATGTCGTAGACGGTTTCCACCAGTGTGTCCATGAAGTCGCGATCATGTGAAATCATGAAAATAGCACCCGGATAGTTCATCAGGTAACGCTGAAACCACAGCAGGCTTAATAAATCAAGATGGTTGGTGGGTTCATCCAGCATCAGCAAATCAGGCTCTGCCACCAGCAGCTGTGCTAAATGTGCGCGCATTACCCAGCCTCCGCTCATTTCTCGGGCCGGACGGTGAAAATCCTCATCCTTGAATGCCAGCCCTTTCAGAATCCGCTTGGCTTTTGGTTCAATTTGATAACCGTCATGGGAGATGAAGATATCCATGGCTTCGGCATAGGCATTGCTGGAGTTATCTCCCTTTTTTTCGCACACCTGAAGAGTTCGGATGGCTCGCCCCATTTCCGGAGTGACACTCATGGCAATTTCCAGAACCGTGCGGTCGGACGGATCTCCTGCCTCCTGCGGCAGGTAACCGACTACGCCGTAATCATCCATGAGAATCTGGCCCTCATCGGGTGTATCCTCCCCCAGAATCATGCGGAATAGGGTGGATTTACCCGCGCCGTTGGGACCTACCAGGGCGATGCGTTCGCCCCAGTTTACCACAAGCTCGGTTTCATAGAACAGCGTTCGCCCGGCATGGGCCTTGGTCAGTTTCTTGATGGTCAGCATGCGCGGTGAGTATACACCAAATCCTCCGAAAAGCAATCTCTTTCTTATATCTTGATGCTGCATTTACGGATTTACGGGATTGAAGGGTGTTTTTGGCGGCTTTCTTTGGTGAAAGATGTTTTTTCATTGCACCCGGAACGAAGCTGTGTTAGACTGACAGTACTGAAACTGTTTTCTGCTACTATCATGATTAGTCATATCATTCGCGGTAAAAAGGTGTTCGAGGACGAAATCGAAGCTCTCAAGGTTATTGGTAATGAGCTGGATAACTCCTTTGATGAAGCGGTGGAAGCCATGCGCAAGGCTATTAACACCGGTCATAAAATTATCATCGTCGGTGTGGGGAAAAGCGGGTTGATAGGTGATAAGATTGCCGCCACGCTTACATCCACCGGCGCTCCTTCCGTGGTGCTGGATACCATGAATGCCCTGCATGGGGATTTAGGAATTGTGCAGGATGGGGATGCCTGCATTGCCATGTCCTATTCCGGGGAGACTGCCGAGCTGCTTACGCTCATGCCTTTCCTCAAGCGTTTTGATATTTCCATTATCGGTATGACCGGAAAACCGGGTTCCACGCTGGCTCAGCTTTCTGATGTGGTGCTTAACACTCATGTGGAGCGAGAGGCTGATCCGCTGAATTTGGCTCCCACTTCCTCCTCTACCGCCATGCTGGTGATGGGTGATGCGCTCGCTATGGCACTGCTGGAGGCTCAGAATTTCACGAAAGAAGACTTTGCCCGCAGCCACCCCGGCGGTTCGCTCGGTCGCGCTCTGCTCACCCGAATCAGTGATATCATGCGCACGGAGTTTGCTAAGCTGCCGGAATCCTCCAGTATCATGGATTGTATCATAGCCATGTCCACGGCTCGCGTGGGTGCCTGTATTTTGGTGCATGAGGACGGTTCCTTAGCCGGTGTATTTACACATGGTGATTTTGCGCGCGCCTACCAGAAGGATACCTCCTGTGGAACTCGTCCGGTGCGTGATATTATGACGAAAAATCCGGTCTATGTCGAGGCTGACAAACTTGCCATTGTGGCGGTGAAAGCACTTCGCGACCGCCGAATTGATGACCTTGTGGTGTTGGATGCCGATAAGAAGCCTGTCGGGCTCATTGATACGCAGGACTTGGTGCGGCTCAAGCTCATTTGATTAGGGTATACAATATCCTCAATGGCCCCGGTTCAGCAACCGGGGCTTTGTTTTAGCGTACCTGTCACAGCGAAAATTTGTTTTTTTTGTGCCAAAACACACTTTAGGCTTGCATTCTGTACCAAAAAGGTGCATCCTATGCCACCGCAACTGCGCAAGCAAGTCATTTTACACAACAGATAGTTATGAGAAAGTACGAAGCACTGATCGTTCTGAACATGAAGGGCTCTGCCACCCTCGATGAGCTGACCGCCGCCATGACGCAGCAGCTTGAGGCTGCCGGTGCCAAGGTTACCGGCGTTACCAACGTGGGGCGTCGTGAGTTCGCTTATGAGTCTGACCACCTGAAGTTCGGTCAGTACATGCTCTTTGCCTTTGAGGCTGAGCCCACCGTCATTCGCACGGTGCGTGAGGCTCTTGCCATCGATGAGCGCGTTCACTACCAGTACTACCGCGCCAAGTAAGCAATATAACGCTGCTTGCGGCAATTTTCGAAAAGGCTTCCCGTTGAGGAAGCCTTTTTTCGTGTCCGCGTAGAGTTCTGCGCTTGCCATGCCGGGAGATTGGGGTATAATGGGCAGCGTAACCAATTTCCAGAATACACCATGCCAGATGCTCGTTTTCAGCCGCTGCCGGGGTTCCGCGACTTTGCGCCGCAGGAATGCGCTTTCCGCAACTACCTGTTTAATACATGGCGGCGTGTGGCGCACCGTTACGGCTTTGTGGAGTGGGAGGCCCCCACACTCGAGGCTACGGAGCTGTATCTGAAGAAGAGCGGCGGTGAATTGCCCACTCAGCTTTTCCGCTTCATTGACCAAGGTGAGCGTGATATTACCGTGCGCCCGGAGTTGACCGCTTCCTTAGGTCGCATAGCCGCTGCTTACCAGCGTGAGTATACCAAGCCGCTCAAGTGGTTTGAGATTGGCTCCTGCTTCCGTTATGAGAAACCGCAGAAAGGGCGTTTGCGTGAGTTCGTACAGTTCAATGCTGATATTTTGGGTGAAGCTGGGGAGGGCTCTGATGCGGAGCTGATTGCGCTGGCCATTGATTGCATGCGCGAGTTCGGCTTCACATCCGAGGATTTTGTGGTGCGTGTGAGTGACCGTGAGGTCTGGCTGCGCTACGCTGCGGAAAACGGTGTGCCGGAAGAGCGCGTGGGGGATTTCCTTGCCGTGATTGATAAGTTTGAGCGCGACCGCCCGGAAGCCTGTCAGGAGAAGTTGGATGCATTCGGCATGAAGCGTGACGACCTCGTTTCCTTTATTCAGAATCCTCCGGCCGGGTGTTCTCCCCGTTACGATGCCGTGCTGGCTGAGCTTGAGGCTCGCGGTCTGGCAGAGTTTGTGCAGCTGGATTTGCACGTCGTGCGTGGGTTGGCTTATTATACCGGGCTGGTCTTTGAAATTTTCGATAAGGGACGTAGCCTCCGTGCCGTTGCCGGCGGAGGTCGCTACAACGGGCTGGTGGCTACCCTTTCCAACGGTGCAGTGGATATGCCCGCCACGGGCTTCGCCATGGGCGATGCCGTCATTGCTCACCTGATAGAGGCTTGCCCCGCTGCGCGTGCCCTGCGCGATGCTGCGCTCAAGCCAAACGCCTGTGATGTTTGTCTGGTGCTGGCGGCTCCGGAGATGCGACCGCAGATGCTCGCGCTGGCTTCTGCCCTGCGCGATGCCGGGGTGCGGGTGGATTTACCGCTGTCGCCAGCCAAGATGGGAAACCAGCTCAAACGCGCAGAGAAAATCGGCGCTCGTTATGCCGTCGTCATCGGTTCCGAGTACCCGGAGGTGGAGCTCAAGAATCTGTCCACCCGCGAGTCCGTGCATACCGACCCCGATGGCCTCATGACCGAGCTGCTCGGGGACGCCGATGAGGCGTAAAAAAGCTGATTCGGGTATTACAACGTTTAAACATTCGGCGCATCCTCCCCACCGGGAGGATGCGCCGCTTGATAATCATTTGCTTCGGGAGAATCCGAGGGGGGGATGACGCGCAGACCCGGACAGAAGGAGAGCGCCCGTCAGGAGCAATTACATCGGGCTCATAAAGGATGTCTGATGATACGGAACTCTGAATTTGGAGACGCAAGGGAAAAATAGCTCAATTCCATAGTTGCATTTTTGTGATAAAGGCGTATAATGTGCCGCGTAGATACCATGGCTCGCCGTTCCCTGCAAAGCATACTTCTCAATAATCGACTGGAACGCCATTCGGAAAAGCCGGATGGCTGGACTTTCTTTTTGCTGCCGCCGCTGTTGATATTTGCGGTGTTCTTCTTCTGCAGCGTTTCTGCAAAAGACGGGAAGCATTCAGCCAAACCGGCCGCTGTAAAGAAAGCGGAGACGCAAAAAGCCGCTGCAGATTCGGCTGATTTTGAATAATTTTCAACAATAAACAGATTAGAAGCAAGATGAGCAAAGGAACTCCCATTACCATGACCGCACAGGGGTTGTGCGTGCCGAATTTTCCCATTATCCCCCATATTATCGGCGATGGCTCCGGCCCGGATATCTGGCGGGCTGCCAAACGCGTAATTGATGCCGCCGTGTCCGCTGCCTATGGTGATTCCCGTGCTCTGGTGTGGCAGGAGGTTCTTGCCGGACAGAAAGCTTTTGATACCACGGGTAACTGGCTGCCCAATGAAACCATGGAGGCGTTCCGCAACCTGTTGGTGGGTATAAAGGGACCGCTGACCACGCCTGTCGGCGGTGGTATACGCTCATTGAATGTGGCTCTGCGGCAGGGTCTGGATTTGTACAGCTGTGTGCGCCCCGTGCGCTACTTCCGCGGGATTGAGACCCCGGTGAAAGAGCCGGAGAAAGTGGATATGGTCATCTTCCGCGAGAATACGGAGGATATTTACGCCGGGATTGAGTTCGAGTGTGGTTCTGCGGAGGCGGAGACGTTTTACTCATGGCTTTCCTCTGTTTTCCCGGAGCGCGCCGGCAAGGTGCGCTTCCCCTACAGTTCCGGTTTCGGTATCAAGCCCGTTTCCAGGGAGGGCACGGAGCGCTTGGTGCGCGCTGCCATTCAGTACGCCATTGATAATAACTGCCCGAGCGTCACGCTCGTACACAAGGGCAATATCATGAAGTTCACCGAAGGCGGCTTCCGCGACTGGGGCTATGAGCTGGCTCGCAAGGAGTTCGGGGCGGAGCTTATCGATAAGGGGCCGTGGTGCAGACTGCCCAATGGTATCGTCATCAAGGATTGTATCTGCGATGCTTTCCTCCAGGAAATCCTCATTCACCCGCAGGAGCATTCCGTCATTGCCACGCTCAACCTCAACGGTGATTACTGCTCGGACGCATTGGCTGCCCAGGTGGGTGGTATCGGCATTGCCCCCGGTGCCAACATCAACTATAAGACCGGGCACGCCGTGTTCGAGGCCACCCACGGTACGGCCCCGAAACTGGCGAATCTGGACGTGGTGAATCCCTGTTCCTTCCTGTTGTCGGCAGAGATGATGCTGCGCTATATCGGCTGGAATGAGGCCGCAGACCGCATCATTGCTGCCATTGAGGGAGCCATTGCGGACAAGACGGTAACCGCAGATTTGGCAGAGATGATTCCCGGCAGCAAGTCGGTGTCGACCTCTGCATTCGGGGATGCTCTCATCGCCCATATCAAGTAACGCACCATGCCTGATCCCGCATACGTTCACGCGGCGTTTTCATCCATTGCAGAGCGTTATGTGACCGCCAACCACATCCTTTCCATGGGAACGGATGTGCTGTGGCGGCAGCGGGTGGTGCAGCGGGTGGCAGAGTGGAAGCCGCGCCGCCTGCTGGATATTGCCACCGGCACGGGGGATTTGGCGCTGGCTATCAAACGCGCTTTGCCGGAGGTGGAGGTGCTGGGGACGGATTTTTGCCGCCCCATGCTGGATGTGGCCGTGCGGCGCGGTCTTACCAACGTGCTGGAGGCGGATGCCCTGCATCTGCCGCTGCCGGATGCCTCGTTCGATGTGGCTACGGTGGCCTTTGGCTTGCGTAATATGGCGGATTACGCCGCCGCGCTGCGGGAGTTTCGTCGTGTGCTGCGCCCGGGTGGGCATCTGCTGGTGCTGGATTTCAGCATGCCGGAGGGAATCCTGACTGCCCCGTACAGGCTGTATCTGCACCGCATCCTGCCGAAAATTGCCGGTTGGGTCACCGGCAACAGCGCGGCCTATGACTATCTGGGGGAGAGCATAGAGGCTTTCCCACGCGGCGAGCGTTTCTGCCGCTTGCTGTCTGACTGCGGTTATCTGGGACCCACCTGCCTGCCGCTTTGCATGGGTATTGCCTCCATTTATACCGCTGAGGCGTAAGTGTCGCTTTCATTTGGCTGGCTGCTCTCTCTGTTTCCTTTTTTCGAAATGGCCCTTGTTGAGGGAGCATATTTTGTTTTTTTGTTGCATTGTTCTTTTTATTGCTGATTAAACAGGTAGTTATTTACGTTCTTCTTTGCTCATAGTTGCAGGGATAGCTCTTTCTAAATGCGATGCCGTGTTATGTGACTTATTTGCAGTATCATGCAAATAAAATAATGCAAATGTTCAGGTGGCGAAAAAAATATAAAAATAAATAATCCGTTCATAACAAACTTTCTCCTGTACATCGCATTTAGAATGCGATATTATAGTCGTGTAGAATTTTTTGCTTATGAGAACTCTCTTTCTTCTTTCTTTGATTTCCTGTGGGGCGTTGGCTTCGGCTGCAACGTATTCTGTTTCTGATGCAAATGAGTTTAAGACGGCGTGGAATGCCGCTGTGGCGGGGGATAGTATCACCCTGACGGGTGATGTGGATTTGGCGCAGATTACTGCGCCGCTTGCAGGTAAAACCGGCAGCATCAGCGTGCAGGCGTCCGGTGGGGCTGCGCTTACCTGGAGCTCGGATGCCGGGCAGACCTCGCTGCCCGCAGGCATGTCGCTGAGCAACATCTCCATCATCAATGCCCCCGGCACGCTGTCGGCTACCGGGGTGGATTTCGGGGAAAAGGTGGCTTTTGTTCAGAGCATGGGCAAGGCCCCGGTGCTGGTGGCGGCAGCAGACACGGTCATCCGCAGCGGCACCTCGTTCTCCCACATGGTTTCTGCCACAGACGGCGGTGCGTTGGTGGTGAAGAAGGGGGCTTCCGTGCTGGTGGAGGGCGGTGTGCGGTTTGATTCCTGCGCTTCGGAAGCCCTCGGCGGGGCCATTTATGTGGAAAATCAGGACAGTTCTGCTTCCTACGCTCTGGTGCTGAAGGCAGATGCCGCCAAGGGCAATATCACTTTCTCCGGCAATCAGAGCGAGGCTACGGAGGACTCCGGCCTTTACACCGGGTTCCCGAATGATATTTATCTGGGCAAAAACGCCGCCATGAACCTGGATGCGGCAGAGGGCTCGACCATCAGTCTGAACGGCGGCGTGGAGTCGGCCGATGCCTCGGCGCTCATCGTCAAGACCGGGGCCGGCGAGGTTCTGCTGGGCGATGCTTCCTACTACGGCGGCATGCTGAAGCTCAACGCCGGCGCGGCAAAGCTGGCGGCAGACTCCACCTGGGGCGATGGCTCGGCTGTGGTGCAGGTGGCGGCAGGCAGCACGCTGTCGCTGGCGGACGGTGCAGCTGTTGATGGGGATGTGGAGCTGGGCGGCAAACTTTCGGCTGCCGGGGTATCCTCCGTGAGCGGTGTCACGACGGTGCAGGGCACGGCGGCGGTGCTGGATGCGGCAGAGTCCGTGAGCCTCAACGGCGGACTGGCTGCTGAGGCAGATGCCGCGCTCACCAAGATGGGTGCAGGCGCGCTGAAGCTGGCAGATTCGGCCGACTTTGCGGGCAGTCTGCTCGTGCAGGCGGGTTCTGTGGAGCTGGCAGAGAAAGCTGCGTTCGGCAAGACCGGCTCCGGGCTTGCTCTGGCAGAAAAATCCGCGCTCGTGCTCAACGCCGGTTCTTCTGTGCAGTCGGCTCTCGCCATGAATGCTGCCACCATGGAGGTGAACGGTGCCGCCTCGCTGCTTTCGCCGTCAATCAACCTTTCCGGGGCGAACACCTGGAGCTTCCGCATGACAGATGATGCCGTGCAGAGCACCACCCACCGCCTGCAGCTCGCCCCCGCCGCCACCGTCAGCGTGGCTGAGGGCGGCAGCCTGACGCTCAATGTGGACATGCGCGGCGTGACCTCCACCGGGGAGGCAGAGGACATCTACCTCATCAACACGACGAAACTGACGGATTCCAAGCTGCGCGAGCTGCTGGGCAGCGCAGAGGTGACGCTCACCGACAAGGAGGGCACGCATGAGACGGAAGCCGCGCTGGATATCGCCACCGGCACCATTGATATCGCCACGCTTTACGGCGAGGAAGCCCCCGCCATCAACTTCGACCGTCCGGGTGTCTCCATCGCCAACGCCCTGCATTCCTCCGTGGGGGCGCTGCATGCCTTTGCGGCGCAGTCCGTGCAGCATCTGGGTATCGCCGCCGCAGCCCCGGCAGAGGGTACGAACGTATGGGCCGCCGGCATAGGCTACATTGACCGCTTCTCCGGCGCGTGGGAATACTCCGGCGGCGGTTATGCCGTGGGTGTCTCCCGCAGCGTGAGCCGCAGCACCGTGCTGGGGCTCTCCGTCGGGCAGATGTTCGGCAGCAACAAAGCCAAGTTCGACTCCGCCGACAGCGATGCGGATGCTAAGATTGACCAGAATGAAATCATGTTCGCCGTGCAGGCTCGCCACGCCTTCGGCACCATCGGCGGCGGCACCCCGATTCTGGATGTCATCGGCGGCTTCGGCATGACCGACAACGACTACGAGTCCTCCGCCCACGAGGGCAGCTGGGACGACACGAACTTCTACGCCTCCGCCCGCCTTTCCTGGCATTGGAAGAACGAGCGTGATATCTACTACGCGCCCTTCATCGGGCTGGAGTACCTCTCCGGCAAGCAGGACAGTGCCACGCTGCGCGGCACCGCCGGCAGCTGGGAGAGCGACGGCGCAGACATGAGCATCCTGACCCTGCCCGTAGGCTTCACCATGTACAGTCACCTGGACATCGGCAGCGGCATGGTACTGACCCCCAGCCTGGAGCTCAGCTACCGCGTCGACCTCACAGAAGCCGACCCCGCCACCGACTGCACAGACGGCACTGCCCGCTGGCAGAGCGAAGGCGAAACCCGCAGCCGCAGCGCCTTTGAGCTGGACGCCGCCGCCCACCTCCAAATCACCCCGCAATGGAGCACCTGGGCCGCCTACCGCTACGAAACCCGCTCCGGTCAAAACTCCCACACCATCTCTGCCGGTGTGAATTATCATTTCTAATCCCATACCCCCAGCCACCCCGGAAAATCCTCCCCCTTTCGAGCCCCATTCCCTTCCTTTCATTCACTCTCGTTTAACCCCAACCAAACTTTCCTGCCATGTACACCATCACCGTCACCTCCCTCGCCGACTCCGGCACCGGATCCCTCCGCGAAGCCATTGCTCTTGCCAATGCTTACACCGGAACGGATGAAATCCAAATCCTCATCGATGAATCCCTCGCCGGGACAATTAAGTTGTCATCGTCTTTGTCTCTTCCGTCAGGAGTTGTCGTGCATTTGCCTGAAGGAGTTAATATTGATTTGAATAGTTGTGACCTGATTGTACATGGTACGTTAGCCGCGGAATGGGAGACGGTAGCGGATGTGATAACGGGAACGAGAAGTAATCATTATCATTATTTTTATGTTCAGGACGGAGGCAAGGTGCAGCTGAAGAATGCCAATATTAATTTAGCAAACCGTGGGTATGTAACAGTATACAGTGGCGGAACACTGGAGATGGAAGGAGGATCACTTTATGCGAATTATGGCGTGACGGTGAACGGCGGGGGCAATATGGTTCTGGATGGCACAACGGTGAGGAGTAATGTCTATAATTCCGGGACGGCAGTGCTGAGTAATTGTAC
>JAZNLU010000041.1:0-85699 GCA_045579245.1 Akkermansia sp.
GATGATGAAAAGCACCCAAGAAGATTGGGGTGCTCTCTCTAGAAAAAGCAAGCACATAAATGAATCAGAGCGTCAGCAAATTGAACATTGGAGGCTTAAAGGTATGTCCGTTGCTCAAATTGCATCTCTTCTGCAACGTCACCGCTCCACCATATACCGGGAACTTAAAAGAGGAAACGTCATCAACAAAAGAAGCGACTTGTCCGAGTTTGAGGTTTACCGGGCTCAGCGAGGCTGGCACACAACAATGTTAAGGGCGATAGTATAGAGAAGCGTCCGCCTGAAATAAACGAGAGGAATGAAGTCGGACATTGGGAAATGGATCTGGTAGTAGGAGCTAAGGGTGGTAAAAAAGCTCTCCCGGTGCTTACGGAACGCAAAACTCGCTATGAATACATTGTTTTGCTGAAAGATAAGAGTCAGAAAAGCGTTATCCGGGCACTTAACAAGATGGAGCGCCAGTATGGTGCAAGGTTGTTCAGAGAAACATTCAAAAGCATCACTTGCGATAATGGTTCCGAATTTCTTGATTTTCAATCTCCGGAGAAGTCCTTATTCAATAAGACCAACAGAACCAAACTTTATTACGCTCATCCATTTTCATCATTTGAACGAGGAAGTAACGAGAATGCAAACCGTTTCATCAGGCGCATATTACCCAAGAAGACAACATTCGACACGCTTGCTCAAAACGATATCAACAGTCTGGCCGAATGGATGAACCGTTATCCACGTCGAATCTTCAACGGACAATCTGTACGCGCAATGGCACGCATCGAAAACTTGCGTTATATCAAACTTGCCTCTTGATCGAAAGAAAAATCTCCTATTGTCGCATTTGGTCTTGCAATTCAGCCTATAGTGCCTCTTTGAAATGCGGCTTTTTCATGCCTGATGCTCCCGATGTTGCTGTACCCATCGGCGGTATATCAGGGGATTGATTTCGCTGGGGCGGATTTCGGCGCGGTTGCTCCAGAACACGGCGGTGTGGAGAATGGGTATGCCGCAGGCTGCAAGGTGGGTATCAATGGCGGTCTTGTGCGCCAGCACCTCCTCCCGCGTACCGGCGTGGACAACACCCATAATCTGCGCACCGCCAAAGACGCTGCCGCCGCTGCGCCAGTAGCAGTGGGTCATGCAGATGTGGCGCCCGCATTCGGCACCGGCGCGTTCCTCCATGCCCGGCGGAACTGCCCAGTGAAAGAGCCCGGCGGCACCTGTGCCTGCCCGGCGGTTGCGGGGGGCTGTGTGGTCCAGGAAGGTGGCGAAGCGGCCGATGACCTTACGGGCATCCAGAGCGGCGGCAATATCGCAGTAGCGCTGCTCACTCATGCCGAGAGAGGCGGCACGGGCTGCCCAGGGAGTGGGACAGAATTCTTCCGGGCGCAGACTTTCCTTGAGGCTGAGCAGCACCTGCCACTCCTCCGGGCTGAGCACGGGGTGCTCCGGTACCTGCATGACCGGAGGCTCAGGCAGCTTGTCACCGGGTTTCAGTCCGGCGCGGCGGGTGTGTCCTACAGCCAGCGCAAACATCCCCACCACGGGCAGGGGCACACAGTCCGTGGCACCAATAGCGCGGGAGAGGATGGTGCAGTGTTCCTGCATGCTGCCGTAGCCGGTGGGGACTTTCAGGGTAGTCCAGAGACGGTAATTCGCCCCCGGCGCATCAGGTTTTTCACTGCTGCGCAGCACCACATGTCCGGTGAAAGGGTCATTGTCCCTCAGCCAGGCGTAGGCACTCTCCAGCTTCTCTTCCGGTACGTTCCAAGCGATGAGTGCTCCCTCTGCCAGACTGGTGGAAAGTAGGGTCTGGCGCACGCGGCGGATAGTGCCTGCGGCCAGCATGGCGCGCAGTCGCTCGATGACAACAGATGTTTCCACGCCTGATAGACGGGCGATTTCATCAAACGGTCGGGCATGAAACCCGGTGATGCGGTCCTCTGCCACGCAGAGGATGCGGAGGTTAGTGGAATCGTCGCAGGCAGTAGGAATCATTGAGGGTTGACAGTACCGCAGTGTGTGAAGAGGCTTTCACCAAACTCTGCGCGGGCGAGGGTGGCGATGGCCTGTGCCTGTTCCGGGGTTTCGGTGAGGGCAAAGAGGGAAGAACCAGAGCCGCTCATGAGTGCCACGCGGACCCCCTCCTGCTGCAGAAGCCACATCTTCATGATACCCAGAATGGGGAATTTGGCAAAGACGGGGCGTTCCAGCTCGTTTACAAAGTTGATGTTGTCTACCTTTTGCACACCGTAGTTGACCGGCTTGTAGCGCTTGGAGCAGGTGAGTGCCTTGTAGGCTGAGGGAGTGGCAACACCGAACTGCGGTTTGATGAGTACCAGCGGGCTGCTCCAGCCGGCCAGCTCCGGTACGGGTTTCACGATTTCACCGCGTCCGGTGCAGCGGCTGATGACCGGGTTGAGGAAGAAGTTCACATCGCTCCCCAAATTGGCTGCCATGGCTCCCAGCTCTTCCATATCGTAGTTGGTGCCGATGATTTCATTGACAGCCTTGAGGGTGACGGCGGCATCTGCGGAACCGCCGCCCAACCCGGCTCCGTGGGGGATGCGTTTGGTAAGGGTGATGCGCTGCTTGGCTTTGCGCCCGTAGGATTTTTCAAATTCGCGGACTGCCTTGATGACCAGATTGCTCTCATCCGTCGGTACTCCCGGAGTATCGCAGAGCAGGGTAGTGGTGCGTGAGTTGTGGAAGTCCAGTTGGTCGTATAGGTCGATGGGAGCCATCAGGATATCCACATTGTGGTATCCGTCCTCGCGCAGCTTGCTCTGTACACGCAGGGAGAGATTGATTTTGGCCGGGGCTGTGTACGTGGTCATGGCAGTATATTACACAATTTTATGCCGCCCGTCAATCACCTGTCGCGTTTGTGACAAACACCCCCCGTCACAGATTGGATGCGCCGGGGGGGGAGGGTGAACAATGGGTGCGATTCATCGGAAGATAATTTTTCCGGCGTTTGCTTCCACCCGTATGGTGCTGCCTTCCGGGTAGCGCCCTTCCAGGATGGCGAGGCTGAGCGGGTCCAGAATATCATGCTGAATGGCGCGCTTGAGCGGGCGGGCTCCGTATACCGGGTCGTAGCCGTGCGCGGCAACCAGAGCGGCAGCGTCCTCACTGAGTTCCAGACTGAGATTGCGGGCGGCAAGGCGTTTGCGCACGCGCTCCAGCTGGATGTTGACAATCTGCTTGAGGTCGCTTTCCTGCAGACGGTCAAAGATGATGATTTCATCGATACGGTTGAGGAATTCCGGGCGGAAGTGACCGCGCAGGGCATCCAGCGCCTTGGTGTTGCGGGCGGAGGCATCCTGCTCATTGAGGATGAACTGGCTGCCGATGTTGCTGGTCATGATGAGGACGGTGTTGGTGAAGTCCACCGTGCGACCCTGACCATCCGTAATCCGCCCGTCATCCAACACTTGCAGCAGCACGTTGAATACATCCGGGTGCGCTTTCTCAATCTCATCGAACAGAACCACACTATACGGGCGGCGGCGTACTGTTTCCGTGAGCTGTCCGCCTTCATCGTAGCCCACATATCCGGGAGGTGCGCCGATGAGGCGTGAGACGCTGTGCTTTTCCATGTACTCCGACATGTCGATGCGAACCATGGCCGCTTCATCATCGAAGAGGAATTCGGCCAGAGCCTTGGCCAGCTCGGTCTTGCCCACGCCGGTAGGACCCAGGAAGATGAAGGAACCCAGCGGGCGGTTCTCATCCTGCAACCCGGCGCGGGAGCGGCGCACGGCATCCGAAACCGCTTTGACAGCTTCTTTCTGCCCGATGAGTCGCTTGCCGAGGCGTTCCTCCATGTGCAGGAGTTTTTCGCGCTCTCCCTCAGCGAGCCGTGCAGCGGGGATACCGGTCCAGGTGGAGACAACCTTGGCGATGTCGGCTTCCGTGACTTCCTCCTTGAGAAGTCCCTCACCGCTGCTTTGCAGCTTGTTGAGAGCTTCGCGCGCTTCTTTGGCTGAGTTCTCGGCGGCGGGGATTTCACCGTAGAGGATTTGGGAGGCACGGCCGAGGTCGCCGCGGCGCTGAGCCTGCTCGGCTTCTGTGCGCAGGGTGTCAATCTGCTTCTGAGCTTCGCGGGCTCGGGTTACCACGTCTTTTTCGCTTTGCCAGCGGGCTAGCATGCCGTCCACTTTCTCTCGGGTGTCAGCCAGCTCGCGGGTGATGTTTTCCAGCCGCTTGCGGGAGGCCTCATCTTTCTCTTTTTCCAGAGCCTGGCGTTCCATTTCCAGCTGCATGGCGGTGCGGGTCAGTTCATCGATTTCAGCGGGCATGGAATCCAGCTCAATCTTGAGCCGCGCAGCGGCTTCATCCACCAAATCCACCGCCTTGTCCGGCAGGAAGCGGTCGGTGATGTAGCGGTTGCTGAGGGTGGCGGCTGCCACCAGTGCACCGTCTGTAATGTGGACACCGTGGTGTACCTCGTAGCGTTCTTTCAGCCCGCGCAGGATGGCGATGGTATCCGCCACGTCCGGCTCTGCCACCATGACGGGCTGGAAGCGGCGCTCCAGCGCGGCATCCTTTTCAATGTACTTGCGGTACTCATCCAGCGTGGTGGCACCGATGGTGCGCAGCTCGCCGCGTGCCAGAGCCGGCTTGAGCAGGTTGGCTGCGTCCATGGAGCTGTCACCGCCTGCGCCGGCTCCTACCAGCGTGTGCAGCTCATCGATGAACAGAATGATTTCTCCCTCCGATGCTGTAACCTCTTTGATAAAGGCTTTCAGGCGTTCCTCGAACTCACCGCGGTATTTGGCACCCGCCAGCATGGAGCCGATGTTGAGGCTTACCAGTCGCTTGCCTTTCATACTCTCCGGTACGTCTCCGTTGACAATGCGGCGTGCGAGTCCCTCTGCAATGGCGGTTTTGCCCACGCCCGGTTCACCGATGAGAACGGGGTTGTTCTTGGTGCGGCGCGACAGTATCTGAAGCACGCGGCGGATTTCCGCATCACGTCCGATGACGGGGTCAATCTTGCCGCGGCGTGCCCGCTCCGTTAAATCCGTGCCGTATTTTTCCAGTGTCTGGTACTTTTGCTCCGGATCCTGATCGGTGATGCGCTGGTTACCGCGAATCTCCTTTAATGCCTCCATGTAACGTGCCTTGTTCAGACCGCAGTTTTCCAGAATACGGGTCAAATCCGCATCTGCCGCAAAGATGCCCAGAACGAAGTGTTCTACGCTCAGGTAGTCATCCTTCATACTCTGTCTCTGTTGCTCGGCGGCATTAAGTACTCTGTCCAACCCGGGACCGATACCGGCTCCGCTTGCCACTGCTCCCTGCTGACGCGGTTGGCGGGAAAGCCAACTCTCCAGCTCTCGGATCAGCTGTGCGGCATTGATTCCTGCTTTCTGTATTACGGCGATGAGTACACCGCCCTCCTGCTGAACCAGTGCCAGCAGTACTTCGGCGGGGTATATCTCCGCGCGCCCTCCGGCTGCCGCTGCTTTCTGCGCTGCCTGCAGCCCCTCCATAAACTTTGTAGTAAGGTTGTTGGTCATGCCGTGTTGACGCGTGTGGGTGTACTTTTGTTCAAAAATAATTATGCGAAGTTGTTTTTTGTGCTTTTGTTCAAAAAGCTTGCAAAAAAGGTAGAGCTGTGGTAGAAAGAGTCATGAAATTCTATATTGTCACGCCGACATATAATTCACTGAAATGGCTGAGTTGTTGTATCCGTTCGGTGGCGGATCAGGTCGGCGAAGGGGTGGAGGTACACCATCATGTTCAGGATGGCGGTTCAAAGGACGGAACCCCGGAGTGGTTGGAAACGTGGAGAAAGGAGCATGAAGGAAGCTGCGGCTATACGTTCACCTTTGAAAGCTGTTCAGATGCGGGGATGTATGATGCGCTTAATAAGGCGTGGGACAAGTTGCCGGAGGATGCGGATGTTACCGCGCACCTGAACTCTGATGAGCAGTATCTGCCGCAGGCTTTGCAACAAGTTTCATCTGAGTTCATAAAGAATCCGCAGGCAGACCTGCTTCTGGGTAGCTTCATCATTATGAATCCAGATGGGAGCTATCATTGCCATAGACGGGTGATGAAACCTCACGAATGGATTAGCAGAACGGTGTGTGAGATAATTACCTGTAGCTGTTTTCACAGGACAGATAAATTCAAAAAACACGGAGTCCGTTTTAATGCCTCGTATAAGTCAATCGGCGACCTCGTCTTTTTCAGCAATATCATGAAAACCAAGCCGAGTGTGCACGTGTGTGCCGGGATGATGACTTCCGCATATGCCATGACCGGAGATAATTTGGCATGGACTGATATTACTGATAAGGAAATAAAATCCTATTTTTCAACATTACCCAAGCTGGATGTGTTTGTTTTTGGCCTGACCTGGAGAATGGTTAACTTTATTCGTCGTCAGGTGGATATATTTTTTCGCCCTCCACGGGAGCTATGCGTTTATCGGATAAATGATGAGGTCAGAACGACGCAAGAAATTGATCATCCCACGACTCGCTGGAAAATAAATAAAAACTGAGGGCAGCTTCAGGAAGCGCCCTCAGAGTGGAGTTAAAAATACGAGGAAACGTTTACATCGTCATGCCGCCGTCGCAGACGATGACTTGACCTGTGATGTAACGGGCTTCGTCGGAAGCAAGGAAGAGGGCGCAGTTGGCGATATCCTCCGGCTTGCCCAAATCCCCCAGCGGAATACGTGCCAGCATGGCTTCTTTGGCCTTTTCCGGGATAGCATCCGTCATATCCGTGGCGATGAAACCGGGAGCGATGGCATTGACCGTGACCTTACGGCTGGCGATTTCCTGAGCCATGGATTTAGTGAAGCCGATGACACCGGCCTTGGAGGCAGAGTAATTGGCCTGACCCACATTGCCGGTCATGCCGACGATGGAACTGAGGTTGATAATGCGGCCGGCCGAGCTCTTCATGAGCGTGCGCTGGAACGCCTTGACAAAGAGGAATACGCTCTTGAGATTGGTGGTGATGACGGCATCCCAGTCGCTTTCCTTCATGCGCATGAGCAGGCCGTCTTTAGTGATGCCCGCGTTGTTTACCAGAATATCAACGGTGGGATATTCTGCAAGAATTTCTTTCACGCAGGCTTCCACGGCGGAGGCATCTGCCACATCGCAGGGGAACGCTTTGCAGCTGCCGGGGAATTCGGCGTTGATGGCCTCAGCTGCATTGCCGCAGGAGGCGGGATTGCGGGAAATGAGAATCACCTTGGCATCCTCTGCGGCGAAGCGCCGAGCGATAGCCTGCCCGATGCCGCGTCCTGCACCGGTCACAACTGCTGTTTTACCTGCAAGTCTGTTCATAACAGTTGCATTCTAGCGAAAAGCCGGAGCCAAGGCAAGAATTATTTGGTAGCCGTGCTTCATTTAGCCATGGCAATATGCCTCATCAAGCCGGGGAAGAAGCGGCGCAGCGGGTAGAAAATACCCAGACAGATGGCGGTGATAAGAAATGGCATCCACAGACACTGAGCGGTGGTGAAATGACCGCCGTAGGAACCGGTGAGGATGAGCCGCAGGGCGTGCAGCACGATGTAGTGGGTCACGTAGATGAAGAAAGCCGCCGGGCCGAAGGCCGCAATGAAAGCACAGAAGCGGGGCAGATGCTGCTCACAGAGAGCCCCGATGCTCATGGTGCAGGATACGCCCAGCAGCACCAGCGCACTGCTTTGCACGGGCGGGTAGAAGCCGAATCCGTACACCGCCGGCAGCAGGATAAGTGCCGCCACTACAGGTGCCCAGGCATAGCTGCGGACAATGGCGGTGAAGCGGGCAAAGTCGGCATAGCGGCGAATCCACAGCCCCAGAGAATAGAAACCCAGAGCCAGAATGCTCTCATAGAGGCGGAACGGCAGCCACCACACGCTCCAGCTGCCGTGGCTTTGGGCTGTTTCGGCATCGCGGGCGCACAGGACATCACTGCCGGCAAAGCAGAGCAGTACCAGTACCAACAGCACCTTGGAGGGCAGCCTCTGCAGCAGGGGACTGAAAAGAGCCAGCAGTATCAGCGTGCGCAGAAACCAGAGCGGCACGTTGTCAAAGTCCCAGTAGCACCAGTTGAGCAGCCCCATTTCGCGGGGGATGAGCACCCAGCTGAACCAGCTGAAATCCCCGGTGAGTGTTTGCCCCCAGTGCATCATGGGTTGCAGCAGCAGGATGGACGCAACTGCTGTCCAGAAGATAAAGGGCAGCAGCAGGGTCTTGCTGCGTTTCCAATCAAGCCATTGCCCGGCTGCGGCACGGTGCGTGAAGTAGCCGGAAACCAGAAAGAAGAAGAAAATCAAGCTGCGGTAGTTGAAGAGGTCAATGATGTAGTTGAAGCTTCCGTACGGGCGGTCAACGTGACGCAGTACCACGAAAAATGCCGTATACACGCGGCAGAAATCAATCCATTGTACGCGTGCAGACGGCATGTTTCGGTTCATTTAACAGTGGAATAATCAGGCTTCATCTTCCTCTTCTGCCGCTTCAAGCATGCGGCGCATGCGGCGGGTCAGGAACGGGCGGATGATAAGCCCGTAGCCCAGATAGCACATGAAGATGAGAGCCGGAGCAATCCAGGGGAAAGCAATGAGGGCACAGACGGAACCTACTGCCAGCAGCATGGCTACAATGGTGCCGCGTTTCTCGAAGTTCACGTGTTTGAAGCTGGGGTAGATGACTCGGCTCATCATCAGCAGAGCCACCACGGTCATGACCCCGGCCATGATATACTGCCAGTGGTGGGGAAGCTGGAGGTTGCGATTGGTGGTCAAATCAATGACCAGATACATGGTGCTCACCACGACACCGGCTGCCATGGGCACGGGCAGTCCCACAAAGTCCATGCTCTGGTTGGGCTTCTTGGGAGCTGCAGCCATGCAGTTGAAACGAGCCAGACGCAGAGCGGCGCACAGCAGGTAGATGACGGCAATGGCATCTCCCAGATAGGGCACGGGCAGGTCAAACAGCACGGCGCGTGCCAGCAGCATTGCGGGGGCGATACCGAAGGATACGACATCCGCGATAGAGTCAAACTCACGCCCGAATGGGCCGTCAGCCTTGCACATGCGCGCCACGCGGCCGTCCAGCAGGTCGAAAACGCAGGCTGCAAAGATGAGGTAGGTGGCCTGTTGGTAGTGAGCAAATGCTTCCGCTGTGCCGTCATCAAAGGCCATGCCTTTGAAGATGGTCAGGATGGCAAAGAAGCCGCAGAGCAGGTTGCCTGCCGTTAACATGTTCGGCAGGATCGGAATCTTGGGTTCGTCCGGGTATACCGGGGGCTGGGGAGTAGCCATGGTTGTGGAATCAGATAGGTTGTTCTTCGCACATTATGCCAGAAGCTCAGTGGCTTTGGCAAGCAGATTTTCTTTTTCGCTGAGATTCTTGCCGGAACCGCGTGCCATGTCGGCTTTGCCGCCGCCCTTGCCGCCTACGATGGGAGCCAGCGTGCGGATGAGATCCCCGGCTTTCAGTCCTGCTGCCTGAGCGGCTTCACCGCAGTAGGTACCCAGGGAGAGGCTGCTGCCGTCATCGACCACCAGGAATGCAGCAGCGGCATAATGGCGCTTGCGCAGGCCGTTGAACAGCTCGGTGAGCAAATCATTGCCGCCTTCGGCGCAAATGACTGTGTTGCCGCCCGTGAGCTTCTCTGCCAGCAGGGCATCTGCCATGCCTGCCGCGGCAGCGGATTGGGCTTTTTTCAGCTTCTTGTCAGCCTCCAGTGCGGCCTCTTTCAGTTTGTCACAGTAGGCGTTATATTCATCCAGCAGGGCGTTGACCACGCGGATGTCACGGGATTGTACAGCTTTCTTGGCAGGCTGAGAATCGTTGGTGGGCACCGGCACGGTGGGCTGTCCCATGTCTGCCAGCTTGGCGTTTGCGGCAGAGAGCTTGTCCAGCATCTCCTTGCCCTCCGGCAGGCGGGCGGCAATCATATCCCGCACCACGGCAAGACCTGCCTCACCCACGGCGGCTTCAATGCGGCGCACGCCGCTGGCGATAGCTCCCTCACTGCGAATCTTGAAGAATCCGATTTTGCCGGTGGAGGCAGCGTGGGTACCGCCGCACAGCTCCATGGAAACACCGTTGAATCCGTCCGTTTCGCCGCCCATCTGTACCAGACGCACCACATCGCCGTACTTGTCACCGAAGAACTGGCAGATTTCCGGGTGCTTCTTGATTTCGGCCATGGGGTATTCATTTGCGAGGATGGGGAGGTCTTCTTCCACCCACTGGTTGACCAGTTCCTCCACGCGGCGGAGGTCGGCTTTGGAAATCGCTCCGCTGTTGACATCGAAACGCAGGCGGTCGGCATCCACCAGAGAACCCTGCTGGGCAATATCCTCACTTACCAGCGTGCGCAGAGCCTTGTGCAGCAGGTGGGTGGCACTGTGGTGGGCTTCCAGGGCGCGGCGGCGGGCGGTATCCAGCGCCAGCACCACGGTATCACCCACGGCAGGCATCACGCCGTCTGCCACGGAGATGAGGTGGGCGCGGGCCTTGCCTATCTGCTGAACTCCCAGCACCGGGGCGGAATCGCCGCCCAGCGTCAGCGTGCCTCCGTCGCTCATCTGACCGCCCATTTCGGCGTAGAACGGGGTCTTGTCCGTGATGACGAAGAGCATGCCGTCTGCCTCATGAACCTCTGTCACGGCAGCGGTGCAGCTGTCTTCTGTGTAGCCGGTGAATTCGGTCACCTGTTCGGTCTTGAGGTCGAGGGCGCGCACAATCTGCTTCTTCTGTGCGGCTTTGGCGCGCTGGCGCTGCTCCTCCATGAGGGTTTCAAAGCGCTCGGTGTCGATACTCAGACCGCGTTCGCGAGCCATAAGCGCTGTCAGGTCAATCGGGAAGCCGTAGGTATCATACAGCTTGAATGCAAAGTCGCCGGAGACAGCACCCGTGGCGGCTATCTCCTTGTCAAAGAGTTCCAGACCGCGGTCAAGGGTTTCATTGAAGCTGGTTTCCTCCCGCAGCAGTACCTCTTTGATGGTGGCGGCGCGGCCGATGAGCTCCGGGAACACGCGCCCCATCTCAGCCGCCAGCGTGTCTACCAGCAGGGAGAGGAAGGGCTTTTCCAGACCCAGAGTACGTCCGTAGCGCACGGCGCGGCGCAGGATGCGGCGCAGCACATAGTTACGCCCGTTGTTGCCCGGCAGGATACCGTCTGCAATGGAGAAGCTTAGCGTGCGGATGTGGTCGGCAATCACGCGGAAAGCGATGCTTTCGCGCAGCTGCCCGCGGTTCTCCTCTGTGGCATCCTGCGGGTAGATATCCGCATAGCTGCGCCCGGAAATCTCCTCGATGCGCTTGAAAATCGGGCGGAACACGTCTGTGCTGTAGTTGGAGACGCGGGCGTTGAAGTCCGTGAACCCCTTGGTGCACTGAATCATGGCGCAGGCGCGCTCAAAGCCCATGCCGGTGTCTACGTGGCATGCGGGCAGGTTGCGGAAAGTGCCGTCGCTCTCCGCATTGTATTGGATGAATACGAGATTCCAGATTTCGATGCACTGTGGGCTGTCCTGATTCACCAGACTGCCCTCGGTTTTGCCCTCCGGGGTGAGGTCTACGTGCAGCTCAGAGCAGGGACCGCAGGGGCCGGTCTCGCCCATCATCCAGAAGTTGTCCTTCACTCCGCCGTTGACGATGTGTACCTTCGGGTCAAGCCCTTTGGACTCAAAGAGCGGTGCCCAGGTATCCCATGCTTCTTGGTCAAACTCACCGGGGTCGCCCTTGGATTTATCCGGGCAGTACACGGTGGCATACAGGCGCTCAGCGGGGAAACCCCAGCGCTCCACCACCAGCTCCCAAGCCCAGGCAATGGCTTCTTTCTTGAAGTAGTCACCGAATGACCAGTTACCGAGCATCTCAAACATGGTGTGGTGGTAGGAATCCTGTCCCACATCCTCCAGGTCATTGTGTTTGCCGCCGGCGCGGATGCACTTCTGCGTGTCCGTGGCGCGGGCGGGCTTCCACGGCGGTGTCCAGACACCCAGGAAGTAAGGCACGAACTGGTTCATGCCGGCATTGGTGAAGAGCAGCCCCGGACTCTGCGGCATCAGTGATGCTGAGGGGACGACGGTGTGCTGCTTTTCGTGGAAAAAATCAAGGAAACTCTGGCGAATCTGCGCTGCGGTCATCATAACGTCTTGCGAAATGGTAAATTGTGCGTTGAGCCAGCATACACCTTTTCCTTGCGCGTGTAAAGGCTAAAGCTGACGCGGAAGTTGACTTATTCGGTCTTTTTTGTGTGCTCGTGTGCCTGAGCTTTGATAGTGATGATGGTGATTTCCGGGCTGTTGAAGAGGCGGAAGAGCCAGCCGCTCCAGAGCCGGGTGCCGCGTGAGACGTAGAGCTGCCGCTCGCCCCGGCGGTAGAGTCCGGCAACAAAGCCCTTGTTGGCAAGGGCGATGAGTTCCCGCACGCCGGGCATCATGCCGCCGTGGGTGTGGCCGGAGAGCTGGAGGTCTGCCGTGTTGTCCGGGTGTAAAAAGGTGGCGGGTTGGTGTGCCAGCAGGATGGCGCTGCCGTTTGCAGGGATGCCGCTGAGCGCTTGTTTGTAATGGGGTTGGCGATTGATACAGCGTGAAAAACGGCGCTCTGCTTCATCCCGAACGCCTGCCAGATAAAGAGCATCGGTGAGCCGCACGCTTTCATTGTTCAGGAAGCGGATACCGCATGCTGACAGGAACTGTTCCCACTCACTCAAGCCGCTGTAAACATCATGATTGCCGCCCACGGCGTAGACTCCCAGCGGGGCTTGCAGAGAGCTCAGGGGCTTCAGGTGACTGCCGAACTGGGTCACGGTGCCATCCACAAAATCTCCGGCAATGGCGATAACATTCGGCTTCTGTGCGTTGGTGATATCTGCCACGGCCTGCATGAAAGCTGCATCAGCAATGTCATCCGCATGCAAATCTGCCAGCAGCGCGATACGCAGCGGGGCGGTCTCGGCGGGAAGCTTCGGCAGCTCAATGGTGATTTCATTTACCTCCGGCAGTTGCAGG
Organism: Akkermansia sp.; assembly: GCA_045579245.1. Classification (GTDB taxonomy): domain Bacteria; phylum Verrucomicrobiota; class Verrucomicrobiia; order Verrucomicrobiales; family Akkermansiaceae; genus Akkermansia. Next base: position 12,998 of record JAZNLU010000041.1, read on the forward strand.
GAGTTGTACATGCCTACGCTCACCGTGCCGGCGGTGAGTACCAGCAGCCCCACGCGGAGGCGGTTGCCGAGGCGGCGCCAACGCTGCTTTTCCGCCTTTCGGAACAGGGTGAGCCGCAGAAGTCCCAGAGGCAGACTCAGCAGCAGAAGCAGGATGGCGTAAAAGAAGATGACCAGCCACACCCAGTTGGCGGGGATGAGAATTTCCGGTGCCAGATGCGGCGTGAAGTACGATTCCCGCCCGCCCAGCAGGTACAGAAGCTGGATTTTGCAGGCGGCCACGGCGGTGAGGAGCAGATACAGCAGCTTCCACCACCAACGACAGAACAGCGGCAGAATGAATAATCCTCCGACTACGAGGAAAATGACCAGTGAAAGTAAACAGGATATCTGGGCAAGCATAGGGCAGGGGAAATTCCGAAGAGCGGTGCGGCGTTGTTGCCGCCGCACCGCCCCCGGTGATAAAGTTGGTTACATATTGGCCTGGTAGAGCGGCTTGTTGCCGTTTGCCGGGTTCAGAATGGCGAATGATTCGCGGTGGATGGAGGGGTCACTGCGGAAGATGAGACGCCCGGCGCACTGGCGTTCCAGCTCCATGAGCAGTTTGGAGTCCTCGTTCTTGAAGCGGGAGAGCACATCGCTGTTCACCACCACAATCATGTCACCCACCGTGTCGCGGTAGCGTTGGATGGTGGCTTTTATCTGGCGCTGAATCTCCACGCTCATGGTCATGACGCTCTTGATACGCCCGCGACCGTTGCAGTACGGGCATTGGTCGTTCACATAGTCCAGCAGGGATTCATTGATGCGCTGGCGGGTCATTTCCATGAGGCCGATGGGGGTAATCTGCATCACCTGTGTCTTGGCCTTGTCGCGCTTGAGTGCTTCCTTCATGGCCTTGTACACTGCCATCTGATCCTTGCGGTGACGCATGTCGATGAAGTCTACCACTACCAGACCGCCGATGTTGCGCAGACGCAGCTGGCGGGCAATCTCTCGGGCGGATTCCAGATTGGTTTCCAGAATGGTCTTGTCCAAATCCTTGTTGCCCTTATTGCGCCCGGTGTTGATATCGATGGCGATGAGCGCCTCCGTCTCATCAATGACGAGGTAGCCGCCGCAGGGCAGCAGTACCTGGCGCTGGAAAGTTTCATTAATCTGCTTTTCAATGCCCAGTTCCTCGAATATGGGCTGGCGGCAGGGATAGTGCTGGATGTGGCGCTTGGCGCGGCGGGATATCTTGCCGGCAATCTCCTGCATGCGCTGGGTGGTTTCCAGATTGTCGCAGACGATGTTGTCCACATTGTCCGTCAGGAAATCACGCGCAGTGCGTTCAATCAAATCCGGCTCACGGTACACGCTGACCGGGGCGGGCTGGGTGGCAAATTTTTCCTCCACCTCGCGCCACTGGGTCAGCAGCATGGCCAAATCCCGCACAAAATGGCGGAAACGCTGACCCTGTGCAACGGTGCGCATGATGATGCCCATGCCCTCCGGCACGTTGAGCTGCTGCACAATCTGGCGCAGGCGCTGGCGTTCCTTGGGGTCATCAATCTTGCGGGAAATACCGAACTGGTCAGTAAACGGCATGAGCACGATGTATCGCCCTGCTAGGGAGATGTTGGTGGTCACACGCGGCCCCTTGGAGCTGATGGGACCCTTGGTCACCTGCACCATGATTTCCGAACCGATGGGGTAGATGTCCGGGATGTCCTTGCTGGTGATTTTCTTCTGCTGCTTGCGGGGACGCCCTTCGCGCTGAATCTCTTCCAGAGAGGAGTCCAGAGCCAGCGGCAGCGCATCCCAGAAGTGCAGGAAGGCGTTCTTCTCATAGCCGATGTCCACAAACATGGCCTTGAGACCGGATTCTATGTTCTTGACGCGGCCCTTGAAGATGCCGCCCACGATATTATCTTCGCCCTCGCGCTCAATGCTGTATTCCTCCAGCACGCCGTCCTCCAGCAGAGCGACACGGCGTTCCAGTTTTTCCGCATTGATGACGATGGTCGTGCCCTCCTTCGGGTTGCACTGACCGAACCCGAAGAAGTGTTTGACGCTATTAATCATTTTGGAAATAAGTGACAAGGTTTTGGTTATGGTTAAAAGGTTGATTGACCCGAGCGAACCCTGTTCTCAGCCGCTATCTGAAAGCGAAAAACAACGCATCCATCCTCGGCCTGAACCGAGGCGGCTGCGTTGCTCTTTTTTCAATTAGCTGCGGGGCAGGTGGCTGCCGCCGCGCCGGGAAAGTGGTGACGCCGGGGTGAGGAAGATAGATGTTATCAGTCCTCAAAAACGTCATCGTTCTCCTGCAGGTAGCGACCGGTACCCTCTGCCACGGCGCTCAGCGGATCTTCCGATATCACAATCGGTAGTCCCGTCTGCTCGTGCAGCAAATCGGCCAATCCTCGCAGCAAAGCACCGCCGCCGGCCACGGTGATACCGCGGTCATACAGGTCACTTGCCAGCTCGGGCGGGCAGTGTTCCAGTGCCTGGCGAATGGCACTCACGATGATATTGAGCTTATCCTGAATCGCTTCACGAATTTCTTCTGAGCGAATCATAACGGTCTTGGGCAGCCCGGTGCCGCGGTCGCGTCCCTTCACCTCCATTTGCAGCTCCTGCTGCAGGGGGTGGGCAGAACCGATGCGTACTTTAATGTCCTCAGCCGTGCGCGGTCCCACTAACAGGTTGTGCGCTGCCAGCATGTGGCGCGTGATGGTGTCATCCATGGCATCACCGCCGCACCTTTCGGATTTGCTGTAGACGATACCGGAAAGTGACAAAATGGCTACCTCGGTTGTACCGCCGCCGATATCCACAATCATGCTGCCGATGGCATCCGATACCGGAAGCCCTACTCCAATGGCGGCTGCCATGGGCTCTTCCATCAGCTGCACATCACGTGCACCGGCTTCATACGCCGACCTCTCAATGGCTTGACGCTCCACCTCCGTGATACCGGAGGGGTGGGCGATGAGAATGCGGGGTTTGCGCAGCGTACGCCGCCGACATGCCTTCTTAATGAAGTAGCGCAGCATTTGGTGCGCTACATCGAAATCGGCTATGACACCGTCCTTGAGCGGACGAATTGCCGTCACAGTGCCCGGGGTGCGCCCGATCATGCGTTTGGCTTCTTCGCCCACGGCTTTTGCCTTATCACCCTTCATGGCGACTACCGAGGGCTCGCGCAGCACTATTCCCTGATCCTTCACATAGACCAGTGTGTTGGCTGTGCCGAGGTCTATCCCGATATCGTACGAGAGTAATCCGGCTAGTTTTTTGAAAAAACTCATTGATAATTAAAGATTGTGTAAGGTGATTTCGGATGCGTTTGCCTGCCATGATCCGCGGGACAGCCCTCCTTTTCAGGGGATGTGGCTGCTTGCTCCCGTGTCGTCGCAAGCTTGTTGGGGATGTTATTGTGTTACGCGCATCCACGCGGAGTATAGAGATTGCCCATTCTGCTGTCAAGAAAAAAGCAAATACCCGGCCTTCAAGCATTTTGTCAGCACTGTTTTTGTGCCTTTTTCACTCTTGGCTGTCAATTGTTCATCACGATTTTTATTGCATGATGTTATGTACTGTAAACAATCAATAAATCTTAAGATTTATGGGGCGTTCTGTGATTTATTCGAGCTGTGCATGAATCAGGATGTGCCGGAGGAGAGAAGGGGAATTACGCTTGACCGTTAATGGTTAATGGTGTACTATGTGTGCGTATGCGGAATGCTCTGTACAAGAAATGGATGCTCAATACCCCCGGAGATGCGTTTCTGAGTGTGGCAATGGTTGCGATACCCCTTGGAATAGCGAGCGCTTTGGCATTGGCTGCAGTAAGGCTGATGCCGCAACTTACACTGTGGGATTTGGTGTTGGGTTTTATACCGTTAGCCGGCTTTGCGGCTTTTGAGATTCTGACGGGCATGATTCCGATGCTGTTTCTATATTTTCTGTTTTGTCGCGCAGCGGACTGGGTTGAGAAAAAGGGGGTGCCCGCATGGGTGGGAAAGAGCGCCATGATGGCAGGTGCAGGGTTGGTAAGCGCCGTGGCGGTGGATTATTGCAGCGGACTCTGGCAGCAGTATGCTGCGGTGGAAACCCGCTGTGCGGCAACGGCTGCATCTATGCTGCTTCTGCTGCCGGCATGGCGCGGGTATTGTCTTTTCCGAAATCGAACGGTGATTAAGTCCGTTTACCTGGGAACATTGGTTTTTTGTTTGGTGCTGGGGGTGCAGGCTCTCCTGTGGGGAGGGTGGAAGGGTTACTGGCGTGGCGGCAATACATTCAGTCATGGGGCATCAGCAGTATCCATTCCTCTGTTGCCGGAGGGGAATAAAGACTTGATTCTGCACCGGAATGTCTCATATACCCCGGATAGGGATGCGGAGACGTTCTCTGAGGCGGTGGGTAAGCCTCTGCCGCTCGGGAGCAGGGTCATACGCACCGGGTATTACAACACCGGTGCCATCCTCTCCGTAGAGATGACTCCGGAGCTTTTCCGTGAGTATGGTGCAGGGTTGGTTTGGCAGGAGGCGGAGCACGGTATCTGCTTTCGCGTGGGGGATGGAATGGAAGTGCTCTCTCCCCGGGATTTTAATGCCATGATACCTCTTCTGCGGAGTATTTGGGGAGGTGAGCAGCAGTTCCTGCTTCGGGATGATTCTCAGCACCGTCTGCTTTTACTCCTGTTGCGGTAAGGTTTTTTCTCCTGCTCTTCTCCGAACTGTGAATGTTTGGATTTCTGACCGGTTTGTTGAAAATTCGGGCTGCATACGCGTGCGGGCGGAATATAGGCTTGACCGTGCAGGGGGAATACGGTAGAAAAGAGTGTTCATGCTCAGACGATTCTTCACAGCCACGGTATCTGCGCTGCTGCTCAGTCAGTGTCAGATGATTTCCCTTGAGGATGACTGCCGCGCGATTGCCGCGCGAGAGGCGGAGATTGCCGCCGAACCCCGTGGGGATTATTTTGTCGGTCGCCGTTATTACATTCCCAATACCCGCTTCTGGGGATATCTGCGGAAACCCGGTGAAAGCTGGCGTAACTCGCAGATGGTAATGATGGATGAGAGCGCTGTGCACACACCCGATCGCGGCATGGAACCGCCGGCACCCAATGCTGTGTTCGGCTCGGATCAGAATGTGGAATACATTGTCCGCGGTGTGTTCACCGGGAAAAAGGCGTATGACCCCAGCACCAATCAGGTGCTGCCTATGTTCCGGGCAATATCTTACGAGGTGCGTAACAGTAAACCGGGTTTCCTTTTCAAACCCTCAGAAGCGTACAGCACGGATTTTGTGACGCTGATGCCCGGTATTATGCCCCCGCCCAGTGTCTGTGAGGCCATGATGCAGAAACCCGCCGGCAGATAAACGCAAATTTCATTCACTTACATACCGCTTTAATACATACCTATGGCAAAATCGAAAATTTTAGTCGGATTGGAAATAGGAACCACCAAGACCTGTATGGTGGTGGGCGAGATTCGCCCGGATTCCTCAGCCACTATCATCGGCATCGGTGAGGTTCCCAGCGCCGGTATCCGCAAAGGTGAGATTGTGGATCCGACCATGGCGCGCCAGTGTGTGAGCGATGCCTGGCAGCTGGCACAGGACCATGCGGATGTAGATATCCTCAATGTGTTTCTCTCCGTGACCGGTGATCACATGCAGGGTGAAAACAACATCGGCTCTTTCCGCCTGCCTGATAATGAGGACGTGATTGATGAGGAGCATGTGGATAACGCCCGTGAAAAGGCTGAGAAGCTGGAGATTGCCACGGACCGCATTGTCCTGAACCGTGAGCTGGGCGGTTATTCCATCGACGGTGGGGAGCCTACCCGCCACCCGGAGGGGCTGACCGGGCGCACGCTGGACGTGAACTGCCACGTGGTACACGGGGTGCGCACGCGGTTGCAGAATTCACTGCTTTGTGTCCGCAATGTGCCGCTGGAGGTGGAAGACCTGGTGTTTGCACCGTTGGCAACGGCTCAGATGGTGCTGACCCGCCAGCAGAAGGATGCCGGAGCGTTGCTCATCGATATCGGCGGCGGTACCACGGATTTCATCTGCTACAAGGGGGGAGACGTGATAGCCTCCGGCTGTATTCCCCGCGGCGGTAACACCATCAATCAGGATATTGTGCGTCTGACGGAGCAGCGCGTGGCTGCCAAGGCGGCAGAGGTGCTCAAGTGTACGGAGGGTAACGCCTTCGGCGATGTGAAAGACCGCTCGCTGGCGCAGTACCGGGATGAGCTGGGCATGCACGAGGTGAGTATACCCCGCGGTGAGCTCAACCGCTTTATCCGCGACAGTCTGGCGCACACGCTGCTGCGCGTGCGCGAACGCATCCCGCAGGAGGTCTTTGCCCGCAACGGTATGAGCATTTATCTCTCCGGCGGAACCAGTCTTATGCGTGGTTTGGATGCGCTCACCAAATATATCTTCTACAATGTGCCGGTGCATCAGCCCGCCCCCATGCAGCCGGGGCAGAACCATTCCTATCTGGCAGACCCGCGCTATTGCACCGCCATCGGGCTTATCCGCTTTGCCCAGCGGTATGATGATGACGCCTACACGCTGGGCGGGCGCAGCTGGTGGAGCCGTTTCCTGCGTTCTCTGGGAATCGGTCGCTGAGTGTAGAGAATTTCTAAAATGGGCTGTTTAATGCGTAAATGAAAATTTGAAGGACAATGGACAAAGAACAATGGACGAAGGAAAAGTAAGGCGAGCCGCCGGCTCGCAATAGGACAAAGAGTTAGTTGCAAAGCGTTTGCGTGCGAGCAGCGCGAGCGGAATTCTGTCCCTTGTCCATCGTCCGTTTGACTTTGTACTTCTCGTTAACTTCCCAAGTCTCCTCTAACCTTTTTCACTGCTAAACACTATGCTTCCCTATCAGTCAGTTTCCCGTAAGGAAGATGGTATCGTCATCGTCGGGCTCGGCGGTGCCGGAGCCAACATCCTGCAGCGTTTCCGTGGCTCCAGCGCGGAGAATGTGCGCCTGTGCATCATGTCGCTGGATGAGCGACTGGGGCGCGAGGCCGGTAATGTGGAGTTCATTCAGCTGGGGGCCGGGCTGAACCACGGTCTGGGCTCCGGCGGTGACCCGGAGGTGGGACGCCTGGCCGTGGAGGAGAGCCGGGAAGAGATTGCCGGGCTGCTGGAGAATGCGCGCCTGCTGGTGATGGTGGTGGGGCTCGGCGGCGGTACGGGGTCCGGTGTTGCACCGCTGCTGGCAGAGATGGCGAGCAAGGCGGGTGTGTTCTTGGTATCGGTTCTGGTGATGCCCTTTGCCTTTGAGGGCCGCCGCCGCCGCGAGCAGGCTGACCGCGCGTTGGAAAAGATTTCTTCCGTATCTGACCTAGTATTCTGTTTTGAGAACGATTACATGGAGGATTTGTTCCGCACCCGCAACGGTGCCATGGCCGTGTTTGAAGAGGCCAACACCATCCTCTCTCAGGCAACAGCCTCCATCCCCATGCTGGCGAACTCTCCCGGTATCATTAATATCGGGCTGGATGAGTTGGTGACCGCCCTCCGCAACAACGATTCCCGCTGCATCTACGGCACCGGTACGGGCTATGGCCCTCACCGTGCGGAGGATGCTGCCCGCGCGGCTCTGGAGTCCCCGCTAGTGGCCTTCCACAATGCGCTGGGCCTGGCGCACACAGTGATTGTCCACATTGCCGGCGGTAACAATATGTCGCTCTCCGAGCTGCGCACCGCTATGGAAACCATCCGCGCGAGTCTGGGGAACGATGAGGTTAACTTCTTCTTCGGTGCGGCCGTCAAGCCCCGTCTGGGAGAGGAAATCCGTGTGAGCCTCATTGCCTCCATCGATGCCGGTGAATTCCGCTCCGCTATTGAGGCCGAGGAAGCCGAGGCTGTCTCTGCGGCAGAAGCGGCCGCAGCCGCTGCTGATGAGGATGAGGTCGAGCCGGAGGCAGAGCTCCCTGATACGGAGGAGGAGAATCTTGAGGAAGATGAGAACGAGGGCGAATCCGCCGATATCTTTGCCGATGAAGACATGGAGGAGGAAGAAGAGGAAGCTCCCCCGGTGCAGCAGCGCTATACTCCCGCGCCGCGTCCGGTACCCGCTCCTGTGGTGCGCACGGTGACACCGGCTCCGGCACCGCGCCCTGTGGTACCCTCTTCTCCCGCGCCGGATGTTCGCCCCGCCGCGTCATTCCCGGCACCCACACCGCGCCTGAATCCGCAGCCGCCCCGCCCGCCCCGCCCGGAACCCGGGGTCTTTGACGGCAGCGGTAGCCAGGGATTCTTTAATCTGGACGGTCAGCCGGTGCAGGGTACCCTGCCCAGAGATTCTGAGGACGAGATGGATGAGCGTGTACGCAGTCTCTTCTCTGATGATGTGCCGGTTGTCCCGCAGTCTCCCCGTCATTACAGTCCGGAGGCGTCCCGACGTCGCCGCATGGCTGATGATGAGGATGAGGAGAAGGATTTTTCCCTGCGCTACAATGATCTCCGCGACATGTTCCCGGAGTAATAATCGCCCGCTTCACTCCTGAATATGATACCGCTATCCGAAGCTGGGGCGGATGCTGCCCGGCGTCCGCGCGAAGTCTGGATTGATGCCGCCCGCTGTATAGCCATGTTCTTCATCATCTGGCTGCACACGGGAAAGTCTCCTGCGTGGAACGGTGATTTGGTGGGCGGGGCGCTCTGCCTGTTCTTCCTCTTTGCCGGCTACTTCATGCCGCGGCAGGCTGGCAGGTGTGCGGCGCGCGCTCTGCGGATGCTGTGGCTGTGGGTACTGTGGTCGCTGCTCTCTGCCGGGCTCTATATGCTCACCAAACAGGGAGCCGTTTGGAGTTGGGAGCGGCTGGTAGGTTTGGGTGAGGGGGCGTATAACACCCCGCTCTGGTTTTTGCGTAATCTGGCTGTCTACCAGCTGCTGGCGGCGGGCATGCTCGCTCTGCGTCTGTTGCCACGGCATGCATGGCTTACCGTGGCTCTGTTGGCCTCCTTTGCCTACACTTGCGAGCACAGCCAACATATCACCCTGCGCTTTGACTGGATGGTGGCGTTTGTGCTGGGGACGGCCCTGCGTACAAGCGTTGGCTCGGAGGTGCTCAGCTCCTGGCTGCGCAGTCATGCTCTTGTGTTGACGGTGGCCATCGCCATTCTGCTGGTACAGATTCATGCCCTGCCGGCGCTGGGACGTTCGCTGGACATGGCCGTGCGCGTCTGTTCCCTGCCGGTGGAATCACTGGCTTACACCATCCTGTATTCTCTTGCCGCCATGGCGCTGGTACGCTGGCTGCCCCGCATAGCAGCCGCCATGGCCGCCTCCGGACGCTGTATGATTTTCTGCTATATCACCCACTCTTTCGGACTTGCCGTTTTTTACAATTACCCGCAAATAGACTTTGCCTGTAACTTCTGGGTACCCGTGCTCCTGCTGGCAGTGCTTACGTGGCTCTACGGGGTGCTTAACCGCCTCTTCCCCCGCACCATGCGCTTCCTCTTCGGCTGCTGAGGGTGAAAACAACTTCCCCTGCATGGGCGAACCGATGCAGGGGAACACAATGAAAAAGACTATTTTGGTTGGATATTATTGTTTGGCCTCCGTGGGAGCTTCCGTAATATGCTCTGCTCCCCAGCGCCCCTTGCGGATGTCGCGGATGTTGGCGGAGACGCAGCGTGTCCATTCGCCGCGGCTTTCACAGTACACGCGGGCTACCTGAGTCACGGAAACACGACCCTTGGCCTTGTGCTTGCCCAGAATGCGTGCCAGATCCTGTACGCACTCTTCCTTCGTTTCATAACGGCGCTGCCCGCGGCGTCCCATGATGCCGGCCAGATTGTTCTTCCTGCGTGCTGCCTTGGAAGTGGCATGAGCTGATTCGTGGCGGATAATCGCCTCCATCAGCACGGGGTCCACTCCATGCGCGGCAGCTGCCTCGCGGATGGCGGGGCGCAGGGCTGTCACCGTATCCGGTTCGTTGGCCAGCGCGCCCATCACCAGCATCAGACTTGTCAGTATGGTAATGGTTACTCTCATGTCGGACGACATGATAACAGCTAAGTCGCCGCTTGTCAAGCTTATTTTCTGGCAGTTACGACTTTTCTTAGAAAAGTTAAATTTAAACTTACTTAAATAATTTCCGTGAACCCGCATGGTTACAGGGAAAGCGCCGATGGGGAGGAGTTGTTTTTTTATCTACGGTTTTGGCGCAAAAAGTTACTTTCGGGAAACCTGACGAACCGGAGTTCTCTGTTAATGGGTGGAGACCTCAGATTGGTAAGCATTCAAAAAAGCGCGGGCATATTGGTTGCCTTGAGCAGCTTTTTTCTTCATGTCAGAGAGCAGTTGTTTTGCCTCCTCCGTTTCGCATAAGGAAACGGATTCGTGCAGGAGCTTTGCCGCTTCCTGAATATTTCTCGGGCAGCCTTTGCCCTCAGCATAATATCGGGCAATTTCGGCTTTTGCCGTGGCTTGGGAGAGCTCATCATCCAGTTTTTCGGCCTCGCGATACCAGTAGAGAGCCTGTTCATAGTCCGGCTTCAACTTCTTGTTTCCGGGTGCGTATTTGCGCGGATTGTCACACATGCAAACCATGCCCCAGATGCTTTTGGAATCACCATTTTCGGCACCTTCCCGCATCAGCCTGAGGCCTTTTTCCGTATTGATATCCGGGTTGATGTGTTGCAGGTACAGCAGGGCGAGGGTGTATTTTGCAAAAGCATAGTCATACGTTTCCAGAAACTCCTTTGCCCGCTCTTCGCATTCACTGAAACGCTTTTCCGAAAAGAGAATTTCCAGGATAAGCCCTTTTGCCGCGTCAGACAAGGGGACTAAATTCTCCAGAACTTGTTGCGCTTCCTTTTCGGCATGGCGGTGGATGGTGAAACAGGCGTGAGCAGCGCAATCATAACCGTCGGGGTTGCCCAGTTCTCCCGCAGCGGATGCGCACCTGAGAGCTTCTCTGAAAAAGTTTATATCCTTGTTGCCCTCATCGTATAATTCCATATAGCATTCAGCCATCCGAATGAGGGCTGTTCCCTTATCTTCCGGGAAAGCTTTTTTAGCGTACTCATACGCCTTATCGCAGTTTTGGAATTTGCCGGGGGTTCCGTGTATGTAGGCCAGATAGTAATAAGCATCTGTCCAGCCGGATTCCGCGCCGTCTTCCAGCAGGCTGATACCTGTCTCTGCGTCCGGGTTGCCATGATAACCGCGTATCAGCATCAATCCCAGCGCCGCTTTTGCCAATCCGTCTCCTTTTTGCGCTTGCTGTTGAAAAACATGTTGAGCTTCAGCGTATCGGCATTCACTCCACAGTTGAATGCCTCTGAACGTTTCTTTATCACATGTTTTGTCAAAAACTACTTCGAGTCTTCCATCCGGGAGTGTCAGGCATGCGCCGTTGAGTTCTTCTGCATGCAGGGGAAACAGGGTGAAAAGAGCAAGGGCGGCACAGGTGATAACAGTTCGGATAGTCATACTTGCAGGCAAGTGTAGCAGGGAGGGACAGGAAGTCAAGAAAAAACGCCTGCCGGCGAGATACCGGCAGGCGGGAAGGTGTTTGTAAGCAATCGGTTAACCGAAGAATCCGGCAGAGCCGAGCAGGGTCATCATGACGATGGTGATGACAAGACCCAGAATGCAGAGGATGGTGCCGGAGATGGCCATGCCTTTCTGCTCCACGAGCCCGGTGGCGTATGCCATGGCGTTGGGCGGTGTGGAGATGGGCAGCGCCATGCCGAGAGAGGAGGCGAATGCCACCGTGACGAGCAGGGCAACGGCACCGGGGTTGTTCATGGAACCGGTGGCGAGCATGGCACCTGCCACACCGGCCAGAATGGGTACCAGCAGGGCGGCGGTAGCCGTGTGGCTCATGAAGGTAGCCATGAAGAGACAGATGCAGCTGGCACCGATGAGCAGCACCGTGGAGTTCCACTCACCGAAGGGAATGGCGCTGATCATATCTTTCGCCAGATTGGTCTCACTGAGGGCAACACCCAGAGCAAAGCCGCCGGCTACCAGCCAGAGCACGTCCCAGCTCATGGACTTGAGGTCTTTCTTGGAGATAACGCCCGTCACGGAGAACACGGCGATGGGGATGATGGCCACGGTGTTGGCATCCAGCCCGTGATACTCCTTGGGAATAATCCACATGAGAATGGTGATGATGAATGTGGCGTAGACGACGATGGCTTTGGGGGTCTTGAGGAATTTACCCTTGAGTTCCTTGGAGAGGTCAAGACTGGGCTGAGAGATGGGGAACATCTTGATGAGGATGAGCCAGCCCACCAGCAGCATGATAACCACAAAGGGAATGCCGAAAGCCATCCACTTGCCGAAGGAAACATCCAGCCCCATGTCCTGCATGGCCTTGAGGGCGATGGCGTTGGGCGGAGTGCCGATGGGTGTACCGATGCCGCCCACATTGGCACCTACGGGGATACAGAGGGCAAAGGCAGCGCGCCCGCGGTCCTCCGGTTTGAAGAGAGCCAGCACGGGGGTGAGCAAGGCGAGCATCATGGCGGCGGTGGCCGTGTTGCTCATGAACATGGAGAAGATGGCCGTCACGCTCATGAGCCCCAGCAGCACAAACTTGGGATTGGTGCCGAAGGGTTTGAGCAGCACGCGTGCCAGGTTGATGTCAAGACGGTACTTGGTGGCGGCATCTGCCAGGAAGAATCCGCCGAGGAAGAGGATGATGATGGGGTCTGCAAAGGTGGCGAACACACTGCGCTGCTTGGTGACGCTTACGAGCTTCAGTTCGTCAATTTTCTGACTCAGCTCACCGTCATACAGCTTGGCAGAGGCTGCCAGAAGCGCGGTTTTCTGAGCGTTATCCGCCTTGTTGGCTACCACCGGCTTGAGGATGGCGGTGTTGATGGTGTTGCGCACGTAGCCGGAGCTGAGGCTTGTCTGCTTCTTCAAATCTGCCAGCACGGCATCCTGCGTGGCTTCCACGGTCTTGGCATCTGCGCCGGGACCGTAGGCATCTGCGATGATGGCTTTCACGGCGGCTGCATCATAGCGCTGCACCTGCAGGAAGTTCAGAGACTGGTTGGACATGCCCATGACGGTGAGCGTAATCACCAGCACAGAGGTAGTCCAGATCGGGATGGGCTCCAGAATCCACATGAGTGCGGCAAAAATGAACAGGGCGATGACTCGCGCCTGGATGACATTGATGGGCACCCCCATTTCTTCAAACGGAATCATGAGCATGCTGCCGCTCAGGAGCAGCACGATAATGATTTTAATCAGGCTTTTGATAGTGGTGTTCATAGTACTTAGCAGATAAGTTACCATACGCGCGCCCGGGGGAGTCTCAGCCTGTCTGTTGAGACTCCCGCGTGCCCGTGCACGTGAAGAGGGTACTACAAATATCCTGTTTTGGCAAGTTCTATCTCTTATTCAGATAAAAGAAAAACGGCTGCACCGTACGGTGCAACCGTGAATCTGAAAGTGGATGCGGCGGGATTACCCGCCTTGACCGGGTATCAGGCTTTCAGCTCGTTGCCCAGCTCGATGATGGAATACTCGCCGGGGCTGAGACGATAAACAATCTGCAGCACGTTGCGGCGGGCATTGCGGTACAGCACGAAAGGCTTGCCGGAGATTTCCAGCTCCATGATGGCATCTTCCTTGTACATGGTGCGCAGGTCGTAGCCTTCGCGGGAGATGCGCACGGGTTTCGGGTCTTCCGGTGCATCGATGTCCACATCGTAATCCAGCACTTCCTCCTCGTACACCTTTTCTTCCAGCTTACGGATGCTCTTGGAGCGGTGGGGGCGGAAGTGTTTCATGAGACGGGTTTTGTGCTTGCGCATGCGGCGCATAATCTTGGTAACCGTCTCATCAATGGCGGCATACAGGTCTGCCCCTGTGGTTGATGCCTGTATGGTAATGTGGTCAGCACAAAACAGAACAATTTCTGCCATCTGTCGATCCTTCTGCACATCCACCACCACACGGGCTTCTACAATCTTGGGATAGTCGATATGAATGCCCTGGATTTTCTTCGTGGCGAATTCGCGGATTGCCTCAGTCACCTCAATGTGACGCCCCGTAACAGTAATGTTCGTTTCTGAATTCGGCATGGTCTGTACCTCTTTCTATTGGTTGGTTTCTGTTGGTGCAGGAGAACGCCGGAAAACGTCCTTTCTGCAATATTCATACTATACGCAGGAATCTATTTTTTGCAAGAAAAATCGGCAAAAAAATCATTTTTGTGGGGGAGGGGGCTTATCCGTCAGGGGGCTTTTTTCCGGCGGAGCACCTATCAGGATTTGTGTGACTCAGTTTTACTGTCATGTTTTGAAAAAATGCCCGGCGCGTGACGTACTGTATACAATATGTACACCAGCTTTTTTGATGTTTTCTCCATAGGAATTGGTCCTTCCAGTTCCCATACCATGGGACCGATGCGGGCGGCGGCTCGTTTTGTGGAGGGACTCAAAATAAATGGGAATCTGTGCAGAGTCAGTTCTGTGAGGGTGTATCTGTATGGTTCTCTGGCGCTGACGGGGGAGGGGCACGGTACGCCCTCCGCCGTTGTATACGGTTTGCTGGGTGAGGATGCAGAGTCCATCGATTTGGGCCGCAATTTTATATGGGAGCTTCAGGAGAGTGATTGCCTGTTGCTGGGTGGGGTGCAGCCCATTGATTTCAACATGGCGCGTGATATTCTCTTGGAAAAAGAGATTACCCTGCAGCAGCATGCAAATGGTATGCGCTTTGAGGCGCGTGATGCTCAGGCGGCTTTGCTGGCGGAAGAGGTGTATTTTTCCATCGGCGGCGGTGCCGTGCGCCGGGAAGATGAGATGGACAGCCCCCCTGTGCAACCTCAGCCCGTGCCGTACGCTTTCCGTACGTGCCGGGAGCTGGTGGAGATTTGCCGCCGGGAGCGCACCTCTATCGCTGCCGTAGTGCGGGTCAATGAAGGGACTCTGCGCCCCATGCCGGTGGTGGCGAGCCGGATTCGTCTGGTGGCTCAGACCATGCAGCAGGCTGTTGACCGTGGGATTGCCACCTCCGGCATTCTGCCCGGCGGTTTGAAGCTTTCCCGCCGCGCCCCGCTTATCTACAGACGGCTGGAGGAAAAGTTTCACAGTAATGATGTGGATGCGCTCACCATCATTGACTGGATTAACCTCTGGGCGTTTGCCGTGGCAGAGGAGAATGCCGCAGGCGGACGCGTGGTAACAGCTCCCACCATGGGCTCTGCCGGGGTGATTCCTGCCGTGATGCGCTATTATGACCGCTACGGCTGCAAGGAATCTCCCTATTCCCGGGAAATGGGTGCTGAGGTATTTCTGCTGACGGCTTCCGCTATTTGCAGCCTTTATCGAGCCAATGCCTCTATTTCCGGGGCAGAGGTGGGATGCCAGGGAGAAGTTGGCGTGGCTTGTTCTATGGCTGCTGCCGGGCTGGCTGCTGCCATGGGCGGTACTATTGAGCAGATTGAAAATGCTGCGGAGATTGCCATGGAGCATAATCTCGGGCTTACCTGTGACCCGGTGTGCGGGTTGGTGCAGGTGCCCTGCATTGAGCGAAATGCCATCGGCGCGGTCAAGGCGGTGAATGCGGCGCGCCTGGCGCTGCGCGGTGACGGCTCCCACTATGTGAGTCTGGATTCCGTGATTGCTACCATGGATGAAACCGGTCGCGCACTCGCGGTCGGGTATCGGGAAACGGCGCTTGCCGGGCTTGCCTGCAATGTATTGACCTGCTGAAATGCCGGTAATCAGCACTCGGCGTGATTCTGCACTAACTGTGCCAGTGTGATACCGTCGAAGTAATTGTTGATAAGGTGGTAGAAGTTCTTCCACATGTCCAGTGTGGGGCAGTTTGCTTGCTTATCACAAGCCTCGGCATTGCATTCCAGACATGCCACCGGTGCTAAATCTCCCTCCGTGAGCCGCAGTACTTCGCCCACGTTGCATTCTTCCGGCCTGCGCTTGAGGCGGTATCCGCCGCCCTTGCCCAGCAGACTGTCTATCAGGCCGGCTGCCGCAAGGTGCGGAACGATGCGTGAGGTATATTTCAGCGATATGTCCAGCTCCTCTGCTATGGTTTTAAGCGGAATGTAGGCTTGGGAGTGGTGCTCTGCAAGGTATATCATGATGCGTAGTGCGTAGCGTCCTCGTGTTGATATCAGCATAATGTGGGGATGGTGTTGAGGGGTGGTTCCAGAAGGGATGCCGGCTGTGAATCATTAAACTTTTTTGTCTTTTTCATTCACCGGCAGGAAAAGGGGATTTGAATGTTTGAGCAGAAGGATGTTGCTCTGGGAAACGTGTGATCCGTTGCACATGGGAGATATGCCGCTTTTTGTGCAGAGGGAAGATAGTTGCTGCACAGCCGGCACGCCTCTCCGAGACCGTGGCTATATGGGTTTCTTCTAATCTGACATGTAATCTATGTGTCTTCACTTTTTACGGTTTTGCCATTTTTTCTTTGCTACTAGAAAAGTAGTTGATTGAAATATAGCGGGAGCTGTCATTTTTGTCAACATATTAAGAAAAAAAACAGTCACATCTATCGAAATTATCGATATAAAAGCAGATACAAGATACCACGTAGGTGTTTTCACTTGCGGCTCATGCCGGAATTTGCTAGGATTATAGGCATGATTCGAAAAGGCCTTTTTTCCATATTAATCTGCGGGTTGCTCGGATTGTCGGCGCTAGCAACTGCAGGCCCGGAAATTTCATCGGTAGAACTTCATCATCCCGGTGTCTACCCGGTGTTCCGAAGGGCTCCCATCAGTCCGGCATTTGCCATCAAACTGACTTGCAACGGAGAGGGGAATCTTCCCATACCGGAAAAGATTTCTTTCCGTATTTCCAATCCCAAGGCTGTAGAGGTGGTGCGTCTGCGCCTGAGTGACAAGGCCGGTATCAAGTTTGCGGATGATACCGTGTTGGCTGAGGGAAAACCCAGCGGTGAGGGCGTGGTACTCAAAAAGACAAGTGAAAGCATACCGGCCTCAGCGGAAATCTGGCTTTGGGTGGATATACAGCTAAGCAAAAAAGCACCCATAGGCGGTTTACTCACCTTTTCGGATATTTCTGTCACAGCCAAAGGCAAGCAAACCAAATTGGAGGGAGAGGTGACGCAACGCATGGGTTACATGGTGGCTGTGCCGGGGGAGGCGGTAGGCAAGCAAACCGATGGTACGGATAGAGCATGCAAGGCATTCCGCATTCCCGGACTTATCCGTAGCAAAAAAGGCACACTTATCGGCTGTTTTGATGCACGCTATGACCACGAGCGGGATCTCTGCGCGGATATTGATGTGGCGGTGGTACGTTCTGAGGATGGGGGGCAGACGTGGACTGTGCCGGAAGTTGGCATGGATGCCGGTCCCGGCGGCAACAACGGTTGCGGTGACCCCTGTATCCTTCAAGATAAAAAAGGCCGCATCTGGATACAGGCTCTTGCCTGCCACTTCTCCGGCGGTGCCAGTCTGAATGTGTCTAAAGCCGGTTTAGACCCCACCACGACCGGGCAGTGGGAAATGGTGTACAGCGATAATGATGGTAAGACTTGGAGCAGGGAACATGTGAATCCCACCAAAGATATCAAAAAGCCGGAATGGACCACTATTTTGGCCGGTCCCGGTAACGGTATCACGCTGAAAGACGGAACCATTGTCTTCCCGGCGCAGATTTGGCAAAACGGAGCCAACCCGCGTTGTAGGAGTACCATCTGTTACTCTAAGGACGGAAAAAGTTGGCACTACGGCAATGGAGTTCCCCACTCCACGTCCGAGTGTCAGGTGGTGGAGCTGAATGACGGTGCCATCATGATTAACTGTCGCAATGAGGCTCGCAATGGTAACCGCATTGTCTATGTCACCCGGGATTTGGGTGAGACATGGGAGCCTCATGAAACCAATAACAATACCCTGCGGGAGCCCGTCTGCCAAGCATCTCTTATCCGCTTCAAAACCAAGAAAGATGATTTGCTGTTGTTTTCCAACCCCAAATCGGGCGGGCGTAATAATATGACCATCCGTTGCTCTGAGGATGACGGAGTCACTTGGAGTGAGGGTTATCTCTACGATTCCCGCCAATGCATGGGCTATTCCTGTCTGGCCATGATAGATGCTAAAAATGTGGGTGTATTCTACGAAACCTGTCACAGCCTCCCCGGACGTGGTGAGCGCGGTATCAGTTTCCTGAGTTTCCCGTTGGAAAGCATTATGACAGGTGAACATCTCCCTGTCAAACTCTCTAAAAAGAAAAAGGGAGCGCAAGACGCTGAAGGTGCTGAGTCTGACGCAGAAAAGAAGAAAGGTAAAAAGAAAGGTAAGAAGAAAAAAGGCGCCAAAAAGAAAAAATAAGTGATCGAGGTGCTAAAAGACAGGTTTTGCTTGACTTTACCCGCGAAATAGTGTACACCATCCGCTCACTTAACCCAATAATACTGAGTTATGGCTAACATGAAAGTTATTCTTGCTACGAAAATTGATGGTCTGGGCTGTGAAGCCGACCTCGTTACCGTGAAGGCCGGTTATGGCCGCAACTACCTGATTCCGCAGGGACTTGCGTTTGAGGCTACTCCCGCCAATCAGCGTTTCATCAACATGCTCCAGAAGAAGCGGGCAGAGCGTGAGGCCGCAGAGCTGGCCAATTTCCGTGAGATTGCTGCCAAGATTGCCGCTGTCACGGTGAATCTGACTCTGGAAGCCGGTGAGAATGGCAAAGTGTTTGGAGCCATTACCAATCAGCAGATTACTGAGGGTCTTGCTGCCTTGGGTATCGAAATCGATCGCCACAGCATCGAGCTGGAGAAGCCCCTCAAGAAGTCAGGTACCTATGAGGTTGCTGCCAAGCTTCACGCTCAGGTAACCGCTACTGTCAAGGTGGTACTTGTGGTCAAGGGCGAGAAAGCTGAGGATGCTCCCGCTGAGGCCGAAGAAGCCTGATAGCTTCTTTTCATTTATTTTCTCAAGAGACTGTCCCGATTGGGACAGTCTCTTTGTATTCATTCACTATCATGATTAAATTCCGGGAGTTGCTTGAGGCTGGTTTACTGCTGCATGTAAGAGTAAACAACACTTCCCCGGCTCATTTTACTTTTATAAGCGTAAAGGTAGTTGTACTATGCACACTGTTCAGCTTACTCACCACACCGGCAGAGCCTCCAATAGTACACATTAGATAAAACAGGCGCGATAAAAGGCATATTTGTAGGGAGTAGCTGTTTTCGTATCCGGATGACTCATTTACCAACGGTTAGGAAAGAATCTCTTCAAAAAAGCCACCGCCGAGGAGACGCTCACCGCGCAGGGCATCCGGTGCGTAGAAGGCACAGACCTGCCCCAGTGCAACGGCGCGCACGGGTTCATCGAAATCCAGCTGCACGCGCCCTGCGGCAAGCGGCGTGCAGGTAGCCGGCACAGCGGCTGCGCGGTAGCGCGGCTGTGCCATCACCCGCTCCGGCAGTGGCAGCAGCGTGTTGGTCACACCGCCCACCACAGCTCGGCGGGTATACAGACCGGGAGTCTCCTGCCCCTCATATCCCAGGATAAGCCTGTTGCGAGCCAAATCCTTGCCCACCACCACATAGGCCACCCCCTCACGCGGGGAAGCCACGTGGTGCCCCTTGCGCTGTCCCATGGTGAAGAGGTGCAGACCGTCATGCCGCCCCAGCACCCTGCCGTTGATATCCACAATATCACCGGGATTGTCCGGCAGATAGTGGCGCAGGAAATCACTCATCTTCACCTGACCGATGAAGCAGATACCCTGAGAATCCTTCTTCTCAGCATTCGGCAGCCCGAAACGGCGGGCAATCTCCCGGACTTCCGGCTTGGTAATGCACCCCACGGGGAATACGGCGTGAGCCACCTGCTCAGGGCGCATGAGTGCCAGGAAATAGGATTGATCCTTGTTCACATCTGCCCCGCGCAGCACGTAGCTGCCCTCTCCCTCCACATCCAACCGCTGAGCATAATGCCCCGTAGCCACGGAAGAAAAGCCCTGCTCCAGCGCATAGTCCAGCAGCACGCCGAACTTCATCTCACGGTTGCAGAGCACATCCGGATTGGGCGTGGAACCGTTGCGGTAGCCCTCTATGAGATAGTTCACCACGCGGTTGCGGTACTGCTCTATCAAATCCACCACGCGGAATTCGATACCCAGCCGCCGGCAAACGCCCAGAGCATCCTCAATATCCCGCTCCCACGGGCACTCACCGGGGATATTCTCCTCATTCACCCAGTTTTTCATGTAGGCCGCCACGACCTCATGCCCCTGTTCCGTGAGCAGGGCGGCTGCCGCCGCGCTGTCCACCCCGCCGCTCAGTGCTACCAGTATGCGTGCCATGGTATCAGTCCTCCGCCATATATCTTACCTCCCGCATGCCCTCACCCGCGTGCGCGAGCACCAGCCAGTGCGTATCCGGCGGCATCAGGGCTCCGTCAAAGCGGTCTGCCCACTCCACCAGCAACACATGTGAGCCGGACAGGTACTCATCCCACCCCATGCCCAGCGCCTCATCCGGCGACTTCATGCGGTAAAAATCAAAATGTGCCACGGGAAGCGAGCCGTCATTGTGCTCATGCACCAGCGAGAACGTGGGGCTCGCCCCCGGTTCTCCCGCGCCCACGCCGCGCAGAACCCCCTGCACCAGATGCGTCTTCCCCGCACCCAGATTGCCCACCAGCCCCAGCACATCTCCCGGCTCCAGCTCAGCGGCTATCTGCTGCCCCAGCGCATCCATGGCTGCCTCTGATTCGACTAAAATCGGGCTGTTTTTAAAAATTTTTTGCAAATTTTTCATAAAATGATGAAATTTTTCTTGCCAAAAGCGTCGGCATGCCTATAATGTGCCAGCCCGCATGAGCGGGTGCAACACAAAAATCAACAAATTATGGCATACGCAGTTTTCACTTCCGGCAACAAGCAGTACCGCGTGACGGTCGGTGACGTGCTCACCGTGGACCGCATCGCCGGGCTGGAGAAGGATGGCGAGACCACGTTCGACCAGGTGCTTCTGGTTGAGGATGGCGAGGCAACGAAGGTTGGCACCCCCACGGTGGCCGGCGCAACGGTGACAGCCAAGGTGCTGGATCCGGAGGCTCGCGGCGCCAAGGGCATTGCTTTCAAGTTCAAGCGCCGCAAGGGTTTCCACAAGAAGAAGGGCTTCCGCGCCGCTCTCACCAAAGTACAGGTTACCGCTATCAACGCCTGATTATTAACCCCTATTTCGATTTTTACAAGTCATGGCACATAAGAAAGGTCAAGGTTCCGTCCGCAACGGTCGCGACTCCCGCAGCAAGCGCCTCGGCGTGAAAAAGTTCGGTGGTCAGGCTGTCATCGCCGGTAACATCATCGTCCGCCAGCGCGGCACCAAGTTCAAGCCCGGCAAGGGCGTGGGCATGGGACGCGACTACACGATTTTCTCCCTTGTTGACGGTCGCGTGTTCTTCGATCGCGAAGGTCGCCGCGTCAACGTTGCTCCCGAGGCTTAAGCTCAAGCTTTATTCCTCAGGAATAAAAAAACGCAGGTTTCATGAGAGACCTGCGTTTTTTTGCGGCAGGGGGGGAATGGGAAGCTTCACTTCTCACATAAAATAATGAGGGTGACGGTGATTTAGCTTCCCGAAAGGAGAAAAAAAAGATATAACAACGGCGTGCCGATTTGTCCGCGATGTTCTGCCACCATTCATACCGGAGCTGATGACCAGTGCCCGGCGTGCGGGTATAGTCTGCTGCGGGCCAATGATATTTTCGGTGACCGGCAGGTGGAGTTCACCCGCGTGCTGGACGAGGCAGGTGCACTGACGCACCAGGAACGCATGGAGCTGATGCACCTGCTGGAGAATCTGGAGCGGAATCTGCCGCCCATAGGTCTCTGTATCTATCTGACAGACAACGGGCAGGTACAGCATATACGCACCCACGCACACTGGATTCTGAACCACGCCCGCATCCACCATCCCTCTTTCGGCAAACGGGAACAGAGAAAAGCCATTGAAGACGCAGAGTTCCGAGAACGCCGCCCGGGAGACAGCCCGGAGCCCTTCCCTCTCCAGGAACAAGGATTTCTTTCCTCATTCTGGAACGGCATCAAGGACCGCTGGCGTGACACGTTCCACCCATACCCACCGCCTGTTCGGCAGGAGTGGATGCTTATTCTGGTGATGGATGTGCAGCTGGAGACAGCCTGTTTCACGTGGGGATACATGCTTGACCCCTACATCAACCCGGACAGCATCAACAGCTGTATCATCGGCGCACGGCTTCAGTTCCGCGAGCGTGCCATGGTCACCGGGCTCAAGAAAGTGATGCGCAGTGTTGTTCACAATATTGCACTGGAGGCTCACAGCGTGAACCGCCGCCTGCGCCGCCGCGTGACATCGCCGCCCGCCGCTCCCCTGTTGCTGGCGGGAGCCCTGCTGCTGCCGCTGAGTGCTGAATCAACGGCTCAGGAGCCGCTCCCCCCGCCCGCTCCGGTGCAGCTGGTACAGGATGACACTGCTGAAGAAGTGCCGCCGGCACCGGCCACCCCTTCTGCACCGGTGACTGAGGCTTCCCCGGCACCGTCTGCGCCGCAGCCCGCGGCGGCGCAGAATAATCCCGACATTCCACGCTGGAACGCAGAACACTACAAGCTGCTCATGGCAGGTGAGCTTGCCACGGGTTATGTCTCCCTCTTCCCCGCGCCCCCGGAACCCACTGCCGAGGAGGATAAAAAAGGCAAAAACAGCAAGCCCAAAAAAACGGAGCGCACGCCGCGGTCGACACGCCGCGGCAGGGATAACCGGGAAAGCGACACAACCGTGCCCGTGCAGTACCATGCGGCGTACACACAGGAATCATTCTCAGGGCTTATCGACCCGCAGGGGCTGCTCAATACCATGGAGCAGAATGATGTGCTGTATGTGCTTAATGAGCTGAACACGCGCTCCAATTTTCAGATATATGTGACTCTGTTCAAGGGGACTCAGCAGATACCCACGGACATGACCACCGCCAATCTGCTGACAGCCACGGCAACCCGCAGTGACTACGCTGTCATGCTGCGCTATCCGCTTGGTCTGCCCTCCGCCATCGAAATTGCCTACAAGGGTATACCCGAAGAAAAGATAAACCGCACTGAGTGGCTGGAAAAGGTCCGCACAGCCGCTGCCTCAGACGGTGAAGGAGGACTCAACGGTTTGCTGGCGGCTCTGCACAGCATCTCTGACAGCGTTTCCCCCATCTCCCGAGAATTTAGCACCGCTGACACCGGGCATAACATCAAACTGCCGCCTGTCATCAATATCGAATACCGTCCTGAGGAGAAAAAGGAGGATGATTCATTTAAGAAAAAGCTTACTGACATTGCCACCGATCCCATCAACCTGCCCTACTTCATTACGCTTGGGGTCATTATCCTGCTGGGCTTGCTGACGCTTGCCTATTATTTTCTGGTGCGCCGCAAGGGAGCTATCCTGCTGGAAACGCAGCCTGATTTGCGGCTATCTTCTCCCTATGGAGCCGGGGTCAGCCGCTATGTGCGCTATCTGGAGGGCAAGGAAGCCAGCCGGGTCAAGCGCCTGTTCTGATGATTTTTTGCACGAAAAAAGCGGAAGCCCGCAGTTGGGGGTTCCGCTTTTTTCGTGAAGTCGGTTACAGGAGGCATCAGACCTCAAGATACTTGTCCTTGGGAAGATTGCACACCGGGCATTTCTCCGGGGCGTTGTCCGCAGCAAAGGTATCTCCGCAGAGCGGGCAGACGTAGTACTTCTCCGGCAGGTTGAGCTTCTCACCGGCCTCCAGCTGGCGCAGTGCCTCACCGTAAAATTCCGCGTGTCCTTTCTCGGCCTCCATGGCCCAGGTGAAAGAGCGCACGGCGTCCTTTACTCCCTCAGCCTCTGCATCCACAATCATGGGAGGATACATCTCGGCAAACTCGTAAATCTCACCGGCCTTGGCGTCCTTCAGATTTTCAATGGTGTTGCCTACGTGCATCTGTATATCAAGTTCAATGGGGTCATACCCCAGCTTGACCAGTACTTTGTTGTGGTTGGTAGCGTGTATGCGCTCTGCCTTGGCGGCTGCCTCAAACATCTTCTGAATCTGAGGATAACCCTCCTGAGCAGCGCGGGTGGCATAGGCGGAGTACTTGGCGCAGGCCTTGCTCTCACCCATGATTGCAGTCTTGAGATTTTCAACGGTGGTTGCCATGGTGTTTTTTTTATCTTTTTTTATCAGGTTAGACAAGAAAAATTTTCAGACGCTAACAGAAAAAATTGCTGTGTCAGAGTGCGGCGATAACGGCATCACCCATGCCGGCGGTGCCGACGCGGATTTCACCCTCTGCACCGGTGGCCAGATCACCGGTGCGGTAACCGGCGGCAATGACCGCACGCACGGCACGGTCCACATCATCAGCGGCGGCGGTCTCCCGGCAGGTGTAGCGCAGCATCATCCCCATGGAAAGAATCTGGGCGATGGGATTGGCAATTCCCTTACCGGCAATATCGGGAGCAGAACCGCCGGAGGGTTCATAGAGTCCGAAGAAGCTGTCAGAACCCTCACAGAGTGAAGCACTGGGCAGCATACCCAGAGAGCCGCAGACAATAGCCATTTCATCCGTCAGAATATCACCGAAAGTGTTCTCCGTGACGAGCACGTCAAACTGACCGGGATTACGCACCAGCTGCATAGCGGCATTGTCCACATACATGTGCGTAAGCTCCACATCCGGGTATTCGGAGGCTATGCTGTTCATGACCTCACGCCACATCACTGAGGATGCCAGCACATTCGCCTTATCCACACTGCAGAGCTTTTTGCTGCGCCCGCGCGCCGCTTCAAATGCCACACGGGCAATTCGCTCCACCTCGCTCTTTTTGTAAACGAGCGTGTCGATACCCACTATTTCGCCGTTGCGCTCACCATAGAACTTCGGTTCACCGAAATACATGCCCCCGGTCAGCTCACGTACGCAGAGAATATCAAACCCGTTGGGTATGAGAGAAGTCTTGATGGGTGAAGCCTCCACCAGCTCCGGCAGACAGATGCCGGGACGCAGATTGGCGTACAGTGAGAAATGTTTGCGCAGCGGCAGCAGCGCCCCACGCTCGGGACGCTCATCCGGCGGGAGAGAATCCCACTTGGGTCCGCCCACGGAACCGAAGAGGATGGCATCTGCCGCCTCACAGGCAGCCAAAGTCTCCGCAGGCAGCGCTTTACCGCAGTTGTCTATGCCTGCACCTCCCACAAAACAGGTGGTGCGCTCTGTGGTAAAACCATGTTTCTTTTCCAGAGCATCCAGCACACGCAGAGCCTGTTCCATGACCTCCGGTCCGATTCCATCACCCGCCAGTACAGCGATTTTGTAAGTATTCATGTTCGCGGAAAAGTTTAGCGCTCCCGCCGTGCTTTGTCAAGAGAATGCCCCGCCTGTGGGGTGAACAGAAAACAAATCGCTTGTCATGCCTGAACAAAATCTGTATAATGGGCGGCGATATGAGAGTTACCTTCCGAATTCTGACAGGGTTGGTGGCGCTGGCGGGAGCTATTGCCCCGCAGGCTCTGGCTGACCGCTATGCTGATTACTGGAAGCCGGAAAACATGGCCAAGCTCATGTGCCCCTCCGTCCACATCGGCTATCTGCCATCCGTTGACAACTGCACGGCGGCTTATCAGGAAACAGTTATTGAGAAAAGCGCTCCCGGCACCTATTTCAGCTGCAATAACTTCTCCAACGGTTACATCGGTGTACAGGAGCTTGCCGGCAAGCGCGAGGACGGCTCCCCCATCCGCGTAGCTATCTTCTCAATATGGGATGCCAAGGATTCAGGTGACAATCCGCACGCTGCCCCGGAACATGAAAGAGCCAAACTGGTACAGCGTGGTGAAAATGTCCGCACAGAGCGCTTCGGCGGTGAGGGTACAGGCGGCAAATCCATGCGCGTGTTCGATTGGAAAGAGGGAGAAGTCATCCGCACGCTCGTGATAGAAAAGGCTGACGGCGAGCATTTCCGCCGCGTTGCCGGCTACCTCATGAACCCGGAAACCGGCAAGTGGGAGCTGATGAGCTGCTGGCGTGTGCAGGCTATTCGCCGCGGACTGGGCGGCGGCTGCGGTTTTGTGGAAGACTTCCGCCGCAACATTGAATCCAAGAAATATGAACGCCGCGCCACTTTTGGTCCCGCCTTCCGCTGGAACGGCAAACAGTGGATAGCCGCCACGGAGTTCCGCTTCACCAAGGACGGTAATCCCAACACTAACATCAACTGCCGCTTTAACCCCGAACGCGGATTCTTCTCTCTGGCTACCGGCGGTAACATTGCGGAAGAACCTGATTTCAAGGTATTCGAAACACGGGCACTGCCGGTGCAGTCCTCTGCCGCAGAGCCGGGAGAGGATGTCATGCAGCTCATCCAAGCCCCGCTGCTTCCCGTCATCGAATACGAGGACAACGGTGCTGAAATCAAATAAGCCCCTGCATTTTCTGCACTTTTCAGCATCCCGCCTCAGAACAAAACTGAGGCGGGATTCCCTTTCTCTCCGATAAACTGTCGTGAAATCGCAATGAAAGATTGCAGAGCGGGATGAAATGGGGTAGAATGCAGGCGTTATGGTGCGCGGAAAGCTTTTATTCTCTACTGTCTGTCTGATGATGCCGTGGATGGTGTTCCCTGTGAAAGCGCAGACACCGCAAGTGCTGACACCTGAACAGGCAGCAGCAGCCATGCCGGATGATGCAGAGGCTATCCCGGTAGATGAGGTGGAAGAAACGGTGGAAACAGTCAAGCTGGGCGGTGAGGATAAAACCACGGTGCAGGAAGGTGTGCAGCAGGCCGAATCCTATGAGGATACGGTAGCTCCTGATTCGCCCACCAATGTGGATGTTGGCAGTGCCCACGAATCGGAGGTCACGCCGCCGCTCAAGACGGATGCAGAAGTCATGGATCCCACCGTGCATGACCCCTCGCGCGTAGCATACGCCTCCACCCGTCCGAATGCCCGCACCATGTCCCTCACGGTTCCCGGTCCCCGCGGTCTGATTACTGACCGTGAAGGGTATGTGATGGCTTGTTCGGAAGTCGCCTGGCAACCGGCTATCAATTTCGGGCAGCTGAAAGATGAAAGTGAGGCGAATATTCTGCGTATTGCCCGCAAGGCAATTGGGGAGTTCGAGTCAGCCGGGTTCAAAGTGCAGGACAAGACGGATGCTCAACTGCTGGACCACTACCGCAACCGCCGCTGGCTTCCTCTCGCCATCGGTCCGACCGTGCGTGAGCGCGAACTGGCTCCGCTGCGTGAAAAGGTGAAAAAGATAGAGTACTCCCACCTCATCCCGCTCTATATCCGCAATTACACCTCCGGCTCTACAGCCTGCCACATCCTGGGCTACACAGGTGCCAAGGCCAAACTGCCCACCGGTCCCATCAATCACAATGACCCCATCTTTGAGCGCCAGGAAGGACGCGCCGGGCTGGAGCTCAAATTCAACAAGCAACTCACCGGCAAACCGGGCATCTGGCGGCTCATGTTTGACGAAAGCGGTAAAAAAATTCTTGATGAATTGCAGACCAAGCCCAAGCCGGGCGGTACCATCGTCACCACCCTTAATCTGGAATGGCAGAAAGCCGCTGAACAGTCACTCAAGGAAAATACGCTGGGACGCGGTGCTTTTGTCATGGTAGATGTACGCACAGGCGAAATCGTGGTCCTGGCATCCGCTCCGAACTTTGACCCCAACAAATTCATCCCTGCCATTTCTCAGAAAGATTATGATGAGCTGCGCAATGACCCGAATACCCCGCTCGTATCCCGAGCATATGCCGGCGTGTATCCTCCCGCCTCCACCTTCAAGACAATCACGGTAGCGGCAGCCCTGCGCCATGGTATTATCAGTGAGAGCACCTATGTGAATTGTCCGTATAGCGTCCGAATCGGAAACCATGATTTTAAGAACCACAGCAAGTTCACCGGCTCCATCAACTGCGTAACGGCTCTGATTCTTTCCAACAACCCATTCATGTATCAGGTGGCAGCCACGCGCAATCCCCATCTGGGTGCACAGCGTCTCTGTGATATGGCTCGCCGTTTCGGCTATGGATCCACCGCCGGTATCCCTCTGCCGGACAAGGCCGGCAATGTTCCGGATGAAGCTTGGATGCGCCGTAGTTATGGGCGAGGCTTCATGGCGGGTGATGCCGCGAACCTCTCCATAGGGCAGGGCGCACTGCTGGCCACTCCGCTGCAGGTAGCTCACGCTGTTGCCGGTATTGCCAACGGCAAATACCTGCCCAAACTCCAGCTCGTGCGACAGGTGTTGGATGCGGAGGGCAACGTGGTCTACCAGTTTACTCCGGCAGTGCAAACGAACCTCAGCGACATGGAAGGCGCTCTTGCCACCGTGCGCAAGGGCATGAAGGCCGTGGTGAACGGTGGTACGGGGCGCCGCGCCAAGCTCAGCTATGTTTCCAACGCCGGCAAGACCGGTACGGCGCAGTGGGGGCGTCCTTCAGATGACTGCCGACTCGCCTGGTTTGCCGGCTTCATGCCGGCAGATGAACCGCGCTATGCCTATGCAGCTCTCTATGAAGGCAAACCGCACCAGCGCATCTCCGGCGGTCACATGGCGGCCACCGTGGTGAGAGAGTTTTTTGAAAGCATCAAATCAAGCATGCAGGAAGCCTTAGCCGCCCCGCAAACAGGAGCTGTGGAGGTATCTCCTGAAGAACTGACAGAAGAACAGCGCTTGCAGAAAGAGCAGGAGGAAGCTGCTGCCGCCGCTGCCGCAGCCGCAGAGGAAACCCTTAAACGCGAGCAGGAAAAACGCCGCTCCCGCAGCGGGTGGGATGACGGGCGTTCCCGCAGATAAGGTCAAAAAAATAGCCGTTTGATGTAGATGCAGACGCTGCGGCTGCGTTGTATATAACGGGATACGTTTAACTCAACCTAATCATTCACGTGAAAACAATTTACAAATGGGGTGCAGCAGCTCTGGTAGCCGGAGGCGGTGTTGCCGTCTGGCTCAGCATGGGCAACAACGTGCAGCAGGATTTCCGCTTCAAAACCGACAAAGTTTCCAAGGGGGACTTTGTGAGCAAGGTGCAGGCCACCGGCACGCTGGAACCGGAGGAACTGGTGGACGTAGGTGCCCAGGTAACCGGTGAAATCAAGGAATTCGGCACAGATGCCAACGGCAACCGCGTGGATTACGGCAGCGAGGTCAAGGCAGGTCAGCTGCTGGCACGTATCGATGACACCATCGTGGAGCTGGATATCAAACGCGCAGAAGCCAGTGTAGCTCAGGCCAGAGCCCAGATTCTTTCCGCTGAAGCAGGGCTTGCTCAGGCCAAGGCCTCTATTTCCCAGGCGCAGGCCAACAAAAACAAGGCCGACCGAGATTTGGACCGCGCCAAAAAGCTGGGCGTGGGCGATGCCCTCTCCCAGATGAGCTATGACCAGTATGTGAATGCCGCAGAGACCGCCGCCGCTTCTCTGGAGAGCGCGGAGGCTCAGCTGCAGACGGCCACCGCCCAGCAGGCAAGCGCTGCCGCCCAGTTGCAGAGCGCTCAGGCTCAGCTGGAAAGCGAGCTGCGCAACCGAGACTACACCCGTATCACCACCCCGGTAGACGGTACCATCGTGGTGCGCCAGGTGAACGTGGGTCAGACCGTGGTGAGCAGCATGAACGCGACCACCCTCTTCCTCGTGGCGCGCGACCTCTCCAAAATGCAAATCTGGGCCAGCGTGAATGAAGCCGATATCGCCAAGGTGAAACCCGGTCAGGAAGTGCGCTACACGGTGGATGCCCTGCCGAATGAGAACTTCACCGGCGTAGTCAACAAGATTCGCCCGAACGCCACCATGAGCTCCAACGTGGTGACCTACATCGTGGAGGTGGATATTGAGAACCCCGACCGCAAACTGCTGCCCTACATGAGCGCCAATGCCAACTTCATCGTCAAGGAAGTCAAGGACGCGCTCATGGTATCTGATGCCGTGTTTGATTTCCGCCCTTCACCCGACATGATTGACGAGAAACACCGCAAGTCCCGCCCGAAACCGCCGCCCGTGGAGGTAGCGGCAGAGGATGAAGCCGCCGCCCCCGCCGAACAGGCAGAGCCGGGGGACCGCGCCCTTGTCTGGCGCAAGGTGGGGGATAAGACCGTGGCTCCTGTCAGGGTGCGTAAGCTGGATACGGACGGCACCCGCACCATTGTTGTGCCGGCTGAGGGCGAAACTCTTGATCCGGGCATGGAGCTGGTCACCGGCGTTCTGGCTGTTTCCTCAGACGATGAGGCGGCACCCGGCGGCTCCAATAATCCCTTTGCCTTCAAGCGTCCGGAGCGCCGCCAACGCTCCGCCGGCGGTGTGGAAGCCAAGCCCGGGCAGAATCAGGGCGGTGGGCGTCCTCCCCACATGTAAGAAAGTTTCATTCCAGCTCATGACTCACCGTGATTGAACTGAAAAACATCACCAAGGTTTACCACCTGGGCGAGATTGACCTGCCGGTGCTCAAGGGTATCTCCCTGCGCATTGAAGACGGAGAGTTTGTCTCGCTCACGGGAGCCTCCGGCTCCGGCAAATCCACGCTCATGAATATCCTGGGCTGTCTGGATCGCCCCAGCGGCGGCGAGTTCTGGATAGACGGCAAGAACGTGGCCGGGCTGAATGCCGACCAGCGCGCCCGCCTGCGCAACCAGCGTATCGGTTTCGTGTTCCAGAACTTCAACCTGCTGGCGCGCACCTCTGCGCTGGAGAATGTGATGATGCCCGCCTACTACCACCACCCCGCCATGTCTACGGCGGAAATCCGCCAACGGGCGCTGGAGCTCATCCGCATGGTGGGGTTGGAGGAGCGCATGCACCACACCCCGGCGCAGCTTTCCGGCGGTCAACAGCAGCGCGTGGCCATCGCCCGCTCACTCATCAACAACCCCGGTATCCTGCTGGCAGACGAGCCCACCGGCAACCTGGATTCCACCACCTCTGTGGAGGTCATGAACATGTTCCGCGACCTCAACCGACAGAAAGGTATCACCATCATCATCGTGACCCACGACCGCAAGACAGCCGCCTTTACCGACCGCGCCATCAACATGTGCGACGGTCTCATCCTGGACGGCGTATCGGATGAACTCTCAGCCACACTCAGCAAATGAAGTTTACCACCCTCTTCATCACCTGTCTGCGAGCCTTGGTGCGCAACCCCATGCGCGCGGCTCTCACCGTGCTGGGTATCGTTATCGGTATTGCCGCCGTGGTAGCCATCTCGGAAATTGGTGAAGGCTCCAAAAAACAGATTGCCGCCTCATTTTCCTCGCTGGGCGCGAACGTCATCAACATCTTCGGGGCTTCCGTCAGCACCTCCGGTGTCAGCTCCGGCATGGGCGGGCGCGCCTCGCTCTACCCGACAGATGCGGATGCCATCATGCGCGAATGCACTGCCACGGTTAAGCTGGCCTCTCCCTATGTCCGCGCCAGCGGCCAGATTATCGTGGGCAATGAAAACTGGAGCCCCAACTCCATCAAGGGCGGCAATGAGCACTACCTCAACATTGAGGGCTGGACGGTGCAGAAAGGCCGCGCTTTCACCAAAAAGCAGGTGGATGAAGCCGCACGCGTCTGCCTCATCGGTAATACCATCGCGGAAAAATTCTTTAGTGGAAAAAGCCCGGTGGGACAGGATGTCCGCATCAAGGACGTGGTGTTCACCATCATCGGTGTGCTGGCTACCAAGGGCGCAGATGCCATGGGCAATGACCAGGATGACTGCCTCATCCTGCCCTGGACCAGCATCCGCACGCGTCTGATGGGTGCTTCCGGCTCTGCCGTCATTTCCAAGGGCGGGGCTGCCAACAGCACCCAGACCATCTCTGCCAACAGCACCTTCTCCACCTCTGCCGTGAACTTTTATCCCGGCTGCGACCTTCAGCCCTTTACCAATGCCCCGCACCCGCTGCGTACCCGCACGGTGGATTCCCTGCTGGTGCAGATTAAGGACGGGGTGAGCGCTCAGGCTGCCATGGATGAGATGACCACCGTGCTGCGCCGCCAGCACATGCTGGAGCCCGGCGTGCTGGATGACTTCGAGATGCGCGACCGCGCCCAGTTCAGCAAGATGATGACCTCCACCAGCGAGAACATGAGCCGCCTGCTCGTGGCGGTGGCCATGATTTCTCTGGTCGTGGGCGGCGTGGGTATCATGAACATCATGATGGTTTCCGTTACGGAGCGTACCCGCGAGATTGGTCTGCGCATGGCTGTGGGCGCCCGCCCGCGGGATATCATGTACCAATTCCTGCTGGAATCCGTGCTGCTCTGCCTCATCGGCGGGCTCATCGGGCTTGCCGTGGGACACGGCGCATCCCAGTTCGTCAGTTCACAGAACGGCTGGCCGGTGGAAACCTCCCCTGCCGCCATGGGGCTCGCCGTCACCGTGGCCGCCGCCATCGGTATCGTCTTCGGGTGGTACCCGGCCTGGAAAGCCTCGCGCATGGATCCCATTGATGCCCTGCGCCACGAATAACCTTAACCTTTTCTATTTCATTCATGAAACGCACGTTGTCCACACTTTCTCTGAGCGCCCTGCTGCTGAGTTCCTGCCTGCTGGGGCCGGATTACCTCGGCCCGCAGGACAGCGCCCTGCCGGAAACCTGGGTAAACGCCCTGCCCCCCGGCACAGATTCCTACACACTCACCCGCTGGTGGCAGAGCTTCGGTGACACGCAGCTCTCCGCACTCATAGAGACCGCCTTCGCCGCCAACCCGGATATGATAACGGCCGCCCTCTCCATCAGCAAGGCAGAGTCTGCCCTGCGCTCCACGCAGTCCGGGCTCTTCCCCGGCGTGGGTATCAGCATGGGCGGCACCAACAGCGGCAGCTTCAACACCTCCCTCTCCCACGGACGCTGGAGCGGCGGGCTCTCCGCCTCCTGGACGCCGGATATCTGGGGCGGCACCCGCCGCCAGGTAGAAGCAGCCTTTGCCAATGTAGGCTCAGTCAAGGCCGCAGCCGCCGCCACCCGCGCAGCATTGGCCTCCGGCATAGCGAGCGCCTATTTTGAGTGGATATCCGCGCGGGAAAGCCTGCGTATTGCCCGCGAGCAGCTGGAGTACCAGGAGCGCACCTACCAAATCACCGCCAAGCGCCACGGTGTCGGCATGGAAAGTTCGCTGGATTTAGCAGAGGCTCGCGCCACCATCGCCTCCACCCGCGCCCAGATTCCCGCGCTGGAAGCCAACATCCGCAAGTGTGAAAACACACTGGCCACCTATCTGGGCACCACGGTGAACAATGTGAGCCTGCAAATGCCGGGTGCCTCCGTGTACAACCTCATCCCGCGTGTCCCCACCGGGCTTCCCTCAGATTTACTGCGCCGCCGCCCGGACATCATCCGCGCCGAGCGTGACCTGCACGCCGCCACCGCCAACATCGGCGTGAACGTGGCCAACCTCTTCCCGAGGCTGTCGCTCACCGGCAGCACCTCTTCCGCTTCCGGTTCGGATTTTGCCAACTTCTTCCAGAACACCACCTGGAGCCTGGGAGCCTCTGCCAGCCAGACCCTGCTCAACCGCGCCTCGCTCAACGAAAGCGTGAAACAGGCGGAAATCCAGCAGAAATCTGCCATGCAGAGCTACCGCAAGACTGTGCTGGCAGCCTTTGCCGAGGTGGAAGAATGCCTCATCGACTACGCCCGGCTCACCAACCAGCTGCCGCAGTATGCTGCCTCCTGCGCGGCGAACAAGGAAGCTGCTCAACTCTCGCTGGAGCGCTACAACGCCGGTGAGGGTGAGTTCCTGAACGTGGCTGCCTCTGAGCGCGCCTGGCTGGCGGCAGAGCTGAACCTCATCACCACCCGCCAGCAGATTCGCATGACGCTGGCACGCCTCTGCACCGCTCTGGGCGGCGGCTGGGAGAAGTAATGGGAGAAGTAATCATGCTGAGACTGAATTATCTTCCGTGGTATCTGCTGCTGGCAGCGGTTCTGGTGACGGGTGGAATACTTATACCGCAGCACCTGTGGGAACCTGAAAGCCCCCTGGAGCACTGGAACCGTTACTATGTCTGGCTGGGGCCGACTCCCGGGCTTCCCGACCGACGTCCTGCGGAAGACGGCGGAGTTGTCTTTATCCTCCCGGCTTCACCGGAATGGGTAACAAAAACGGCGGAAGCACTGCATTGCCGGGAAATTACCCCCGAACCGCAGCATCTCCAGCTCCTGCAATCAGTCGCTCCCGGCAGCGGATTTCGGCGTTGTCACCGCCTGAAAGCCCCGCTGGATTGGTTGACTTCCAACGCAGAAAGCGGTTATGATGTGCAGGACATGCTGCTGGCAGAGCTGCAGGATGGAAATGCCCTGCTGTATCTGCTTCTGAACGACAGCCCGCAGTACGGCGGTCGCCTCTGCATCCCCCCCCGTTTTGACAGAGAGGAGAAACCTGTTTCGGCAGCGCATACCACAGCCACTGCACTCAGTCTCACAGGCTTCGGCGGTCTGTTGATTCTCCTGCCTCCGCTTGCCCTGCCGCTGTTCCGAGCCTTCCGTCTCAGGCGTCCGTTACACTACATCCTCTGGTTCAGCAGCAGCCCGCTGGTTATCCTGCTCTTCCTGGGATGCCTCTGCCTCAGCTACAGACCCAGTATGGGGCTTTATTTCACTTCCTTGCTGGGCATCCTGTTTATTCCGATAGACCTGCTCATCATGGCGGCTCTTCTCCCCTTGGGAAAACGCATCTGCGCAAAATAAACTGGAATTCCACAGCTCCCCCTGCAAAACAGCAGTCACATGGCAGGCTGCCCCTCCGGCAGCAAGTCTGATTTACAGATCATGCTGTTGCTGAGCCTGTTGCAGGGCATACATCAGACCGTTCAGCAGGAGCTGTGCTTGAATTTGATTCTGTATGGAAAGACGGTTCAGTTCCAGTTTCAGAATTCCCCGGGAATCAGATTCGATGCGGCGCAGAAAGACAGTTTCCATCGGGAAAAACTCCGCTTTACCGCCGGGGCTGAACCTGCCGACGCGGGAGTTAGTAATCACGTAAATCGTATTTTTTCTGTAACGGTAGCAAAGATACAGGCAGATAGCGCATACTCCCCATGTCGCCCAGCCGAGACAGAGCAACAAGATGTTGTCTGCTGTCGGCTTCTCACTCAGCGGCAGAAGCAGGCTCCACAGCAGCAGCAGGCAGAAACAGGCAGAGAACCATTTGCCGATTTTGCGGACATACTCTTTTCCCAGCCAGCGGATAGCTTCATCTCCCAACGTCTGTTGCAATTCGCCTCTTTCCGTTGTGCTGAGATGCTCAATCATGCCGGCAATGCTCTGACGCTGTTTCGGGGCGGGGACAGGCGGCGGGGTGTGCGATTTGAGTATTTGTGCAAGCAGCGCCGGAGAGGAAATACCCAACAGATTGATTCTCGGTTCTTTATCCCCATGGTGTTTGATAAGCAAGTCTCCCCGCCCGCTGCGCGTGAGGTTGGTGCATTCCGTTATCCAGGCAGGAGTCAGCGGAAAGCTTTCCAGTACCCCGGATTGGTCGCAGAGCAGGAAGTAACGGGAGACGGCATAGTAATGCCGCGAGGAACAGAATAGGGGACTTCCGGCGGCACAGATAAAAAACAACCCCAACGCAGCCATCAGAAAGGAAGGAGCTGCTTCCCCCAATCTGTCTGCCAGGGAGGCGTTCTGACTCAGAGCTTCCCATGTAAGGCAAAGAGGAACGGATGTCCAGATAATCGCAAAAAGAAGAGCACAGCCACCTCCCGTGTTGCGCAGTCGTTTCCGGGCTGAGACGACGGTTGATTCCGCCCACAGAATCTCATCCCCGGGCAGCAGCACCTGCTGCATGCGCTCCCGCACCTCTCGCGGAAAATCCGTATCACTCAGTTTCATAGGTCAGCACCAGTCTGACACAATAACGAGCCTTTGTCAATGCCCAGATGAAAAGAATACAGTCCGAACGAGATGGCGCATGGCTGCAAAAAAAGCCCCTGCACGGACGGCAGGGGCAAAAAGTGTTTATTTCACTTGCAGCACATGTCGCTGCGGAGCTTCTCCACTTCCTCCTTTTTACCGAGGTAGCAGCCCAGCTCAAAGCCGAACTCCAGGGCAGCCCCGGGACCTCGCCCGGTGACGATGTTGCCATCCGTCACGGCGGGGCAATCGCAGACCTCTGCGGCAGAGGAGAGTTCCTCTTTCACGGAGGGGTAACAGGTCACGCGGCGGTCTTTGATAACCCCGGCAGCCTCCAGCGCCAGCGGTGCCGCACAGATGGCGGCCACAAGCTTGCCCTCTGCATGCATCTTCCGCACAATGGAGAGCACGGCGGGTGTGTCCCGCAGTGTCCAGGAAGCCGGACCGCCCGGGAGAATAACGCCGCTGTAGAGCGCGGGTTCCACGTCCACTACCAGCATTTCGGCAGACATGACCACGCCGTGTGCGCCCTCCACGCTGCGCCCCTGCAGCCCGGCCGTAACGACCGGGATGCCCAGACGACGCAGGATATCGATGGGTGCAGCCAGCTCGATTTCCTCGAAGCCGGGAGCCATGATGACGAGAATCGGATTCATGGTGCGGACAGGGGGTTATTTTTCTTCCAGCACAGCCTGAGCGGCAGCGATGCGGGCGGTCGGTACACGGTAAGGTGAGCAGGACACATAGCTGAGACCGATACGGTGGCAGAACTTCACGGAAGCGGGGTCGCCGCCGTGCTCACCGCAGATACCTATCTTCATGCCGGGGCGGGTCTTGCGACCCAGCTCCACGCCGATTTCCATGAGCTTGCCGACGCCCTTCTGGTCGATGCTGGCAAAGACGTTACGACCGATGATTTCCAGATCCTGATAAGTACCGAGGAACGCTCCGGAGTCATCTCGGCTCATGCCGAGACCGGTCTGGGTCAGGTCATTGGTACCGAAGGAGAAGAACTCTGCGTTCTGCGCAATCTCGTCAGCGGTGACGCAGGCACGGGGAATCTCAATCATGGTACCCACGCGGTAGGATACGCGGCGTCCTTTTTCCTCAAACACCTGTTCTGCCACGCGGTCGATAATGGCTTTCTGCAGCTCCAGCTCCTTGTTGAAGGCAACCAGCGGCACCATGATTTCCGGGCGCACCTCAACGCCCTCTTCCTCCATCACTTCGATAGCTGCCTCGATGATGGCGCGAGCCTGCATTTCCGTGATTTCCGGGTGGTCGATGCCGAGGCGGCAGCCACGGTGTCCGAGCATGGGGTTGAACTCATGCAGCTCAGAGACGCGGTGCATGATAAACTCCACGGGCATGTTGAACTTCTTGGAGAGGTCAAGCTGCTGTTCCTTGGTCTGGGGCAGGAATTCATGCAGGGGCGGGTCCAGCAGACGAATGGTGGCGGGACGCCCGGCCAGCGCCTTGAAGATACCCTTGAAATCACTCTTCTGGAACGGCAGCAGGTTGAGCACCGCCTCACGGCGTTCATCCATGCGCTGAGAGAGAATCATGCGGCGCATGAAATCAATGCGGTTGCCGTTGAAGAACATGTGCTCCGTGCGGCAGAGACCGATACCCGTGGCACCGAAAGCAATGGCTGCTTCCGCCTGCTCCGGGGAATCCGCGTTGGTGCGCACTTTCAGTCGTGCCAGACGGTCACACCACTCCATCACGCGGGCAAAGTCCCGGTAGGTGCGGCTCTCCTCCGCCTGCATGGTCTTTTTGACAAGCACCTGCACAATTTCGGAGGGAGCGGTAGGCAGCTTACCGGCATACACCAGACCCGCCGTGCCGTCCAGAGAGAGGTAATCACCCTCGTGATACACCACACCGCCGATGGTGATGGTGCGCTCCTGATAGTCAATCGCCAT
Source organism: Akkermansia sp. (assembly GCA_045579245.1). Lineage (GTDB taxonomy): Bacteria > Verrucomicrobiota > Verrucomicrobiia > Verrucomicrobiales > Akkermansiaceae > Akkermansia. Next base: position 50,795 of record JAZNLU010000041.1, read on the forward strand.
CTCGCTCACACCGCAGACACAGACCTTACCCATCTGGCGGGCAACCAGAGCGGCGTGGCTGGAAAGACCGCCGCGAGCCGTCAGAATACCCTCTGCCGCAATCATGCCGCGCAAATCCTCCGGTGAGGTTTCCAGACGCACCAGCAGCACCTTTTCCCCGCGCTTGGTGGCCTCCACGCAGCGGACGGCGTTCAGGTAAAAGCGCCCGGATGCCGCACCGGGTCCGGCATTGAGCCCCTTGGCAATGCACTTGGCACTGCGCAGAGCACGGTCATCAAAAATGGGGGCAAGCACCTGATCCACCTGGTCGGCGGGGATGCGTTTCACCGCCGTCTGCCAATCGATGAGACCCTCCCGCTCCATATCACAGGCAATGCGGAATGCGGCAATACCGGTGCGTTTGCCGTTGCGGGTCTGAAGCATATACACCTTCTTATCCTGAATGGTGAACTCAAAGTCCTGCATGTCGCGGAAATGGTTTTCCAGCGTCCGGCGGATGGCACAGAGCTCCTCATAGGCACCGGGCATCACCTCTGCCAGCTTGCCCACCGGTTCGGGCGTGCGCACGCCTGCCACCACGTCCTCACCCTGTGCGTTCATGAGGAATTCACCGTAGAATTCATTTTTACCGATGGCGGGGTTGCGGGTGAAGGCTACGCCGGAACCGGATTCATTGGAGGTGTTACCGAACACCATGCACTGCACATTGACAGCGGTTCCCCAATCAGCTGGAATGCCGTACTTGGCACGGTAAGTGATGGCACGCTCATTATTCCAGGAGCCGAACACGGCACCGATGGCACCCTTGAGCTGCTCCCACGGGTCAGCAGGGAAATTCTGCCCGGCACGGCGCAGCACCAGCGTCTTGAAACGCTTCACCAGCTCGCGGCTGTCATCCGCCGTCAATTCCGCATCGGAAATATCTGCACCATAGCGCTCCTGTTTCAGGGCATGTATTTCTGCCTCAAAGGGTTCCATATCCTCCCCCTCTGATTTCTGCACCCCCATCACCACGTCCCCGTACATCTGCACGAAGCGGCGGTAGCAGTCCCAGGCAAAGCGCGGGTTAGAAGTAGCCGCTGCCATAGCCTCCACTGTCTCATCATTCAGACCGAGGTTCAGAATGGTATCCATCATTCCGGGCATGGACTCACGCGCACCGGAGCGCACGGAAACCAACAGGGGCATGGCGGCGGTGTCTCCGAAGCGGCGCCCTACCAGCTCCTCCATGCGGGCAATACCGCTGCGCACCTCTGACTCCAACTCAGCGGGGTAGGTGAGCCCGTTGTCGTAGTAATAAGTACACACCTCAGTAGTAATGGTGAACCCGGGGGGCACGGGAAGACCGATACGTGCCATCTCTGCCAGGTTAGCTCCCTTACCGCCCAGCAATGGCTTCATGCTGCCGTTGCCGTCTGCGGTTCCTCCTCCGAAATGATATACTATCTTGCTCATGATGCTGTTTAGAAAAATGATGGAACAGCATACATTATGGCGGCGGATTCTGTCAAGCTCAGCCTTTGCCACGGCAGTGTCTCACTGCCGTCTGTTGTGTCATGTTTGTGAAAACGCATACAATTCCGCCGCGCGGCAGCCGCATTTGGGATGCCCGGATACCTGTAATTCCCGCAGCTCCTCCCCCATGCGAGCCGCCACCCCGGCATCCAGCGGCAAACTGAGCCGACACGCGCTTGCATCATACTTGAAAAAGGTTTTGTTCTCCCTGTAGTTCTGCCAGGCAGTGCTGAGTTTCTCACAGTGTTCCTCCGGCAGTGCCAGATAGATACAATACTTGCTCTCATCTCCATCCATCCTCCGCTGCTTCACCGTCACCTTGATTTCGTAGAAGGTTTCTCCGGCCTCTGTGGCATACTCCTCCCTTATCTCACAATTCTGTACCCCACGCAGCCGGTAAATGCCTTTCTTGCGGGCGTCTTCACGCATGTCCGCCAATATCTCACGATCCCCGTCCACAAACACAAAATCATTTAACACAATTTCTACCTTCATGGTAGTAGTTTATCTGAGAGACAGCCATTTGTAAAGTTAAATGTGACAAAAAATGAGCTTGACCGAAACAAAAAGCTGTGGCAGACTTGCCTTGCCGCCGGACCCCCCGGATGTGCGGCCGGAAAACCCCGCCAGGACCGAGAGGTAGCAACGGTATTCGGACCACACTTGTCGGGGTGTGTCCGGCGGCATTTTTTGTTAAGGCATCTTCCCGACACGCCTCTGTTCGTGCGGAGTTACGCCCCGAAATATCCTTTTCTATCAGTTTTTTGGCATCAAACAATTATTTTTCAAAAATAGTGTTGACATATCAGGTAAAAAGAGTAAAATGCGCGCGCACCGAAATCACCAACAAAGAAAGGGAAAAAGACATGACCAAAATGATTACCATTCTGCTGGGTATCACCGCTCTGACAGCTGCCGGCAACAGCCTGCCTCCCTGCCCGGAGAACAGCCTGCCTCCCTGCCCGGAACTTTCCGTGCGCTGAGCATCACCGGCTGATTACCCAATTCCGCGTTTCTGCGTAAACGCGTTTTGAACGCTGTGCCGATTGGCAACCCAAGACGCTTTCCTGAAAAGGAAAGGCGTTTTTTTTTCAGGTGTCATGGTTAGATTTTCTCTCATAGAGAGTTAATTAAAATGTGTATAAGTGCCGTGCTTATTAGTGAATACTCAATACGCGCATGATGTAATTGACACGGTAGGGGCTAGGATTTGCCGTCTTTACTTTTACGAAAAAAACGAGGGCTTAGTACAGCCCTCGTTTCAGCAATAAACATGAGAAATCTGAATCAGTCTTCTGCTGACCGACTGTCGTTATCCAGCACGCGCTGAACCTTGGCCCCCAGCATCATGAGTTTTTCATCCAGCATCTCATAACCGCGGTCAATGTGGTAGAGACGGTGTATCTCTGTGGTGCCTTCCGCTGCCAGAGCTGCCAATACCAGAGCAGCTGAAGCGCGGAGATCACTGGCCATGACCGGTGCACCGGAGAGTCCATCCACACCGGTGATGATAGCGGTGCCGTTGTCCACCTTGATGTTGGCACCCATGCGTTTGAGCTCAGAGCAGTGCATGAAGCGCTGCGGGAAGATGGTATCACGAACCACACTGATACCGGGTGTAAGGGCAAAGAGGGCAGTCATCTGCGCCTGCATATCAGTGGGGTAGCCCGGGTAGGGTGCAGTCAGAATTTTGCCGCTTCGGGGGTGTACACCCGGTTTGACGAATACGCTCGTGCCTTCTTCGTCAAACTCCACAACGTGTCCGCATTCCACCAGCAAGTCAGCCATGGCCTGGATGTGTTTGCGGCAGACCCGATTAATCTTCAGACCGTTGCTGACCATGGCTGCAGCCACCATGAAGGTGCCTGCCTCAATACGATCCGGAATGACGGTGTGTTCACAACCGTGCAGCTTCTCTACGCCGTGGATAGTGATAGTGCGGGAGCCTGCTCCCTCAATGTGGGCACCCATCTTGTTAAGAAAGTTTGCCAAATCGACTACTTCCGGCTCACGGGCTGCGGATTCGATGACGGTGGTACCTTTTGCCAGTACGGCTGCCATCATCAAGTTATCCGTGCCCAGTACTGTGGGACCGGAATCACCGCGCATATCCACCGTAGTGCCGATGAGTCCGTTCGGCGCTTCCATGACCAGATTTCCCCCTTTGATGCGTACGCGCGCTCCCAGTGCCTGAATGGCGCGCACGTGTAAATCTACCGGGCGGTCACCGATAACACAGCCGCCGGGCAATGGTAAGGTACAACGGTGCATGCGTGCCATGATGGGGCCTAACAGACAGATGGAAGCGCGCATCTTCCGCACCTGATCATAGGAGGCGCTGGAGGAGATGCCATCAGGAGATTCAATTCGTACCGTACCGCTGGAACGCTCAACAGAAGCGCCTAATTGACTGAGAATTTGAATCATGTAGTTTGTATCGGAAACATCCGGTACACGGGAAATGCGCACAGGCTCATCTGTCAGAATAGAGGCTGCCAGAATGGGAAGGGAGGCATTTTTGGAACCACTGATATTGACGGTACCACTAAGCAGGTGCCCGCCTTCTACAATGAGTTTGTCCATGGAATTGAGATAAGGTGATGTTTGGTGTGTAACAGGTGGAGTGTAACACAGCCCCACTACTTCTTGCAAGAGAAAAGGAGTGATAAAAGGATTTTTTCAATCCTCGCGTTTTAAAAAATAAAATTTCATGTAGATAATCGTAAGAAGTATACGTTCCCTAGAGTGAGGCGGGGTGAAATTGCCGCGCTTAACCACTTAAACAATAACAACAGAAAGTCAGATTATGAAGAAATCATTCTTTTTTGCTCTGTTTGCCGCTCTGCCGGTGATGGCTCAGGAAGCTGCCCCGGAGCAGCAGTGCCCCGCTCAGAAGCCCTGCTGCAAGGCTGTGCCCTGTGTTCCTGCCAAGCCCTGCTGCGGTAAGCGCGGTGAGCGTCCCGACTTCCGCAAGATGATGCTGGAGAAGTTTGACGCTGACAAGGACGGTCAGCTTGATGACTCCGAGAAGGCTGCCGCTGAGGCTGCGTTTGAGGCTAAGCGTGCTGAGATGAAGGCTGCTTTCGAGAAGAAGATGCTGGAGAAGTTCGATGCCAACAAGGATGGTCAGCTCGATGACTCCGAGAAAGCTGCTGCCAAGGCTGAGTTTGAGAAGATGCGTGCCGAGCGCCGCGGTAAGTGCGGCAAGCGTGGTCCGAAGTGCGGTCGCCACGGTCATCGCGGTCCGAAGCGTCACTGCTGCGGCGGTCCCCGCAAGCACCGTCACATGAACCCGGAGAAGATGGCTGAGTGCCGCGCCAAGTTCATGGAGAAGTTTGATGCCAACAAGGACGGTCAGCTGGACGATGCCGAAAAGGCTGCTGTGAAGGCTGATTTTGAGGCCAAGCGTGCCGAGATGAAGGCTGCTTTCGAGAAGAAGATGCTGGAGAAGTTCGACGCCAACAAGGATGGTCAGCTGGATGATGCTGAGAAGGCTGCCGCCAAGGCTGAGTTTGAGAAGAAGCGCGCCGAGCGCGGCGGTAAGTGCGGCAAGCGCGGACCGAAGTGCGGTGCTCCCGCGCCCCAGGGTGCTCCCTGCAACTGCCCGGTCAATCAGCCCGCTCCGGCTCCTGCTGAGCAGCCCGCTGCATAAGCCGTATCTGTAACATTTTTTCCATGCGATAAGACAGACCGGTACTCCCTATGGGGGTGCCGGTTTTTTCATACGTGTCCCCAAGATTTGAGACACGTGGATTTACGAATGAAGATTTACAATTGACGAATTAAAAGTAAGCGGCTTACGCCGTTTTAGGAACAAACGGGAACTTCCTGCATTGAACGGGCATCATGATGCTCCTGCCGAGGGATATTTAACAAAGCGTGCTCATTTTTAGTGTATCATGGGCATTTTCGCCAAAACTTCGGGACACATGTGCGTTTTTCTCTTTTTTTGAAAAAAAGTTGCGGATTCAGGGGAAATGTGGATTATATAGAGTGAGGGATTGAGTAAGATCCTGCATCTGTATGAGAACGAGTAGCCTGATTTGCCGATTTTTGTTGCTGGCCTTTCTCCCGGCGGGGTGTCAATCACCCCTGCCGACAGGTTTCTGCCTGACCCACGAGATGTCGCAGCTTGCTTGTGAATCCGCTCGGCGGGAATTACCATCACCGGGATGGGACACGCTCTATGACTTGCAGGGGGTGTACTGCTTTGATTTTGAGAAACCGGATGACGGGCTTGACAGCGGAACTCCCAATATCATGATTCTTCTTCCGCAATATGCCGGGAAGCATTACTATGGCGTTACTACTGTACGGGTGTTTCAGGATCACCACATGGAAGACCCTGAGATAGAATGCCTGCTTAATACGGAGCTGCGCGGGGATTGTCTGTATGCTCCCGATAACCGATATGTGCTCCGCTTCAAACGGGATGCTGCGGGAAAAATTGTCGGTTTTATCAAAAAGTACCGAGACGATGAAACGGAGTACCATTTCCGCAGGGAAATCGGACACAGTGATTTCAGATAAAAGTGAGTGTGACTATGCGATTCCGGCATCTCATCCTGACTGTCGCAGTGTTTTGTTATGCCGCAGGTGCGCGCGGAAGTGAGTGCGTCCTTCCGCCGGAGCTGTATGGGCACCCGTTGATTTCGGGGCTGGCGGAAACGGAGCAGATCCCATTGGGTGGCAACATGAGGCTGATTCAGGGACGCAAGGGGAAGTTGCGCGAATTGTTTGTATTCCGCACGGACGCAGAAGGAACTGCGCGGCTTCTGCTGGCTCATGCACGGCCGGCGGGGTTTGACGGCGTGTGCCGCTATGAGCTGCGCGGAGATTGCCTGTGCTGCCGGAATGCTCAGGGGCTTCTGCTGGCTGAACTGATGCTCTGTGATTCTCCCCGACTGCGCTTTGGCACTGAGCCGACACACGCCCGGATTCAGGTTTGCGCTCAGGGTGATAATGCGGTGCAGGTAAGCATCCGAAATCTGAGTCTGCAGCCTGTACGGCTGGTAAGAGGCAGCATCCACCCCATCCGTCGTACGCCGGACGGAAGAATCCTCAGCAGCAGTGTGGGTATTCCTCTGCCGACGGAACTGTGCTTAGAAGCCGGTGCTGAATGCAACATGATACTTCCCTGCGCGCCGGAACTTCTGCCGTCCGGGGTAACGGAGGCTTGGTATGGTGCCGAGGAGGCTCCGCAGCGTGCTGCGGAGGGGGAATTGCTGCTGCCTTTCATCGGGCACGCTGAGTTGCCCTGTCTGGGCGCGGATACCCGCACCATGGAGCTGATTCTCCTGAAACCCGGTCTGGCTATGCAGGTTCGCTCCGGCATCGGCGGTTCGGCTACATACGAATTTGACTTTTTCCGGCAGAGAGGGAAAGAGTGGCAGCATGCGGGGTGTTTCCGGCATACCTATCGGCAGCATTCAGCGTACCGCCATGGTTCCTGCAGCCTCTGCGGCAATACCGTGCAGCTCCGCAATCAATCAGGTGAAATGATTCGCTCTTTCACCCTTTCCGAGCCGTGATTTGGGAATTGCTGAGAAAATTGGCAGAAATCCGGCAGTCGGGAAAAGTGCCCCCCCGCCCGAACCACCGGGCAGGGGACACGTGAACGTGGGTTATGCCGATGGTGCGGCTTCCAGTACAATGACGCCGAAAGGCTTGAGATGCAGCGTCGTGGCGTTGCCTGCCTGTACTTTTGCGGGAAGCTCATCTCCCTTGGGTGAGCTGAGGGTATAGCGCAGGGGGGCACCGAGCGGCAGTTCAAAGACGGCGGCGGGGTCAAAGCTGAACTCCTGTTCGCTGTCAGAGGGGTTGCGCAGCACCAGAATACCCTTTTCAGGACTCCAGGACGCAAAGCCGTATGCCTCCAACGCGGCGGGATCTCCGCCCACCCAGTGGCTGTCCACCAGAGTGGCGGCGTTGGCTCGGGTCCACTTGGCAGCGGCTGCCAGTGTGTCCCACTCATGCGCTTGCAGCATGGACGGGGTGATATAAATCTCCTGCATCTGCGTGCCCAGACCCAGCCCGCTCCAGATTTCATCTGCCAGGTCATCTCCCTCCGTGGTCATCAGCCCGCGTGCGCCTTTGTTGTAGATGACACCATGGGTCATGAGCGAGTTAATGGGGCAGAGCGGCGAAATCTTCACGTTGTGGGCGTAAATCATGGCATCGCGGAAGGTAATCCACTGCTGGCGGGCTGTGCCGACCCCGCAGAAATCATGATCCCAGTTGCCGCGCCATACCGAATCCGCAATGCTAAACCAGAAAGGACTGGCCCAGGTGCCTGTGGTCAGGTTGATGTAGATGTCAGGGCGCTCGGCACGAAGTTCATCAATGAGGGAGATGGCGGCTTCAAAGTCAGAGCCGAAGCGGGAACCGGGAGCGGGTTCTGCCATGCCGGAGCAGCCGTCCAGCTTGAAATGGTTGACACCGTTTTCCCGAATCATGTGCAGGCACATCTCACGGAAAAGCTCATAGTATTTGGAACCGGAGAGGGCAAAGCCACGCTCATTGGTTTCATACGTATCCCCGGCGGCAGCCAGGCGATTGAGTTTGGGTTGCCCGTAGCCGCCCCAGGGGGAGAACCACACACCGGGGCTCGCGCCGTAGCTTTCCGCAAGCTTGCGAATCTCACGGAATTCATGGGGGAGTTCATCATGGAACTGCCAGAGGGTTTCTGTGTTGTCCCAGCCGTCATCCAGCAGGAAAGAGTCCATGACCACCCCGCGTTTGACTACCAGCTCCTCACCGAAGAGGCGGATGGTGTCCAGCACATCCTTTTCCGTGTATTTGGAGAAGTAGCCTATGTCGTACCAAGTGTTGTAGTTGAGCAGGGGGAAGTACGGGCGGGCGCGCTCCTCATTCAGATACGAGAGCTGGAAAGTGCGGCGAAGCTGCCCGGGACGGCAGAATCCCATGACGGCGGAAATGCAGGTAGTTGTGCGGGAGGGCAGGTGGGTGGTGCGCTCCAGCGAGCAGGTGAACCCATCCGGGGTCACCTCTCCGGTGCTGAGGGGGCTTTCTACCCCGGCAAACAGGCGATTGCCCGCTGCCACGATGGGGGCTCCTTTTACGGTTCCCTCTACCCGAGCCTCCGGCGCAGTCACCTGCAGAAGCGTAATCCTGCGGGCAGGCATGGCAAATTGCATGGGGGTGATATTTAACCCCGTGCGGAAGTAGGGTTGCCCCTCCCGCAGTTCCAGCCACCACTCCAGCTTATAGCCGTCTGTGGTCACGGCAAAGGGCAGGGCGGCGCGGGTGCCGGCGCGGCGTTCCGCCAGTCGGCGGGCGGTGGAATCAGCGGCAATCGAGCTTACGGTAAGCCCACCGCACATCAAATCCGAGCTGCTGAGCGGCAGGCACTTGTCGGTGTATTCCTTTTTGGAGCACGCCTCATCCGTGAGAGCCTCCTGCAGCTGAATGGTGAAAATATCCTTGCCGAGCTCATAGCTGCGACCGTTGACTTTATCCCGTACCGTGATTCCGGCAAATCTTCTGCCGGCGGTACGGATATCAATGCTGATGAGTTCGTTTTGAATCATGATAACTGTTTTCTGCGGGAGGATACCACACAGCTCCTGATTATACAAGCGCAATCAGCCGCGGGGGGATTTACCATAGCTCTTTTCTTTGAAATCAAGAGTATAAATGGCTTTTTTGTTGAAGATGCTATACAGCCCCTGAAAATCGTTATTGATAAAATCCGTGAGTGCAGGAATCGGGCGATTATCTTTCAGAATAATTCTGAAGATTTGGACAACATCGGAATCAGGGGCACAGTCGTTGTTCATTATGTCATGTCCAAAATATAGAGAGAATTGCGGGTGTCTCGGCGTTTAATGGATAAGCCGTGTTGAATGAGGGGTGATATCAGCTTTGTTACAATATTCTTTCGGTGAAGTGAGTATACTGACTTCATCCGGCGTACGGGGAGTACCTGCTGACTGCCGATTGTGGCGGGCAACAGTACTTACAGTATATATATGAAACGTTTACCAGCGGTGTGCTGAGGATTAGGGGTTGTTATTCTGCCAGATGGTGTGGCGGGTACCGTCCCACTGCACGGCGGCAATGCGGGTAATCCCCGGTGGGCAGGAGAGGTCGGTGGTGGCGTTATCCTCATGATTAAGCCCGCGCAGAGCGATGCGGACAAGTTTATCCCCCACATAGGCTTCATACGCGACAGCGTTCTGCCACACGTCCGGGGAGATGGTGACACCACCGATACCGGGGGCTGCCGTGAAACCGGGGCCGCTGCCGACTTTGATGACGGGGCTTCGGTCGCGGAAGATTTGGTAGTTATTGCTGTTGATGTAGAAGATGACACTGCTGTCGGGTTTGGGCAGGTGCGCAACGGCTGCACGTGCCTGTTCTATCATGCCGCGGGTGATGGTGACTTGGTGAGAGCTGTAGTCAGTGACCCAGCGGTTCATGGGTGCCAGAATCCCGGTTTTGATGAAGAATTCCGACAAATCCAACCCGGCAGCACGGCAGGCATGGAGAAAGTAGTTGACCCGCAGTTGCCCGTGTGCAGCGGCGGAATCAGTGGTACGGGCAGCTTCCAGGATATCGTCATAAAAGTCTTTTTTCCCGCGAACCACAGCCACGTAGAGTTGAAGCTGCCAAACAGGGCAGACGGAAACGAAGTGATCACCGGTGCGCTCCCCGGGGATGCTGCGGATACCGGTATCCGGTCCGGTTGTGAACTGCCAGAGCTGGCGGCGCACAAGAGCATTATTCACATAGCAGTCAAATCTGCCGCCGCGCATGGGAACCCCGGCTGAACTCGGGCAGATTTCGTGCTCCAAACGCATGTTGGCGGGGTTCAGGCAGAAGTTGGACCAGACAGAGTACAGGTTGTTCGTCACCTCCTGTGAACCTGCCCACATGAAACCGGGGCGAACCTGGTTGATGTGCCCGAACTCATGCGCTACGGGCCAGCTGGTGGCGCGGAGTTTCTCCGGGTTGACCAGCGGGGCAATAGCGCTGTTCACAAAGGCTGCACCGGTGCCGTCTGCGTGCATGAAACCGCGCCACTGCACGCGCCCATGAATATGGTTGCCGGGGCGGTGCCCGTATTTTTCCCAGCCCATGAGCTCATGCTGGTGGAGGATGATTTCATCATACAGCGCCAGCAGTTCCGGTCCGCGTTTCGGACAGTTGGCACGCAGGCCATCTACATTGTAGGCGAGCTGGACACGCTCTCCGACCATGTCCAGAATGTTGCATTTGGCGTTAGCCAGCAGTTGCTGCCATACAGCGGTATTATCCCCTCTGCGGAAGACCCCGTTTATTTGCCCGCCGCTGATGCGAATACGAACCGCAGGAGCGGATTCCGGGGAGGAGTCCCGGTAGTCGATATAGCACAAACCCTTTGCCGGAGCGGTGATGCTGTTGATGCCGGGGTTGAGTGGGTGCTCACTGTGTTCCCCGCCTTCTTCAAAGTTATGAATGATAAGCTTCACCGGGGTGCGTGGGGTACTGAGAAGCTCGGCGGTGAATGTTTCCCCGGCAGTGACAAAGATGCCCGTGGGATTCTCAAACGAGGAATAGTTGCTCACGCAAAGCTTTTCACGCAAGTCTGCCAGCGGCCGGTAAGCAGGATAATCCTGCTCACGTTGGGCGGATTCGTCCGCTGAGGGCTTGGACGTGGTGCTGACAGGAGTGAACAAGACGCCGTGCATCACAAACAGGGAGGCACAAAACATGCCAACGGCCAGTATGCTGAGAAAGAGTGATTTCATGAATGAGTCTCTCAGGTTAATCATTTTGCTCCGGCGGCGCGGAGAAGTTCCGTGATTTCCGGTGTACCTTTCTCTGCTGCAAAGGGCAGCAGAGGCGTTTTTTCATACGCCGGGTGGTTAAAATCTATACCGACTTCCAGAAACATCTGCACCAGTCGCTCGTTGCGGCGGACAATGGCCAGATGCAGGGGGGTATCATTGTGAGCACCGTCCGGGCTGTAGTTGCAGTCTTTGTAGGCAGGTAGGAGAATCCGGACCGCTGAGAGATTTTCTGCCCAAACTGCTTCATGCAGGGGGGTGGCCAAGTTGTCATTCTTAGCCATGGGATTGGCTCCGGCGGTGAGCAAATCCTGCACGATCCAGGGATTCTTCTGGAGTGCAGCCGCATGGAGGATGCTTTCTCCGCCGGGAACAGCGGCATTGACATCCGCACCGTGGCGGATGAGCAGCCGCACCATGTGAGGGCGGCTCTCCCGCACAGCCTGCATGAGGAAGGAACCGCTGTTATCCCTGTACTGAGCGTTGGCAGAGACTCCGTGCTCCAGCGCGGCAGCCATGCGGAACACACGCCCATTGGAAAGATGATCGCTTGCTTCTATTTCCTGCATGCGTCGCTTCTCCGCAGACATGCAGAGATGCTTGATTTTACCGTCAGCCGTACAGTCCGCAGCGGAGCGCCCGGCTTTATCTCTGACCAGCGGGTCTGCTCCGGCACTGAGAAGAAGCCCTACGGCAGCTTCATGACCGCCTGCGGCAGCCAAATGCAGGGGAGAATTGCCGAATTCATCGGCAGCGTTAGGATCATGCCCCTCCGTAAGCCGCTCCTGCACCACTTTCGAATTTCCGGTTTCTGCGGCTTCATGGAGAGAGTAAACGCCGTTGCTGCGCAGCAGCCACGCATCCAGAGAATCAGCCTCAGCAAAGCCAATTCCCATCAGTAGCAAAAGGAGTGTCAAAACTCGCATATCGGCGCTTATTAAACCTGTTTTTACGCCGTTTTGCAAGTAAAATAGAGCGTAAACAGCATTATCGTCTGCAACGATAAACAATAAGGGGCGTCTCCCGACGCCCCTTATTGCACAATCAACTCTGAAACTACATGAAAAAGAACACCTGCACTCTCTACCGGCAGGAACCCGCACTCACGGGTTGTCTGAATGTAAAGACGCAGGTCTCTCGAGTTTCGTTCAATTCTTTTTTCATTTTTTTATCAACTTTATTGCCGGAGCTCGGAGCCAATTCAAAATGTCTTGACCGAACAGGGAATACGCGCTACACTCCCGCCCATGCAGGAATTGGAAATCATGGCTCCGGCGGGGTCGTATGAATCTCTGGCAGCAGCATTGCGAGCCGGGGCGGACAGTGTGTACTTCGGCGTGGGAATGTTCAATATGCGGGCACGCTCCACGGTGAATTTCCAACCGGGGGATTTACCGAAGGTGGCGCGGCTCTGTCATGCCTGTAAGGCCAAGGCTTATCTGACCTGCAATGTGATTATCTATGACGAAGAGTTGGAACCCATGCAGCAGCTGCTGCGTGATGCCAAGGCTGCCGGGGTGGATGCCGTCATCGCGGCAGATCTGTCCGTCATTGCCTACGCCCACAGCATCGGGCTGGAGGTTCATATTTCCGTGCAGGCTAATGTCTGTAATGTAGGAGCTGTTCGCTTCTTTGCCGCCTATGCGGATGTGATGGTGCTGGCTCGCGAGCTGAAACTCAGCCAGATTCGCCATATCATTGATACCATTCGACGGGAAAATATCACCGGACCTTCCGGAAAACCGGTGCGTATCGAAATCTTTGCTCACGGCGCTCTCTGTATCGGTATTTCCGGCAAATGCGGCATGAGTCTGGCAGCCTACAACCGCAGCGCCAACCGCGGGCAGTGCTACCAGCTTTGCCGCCGCAAATACCGCGTCACCGACACTGAGACCGGATTCGAAATGGACATTGACAACCAGTATATCATGTCTCCGAAAGACATCTGCACCATCCGCGTGATTGATCAGCTGGTGGAAGCCGGGGTATCTGTTTTCAAGCTGGAAGGTCGCGGTCGCTCAGAGGCATACGTCTCAACGGTTACACAGGTGTACAAGGAAGCCGTTTCCGACTGTGCCGCCGGAGCATGGAGTCCCGAAAAAGTGGCTGACTGGGAGGAGCGGCTGCTGCACGTGTTCAACCGCCAGTTCTGGCACGGCGGTTACTATCTCGGTGAGGAGTGGGACACCTGGAGCGGTTGCTCCAACAGCCTGGCCCTGGAGCAGCGCCGCCACATGGGTCGCGTCATGCGTTGGTATGCCAAGGCCGGCGTGGCTGAAATCCGTTTGGAAGCCGAACCCGTTTCCCCCGGTGATAAAATTGAAATTACCGGCTGCACCACCGGTATCGTCCGCGTGACCGTGCCCGAAGTGCGCTGTGACGATGAAAACGGCGTGACTCAAATTGTCCCCTCTGCCCCCAAGGGTGCCACAGCCCTCATCGCCGTACCGCAAAAAGTACGCCACGGCGATAAGGTCTACCTTGTCACCCGCAGAAAACTCGGCTGAGCTCTCGGTCCATTCACTTTTCCTTGCTTATTTGGCACGACACTCATTCTCTTGAGTGTCGTTTATTTTTCCGTGCCTAAACTTTGCTGTTTGCTTTATGATGCAGAAAATAAATGAATAATGAAATATTAACAAAATAATCTAATGTTTTATATGTATAATTGTTAGAAAATTATAAAACTAACAGACATAATGCTATAGATTTACATTAAAATATTTATATTGACTATAAAAGAGAACATAGTATCATGTCAGACGGATAACAACTAAATTGCCATGTCAACGGAATCTGCTATTATCGTCGATCTTAATCAGTTGGAAAATACAGCACCTCTTCTTAAGAACCAACTTATATACCGAGAGGAATATGATATATTAAAAAATAAAATAATTGATAAGATTAAAATTAGCAAAAATATTAATCAAAATAGAAAAAATGGTTTAACGCTATCCAATAGCCTTTGCTTTTTTATTGATGGAGCACGCGGTTCCGGTAAAAGTACCATTATGAGGGTATTAGAAAAGGATTTATCCTCAGGGAATGAATATAATGATCCTAAAATCGGAAAATTAGCTTCAATAGATCCAAGTGAAATAGGGGAAACGGAAAACTTCTTTATCCATATTCTTGGACATGTTCAAAAAATGCTGTTGACATTTAAGAGGAAATGTATTTTGGAAGAAAAAGAAAAAGGAAATTTAAAAAAGGCATACGAATGTATGCAAACAATGTCCAGTGGGTTGAGTTTATTAACGCGTAATCCGGATAGTATTCAACACTACGATGATGCGAACTATTTGATACAGAAGAGTATATCAGAATGCGTCAGCAGTTCGAGTTTGAAAGTAAAGTTTTTTGAATTGGCTGAAGTTTTATGCGAAATGCTCAAAGTTGATGTGCTTATGGTTACACTTGATGATGCGGATATGAATTTTATCAAGTGTAAAGATGTTATGGAGACTGTACGTAAGTATCTTTTAAATTCACGCATGTTGTTTGTTTTTGCTGGTGATTTAAAATTGTTCAGCCAGGTTGTGAGAGGAATGCAGTTAAAGAATTTTGGTGAAATAATACTGAAATATGATAATTCTTCGCAATCGTCCGTATTTAAAATGATTGATAATTTAGAAGATCAATATATCATGAAGTTTTTTCCTGTAGACAACAGAATGAGCTTGAGAGGATATCAGGAAAAACTGAAAAAAGATATTTTGATAAAATGCGAAAGTAATAAAGAAGAAGAACCAATCAATCTTAGTGTATTTTTGCAAAACTGTCAAAAATTGAGTTCATTAAATTTAGGTGATAAGGCAATAATTGATTTTATATCTATATTTTCAATGCGTAGTACATTGCAATTATTATCTTATTGGGCAAAACGCATCAATAAAAACAACTCTTATGATGATAATGCACGTCAAATGTGCAAAGGTATAAGTTATGTGACACACAGAGCTTTGCAGCAATATGAGGCTGATACTGAAATAAATAGAGGACGGTTAGACTTGTTGAAAAAAGTAATTTTGCATGCAAGAAGTTTAAAGAGAGGTACTGATGGAGCAAGACTCTTATCCGGCTATGGCGATGAAATGATGCAACAAATGTCATTTTACTTGTCTGCAGAGGTAAGTCGCCAGATAAGGACAATACCGGATATTCTTGCCTACGTTTTGTGTGTATTTCCCTGCTTGCATGAAAACAGGGAAGACGAAATAAAAAGTGATAGGATATATAATCTATTGAATAATAATGTATTTCTGCAAGATGGAACAGAGTGCACCAAAATCATGTTGGAGGTTTATCGCAGAGGAAACAGACAAACAAAACCTTTTGCTAACGGAATAGTTCCTCTCATGCCTTATCATGCAGAGCTGCCGGATAAGTCTATAGTCAGATATTCATGCGAGGACTATTTTGAAAGTTTGGTAAAAATAGTTAAAAAGGATGTGAATAAAAATAGTTTAGCACATTTTCTTGCTATTTATCATTCTATTACAATTTGTGATGTTAATGGTAAACCGACTTGCTGTCTTTCTATATATAATTTACTTTGCGTTATATTAAAAGTATTATCTTTGGAGAGAACGGAAACATATATAGAGGATATAAAAGAAATATTATTTAATAATCAAAATATGAGCTTTTTACGACAGGATGAGGAAAAAACTACATTAAAAGTACGTAGTGATAGACATTATTCACAAAAAGCAGCCACACATTTGAGTTCATTTATAAACGATTTGTACGAATTGAAAGAAATAGATAGTCTAATTAATGAAATTTTTAAAGAAAAAATTGAATTAAAAAAACACGCAGTCAGTCCTATGATTCTGCATGATATATGGAAAGAATTTCTTCTGAATTGTGCAGAGATAACCGAAAAAGCCAATACATTAGCAATGAAAGTATCAGAAATTATATCTGCTGGTGATTTATATGTTATGTATATGGAGGCTTTCAGTAACGCTATAAAACGTTTTTGGAGAGGTAAAATCGATGAGTCGGATAATGTTTTAGAGAATTGTATACTGTGGAAAACCCTAGCTATCGATAAACAAATTAATAAAAAGCTTTTCGAGCTACTTAATAAAGTTAGTATTGCTCCCATTAATTTGGTTATTAATTGGGATAAATATGAAAATGCAATGCAGTCGAAAATGTATCAAATACGCGAAAGAATATTGCATTGGGTGCAGCTTCGGTTTGATGACTTACGAGGGCGAAGTTCGAAAAAATATGATAAAATGTGGGAAGACTTGCAACTTATGTTTACCTTGCGCTGTTCAGAAATTAAGAGTACTAGTCAAACACATGAGAATAAATTTTTCGACGAGCTCAATTCTGTTAAAAATGATTTCAATAGTATTTACTTACATAAAATTGCCGAATTATTTGAAGATTTTCAAAAGGAACTTAATGAACAAATAAACTCAGAGATTGAATCATCTATGATGGAGTTTAAGAATAACTTTTTCTTGCTTTCCCGTGAAGAAGATGCGGAAAGTTTGATAAAAGATTCTGCAAAACAATTAAACTTTAGTTTGCGTAATATTTGGCACGATAGACTTAGGCTCCAGCTGGAGAGTGGAGTTTCGGAAATTGAATTCGATATCAAAAACGAAATAGAAGAAATAGTCGAGCGTCTGGTGCAGAGATGCAATCAAGAAGGAAACACAAAGAGTGATGAAGATTCGCAAATTATTTTATGTCTATAATTTCTACTATATCAGTATTTCTTTTGTCTAATTCGATTGCTTTGAACGCTTTGCTTAGTAGGGATTACTTGTCCAAGTTTTCCTCGAAGGCAGTTGTTTCAGATGAAGATTGGGAAGAGTGGACACGCGTGGCTAGTTTGCAGCGTGATTCGGGACGACCATGGCATGTGGTTCAGATGCGCTGGAAAAAATTTCGAAAAGCGCATCCACATATGTTATTGCATGCGCTAAATTGTATAGGGCGAGAATACTTGCATATCAATAACCGGTGCCTTTTTATCAAGGAGCATGAGTTATTTGCACGATGGCAGAATCTCCGCAGTCGTTTGTCGTTGCTGCCGATAAAGTATTGGATGCTATACAAGGAAAACTTACCTTTCCGTAATAGATTGGTGCACCCGCATTCATCCTGTATGGCTGAGTACATTGACCGTGTGGGGTTGAATGAATGTCATTTGCATCTGCACGCCTGTATGCCTCCGGAACTATCCTGGTTGATGGCATTGAGCCGTTTGGATGCCTATGCGCATTCTCTTATGAAGGCTGACCAGCAGCAATTACGGGCGCTTTTTACTGCAGTGCATCCTGCGCTAACTGCTGAAAAGATGGTGAATAGGATGAGGCTTGCGCAATTCCTGCGGTTGGAATTATTGAATGCAGAAAGTGAGAGTGATATCAGGACGGCCTCTCTGCGCATGATTGAACAATACAGGTTGCACGTGCTGCATCCCGATGAATCGTACACCATTGCCGATATGAATCATCCATGTGTCACTATTGAGCAAATGGAAGATAGTGAGCAAACATTGTGGAAAAAGTTATTTTTTTGGGCCGAAAATAATGTCCCAAATATTGATTATGTTTTGTTTTTTGCTCATCTATATTTGCTCATACAAAATGATTTTCTTCAATTATGCCGCATGAATGAATCAAATAAAGGATTGCCGGCATTTCGGGTAAGAGCGCATCATAGTTGCTTTGGCGCTTCATTGTCTGATTACTACAGCCGAGTATTTACTCAGATGTTAAAGAGTTCTTTTGTTAAAAAAGATACTTGTATAGAGATTCGTATTACTCCGGCAGTATTTGATCAATGGGCAGAAAGATTGGAGCAGCAGTGGAGAAGTTGTTGTGCCAAGATGGGGGTTGAGCATCCTAATTTAATACTGACAGTTCATTTTCTGAAAAGGATGAAAGGAATTTATAGTCCGTGGAGTATGGACAAAGTAAGTGATTCTTTTGCCGCTGCTCGAGAGAGATTGAAAGATGAGTGCGGTAGTTTGATTAAAAAAGTGAGAAGTTTGTGTCAACGTTGTGATGTGGGTATCAGCATTGATGGTGCAGGAAATGAGTTGCAGTTTTCTCCGGACATAATGGCACCGATTTTTCGTCTCTTTGAGCAGGAAACGGGAATTAGTTACAAGACATATCATTGCGGGGAGGATTTTTACCATCTTATCAGCGGTATACGCACGGTGTACGAAGGTGTAGTGTTTCTTGAGTTGAAACATGGCAACCGTATTGGGCATGCTACAGCCATCGGGATACCACCGAAAAGATGGAGAGAGGATATTCCGGAATTGTTGGTTGTGAAGCAAGGTGAGTGGTTGCTAAATCTAATTTTTGCATGGATAATATTGAGTGAAAGTAATCATGATGCCGTTTTGAAAATTGAGCAGGCAATGTTGCCGATAGCAATGAAGATTTTTGAACCGGAATATTGTGATGTTCCTGTTCACGTGCATTCACTTTCGGCGTTTTATGATGCAAGAATGTTGGATGTGTCAAGTTTGAATGAAGTTTTGGAATCCAATAACGGATGGTTTGCCAATGCTGAAGAGGAACGCGTCATGGAATTTCGTGAGCACCGTGGAGTTTGCGGTTTGAAATTATACAGACATTGGTTGCACGACAGATATTCTATAAGCGAGCAAAATAAGCTGATAGAAGTCAAGAGGGATTTTTTGGATACGGATACTCTTTTGCTGTTACAGCAGAGAGTGCAACATCTTATCAATAAACGCAACGTAGTGCTGGAGGCATTGCCGGTGAGCAATGTGCGCATCAGCCAGTATCAGGACATGCGGCAGCACCACATCCTGCGGTGGATGGGGGTGCCGGGGCATGCATTGCCGGGAGATGAAGTGATGACGGTATGTATCGGGTCTGATGACCCGGGTATCTTTGTCTCTGATATCAAGAATGAGTTTTACCACATTTTTGCTAACCTGCGTGGGGAGGGATTAACGCCTGATGAGTGCATGAAATACATCAAACGCCTCAATCACGCGGGGCGCGTGTACTCATTCCGGGAAAAAATCATCAAGGATGAGAACTACGAGTTTGCCGACTGGCCCACGCTGGCGGAAACCATGAAATCAGAATCGAATTGGTTCTGATTTCATGTGCGTTTCCGCTTGTATTACAGCGGGAGTATGATGCCCATGGCTTTTGCCACGCCTTTGCCGTAAGCGGGGTCACAAGCAAGGCAGTGGTCAATGTGGCGGCGTTTGATGAACTCCGGCACGGTAGCCATGGCGCGGGCTGTGTTGTCGAATAGAGCCTGCTGCTGCGCCTGGGTCATGAGCCGGAAAAGAGCACGCGGCTGGGAATAGTAGTCCGCATCATCTGCGTGGAAGTCCCAGTGGTCTCCCTCTCCGTCTACTGTGATGGGGGGCTCACGGAATTCCGGCTGCTCCTGCCACTCACCGAAGCTGTTGGGCTCATAGTTGATGGCAGCTCCGTTGTTGCCGTCCGTACGCATTTGTCCGTCCTTGTGGTAGGAGTGGTAGGGACAGCGCGGGCGGTTGACGGGTATCTGCATGTGGTTGACACCAAGGCGGTATCGCTGGGCATCGCCATAGGCAAAGAGCCGTCCCTGCAGCATCTTGTCAGGGGAGAAACTGATACCCGGCACCACATTGGCAGGGTTGAAAGCCGCTTGTTCGACATCGGCAAAGAAGTTTTCCGGGTTGCGGTTAAGCTCCATTTCGCCGACTTCAATAAGCGGGAAATCTGCATGCGGCCAGACTTTGGTAAGGTCAAAGGGATTATAGGACGTGTTGCGGGCCTGTTCCTGAGTCATGACCTGAATACAGAGCTTCCAGCGGGGGAAATCTCCGCTCTCAATGGCGGTGAAGAGGTCGCGCACGGAGCTGTCGCGGTCTTTGGCGATGACGGCTGCCGCCTGCGCGTCTGTAAGGTTGCGGATGCCTTGTTGGCACACCCAGTGAAACTTGACCCACACCCGCTCTTTGGCTGCATTGATCATGGAGAATGTATGGCTGCCGAAGCCGTGCATGTGTCGGAAGTCGGCGGGGATACCACGGTCGCTCATGGAGATGGTAATCTGGTGGAAAGCTTCCGGCAGGCTTGTCCAGAAATCCCAGTTGGCGGTGGGATTGGTGAGCCCGGTACGGGGATCGCGCTTGATAGCGTGGTTCAAATCCGGGAACTTGAGCGGGTCGCGGATGAAAAAGACGGGAGTGTTATTTCCCACCAAATCCCAATTACCTTCCTCGGTGTAGAATTTGATGGCAAAGCCGCGGATATCCCGCTCAGCATCAGCCGCGCCGCGCTCACCTGCCACGGTGGAGAAACGGGCGAAAACGGGAGTTTCCTTACCAACGCGGTTGAACAGGGCGGCGCGGGTGTAGCGCGTGATATCCTGCGTGACGCGAAAGACGCCGAATGCTCCGGCTCCTTTGGCGTGCATGCGGCGTTCCGGTATAACCTCCCGATTGAAATGTCCGATTTTTTCCAGATACCACACGTCCTGCATAAGCTGTGGTCCGCGCGGTCCGGCGGTAAGGCTGTTGTTGTTATCCGGTACCGGAACTCCGGCAGCCGTGGTCAGTTTCTGATTATTCTTCATGCCGCGCTATATACTGCCGAAAGTGGTGAGGTTAGTCGAGATGTTAATCCTAATTGTTTTCTTACCTTTTGCAAGGTCAGTCTGTATACTTCGTAACATGCCTGATACCGTGAGTGCAATTTTGTCAGCATGCATGCTGCTATTTTTTGCCGGATTTGCGGCAAAGTTGTGGTACTTTGAGTTTTGTCTGCCGAAGTATCAATTTACTTTTCCTCTTCTTTTCCCGGGAGGTATAGGTTGTGCCGGAGTGTGCATCTGGCCGTGGGGTGATTTCTCGGGATATTGGTTTGTGCCATTTTTGATTGTCCCGTTTTCCGCTTGGTTTCTGATTCGCCTGTTGGTAAATAGATTTGTTAAATCTTGACAATAATTACCGAAATGGTATTTTAAGAATCAAATGAAACGAGTGAACGTGCTGAGACAGATGCGGCTCTGGGCTGCGGTACTCACGGCATTTGCCTGGGTGAGCTGTGCCGTGCCGCTGATACCGGCTCCTGAGGAGCCGAGGGTGGATCGGACAGAGCTGCCGGATAGCTCCCTGTTGACGGAGTTGAGAGAGGAGTGGAATGTCCTGAAAAGTCCCCGCGCAGATGAGCTGACTCGGGGTGCGGCTCTGGAGCGTTACAATGAAAAGCTGCTGGTGCTGGTGCGGCGGATGCGTATCGATTACCTGAACGCGGCGGAGAAGAGGACAAAGTTTGACATGGGCAATGTGGATCTTTTCTATGCGGGTAAACGGACAAAGCGTCCGCTGGGGTTGGTGTATGATGATATGGTACCCGCAGAGGAGATTGAACCGGAAGAACTGGAGGAGCGGGTGACGGTGCGTGGGCTCGGGGTGCCGCTGGTGGGCGTCATTCCTGCCGAGAAAGTGGAGCTTGCCAAGCGGGATTTCAATTTCCAGCACCGCGGGACGGTGAGCACCCTGACAGCAGTGCTGGAGTTCCCGGAGAAGAAGTCGGAAAAACCGCGTTTGCATCTCATCCGGCGTCTGCGGGAGGAGTCTGTACCCGTAGGGAAATACAACTATGTGCTGGCGGCGGATTTTTCCGCCCCCATTGAGGTATACTGGTCACTGACCGGGGTAAAGAAAGACCGCCTGCTGGGGATGCTGAGGCCGCAGAAGCTGCGTGATACCATGGGGCTTATCAGCATGGAAAACTACAACCCGGAGCGTATTCCTGTTGTGATGACTCATGGGCTTATGTCCAGCGCGGGTACGTTCAACAATCTGGTGAACCGCCTGATGGCCTACCCGGAAATCCGCAATAATTTCCAGTTTTGGTACTTCAACTATCCCACGGGTGTGGCGTGGACACTCACGGCAGATGAGTACCGCAAAGCGCTGGAGGCTGCCCGCAGCCGACTTGACCCGCAGAAAAAGAATCGCAACTGGGATAAAATGGTGGTAATCGGGCACTCCATGGGCGGGCTGATTACGCGCTACAGCCAGTGCGTGGAGCCGTGGAAATTGCTGGAAAAGGCAGAGGGTACATTTCGCGGCAATAAGATGAAGCGATATATTCGACCTGAGTACGTGGATAAACCGCTGCCCGCCGGGCTGGAACCTTTCCGCACGGATTATTTCTTCCGCCCCGTAGGCGCAGGTATGGTGGTGTATCTGGCCACACCGCACCGCGGAGCCCCCATGGCCACCTATGGGATAGTGAACTGGCTTATCAAGCTGGTGAAACTGCCGCAGCAGTTGATTGGTGAGGTGTATAATATCGCCACCCTGCAGCAGGACAGCCTTATTATGCAGCCGGAGCGTATGACGGAGTGGTTCACCAGCACCCGCCAGCTTTCGCCGGATAGCTATTCCATTTCAGGTCTGCAGAATCTTTCCGTGCGCCCGGTGCCGACTCACTCCATCATCGGCGACCGCGGCAGAGGGGATACGCCGAGGAGTTCCGACGGCGTGGTGCCGTACTGGTCCAGCCACATCGGCTGGGGTACGGAGACAATCGTACCGGCTGACCACTCCGTACAGGATGTGCCGGAGACCGCCGAACGTCTGTCAGTCATCCTGCTGGATTACCTGAAAAACAACAAAGCGGAAAAAGCTTCCACTCGGCATTAAAGAAGGGCTTCCAGAAGCCGCCGCTCCTCATCGCTGTAAGGTGCAGCGGAGCCGTCTGCCACGTGGCGGCGGGCAGAGATGCAGCGCACGGTGGCGCAGGCTCCCGTCGGCCCGCTGATACGGAATTCCCAGTGCAACGAGCTGCTGCCGATGCGGGTGAGCCGCGCCGCCACAGTGCTTTCCTCAAAAAAATGCAGCGGCGCATGGTAGTCCGCCTCGGCATGCACACGCGGGTAGGCGTATTGCCGGAACGTGTCGGGCGCGGAGAGAGAAGCAAGAGCATGCGTCTCTGCTTCTTCTGCCAGACGAAAGTAGTTGGCAAAGTAGACGACACCGGCAGCATCCGTCTCATGAAAAGCTATGCGGCGTGAATAGATAAAAGCAGACATGGCGAATATGGAAAAACGGTCATTTATCTCAGACGGTCACGCCCGAACTCCATACCGAAGCGGCGGCGTTCATCATCTGCCACGGCATTCCAGCCGGCATCCTGCACCTCTGCCACGTTGATTTTATCCCCCTCTGCATTGGTGCGGATATAGAGCACCGCCCAGCGGCGGCCATCCGTTACGGTGAGGAAGCGCTGCCGACTCTCAAACATGCTGTCCACGGAGGGCAGGTTGATATCGCGTTCATCCCGCAGCTGCCGGCGGTAGGCTTCCGGCACCCGCTCTAGGTGCAGCCATTGTTCCGCCTGCTGAGGAGTCAGTCCGCCGAAGGCTTCATGGCGGGAGATATAGGACATGACTCTGTAGGCGGCATGCACGGCTGCGGGAGTGGCAAGCGTGTGCCCGCTGCGCAGGGTTCGGGTGTCAAACATGCGCTGTAAGTCCCGCTGCAGCGCCTGCTCCTCTGAGGGGAGGGGGTAGAGCAGAACCCAGCCTGCCCCCAGCAGCAGCAGTACAACGAGACAGGCAAGTCGCACATGTTTCTGCCGGAAATAACGGCGTATGACAGCGCGGAAACCGACTACTCGCTCCATATCTGCCTCCCCGAACAGGAATTTGGGATCAGGGCGCTGTGGGTCGGCGGCAATCTCCTCCACCGTGCGGGGCTGCAGGGAATCCAGCACGGATGCTTCCATTTCTCCGCTGCTCTCCCCGGAGCTGTCCGGCGCCGGGAAAAGATGCCGGGTAAGCACAAGCCGGACAGTGGAAGCCGCCGCCACGTAGATGGCCATGATGCCCAGCCCCTCGGTCAGCATGCCGTTTTGGTAGGAATGGGTGGCTGTGGTCAGTTCCGGGAAGTGAGCTTTCAGCACAGGCCAGGCCAGTAGCGCGAGAATAAATACCGGCAGTACTCCGCAGAACCACACGCGGTTGCGTTTCGGCCCGCTGAGCACCCAGAGTTCCAGCAGCAGCATGGCCCAGAACCACATCTTTTCATGAAAAAAATGTATGGTGAATCCCTCAGCGTACTCGGCGGCAGGATCAGGCGGGATAATAGTATCCGGAAAAGAGGCGCAGCACAGGAACAGCAGCGCCAGCAGCGCCGTTATCAATGTGCGGAAAGAAAAGATGAGCTTGCTGAGCATGAGACTATTCTAGCGCAGGAGTAATGTCAACGCAATCTCATTTGCAGCGGGATTGCGTCAGCTCAGCGAACTCAGACGCGCCATTTCTCCGCCGATAACGCCGCGGGTGGTGGCTGTGTGCAGCAGACGCGCCTCCACATCTGCGGGCGGCGGCATGAGCCGGTGGGGCAAATCTGCCGTGAGCAGCTCCAGCGCACAGGCATTATGCAGCGCCATGGTCGTTTCGATATAGCGCATCGCGGTGGGTTCTTCCAGTATAAAATTCAGCGGTACTTTGCGGTTGAGAACGCGTTCCGGGGAAATATCGGCACCAAACTCATCTTCCACCCCCAGATTTGCCAGCAGGGTGTCGGAATTGTGCAGGGCTGAGGCATCCATGCGGCGGCGCAGCGCGTTGATACGCCCGGCACATGTCACCACGCACCAAGCTGAAACCATGACCTTGGTGAGCTCTGCCGGGTCATCCATGCTGCAGTAACGGACACCGGCGGGAAGTTCATCCCGCACGTCCCGCACATCTGCCACGGTAACGCGCATGCCGCGCTGCTGCGCGTGCAGCACCACGCCGCGTCCTACCTTGCCATGGCCCACCACCACCAAGGACTTGCCCTCTACCTCACCATAGCCCAGCTGACTGAGCGCGCGGAAAAAGCCGTCACCCGTGCCGAGTATGGTTTCAATACGTTTGATGCGTCCGGCATCTGCTACAAAGACCGGGTGGTGTACCCGCTCCAGCCGGGCGACTCCGCTGCGTGTCAGCTCACAGAAGCCCAGGGTGGGGTGCAGGCGGTTGAACTGCCCGGCACAGTCCAGGATGATATCAAAATCCGTATCTTTTTTGCCTGCCGCGCGGATGCCGAAAGTGAGGGCAAGCTTTAGGGCTGCGGGGTCGCAGATGGCGGGACGGGCGGGGATGAAAAGTTCCGCGCCGGCAGAAAGCAGAGCCAGATACTTGGCCAATGTATTGAGGAAAACCGGGGTGGCATCCAGAACCCGCAGCCCTTCCAGCGGGCGGGACTGCTGCCACTGTTCCGTCTGCTCCAGCAGGGTCGGCCACTCTGCTGCCTCGTAATGCTCCGAAAGAAAACTCTTCAGCTTCGCAACGTGCGCGTTCATGTCACCACCCAGTTTACGCCTGTTGCAGGAAAAGACAAGCATAACTTACGCTTTTTGCCTATTGTGATTTACCGGTTATTGGTGTGGCATCTCGCATCAATCTCCGGCAAACCGGTTCGAATCCGCCCTTTTTTGGGAAAATGTTTTTGTTTATTCATTCTGTTTCTGTTGATTCGGGGAGGGCATGAAGAGAATCAGCCGGCAAATTTCTTGCCCCGGGATTTTTTTGTGCTACATTCCTACACGGGTAGACGCACTACCCGCTATAGCCTATGAATAATGATAACCAACATCACACCGGCAGCCTTTCGGCTGATAAGTCACAAACGCCCACTACACCCAACCCAACAACCAATAGTTCTATGAAACAAACATCATATCATACCACTGCCGGCGTTGCACCTGCGCGCAACGGTTCCTCTGCCCGCACCTATATCCGCACCCGCGTGCTCTCTGCCGGAACTCTGCTCAATGAGCAGCCTTCCTTCGCCGGCAATTTCGATGTCGTGGGGGATCCCTTCACCATCGCTCCCGGCGGTGCCAAAGTTAAGGCGCGGCTCACGACCGATGACGAAGGTGTGCTGGAAATCCGCAATGCTGCGGGAAGAGTCGTGATCTCTATCGAAAGTTCCCTTGCTGCCGGTGACTGGCGCAACACCAAAAACCCGACTCACTGGCAACAGTCCGCTGAGGGAATCTTCCTGGATGAGGGAACCTACTCCGTCTCCGGGAGGGTGAAGAATGAACCCATGTCCACGCCGAGCGAGAATCTTGCCTATTTCCGTTATGAGGTGCTGGCACAGTATACGGTCACCGATGATGCGGATGATGATGACTGGGAGGAGGAACCGCCCATCTGCAGTATCCTCGGTTGCGGGACGAATTCGGGCAACAACACCGACAACGGTAAAGAGAGTACACCGGATTCACCCAATGAGGAATGCCGCGGCGCTGTGTCGCCCTCTTCTGCTCCCCGTGGCGGTGCCAACGACAGCGGCTTGGCTCCGGCGGCTCTCGCGCTTGCGGATGAATCGGAGAGCGAAAACGCTTCCGCTTCCTCCACGTTCATGCGCTATGACTCGGTCTGGCACTGGCAGGCTCAGGTGCAGGACGGCGTGCTGACGATTCGCCCCACTTCCGGGCGCAGCATGACTTTTGCTCTCGTGTCCGGCGATTCGGTGGCACGTCCCACCGCGCTCACGCGTCATCATGCGGTGCGTGTGGAGCTGCAGAATGCGGATTTGTCGCCCTGTACTTCCGGCTCTCCCGCGTTCATGACACTGACGGAGGCTTCCGGGCGGCGCGTGCGTTTCGATGCTCAGGGTGCGGTTGCAGCAGTCATCTCCGCTTCCGGTCGGGTAACGACGGCGGTTGAGCATGCCGCGCAGGTGCAGGAGCGCTTTGATGATGCAGGAAATCTGCTTTCCATTTACTCACCCTCGCAGGGGCTCATGCTCTGCTCTGCCGGGGAGAGCGGAGAGAAGATTCTTTCCTGGTACGCCCCCGCTCAGGTGTCGGTGGATGCATCCGGCAACTACACCACCTCCGGCGAGCCTTACAAGACTTCAACCCACCTGACCACCATCGCCGGCGGCGTGGAAACGACCACGGTGACGCGCCAGCAGGCCGGGCTTCCCGCCCACACGGAGACACGCACGGATGACGGCTCCACGGTGACGGTTATCAAGGGCACGGGCGAAGAGTCTATCATTCAAACATGGGAAAACACCTATCCCGAGGTGGGGCTTTTGCAGATTGTGGAGACTTTGCGAAAGGGCTCTGCGGATGCCGCGCCTGTCTCCTGTTCCTGTGAACAGCGCAAGCTCACGGAGGGCGGCTGGCTCACCGTCAGCCGGACGGAGGGCTACGGCACGGACTTGGCTCACACCACCACCTACGATTACAACGAGCAGTTCCTCGTTTCCTGCATTAATCGCCCGGACGGCGGCTTCACGGAATACGCATACGATGCTGACGGGCGCGTGACGCAGGAAATCTCCCCCTGGGGTAACGGCGGTAAGCAGCGTACCCGATATGTGTACAATGCTAACTCCACCCGCTTCTACGATAACCGTCCTGTGAAGGTTTACACGGATTATCAGGAGGCAAACTCCAGCAGCTGGCTCAATATCAAGGTGGTGGATTACACCTACGAGAATTCCACTGCAGTGGATCGCACCACCGCTGTCACCCACATTGCGGGCACATCGCAGGTGCAGACCACGATAGAAGAAAACTACGGCGAGCAGCCTGCCTATGCCTACGCCGCCGGGAAATCGAAGTTCAGTCAGGACATCAACGGGGTGCAGACCTATCATGAGTATGTTGCCACCACCGAACACGGGGCGATGCACAAGCATACCTCCATTACCAAAGCCAACGGCGCATTGGTGGCAGCGCAGAGTCGAAAGACGGAAGAGTTCATCGCCGCCGACGGTACGACCTCCTTTGAACAGGAGAGTATCTGGGATGGAGAAAACTGGTTGCTTCTTTCTACCGCGGCCTACGAATACGATGAGCAGCAGCGTGTGGTGAAAACCACCCACGGCAACGGGCGTTTCTCCACCTCGACCTGGATGTGCTGCGGCCGGCTTTCCGAAACGAATGAGGACGGTATCACGACCACCTACGGCTACAACTCCGCTCTTCAGCTGGTAGAAACTATCCGTTCCGAAGTGAAAGACGGTGATGTCATCGTGACCCCGGAAACGATTACGACTTACACCCGCGATGCCGCCGGACGCACGCTCACCACCCGCCGCGATATTGGCGCGATGACCACGACGGAATCAACGGAGTATGATATTCTGGGTCGCGTGACCCGACAGACGGACATCCTCGGGCGCGTCACGACCACCGCCTACAGCACGGACGGTCTGACGACCACCGTGACCACGCCCGCCGGAGCCACCACGATTACCCAGAGCAACGCCGATGGCTCCACCGCCCGCATCAGCGGCACGGCTCAGCGAGAGGTACACTACAGCTACACCCGCAACGGCAACAACCTCGCCACCACGGTGACGCTTGCCGACGGCAGCATTCTGAGCCAAAACATCACCAACGGTAACGGCCAGACCATCGTGACCGCTGCGCCGAACACGCTCGGCGGTTTCATCTACACCCGCAGCGAATACAACGCCAAGGGCCAGCTCACGAAGCAGTATCAGGACACCGGCAGCAACACCGCCACCACCGCCCCGACGCTCTATGAATACGATGCCTTCGGCAATGTGGTGAAACAGACACTCGCCCTGTCCGCTACCCCCACCAAGGACAATTCCCCCGTGGTGGAGATGGCCTACAGCGTGGAATCCACGGATGAGGGTGTATTCAGCGTCACCACCAACACCCGCTACAATGCGGAGGGTGATCCGCTGGTGAGTGTGCAGCAGTCGCTAATTTCCAATCTGTCCACTACGGTAGAGAATAAAAATCTAACAATTGACGAAAGAAACTTGACTTTTGTGCAATGGTTAGAGTATCATGTCGGTACGAAACGAAAGAGCTACAACACCCTGCCCACCAGTAACATCACTGCCGAAGCTGTGACGGTGGACGGTTTCACGCTCTCGCAGACTGATAATGCGGGTGTAACGAGTACCGCTACCCGTAGCTATACCTCAAGTGGAATGATTCAAACCCAAACGGATGGACGTGGTAATACTACAACCACGGTAACAGACAAAGCCGGGCGCCCGCTCACGGTAACGGATGCTGCCGGAAATGTGACCACGACTGTCTACGACTCCGTGCATGACCTGCCCGCCACGGTAACGGACGCGCAGGGTAACAACTCCTGCTACCGTTACGATATCCGAGGCCGCAAGGTCGCCGAATGGGGCACGGGGATGCAGCCGGCGTGCTTCGGCTACGATGATGCCGACCGCATGACCTCACTCACCACCTTCCGCGCCGGAACAGAAACGGTATCAACCGACCCGAGCGATCGCGCTGACGGCGATACGACTATTTGGAGCTACCACGATGCCTCCGGCATGGAAACCGCCAAGACCTACGCGGACAACACCTCTGTGGTGAAAACCTACAATGCCTACAACCGTGTGCTGACGGAAACGGATGCCCGAGGTAAAGTCAAAGCCCATACCTATGACCCCGCCCGCGGTCTGCTGCTGGGTACTACCTATAGTGATAGCACGACACCCCGTGCCTATATCTTCAACCACCTCGGTCAACTCATGCAGGTGACGGATGCCGCAGGAGTACGCACACTCAGCTACAATACATACGGTGAGAAGGAATACGACTCGCTCGTAGCGGACAGCGTGACTCACCTTATCACGGAAACCCGCGATGAAAAAGGGCGCTCCACAGGCTACACCTACGCGAAAAACGGCACGATGCAACAAAACGTCACCACGGGTTACGGCTCAGACGGTCGCATCTCCACCGCAGGATTCCTCCACGGCGGCACGGAAAAGCAATTCAGCTACGATTACCTCTCCGGTACACACCTATTGGAGAAACTCACGATGCCGAACAACATGTCGCTTACGCAGAGCTATGAAATTCTGCGAAATCTTCTCACCGGCATGGCATATCATCGCGGCACCACTCTGGTAGCCAACCGTCAGTACAGCTACGACTCACTCGGTCGCCCGACTGCCCGCAACACCTCCCGCCATGGTACGGTGAAGAACGACACCTTCGGCTATAACAACCGCAGCGAGCTCACCACCGCCACGGTCAACGGTAGCAACTATGCCTATGATTACGACAATATCGGTAATCGAGAAACAGCAACAGAAAGCGGAATAACCACAAATTATACCGCCAATGAGCTGAATCAGTACACCGCAGTAGGTGATTTCACTCCCACTTTCGATGCCGATGGCAACCAGACGCTGATAAAAACCACCACTGGAACATGGTCCGTCACCTACGATGCTGAAAACCGTCCCGTGAGCTTCAGCAATGCGGAGACAAATACCGTCATCGAATGCGAGTACGACCACATGGGGCGCCGCGCCACCAAAAAGGTAACAGTAGACGGAAGCCTGACGCTCCACCAGCGCTACCTCTACCGAGGTTATCTCCAGATAGCCTGCTGTGACCTCACCCGCAGCAACCACCCGGCACTCTGGTTCATCACATGGGATCCCACCCAGCCCATAGCTACCCGCCCGCTGGCCATCCAGAAGGACGGCACATGGTACACCTATGGCTGGGATTTAACCAAGAATATCTGCGAGCTATACACCAACAGCGGCAGCATCCGAACAAGTTACACCTACTCTCCCTACGGTAGCGTAACGGAAAGCGGTAACACTTGGCAGCCCATCAAATGGAGCAGCGAGTACAACGATAATGAACTCGGTTTGGTGAACTACAACTACCGACACTACAACCCGATGGATGGGAGATGGTTGGGACGGGATAAAATTAAGAGAGAGCGTTTATACCTGTTCACATTGAATAGCCCAATCGCGATAATAGATATGCTAGGGCTATATGAAACATCTGACATCACTGATTATATAGAAAAGAGAGTAGAAAAAAATACCAATTCTTATGATTTTGCTGTAGCTTCAACGAGTGATAAGTTCCCCTCTGCTAATCCTAGCATCGAAATCGAAAAAGGAAAATATTGTGTAAAAACACCTAATAAAAAACTAATAGTTACTATATATATTTATGCGGAAAAAGCTGATAAATACGATTTAAATCAAGAGATTTATCCTAATCGCACCTATAAGTCAATATTGGCGCACGAAAGACACCATGTTGAGTTAACCGTAGCAGAATGGAATGCATTTGTTTTTAAGAGCAAAGAATTTGAAAACTGTTATTGTGCGAGAGGATGTGCAATGTTAGCTTCTGCGATTATTATGCTTTACAAGCAATTGTATACATATAAAGCCCGCTTAAGCAACAGAGAATTCGATATCCAGGAATATAAACTGGATAACGATACTGATGCTGTAGAAAAATTTGAAAAAGATAAAGTAAATATAGAAAAATGGATATCTAATCAGAATGAAAAAATAAAGAAAAAAATAGAACAGCTTAATTCACAATGCAAAAAACAATAAAATTAATGTTTTTTATTGCATTATATTTCGCAGAGCCATCTATTGGCTCTGCGATTTATGACCAAATAAAAAATAACGACGATATGGTAAATTTTAATGCCGATTTTACCATTAAACCGAAATTAAATAATTATTTAAAAGATATTTTTAAATACAAAAATGAGAAAGAACAACTATTGAGAATAGTTTTCGATTATATGCTTATTAGCATGCATCATTATGATTTAATAAATACAATAAAATCAAACAAAATCATAACAAATTACGATGAGATAGAAAAATTTATTTTCCAAGAAACGGAAAAGAGCTATCTGGACGTCGAAGAGCTGAATTTACAGATAATAAAAAACGATGCATGTTACTTATTCATATTTGATAATTGTAAAATATATTTAGATAGATATGAATTTGATGCGTTAAATCACTTGTGGGAATCATGCAAACAAATAGATAATAGTAATCTTTACTTGTTTTTTGTTCAACTAGATATATGTATAGGGAGTGCTGTATATTTCAGTAAAGCTGGTGTAAACTTCTTTCTGTAAAGTATGAATACCTAGTTTCTTTTCAGCGCCCCTTCCGGAGATGCCGGCGCGTGATGAGAATTTAAAATGTTCGGTTAACTGAGGCATCGACTACTTACTTACCCCCCCCAAAAAAAATATCAATGACCGAACATGACAAAGCTAACATATTCGTCATCGCAGCCAGATTTCTCTTCTGCACTGCGGCAGAAAAGTTGAGGAATCACGAGGATGTTAGCTGTATGAATTTAATTCGTCGGTAATCACGGAAAGGATGAACGAACCGCATCTGCCGCACCTACTGCTCCCGCCAAGGTGACGAGCTTCAGCTCCGTTTCCGGCTCGAATATCACCGTCGAAGTGGTGACAGTGGATGGGCTGACTATCTCGCAAACTGATAGCGTCAGTATCACCGACGGGCTGACAGTACAAGGCATCACAACGGTTGTGGATGGCACGGAGTAAACGACTTCTATGTGCCGCCGCTATACCGCCACCGGAATGGAAATCAAGCAGCGCGATGGGCGTGGCATTGTCAGTACCACCGTGACGGACATTGCTGGGCGAGTCATCAGTGTTACGGATGCCGCCGGGGTACGCACGCTCGGCCCACAACGCTTACGGCAAGCATGAATCCGACTCGCTCGTAGCCGACAGCGTCACTCACCTCATCACAGAAACCCGCGATGATAAAGGCCGTTCCACAGGCTGCACCTACGCCAAAAAGTTCGGTACAGCAGACCGTCACCACGGGCTACAGCTCAGACGGTCGCATCGCCAGCGCAGGCTTCCTCCACGGCGGCGAGCAGAAAATTGACTGGTTTTCTGTTATCTCGTGGACATGAAACCACAATAGTGGTTAATTGCTATGTCGATAAAATCAACGCTTGTATAGAAGAAGGTAAACTCTTTTTGTGTATTTCCATGCCGCGCGGAGGATAATAGAGAAAAGAATTGTTGCGATATAGACAATCAGTGCAGCAAGCGGCTTGATGTTGATATCGTAAATCGTGGATAATTCTCTTACGCAAATCCAAATAAAGATGTGGAAGTAATAGATGTTCGCGCTGTGGTATCTCCCGATATCGGAAATAAAGGAATCTCTGTGGACTGGTAAGTTTTTGAATATCAGGAATATTCCAATAGCCATAGGGGTGGTGAACAGATTGTAGCTCACGCCGTTGTTGACATGGAAGTGGGTTAACAGCCAGTTTTCTGTGTAGTTGCCTGCCGTAAAAATGATAAACAGTACGACGGCAGGAAATAAACCTTTGAAATAGGCTATGTGCTTTCGCAATAAATAACCGATGCTTATGCAGGGTGTTGCCACGGTAAGGAAATTCAGCCTTACCCATTGAGGCTCTACTCCCCCCTCGTCAGTTATGAGGAAATGGTATCTTGCGGATAAAAAATGTAAAATGAGGAGAAAGGGAAGGAGATAGATGATTCTTGCAGGTAAAAACCGCCGAATGATGAGAAAGAGCAGCATGCTTTCCCACATGGCGGTCAAGTACCACAGGTGTTGCATTAAGGTATCTCCGGTTAAAAAGGACAGTCGGAAGTTTGTGATTTGAAAGGGACCTCTGTAGACAAGAAATACGCAATAAAACAGATTTATTAATGTAGCCGTAATGAAGATTTTTTTGCACCATCGCCAGGCACATTGCAGCTCTTTGGATTTATCATTGCGGTACAGGAAAAATCCGGAAATAATAAAAAAACAAGGAACGGCCGTCAGATAAAATGGCTCGATTTCAGCCCTCCCTAGTATGGGAACATGGTTAATGACCACTAATAAGGCACACAATGCCTTCAGTATATATAAGCCTCTTTCCGGTGTTGGTTTCTGGTAGATAGTTGTTGACATGTTCTTTACTGATGCGTGTTGGTAAAATTAAAATTTTCTAAACTATATGTTTGTTTAACGACAAGCAGCCGGGGATGTCCAATTCATCGAGCGATGGAATGTCGAGAGCCATGTACTACACTTGCCGTGGGCGAGTGTATCGCATTCCAAATGCGATGTACAGACTTTTCTATTTAAAATATTGAAAAATGAGCTTCGGTGAATTGAATGCAGGATTTTCTACTCCTTAAAAAAGGCGTTGTATAATGTTATATAAATAAAAAGCAGTAAAATTCATATATTGAATTTTTTGCAATAAAAATAATTAATATGTAATTTTGCAGAAAATAGAGTGTTGAGGACAAATCCACAAAACTATCGAAAGAATCCCGCTTGCATCGCCCAAATCGCACGAGAGGATTTTGAGGTATCATCAATTGTCATGCATACCAATGTGCCGAACATGGAGGAGGAAGGAAATGCGATCATTTCAGTAAAATTACTTTTGGCTCTTTTATTGGAAAAGTAGTTTTTTTCAGCAAACTTAACGATTTGTTCAAATCAAATAAAACAGCACATTTTCCGGCCTAAAATTTTCCGGCGTTGTAACGTACATTCCCGGACGGCTCAATAATCCGCACTAGGATAAATATAATCTAACGAATTGAAATAAGGCAAAATAATCTTAATTCAGGCTTGATTTTAACGTAGTGCGGCGTTATAATATCCGCACTATAATGGCTATTCTTAAAAGGCTCGATAAGCGCACCGGTATCACTTACGTATATGAATCTTCTTCTTACTGGGATAAGAAGAAACAGCAACCTCGCAGCAAGAGAACACTTATCG
>JAZNLU010000042.1:0-4502 GCA_045579245.1 Akkermansia sp.
TTTCTGGAGCTCGCGCAGGAGCTGCACCGTATGCAATCCGAGCTTCTCTCCCAGGAGGAAAAAGTCATCGAATCCGAAGCAGCTCTTGTGCTGGAATACGGAGTTGAATGAATACCCCGCAGCCTCACGGCTCGCGTATGGATTCATCCATCGCCTTGAGGAAGGGGTGCATCAGGTAAGAAATAACTGTACGCTCGCCTACCTTGATTTCCGCACGCAGCCGCATACCCGCGCTCTGCCAGAGCTGAGCCGGCACCCCGTCCAACTGCCCATTCACGGCCATTCGCACGCGGAACTGCGGGCGCTTACCGCCGGTGGCAGCAGAAAGTGAACTACCCTCCTCCTGGTCCAGATTGGAGGTCGATTCCACCGTATCAGCAGATATATAGGTGATACTGCCTTCCAGCGTACCGTATTTCTGGAAGGGGAACGCATCCAGCTTCAGCCGGGCCGTATCCCCCTTGCGCAGCAGTCCCACATCCTTGGGCAGGATATCCACCTCTGCCTCCAGCGGCTCATCCAGCGGAATAAGTGTAATAAACGCTTCCGCTTCACGCACCGCAGAGCCCTCCTGATAGGGGGCTATCTCATGCACCACAGCGCGGCAGGGAGCCTTCAGGCTCTCCGTAGTCGCCAGATAGGATGTCTGGCGGATTTTTTCCCGCAGAGCCATTATCTGCAACCCGGTTTCAGCCAGTTGCTCATCAATCTGCTGTTTCCACTCCGCCACAAAAGTTGCCAGCTCTGCAGCAGCTGTCAGGCGCATCTGCTCATCCTCCACCAGGCGGGTGCGCTGATTCTCCACCTCTATCTCATTTCCCATGCGCTGAATTTTGGTATTGAGCATCTCCACACGCGGAGCAAGCCCCTGCTCTGCCAGCTTGACATAAACAGACTCAATGCGGTTGAGAGGCTCCATCATCTCATCATATTTCGTCAGCGATTTTTCCACGGACTTGGTGGTAGCATCATAGCGATTCACACTGGCCTGCAAATACGCCACTCGGCGGGCATAATACTCACGCCGTGATTTGAAAAGTTCCAGTTGCTGCACCGCAGACTCCGAACCGGCAAGAGCCTCCGGCATTTCAAACTCAGCGGCATAACTCTGCTCCGCCTTCAGTCGGGCTTCCTGGCACTGATAGTGCGCCAGCTGGTCGGTGAGCGATTTGAGCTCTGCGGCGTTCACGGTGGGGTCTAGCTCCACCAGCACCTGGTCTTTTTCCACCACCTGCCCCATGCGCACCGGCACGGATTTGATGACGCTGCGCTCCAGCGGTTTCATGGTGATATTCGGGCGCGTTGTCACCAGCTTGCCCTCTGCTGCCACCACTTTATCCACCTTCGACACACAGGCCCAAACCACAGCCAATACCAGTAACAGTACAATGACCCACATCACACTGTGTGCCGGCACCGGGCACTTGCGCGTCTCCAGCCAGATGGATTCCGGCTCGCAGGCTGCAATATCGGCATCCGTCAGCTCCTTCAATCTTTTCTTTTTACGGCTCATGGCTCTCAATCCTCCTCTGTTCCCATTTGCTGCTGCCAGAAACTGGCGTACAGACCGCCGGCAGCAACCAGTTGGCGGTGTGTACCATGCTCCAGAATCGCTCCCTTCTCCAGCACTACGATATCATCTGCACGACAGAGGATAGAGAGCCGATGAGAAATGATGAAAACGGTACGGTTGCGCGCAATCTGCTTGAGATTGCGGCGGATAAGCGTCTCACTCTCCGGGTCAAGCGCACTCGTGGCCTCATCGAAAATGAGGATACGCGGGTTGGGCAGCAACGCACGAGCAATGGCAAGCCGCTGACGCTGGCCGCCGGACAGGTTGCTGGCGTTCTCCTCCAGCATGGAGTCATATCCGCGCGGCAAGTTCTGGATGAACTCCTCCGCACCCGCCACACGGGCGGCATAGATAACCTCCTCCATCGTGGCATCTTTCTTCGTGAGCGTCAGGTTCTCACGGATAGTGCCGTGGAAGAAGTAATTATCCTGCAACACCACGCCGATGTGGGAGCGAAGATGCGCGCGGTCAATCTCTCGCAGGTCAATTCCATCATACTTAATGACACCCTGCTGGAGCGGATAGAGTCCCTGCATCAGCTTGGTCACCGTTGTCTTGCCGGAACCACTGCGCCCCACCAAGCCAACTGTAGTGCCGGGCTGAATACGATAGGTGAAATCACGAATGGCCGGCGGAGCATCCGGCAGATACTGGAAGCGGATGTTCTCAAAGGATATTTCACCGCGCAGCGGCTGGCGGATACCGCCGCCCACCTGCTCATCGCGGGCATTCATCACCACCCCGAGCATGCGCACGGACAGCGAGGTCTGCTGGTACTCATGCACCAGCCCCACAATGCGAACCAGCGGTCCGGTAACACGCCCGGCCAACATATTGAAGGCAATGAGCGCACCCACGGAAATCTCTGCATCGAATACCGCCAATGCACCCACCCAGATGATGCACACCCCCATGAGCCGCTCCAGCCAGTGACTGAGCGTACGCGCCGTCATGGAAATCTTGGCCACATTGAAATAGCGGGAGATGGCAAACGCCGCCGTGTCATTCCACTTGCGCTGCAACACCGGCTCCAGCGCCAGAGATTTGACCGTGCGGACACCGTGAATCGTTTCCACCAGCATCCCCTGGCGACGTCCTTCTGCCTGGTACAGCTCCTCCAGACGGCGTTGGAATGGCTTAATCAGCACCGCAATTACCAGAGCCATCAGGAAGGTGAAGAGCAGCACCACAAAGGTCAGCTTCGCGCTGTACCAGAACAGCACCGGCAGAAACACCAGCAGTGATATCAGCTCCAGCAGGCTGAAGAACAGGCTGCCGGAGAGGAACTGGCGGATTTTTTCCGTCTGTTGCATGTGCTTAATGAGCACACCGCTGGAGATGCGCTCATAGAAATCCACCGGCAGATTCAGCAGCTTACGGAATGTCTTGGTAGCCAGGCGAATATCAATTCTGTTCGTGGCAAAGATAAGCAGATAATTCTGCAGAAATTCCAAAATGGCATTGAACAGCAGCGCCACACACACCGCAATCCCCAGCACCGTGAGCGTAGTGTAGCTCTGGTGCACCAGCACCTTATCCACCACCAGCTGGAAGAACAGCGGCGTCACCAGCCCGATAGCACTGATAGCCAGCACCGCCGTGGCCACCTCGGCCAGCAACTTCTTCTGCCGCGCAAACTCAGGAATGAACCACAGCAGCCCAAAGGGTCGGTTCTCATCCAGCAGAGAAAACACCCGCTTGAACAGCACCACCTCACCGCTGAACTTTTCCTCATACTGCTCCTGCGTCAGCCACTCAATCGCCGGAGCCTGCCCCTGAGCAGGCGGTGTCGGGTCCCAAACACCCATCACCAGCGGTGCATCCTCCTTCGGCTCCTCACCGGGGGGCGGAGCCACCTCTCGCATACCGCAGAGCACCGCACCCGTTCCATCCTTTTTCACCCCCACACAGGGATAGATATGCTCACGCTCCTCCAGAGCCGCCCACTTGAGCTTACCCCGGCGGGATGTCAACCCCAGGTCATCACCCATCTTGCGCAACAGGCTCAGACTCGGCTCCTCCTCCACAGCGTATTCATGCAGCAAGCGGCGCACATCTGCATCCAGATTATGGTGGCGGCAAATACTCACCAGACAGTAAATCAGCGTGTGACGACCGTCTGCCGCGTAGTTCTGATTGGCAAAATTGCGCAGGAACACAGCCTTGCCTCCCCATGCCTTCTCCAATGCCGCTTTTTTCAGGAAAATCACCTTACCACTCTCACGGCTCAGCGGGTCAAATACAGCGTAGTGCTCTTCCTCGCCCTCAGCGCCTCGGCGGCAGCCCAGGAAAATCACCCAGTTCCCATTTCCCAGATGCAGCACCACGGGAGAGCCAAAATGCGTCGCCAACTCATCCGTCGAGACATCCTCACGCCACTCCGGCTTGAGCCGGAGTGCAGAAAGCACCTTCTGCACCCGCTCCGGGGACTCCACAGATCCCTCCCCCATCAGCGCGTCCAAGTTGCCGGCATCCGGCACCAACTTACAAAGCTCCTCCAAACAGGCACGCCCCGTTTGAACCACCTCTACTTCCTCATCCATAGTTAAAAATCATTCAAAATTGGGCGATATTGCCCGGGTCGGAGCAGGGTTCGGGCTCGGCATCGTCCTGTGCACCACCCCGGACTTCTCCAACTCCTCCACAAAACGCTGCATCGATTCAAACGCCCGCATAAACGCCGCCGCCGGCAGCACCAGCTGCTGCGTTACCTCATGCGGCAGCTCACGCTGCCCCTCTGCCGGTCTGCCCTCATAGTGAAAAAGATCCAGCCGAACCATCCCGCCGGCAAGAGACACGTTTTCCACCCCGTCTGCGTAAAGATATTGCTTCATAACACTTGAAAACCCAACGGGTAATGACGAAACATGAGCCAATAATCACCCATCTTTATCACCACTCAGAAAAGCTTGCTGCATTATAACAAAAT
>JAZNLU010000043.1:0-34579 GCA_045579245.1 Akkermansia sp.
ACGAGAGAAAAGAGCCAACAGTTCATCGCAGTCTTCTCGCGGTAACTCCGGAGCAAATGACAGACTTATTAAACCATCATTGAGGTAATCGAACGTATAAGTATCCGGCGCCAGAGCTTGAGCAAATTTGCCACGAAGCCAATCCACCGACATGGGCAATAGGTCATATTTCACCGCATCGGCGGCGGTGGACGCAGCGGCAGCAGCAGCAGCAGCCTCCTCAGCTCTGTCGGCTGCCTCCTTCGCCTCACGCGCCGCCACCTGCGCCGCAGCAATCGCCCCGGGGGCAACATTAGACCCCGGGGCAGACTTAAAAAGCTCCGCAATCTTTGCCGAAGCGTCAGAGACAGTATAGGAATTAGCACAGGCCGTGAAAAACACCTGCCCGCTGCCATCTCCTTGTGCAACAACCGCCCCGGTCTCCGTATTCGTAACAACCACCTCACCCACGCATTCAACCGCGTAAGTCTTCCCCAGTCTCGTTTCAACCTCCTTCATACCCACATCCTAACCCACACCCCACCACAAAAACAACGCCCACAATGTCACAACCCGCAAAAAAATCACCTGCGCCAGCTCGCCCCGCGCGCCACCCGGCGCATCCCCAACACCCCCGAACGCGGCGTATCCAACACCCTCACCCCATACATCGTCACCAACCCCGCCTCATAAGCCTCCACAAAATAGCG
Organism: Akkermansia sp.; assembly: GCA_045579245.1. Classification (GTDB taxonomy): domain Bacteria; phylum Verrucomicrobiota; class Verrucomicrobiia; order Verrucomicrobiales; family Akkermansiaceae; genus Akkermansia. The sequence goes on from JAZNLU010000043.1 coordinate 690, forward strand.
GAACGCATCCGCAGGATGACTCTCATCACTATGCAGCGGCTCCTGCCGCTGCTCACCATTCGCCCCCATCGGCGCCCAGCGATAATTCTCCAGCGCATTCAACCCACTCATAAACTCCTCACCCTCCACCAGCAGCGGCACACCACAGCGCTCATGGAACACACAATGCCGCAAAAACCGCCGCACCTGCTGAATACTCCCGAACACACTCCCCGTCCGCTTCAGACACACCACCGGCAACCCCTGCTGCCGGAAATGAAACTCCGCCGTCCCCAGCCCCAGCGCACTCTTATCCGCCCGCCCGTCATGCGGCAGGAAATGACACTTAATCGGCTGCCCGAACTGCGCCTCCCACCGCCGCACCACCCCCACATAAAACTCCAACCGCTGCCGATTAGCACTCTTACAATCCAGCACAGAAAACCGTCCATCCCGCCGCGGCTGGAAAAGCCACAAACTCGTCCAGTCCGCCACCCCCAAATCCCAACTCACATACAGCGGCAAATCGTCATCCGCCTCAAACACCCTGTCCAGCCGCCCATCCATACGCGCAGCATCAATCTCCCGCCCATAAATAGCCCCCTCAATCTGAGAATCCAGAGCCTCCGCAGGCGTACTCGGATACTCCTGCCGCACCGCCATACCATTACTGCGCCATTGCCCCACATACCACCGCTTCTGCTCCTCATCCAGCAAAATCCCCTCCTCCGCCAGCTTCGCAAAATACTCCAGCTCGTGCGCCTCATACAACTTCTCCCCCACCACCGGCAAGCGGTAACTCGGCTCCTTCCACCACGGGAAAAAGAAAAACCTCTCCTCCAGCTTATCCAACCGCTTCCCCACATTCCGCATCGCCAGCGCCACCCGGCGGTAATTCTCCCCCGCCTTCCCCCCCTCATGCGTACTCTCCATCACCACAATACTGTCTGACGACACCGTATTCACCCCACCCGTAATCACCTCACGCGCCTCCTGCGGCCGGTGCGCCGCCTTCCAACCGAACTCAGACACATGCAGAAACTTCAGCGTACCACCGCGCATACTCGTCCCCACCTGCACATCACTCCCATTCAGAAAACGCGCAGACTTCTCACGGAACGGCCCCTTCTTATCATCACACGCCTCATCCCCACCCATCAACCGGGCAATCTTCCCCGCAAAATCCGCAATCATCCCCCTGTCCTCCGCATCCTCCACCCAGTCCACCCCATTCCCCGGCGGCTCCACCATCGCCCGGAACGCAAAACGCATCTTCCCCAGCTTATTCACCGCATCATCCAACCGCTTATCAATAATCCCCGCATGAAAATTCCCCTCAAACAACATCGCATCCAGAATATACAGACTCGTCAGCGTAGAAATCCCCAACTGCCGCGCCTTCAGCACCTGATTGCGCGTCCACAAATTGTCAAAAAGCTCCTCCTGCGCCCAATTCATCCGGAAACGCTGCGGCGGCCCACTCTTCACCTCAATCCAATACAGATGATTCAACCGCCACTTCCGGTCACGCCAGCACCCCTCATACCAATCAGCTCCCATATCCTACTCTCAATTAGCCTTGAATCGCCAAAACCTCACAAGCGCGCTCACCGCGCACCTCCAACTCCACCCAATGCTCAAAATCAGCCCGCTGAGCCCCCGGCAACAAAAACCACCCCGGCGGCAACACCTCCTCAAAACGCGCCAACTCCTGCCAACCATCCAACTCATTATAGCGGTATCGCAGCCCCTCCACAGACCACACACCCCCAAACCGCACCACAGCCCCCGCCTGAGCCTCACGCCCCGCGCGCCGCTCAATCTTCACCAACAAATCATTAGTCCTCACAGCTGACACATAATCACGCCCCCCCGCATCCACATACGGAGACTCAGCATCCACCACCTCCACATTTACCTCAGAGCCCAGCACAGCACCATTAGCAGCCCGTTTCTCACGCTTAACCACCAGCCACAGCCTGTCAGCACTGGCACCACCGGCAGGCATCCCACACACAGACAATACCCGCCCATCCGTCACCCACCGGTGCCACCCCATCACCTGGTGAAACTGATTATACACACACAGCGCCACCTGCCCATCACCCAGCGCAAACACCAACACCCGCTCCGGCTTCTCCAGCGCCGTCACCCCCACCACACCACCGTGATCACGCAACACATGCGGTGCAAGCACACTCAAATCCTCACTCCGGTACCCATTCATCTCCAGCCAGAACCGGAACACCCGCACCCGGCAATTCCCCCGCTCCACATACACCACCTCATTCTCCAGCATCCACGCAGGCCCAAGCAGACTCCCCACATGCCCATGCCGCGCACAGTACGCATTCTTCGCCGTCACCGCCCCCGCATCACTACTCCCATTCTGCAGCACATACTCCCCTCCGGTCGTCCCCAGCATCAGCTTACTATCATGCTCCTGCATCCAACAAATCGGATCTACCGTCTCCGTAGTCAACTCCACCGCAAAACCACCCGCATCACCCGCAGAACTCGCAAAATTATTCAAATCATCCACCCGGCTCAGCCACACCTTCTGAGGCTCACTCTCCGTAGCCGCAAACACCAGCCGCCCCTGGAAACACCCCACCAGCATAGGCCACCCATACTTATAACCAAACGCCGCCCAACTCCAATCCCTCGTCCGTCTCTCACCTAACCACCGCAGCTGCACCCTATCCGGAGAACTCCACCGCACATACCCCTCTTCGTCAGGCTGAGCCAGCAGCGTCATATCATGCCGATACCCCTCCACCACCAACCTGTTCCCACAACTATCCGGCGGGAAACCCGCACGCAGCATAGACACACCAGCATCCTCATTGATAGCCACCATTCGCCGACTCCTGGTCAACAACAGCCGCAAATAACACATCTCACCCTCCTCAGTACCGCTCAGCACAGCGTTGCTCGCCTCCTCCAAACGGCTAAAACTACACCCTCTCGCCTCCCACTCCACACTCAACTCTGCGGACTCATAATTCCTCCGCACCTCGTAACTCCCATACCACAGACCACTGCACAGAAACTTCCACCCGCCGCGACACGGCAGCGCACCACCTACCGCCACGCCCCGCACAAAATATCCGGGCAAATCCCGGAACAGCCGGCCATCACCCTCAGCCCACACAAAATCTTTCACACACGTCCAATACTCCCAGTACCCGCCCACAATCGCCAGACGACTCCCCCTGGCAACCTTCCCATCCGACACAAAATCCCGCACAGAATACCCCCGCCTCACATCCTGCCACCCCGCAGCATTCTCTGCCGCCACAAAATTGTCAGGGTAACACCCGGGATCATCCAGACCCGCCACATACACCTCCACAGGAAACTCCTGCTTACACACCCAGAATTTCACCGTCTCATCGACAGGCACCGCAAAACATTCCCCCTTAATCGCCCCCATCGGCACCATCCCATCCGCCATCACCTTCACGCCGGAAAGCACAGACTCCTCCACACATACCGCCTCCTGCTCCTCCGTCCAGAAACTCGCCCGGAAACACTCATTGCCCTCCAGCCCCTGCGCGCCATCCCTCTCGTCCTCTGCAAACTCCACCTCAAAATCTCCACCCGCAGGCCTCACCACAACCTCAGAATCCCGCAACTCATCATACCGCCACGGCACCTGCTCAAACTCCCACACACGCAGCACAAACTCCAGCCCCTCCTCCAACTCCAACACCAGCGGAGCCTGCCCCGGACACGTCAGAAACAACCACCCCCTCACCTGCTCAAACCTCACAGCACCGGGATCCAACCGAAACACCGGAGCCCCCTCAACCCCACTGCGAAACAGCGCCACCTGCGTCCCGCTCTCAGACAGAACACGTACACAATCACTCGTCACCTCCACCACATACCGCAACCCCTCACCCTCTGCGTACGAATACACATACGGCACCAGCCTGCTCCCCTCACCAAGCGCCGCGCAAACCTTCCTCATCCCCCGCCGCCGCCGAATACCACCCATCTGGCTCAGCTCCCAATTCTCCAGCCGCGCCACCCCCTTGTAATACTGCTCCATATCAGAGCGCATCGCCATCTCCGGTGAAAATTCACCACCATTAAAACATACTCTCGTCTGCATAATACTTATAAAGACAACTCGTTAACACTCTCAACCTCTAAATCCCAGCTGCGGCTGAAACGCGGAAACACCAGCGTCACACTTCCCCTCTTATAATTGCCCGTTGACGTTACATACATATCGAGCTTGTAACCAACCGACCCGGCCAAATACGCACTCTTACCCCACACATTATCCCACCAGAAACGCGCTCCGCCGGAACGGAAACTGCGCGAACCCTCAGCCATACCGTAACCACTCGAATACTTCCATCGCCCACCACCAACCAGATAACCACGGTGGCGCCAGAAAACCTCACCGCCCTCCAACGCACTCAACTCATACCAGAAACGCGGATTCTGCTCAGACTGCCCCTTTGTGCAAGTCATCTTGAACACACTCCCCGGCAGCATCGGCAACAACACACGCCAACTGCTATGCAACACCAACCGCCCAATGTTCATGAAATCCATCGGCACCTCATCAGCAGCCAACTGCTCATCCCAAATGTCGCTGCTGGATGCCACCACAAACTGCTGCCCAGCCGCACTAGCTCGAACCCCGCCCACACGACTTGGCACATTCGCCACCACCCGAACACTCGCCCCGACCCCATCAGTCGGGAAACTCGCCCCACCGGCAAAATAAATAGAGCTACCCTCCAGCTGCAAAGCCTCGCTCCCATCAGGCGCAGCCACAAGGTAATACCGCTTCCCCAGCAACTCAATATACATGCAACAATCCTCAGCCGCCCCACACCGCCGCACAGCATCAACCGCATGCACCCAGTAAGCCCACGCCTCCGTCCCCTTTTCAGGAAGCTTCACACGCAGCGCATTACTCCGCGCCGCGTCATCAGGCCAAATCTTGCGCTTATTTTTATCATACCATGCAGTTACATCGCGGAGAACACCCTTATTATCGCGAACCTGAATACTCAGTATACGCCGCATCTTCCCTTTGTAGTAAACCTTTAACATATCAGTTCTCCAAAGTCATGAACATTCTCTTTCCGGTAATATCTATCTTCGAAAACTCCTCAGCGGTGCCTCCCCATAACTCAACCGTCCCCTCAAACGCGCCAACAAACTTCACATACCCAGCAATCATCTCCTCCAGCACAGCAATTTTATCGAGGAGAGCCTTGACAGAATTGACACATGCCGTCTTGTTGTTATTCACCGTATCTGTCAGCTGCGTAACCGACAATTCACACTCAGCCTTGTTGTTAATAATAGACAACTCCGCAGCATCAAGCCTATTCTCATGCGTAGTCAAAATTGTTTCAGCCTCCGTCTTCCACTCATTACTGACAAAATTACTACTCGTCCAGCTCTGCGTAGCATACGGCGTCAACATCGCAGAAAACTCACCCCTCACCTGCGCTGCCGTTAAATAATTCGCGGACAGATAATCGAGCACCGCCGTCCCTGTAGGCACAGCCGTGCCTCTAGCCAGCGTCTCCTGCACCTTCACCCCGCCGAGCAAAGAAGCCGTGGCTTTCATGAGAACCAGCTTGCCGCCTTCTTGAGAGAAAGAATCATCAGTCTTAACCTCCAGATAGCCTCCTGTAGAATAAACAGCACCATCTGTCGTCATCTGCCCAGTTGAATGCCATCTCAACGCTCCTCCGTGAGCCAATTTAATAGCAAGATGCCCGTTTGCCCCGGTATACCAGTTGTCAGAATCCCCGGCCTTTGCATTACGCACATCAGAGCGCATACCAATGGGCGCCATGTAATCAGTGTTGTTATAGTCCCACCCATTCGCCTCATAGAAAAATGACGTTTTGACAACTCCATACGTGTGTCGCTCAGCTCGTGTACTCCCTGCCGAACCTCCTCTATCTCGGCCATCAACCATCGTACCATCAGGAACTTCGCCAATACACAAACACCTTGCCAACGTGTCCTCACGCGAAAACTTCACACTACCATGCCGCGCATGGCTTGCTTTAGACGTGCGGAACGCACCATTGCTATCCATCCCCACGAGCCCGGAGTTTCTATCATTTAACGCAGTGCCGTCAGACAGCCGTCCTGACCCGGCAACAGAATACTCAGCTCGCGGCACACATGCCTGCCCGGAACTATTCTTACCAACAGGCGCACCCCCCACCACGGGCAAATCCGTAGCATACTTCATCAGCCCGTACACCTCAGCCGTAGCTAAATCGTACAGCTCATTCACGGGAACCCAGCCCTCAGAACCATCCTCCTTGTGAACCCAGTGATACACATCATACCCTTTTGTATACACCGCTTCCAGTTCCCAGCTGGCAATAGCCGCCCAGCGATGCTCACCACAGTAGCTCCCATCGCCGGGATTGCTAACAACCTGCGCTCGAACAGTCTCCTTATTCTGTTCCGCTTCCTCCCGTGTCTCATACCTGCTGAATACAACACGCATGTCATAGCCACCTATAGGAAGAACCAAATTCTCAAACTCCCAAAAGCTCTCAACCCCGGGAACTTGAGCAACCGCAGCAGCACTGCGTCCCAGATACGACCACGCGCCGTTCTCATGGAAATACAAGTGCGCGAACAAAGCCTCTTCTGACGGCACTCCAGCCATGCTGAAACCTGCCAGCATGCCAAAACGAACCAACCTGCGCCCCGTTTGCTCCTGCCCGAACGCAGGAGTGTTTTCCGTCCCGACTACAGAAGCCGAACGCCGTGCGGCAAAAACAACATCCCCAACAAAAGAACCCACATTAGTGACATCTGCCGCGCGAACAGAACTCACCTCCCGTCTCGTTATCTCACTGGCTCTTGGCACATAATAAATATGCCCACTGTTGCACGTTTCCCCCTCAGTCGGAATGTCCTCAAAAGCTCCAACTAGATGCCTCACAACCACACTGCCATCCTTTCCATCTCTTCCGTATGCAGAAGGGCCAACCTCCAGCTCCCCGGCAGCATTCCTCCACACCCACAACCCAAGAGAATTAATGTTCGGAGAGTAACCATCCTCAGCCTTGGCTCTCACCCCGGTATTCACCCAGCCCTTTTCCCAGTCGAAAACAAGCCACTCTCCCGCAGCATTTATGTCTGGCGCAACCCCATTCTCACCACAGAACTTGACCCCTGTATTAAAACCGCCAATCACCCATGTTCCGGTCTGCGTGTTGGGTACAATAACAGTATGAGCCCTGTCCCAGAACGCCTCAATAAAAGCATCCGTCTCATTAAACTTGCCCACCACCACATCCTTGGCATCCTCTGCCCGCTCTGCGGCATCCTCCGCTCTCCGCGTAGCCTCACCCACAGCCCCATCCAGCGCGTCCTGCATCCCACTCGCAACCCCCGCCGCACGGTCAGCCTCCGTCTTGGCTCTATCCGCCTCCGTCTTGGCACGGTCAGCCTCACCCCGCGCCACCTCACAGAGCGCCAGCACATAATCACCGCTCAGCCAGTGAGCCTCCACCTTCCCCCCGGCCACCTCCGGCAGCAACACCTCCAGCATCCGCCACCCCTTCACACCAACCACCTCACCATCCGCCACAATATCACTCGCCGCAGCAGAACCAATCACCCCATAAAACACACGCGCCACCTCCCCATCACTCCCGCGTGCCGTCAACTCATAGCTCCACAGCCCCGCCTCCAGTACCGGAAACCGCCAGAACAAATCACCCTCACCCGCACCATCAGGCACAGGCAACAACTCACCAAACCGCGTAGCCACAGCCTCCGCACCGTCCTTCCAAATCCCCAAACGCCACGTAGCACGCCCCACCGCAGCAGGCGACCCATCAGCCCGCTTCACCCGGAGCCCCACATCAGCCCGCACCCCACACGGCACCGTAAAATCCTTCTGAATCCCGACAAAATTAGTAACCATACCCACACACTACCCCACCACACCGCCAAAAACAACGCCCACCATGTCACAACCCGCAAAAAAACGTCAACCATCCCTCACCCGCGACTGCGCACACGCCGCCAACACCATCGCCCGCAAATCAACACACCCCACCACCTTCTGCTCCACCTGCACCGGCGCATACGCCCCATCCATCTTATTGAGCACATCCACCGCCCTGATCGCCGTCGCCACATCACCATTCCGCACACACAACTCCGCCCACTCCTGGAGCTTCTCCATCCTCACCTCCTTACTCCACACCAACCCCGCAATAGCCACCTCAGCCCGCTTATCAACCTTCCGCAACGTCAGCCGTTCAATCTCCTCCCGTATTTCAACATTCTTCAGCAGCCTGCTAGCCAGAGTGGAAGCACTATTCGCCTTACAACCAAAAACCTGCGCATACGCAGCCCCCTGTTTGACACCATCAACCGCCACCAACCGGCAGAAAACCTTCTGCTCCTCAGTCAACATCCCGGCTCCCCCTCCTCCCCGCAGCCCGCAGCGCCTCCACCTTGCGCAACACATCCGCATGCCACTGCTCCACCGCCAGCCTCCCACACACCGTCAACCGGTAAACCACCCACGGCCCACGCCCCCTGCGCTCCCCCACCACATACCCCACCGCACGCAACCGGCTCAACTGAGCCCGCAGCGTATTATCCGCACACGGCACCAGAGAATACAACTCCGAACTGGACAACTCCCCATGCAGCCACAGCGCACGCAACAGCCCCTTCATCGTAGGCTGAAGCGGCGGAGTCGCACCACAGCTCACCAAATCATCCGCCAGACAAAACAACGCCGCATCCGTCATAACCACAGAATACCAAATTAACACACAAAAAACAAGCTACAACTTCGCATAATATGACTAACATTTAGCCATACCACGCAACCTGTCACACACCCGCACAGAGCGCGCCCAGTGCCATTCCTGCGACCGCAGCCCCCGCTGCCAGCAAAGCCACCGCCACGGCACCTCCACACCTGCCAGAGCAGCCAGATCACCCACCGCCAGGTGCACATACAACCCCTCCTCCCACACCTCCCGCGGCAACACCGCCCGCAGATAAGACGCCCCCGGAATAACAGGCCCCGGATACCGAGTCGGCCAGGCAATCAGCACCACCTCATCCCGCAGCACCAGCAGCCCCCTGTAATCCGCAGCCGACAAATCTCTGACCCACCGCTCCGGCCATTGCTCCCCGCACTGCACCTTGTAATACCCCATCGCGCGATCAATAGCACTCATACCACACCCCCTTCCTCCGCATCCTCCCCACGCAGAAACCCCAGAAACTCCTCCTTCTCCGCCTCCGTAGCAGGCTTCCCATCCACCTTGCGCATAGAAACCACCCGCTCACGCTCCTGAGCACGCAGCCGCCGTGCCGCCTTAGCATCAGCCGCAGCACACCACGTGAGCGCATAGCCCAGCACATCCGGCAACCCCTCAAAAAACCACTCAAGCCCATTCGGGCGGTACGTCCGCACCGCATCATCCGGCGCAGCATAATACCGCCGCAGAGCCTCCACCTCCGCATCAGAGAGCCCCGGAAGCGCAGCCCATGCCGCCACCGCCGCATCCTCCACCTTCCCCGGCAGCGGCACATCCGGATTCAGCCTCCCCAGCATCGGCAGCGCAGAGCCCAGCCTCACCAGCCAGGCGCGGAAGCGCCCCCACTCCTCCGTCGACAAATCAGCGCGCGTGCGCCCTGAAACCACCGTATTACTACCCCTCCCCTTATATTGAATTCTATTCTCTTCTATTCTGGTAACACCACCACCGTGACATTCACCGTGACACCCGTCACGCTCCGACCGTGACACATCGCGTGACACCACACGTGACACCTCCTTATCTCGCGCCCGCTTATTCGCCTGCCTCCTGCTATTGAGCGCCCGCTCCTTCGCAGACTCCCCACAGTGCTTCCCAAACTCCAGAGCATACACCAGCCCATCCTCACCCAGAGCTGCCCAGCCGATGCCGATCAACGCCTCCGCGCCACCGCGAAAACCTATCTCATCGTCCAACTCATCAGGCGACAGACCCGTCTGCCCATCAACCGTTTGTTCATCCACCCAGCAGAGCCAATGCACCGCCAGCCCCAGCGCAGCATGCTTCTTACAGCGCAGCAGCCTCATCAGCCCCCGCACCTTCGCACTCCGCACCAGCGAATGATTCAGTTTTAACCAATCGGCCATAATTTTATTCAGATGTTTCGATTTCTATGCTTATCAGATGTTTTGCATCGCAAACCCAAGATTGCCCGAAAGGATTATACAATCTGACTAAAGAACTTCTCGTTTTTTCCTGTTGTGTTCTGTCCACGCTCATGGGCTGCAAAATTCCGCTAACTTCTGCTGTTCCGTTTTTGGAAGCGCGCGCGGTCATACGGAATCCATACTGCAAATATTTTGAGACAATCCAACGCATCAATTCTGCTTTTTCTAATTCGCAAAAACAACCGCAAATTGTCAGTTTTAACCAGTCCGCCATAACCAACAGAAAAAATCGTCATTCGTAACTCGTAAATCGTAATTCCCCATATCAGTTCCCCCTCCTTTCCATCAGGTGCTTATCCACCACCGGCCCCAGCAGGTCGCAGAACGCATCCACCTGCCCCTGCAGCGCACGGGCATGCCCAAGAGCCGCCACAGCATTTCCCACACGCACCGCAGCCCGCAGCTCCGTCACATGTTCCCGGCACCGCTCGGCCATCTCCGCATACAACGGCTTAATCCTCGTCACATTCGCCTTCATAACCCTCAGAACGGAATATCCTCCTCCTCCTCATTCGGCATCGGTGCCGGTGCATCGGCGCGCGGGGCTGTAGCCCCAACACCCGCATCCGCACGGAACACCGCATCGCCGAACAGATACGCATTCCAGTACCCCTTGTCAGAGTAGCTGCCGCTCAACCTCCCCAGCACCAGCACCCGCTCCTCCCGGCGGCAAGACAACACCAGCGGAATCAAGTCCTCGTCATAGAAATCGAACTGCGCCACAGACCCCACCTTGCGGGCATCCCCGCCCGTAGCCACACACAGCCGCGCCAGCCGCCTGCCACCGCCGGAGAACCTCTCCTCCGCCAGCGTCACCCGCCCGCACACATTCACCCGCATATACTCATGCATCGCCAACCTCCCTTCTTAACAGCAGAGAAATATTGTGATTCGGGCATACAGCGTGCGAAACAACGACCCATCCGCGTTTTTGCCAATACAAGACTTCGTTTTCCATGTGAGCGCGACTTGTTATAATCTCTTTGTATTCAAACATTATTCTACCCCCTTCCTGATTAGTACATAAGTTGTTCATTGATTGCGCGGAGCATGATAGACCTCTCCTCCTTCTGCCACTCCTCCAGCGCCGCGCGGATAGCCCTTTTTCGCTCGCGACGCAGGATTCTTACCTCCTGTGCCGTGAGCGCATAAGCGTGTGAATTGGCGCGTAACGTTCTAAAAGAGGCAGCGTAGGCTCGCAACCTGCAATCAACAATTCCGGCCTTCATGAAAAGCCTCTGTGCTCTGGTAAGTTTCATTTCTCCTCCTTTCTATGCTACGCGTTCGAGTATGAATAAGATAATTCCAAAACCACACATGCCACACGCAACCAACGCCAGCCCTCCGAAATATACCGCAAGGCCTGCGGCTGTCGGGTCTTTTTTTGCTTCTTTCACAACTTCCCTCAACACATAAATGTTGAAAGAGAAACCAAGCACGAAAAATATAAGCCAAATGACGCTCATACCTCCTCCTTTCTATTTTCTTTCTCGTAACTCTCGCACCAGTCTCCGCTTAGCACATGCATGGCGAACAGCATGCAGCAATAACAGAGCCCTTCTCCTTTTTTTACGACTGCAAAATGTTTACAGCTTTCGCATTGTTCCCTAGTCATTTCTCCTCCTTTCCCAGCACCGCATCCAGCGCCGCCTCCTTCGGGTAGCAAATCATGCGCCCTCCGATGCCGTCGCCATTGACATTCACCCGACGCACATACACACCCACCACACCGCACCTCCGGCAGCGCTCCCGAACCGCCCCTGCACAGCACCCTGCAAGCTCAGCCAGATTCGCAGCAGAAATCAACCCCTTCGGCACCACCGGAGCCTGCAAAATACCAGGCAACTCCTTAACCTTCGCCGTCTGAATATTCATAACTCGTCCTTCGTACCTCGTCCTTCGTAATTCATCAGCCTCTTCGCCTCCGCACGCGTCGGCACATAAAACCTCGTCTCCAGCATCGGCGACCCCCAATCCCCACTTGCCCAGCACCGCGAAAACCGCACCAGCGCATTCTTATAATCCACCCGGTGCAACTCCAACTCACTAGCCCCCATACGCACCGCACGACTCATCGCCGGCAGCACCGTCTCCACAAACAGGAACCCGAACGAATCACGCGCCTCCCCCGTACACCAGTTAAACAAATCCAGGTACAGCACATGCAGCCCATAGTGGAAATCCTCAATCGCGTAGAACAACCCCTCCGCATTCTCCACAGAGCGGCTCGTCGACTTCAAATCCCACAGCGCATCACACTCGCGCCCCCCCTGCGCCGGGCAGATATCAATCAGCCCCGTCACAATCAGCGGCTGCGGCAGTGGCGTACCGTCAATACTGTCCACATACATCCACATACCCACCTGACTTGCAAACGACTCACCAAGCACCAGCCCAAACTCCGCCAGATGCTCCGTCACCTGCCCGGCCACCAGCTCCACATGCTCCCGCTCCCCCTCTTTCAGAATCGTAACCCCATCCCGCTCACAGCGAGCCTCAAACTCAGCACGCTCCGCCTCCCACGCAGCCCTCTGCGCAGCATCCTGCCGCCCATCAGCATAGGGCGTACCATCCTTCTTCAGCTGCACCCGGCGCGGCTCACTCGGCTGCCACGGCTCCGCATACTCCGCATCCCACAAATCCGGCGTCAGCGCCATACAGTCAATCATACTGCCCATACGCAGCGCCGCAGACTCCTTGCGCACACCATGCGTCGCATTATAATGGTAGCGGTAGGGAGACTCCATAAAATCCCCCAGACTACTCTTACTCACCACCGGGCACCCGAAAGCCCTCTCCAGCTCCGGCTTCCACGCATGGTACTCCCTGGGGCGCACAGCCCCAATACAGCACCCCCTTGTCGTCAGCCCCTCCAGCACCCCCTTGAAATCAAGCTCTTTGTACATAACTCACAAAAAATTCGTAATTCGTAATTCGTAAATCTCACATACGCTTCCTAGCCTCCGCGCCGACATACAGCCCGCTATCCCGCGGCAACTCCCGCGGCAACTCCTCCGGCCAACTCAAAAACGGCGTCTTATCCCCGTGCAACTCCGGGTGCAACAACCCACCACCGGCAGGCTTCAACTCAGCCAGCCCCTCCGCCTCATCATCAGCAGAAACAGCCCCCGTCTCCGGCGCACCCTTACCCGGCACCACACCCGTAACAGGCAACACCGGAACCGCCGGCCGTATACCACCACACCCCTTCACACCCTCCGGCATCCGCGTCACATCACGCATCTGCATACTCCCCTCAAAACCCTGCTCCTGCCAATCATCAGCATCACTCACACCGCTAATCCCCAGCGCATAGCGAATCGCCTGAATCGTAGCCCGGTGCCGCAGCATCCGCTTCGGCCGCTGAGCCCACACAGGAGAACTAGCTTGCCTACACTCAGAAAGATACTCACGAATCGTCACCGGGTGCTCCGGCGTACTCTTCAACCACACCGTACACTCACACCAGCGGTCATTATCCTCAGCCCCCTCAGCCCAACCCATCCCCGCATAATCCGGGTGCGAGTGCGCAATCTTAAGCCACCCATCAATACCGATCATCGGCATGATACCACCCGCCTTAGTCGGGAACGCATACACCTCCCTCGTCAGAGGATTCAGCTTGTACGTCGAGCACACCAGCGCAAAAGCCGCCATCTCCTCATCGCTCGACTTCGGCATAATCGTATTCTTCAGAATCCCCGCCAACTCATTATAATCCGTCATCCCCAACTGCTCCGTCAGAGCACTCAGCGCATTACGGTGAAACACCCCCTGCCCCTGCACAGCCGGAGCAGCCAACATCGTATTATTCTCAGAATTCATAGTATTGATTTTCTTGGTTAAATTTTTCCCGGATACTTTTTCAAACGAACTCCGGGCGGCTCGGCTCACTTCTAAACAAAACAAACCCTTAATCTACCATCAGCGCCACACGGGGAGACTTGTCCAACTTACCCACATAAACCTCCGCCTCCTGCAACTGCTCGCGCAGCCAGCCCGCCACATCAGCCACCGCATTATCCATCGGCACATCCGGGCGCACCAATCGGTACTGCAACGACAACTTGTGACTCTCCTTATCCACCCGGCAGCGCAGCTTTGCCACAACCTCATACGTTGTCATCTTCTCCGCACCCTTCAGCACCGGCAAATGCAACTTGAACTCCCCGGGCAGCGCCAAATCACGCCCCACCCCCGAATTCTTCTCCGTGTATGAGACACACATCTGCCCATCCGCCCCTCGGTATGAAGCCCCGAACTCCACCTTCTGCAGCATACGGAAATCCGTCACCAACTGCAAAAGGTCAGCCCCGCACGGCTCCACAATCACCCGCGCCTCGTCCTCCAGAAAATCGCAGAAATCCGGCTGTGAACTCCACTTCTCAGACCCCCCATTCCAGCGCATCCACTCCTGCGTATACTCCACATCAAAATCCGCCACATCATCCCACCAGGAGTCGGCATTGAACACAGCACGCACAAAATGCTTACCCACAAACACCCGCACAGCCGGAGTCATCCGCGCCTTCACATACGCCACAAAATCCTGCAGCGTACCCAGCGTCACAGACCCCGCCCGGCGGAACGGCGTGTCAGCAAAAACCGCCGTATTCACCACACGGCAATCCTCATGCACCACCACCGCACGCCCAGGCACCACCTCACGCGCCAGCCCCGGCGTCAGCACATTCTCACCAACAGCACCCTCCACCAGCACCGCAGGCGCGGAGTTTCGGAGCGCCGGAGCCTCGGCGTAGTCAGATGGGGTTCGCCCATCTGACGAAGACGGGCCACCCGCCATCATTACCACATCACTTGTATTATCAACATTCGTATCCATAATCGTGTATTGATTGGTATTGATAAATCGGGAACTCGAACTTTAGCCCGCTCATACCGCCACCGGAGAAGTCCTCCCCCTCCGGCAGCGGCAGAGCCGCACCTCCTCCAAGCACCCGGATTTAGACTCCCTTTCGGGAAGCCGTGCCCGGGACTCGAACCCGGGGGCCGTCCTGGCCGGACAACCCGTGCACCCGCACACACAGCACATAATCGGGAGCCCATTCGCGTGCCTGCGGCGGCTCCCAAACCGCCTTGCCTATGACTAGGAATCTCACATTATCTCGACTAACGCTCCCACCGGAGCCGGCACACATACCACCCTACACGCCCGGACAGCAGAGCACCGAAAAACTTTCTCATTACACCTCAACACAGCAGCACATACAGCCACACCCCCACATTCACCAGCGAAAGCCCACCCGCAAACCACGCCAGCCGCACCAAATCCCGGCGCATCCTACGGCGGGCAAACCCCACCGCCTCCAGCGCCCTGCTGCACTCATCGCGCAGCGAGCGACACTCATCGCGCATCACCCGCGCCTCACGGCAGAGATCCGTCAGCGTCCTCTTCGCCGCCCCCGAGCCGCGGAGCTTCGGAGCGGCGAGCCTCGGCGTAGAACGACCCTGACCAGGGTCGGACGAAGCCGGGCCATACAACTCCACAGCCAGACCACCCAGCCCCGCATGCTCCTTCCCGAACCCCGCCTTCTTCAGAAAACGCCGTTCCTCCTTCTTCTTCAGTAATGCATCATTCTTCATAGCTAAAAACTTCGTAAATCGTACTTCGTAAATCACTCCCAGTTTCCCGTCGGCGGCAAACTATTCTCCACCATCTCCGACTCCCCGGAGCTTCGGAGGGGAGTCGCCTCGGCGTAGACGGAACGGGACTCCGTTCCGTCGAAGCCGGGCACCATCTCATACTCATAGCAACCGACCTCAGCCCCATCCGGCTGCGCACCTTGCCAGGCATACGGGTCATACACCTCCCGCTCCCCACAGCGCGCCAGCAGCACCAGCGCCAGCACACACAGCGAACAGAGCCACACCACAGGCCGTTCAAAAAACGCATCCATAAAATTCGTAACTCGTAAATCGTACTTCGTAAATCGTCCTTCCCTCAGACCGCCGGTTGATAATACTCCCGCATCTGGCGGCGCACCTCCTTCACAGAGAAGCGGTACTCCGCCCGCCGCGCGCGCCCCGTCCCCGGCAACACATAGCAGGGAATCACCCGCCGCTGCGCCAGCCGCAGCACCTGATTGCGCTCCGTAAAAAACTCCGGCAACGCCTCCACCAACTTCGCCGCGCTCACCAGCCGCTGCTCTACCTTCTTCTTCTCCATAAAACTACTCCTTTCCTTTGTTTTTTTCGTCAACAACAGCACGGTCACATTTGCTGAAAATATCGCAAATTACATTGTTTAGAGTGCATCGAGCGTACAAAAGCTTTTCTCGTATGCTATTAAACGCACTTCTGTATTCTTCCATGGGTAAAGCCTGCTCGATGGTATCAAGTATACCCTCTATCTCACAAAGCTTCTGACTCACGTCGCATCTCCCGCAATTCGCTGCGGTTGCTCTATTGGATAAATTCGGTATCATACTTCCTACTTACTTTCCCTTCTGCTCTAACACATTCATAGTGGCCTCGAACAACTGCTTAGCAGCATCAGAATCCACCACTTCTGACCCAATGCGGTAATATGCATAGCCTTTGACCTCCTCAAAATTCGGCGTCACCACAGCAATAAATAAACAAAGCACGCAGAACACAGCACATGTCACCGTTGGCTTTATACTACCGTGCTTTTCACATGCTATAGCAAAAAAGCAAATAGCTCCCAATAAGCCAGCAAGCGCGAGAATGAGGCATGCACGCCCCACCTTAAATGCGGCATAAAGCCATATAAACGTCTCGTCGATAATCATAAAACTACTCCTTTCGTCCTTCGTAATTCGTCCCTCGTACTTCATTTAAACTCCGCCATATACTTCCCCGTCACCGGCTCGCGCTTCGGCAGAGAGAGCACCCGCTGCTTGAGCTCCGGACTCATACGTCGCTTGCCTTTCAGACAAAGCGCCATGTGCGTGCGGCTCACCCCACAGGCTTCAGCTGCGGCCATGCAAGACCAACCCCAGCTATAGAGCCATTGCGGCGTAATCTTACCCGTGCGGTTAACAGCACCTACTTGCTTCTTGATTTTCATCGCCTTTCGTGTTAATTTGTTTCCGTTGTAACCCGTCCTGTTTCGTGTTTGGGTGCGGGTTACACACCCAAGTTAACAGAACCGTAAACAAAATGCAAGAAGAAATTAACAAAACAAGCAGATTTTTGTTAAATCTGCGGCATCTGGTTAACAAAACAGGACTACTTGACTGTGAAATTGCCGACCAGCTCGGCATCCATAAGGTATCCTTCTCTCGATACTTTAACGAGAGAAGGATACCCAAACGCACCGTTCTGGAAAAAATAAGTACCTACTTTTCCGTTTCCACAACCGACCTCCTGAATAAAGACCTCACCCAGGAACAAAAGGCAACCACACCGGAAGCTACCGAACTCCCCCTTTCCAACCAAATATCCGGACTCCTTGACCTGCCCGCAGACCTCCCCCCGGAATTCCAGAAAAAAGTAGAAGCAAAGCTCACAGCACTCCAGCAACAAATTAACAATACAGTATGCGAACTGCTTAACGAGTTTGCAAAACTCCAAATGGCTAAAAAGCAATGATTCCCATTCCTCTCTTTATCTACTACATCATAATTGCAGTATTTACCTCAGGCTTCGTTCTTCTTGCAATAATACCAAGCAGAAAAGAAACCCCTACAGAATCTATTTTTAACTTTGAGCTCACCAAACTACTAATAGAGAAAGAGGGGGACTGGGCAAAAGCATTGACTCACATTTCATTGCTTATTTTAACTGCGTCACTAGCATCACTTCTTAATGTAAGGTTCGATGAATTTAACTCTCTCATTGGAATACTCGCAGTTACATCATTATTTAATCTCTTCTTCAGCGTATACTTACATCTTAGCGAGCATTTTTCTGTATCGTATGAAGCGGGACATCAAAAAAACTGTTTCTTTCTTACAGCGTTATACCGCGTAAGTAAACGACTGGGAACATTTTGGCATCTGCCACCGTTCTTCATGAGTCTACTTCAGCTCATTATAGCAGGACATATAATTGTCTGTCTCTTTTTCTGCTAACAAAACTCTAAACTCACCAAACTCGCAACCGAATAACTATACATAGTATATGAAAGGTAAAGAATTAAAAGAAGAAATCCAAAGGGTACGAAAACTTATAGGAGATAAAATCCTAGAAATCAACGCAGAATACAAATGCCCTTTCTGTAGAGAAGAAGTTTTTTCTATATCTATAGGAGAAGCACGCGATATGATTTATGTATTTGGTTCTGAACCAGAAGTTCCTCCAATGACGACACTTCCTACGATTTACATGATATGTAGCAACTGCGGACACATTACTCCGTTTGCGGTCAAAAAGCTTATAAAAAATTGGAATGAAATTACAAGCACGAAGGTTGAGAAGTCATGAAAGTATCGACAAATGAGCAATATGAAAGAGAAGAAGAAGCATTGCAAGATGATGATAATTACCAAGCTATTAAAAGCCAAAATCTAGTATTAAAAGAACAAATTGAAGCATGCGAAATGTATGCACAACATCAGCAGAATGAAAATTACAGAAAAGCTAGAGAAGAAACAGTTAAACAAGTTAAATTAGGAACATGCATCTGGTTATTATTTGTTATCATCACCCTAATCGTTCACTATTTTCGTTTCGATCAACATGGATTAGATAACTCCGTTCTTATCGCTTTAGTTTCATCTACGACAGCAAGCGTAATAGGTATGTTTGTTATTATTCTCCGCTGGCTTTACCCCCATCAATAACTCTCCCAGCTCAAAAAACGTAAGACGCAATGAAACATAAAAGCCGGACACTAAACATTGGCATCTTTGCAGATCCAATAGAAAGGCTGAACAAAGACAAAAAAGAAATATTCGAGATTCCATTCATTAGACTTTATCTGTATGTAAAACCTGAATCTTTGATACCTCTTTTATCATCTAAGAGGATTCATCTGTCTATGCCGTGGAATACAAACGATGTCACAGAATGCGTCCAGCAAAATAAAGAAAAGCAGAGCGAACTAATAAAAGAATATGGGTACATATGTCTATCCTGTAGGTGTGACAGCTCCGCAATGTGGGGATATTATGCAAATAGCAGTAAAGGCGCCTGCTTGGCATTTGATATTCCCGTTGAAAAAATTAAAAGGGGACAATATAAACTAATCGATGATGACTATACAGTCCAAAATACAAGCAAAATAATACGAGCAGTCGAATATAAAGAAAATAGAGTAAGAGGAGATAACACATTATCCTTACTACACAGAAAAGCTTTGGAATGGTCACATGAAGAAGAATACCGAATAGCAATACCTTTAGAACAATCTAAAAGAGAGCCAAGTAAAGATTATACTCACATTTATTTTTATGATGATATATTGTTTAAATATATATCTCATGTAATATTAGGAGTTCATTCGCATCACGAATGTTCCAACATAAAGGCAATCTTACAAGCACTTGATATAAAAAACGTAAATGTAACGAGAGCTTCTTTCTCATCTCAAAGTTTTTCTTATTTAATTCCCGATACAATATACTCACTCGAACAACATTTCGTTTCAGGTGATTATTCATACATTATTGACCGAAAAAAAGAAGATTGGTCACCAGTTAACATAGAATCACCGGCAAGACAAACAAATATAGCATCTAATTATTTATCTGAAATGGAATCATTAGCGGGATGCAGCATATCAAAAAACAAGTTAGCATATACAAATATAACTCAATTCAAACAATACAATCCATACCAAATGTATTTTGTAGCTGCAGAATGTAAAAGCGCCGATAACAAAATAAGCTATGAGTGTTTTATTATTGATAAGAATACGATAAAAAAGATTACAGGTTTTACATCAACAGCAAAAAACAAGCTTAGAGGTATCCTAGAACATTTATACCCCCCTACCCCCCTCCCCACCCCGAGGAAATAAAGCCCCAACTCCCCAGACAAGCAAGTGGAACTCCCTAGACAAGCAAGCAGGAACTCCCTAGACATAACCACAGAGCTAAACCACAGAGCTAAACCACAGAGCCCCACCTCCCCACCGTGCGGCACCATATTCACATCGTCCTTCGTAATTCGCACATCGTACTTCCCGTCAACTCCTCCGCAACCCTGTAAAAAAAAGCGTATTCCTCGCAGATACAACACATAGTGGCACAGCACAGCATCCCCTCGCCTTTAAACACACCTTCCACAAAATATAGTATCTTTTCAACAAATTTAACACCACCCACTGTAGAAAGCGAATATACCAAAGTAAGATTATTTTATTGACACCCTAACCCGTTCATGCTAAATTCCCGCCGTTGCGGATTGTGAAGGGCTCACAGTAAATTACCCGGCAACCACAAGAGCAAACGCCTTACCAACGTTGTGACTCTTATAAATGAAACAAGAAAGCAAATCTATGGTCTATTTAATAATCATAATGGCTTTGCTTCCTGAATGCCTGCGTCAAACCACAAAAATGATACAGGCAATCAAGAAGAAGTAAGGTCACCCACGATGCCTGCTCGTCCCCCTACGGGCAGGCATCCTTGCCTCTTATAGCATCGCTTGCCTGACAAATCAACAAAAAAACACAAAAAAGCTTTACATTTTCGCAAAAAGTATTGACATTATCGCAAAAAATGTGCTACCTTTCCCTTGCGATTATAAATAGACCATCAACCGCAACCCCGCAAACCGCCTGCTGGTAACAGAACGTTTGCAACACCTCAAATCCTCAAGCACCCGCAAAAGGATTTAGAACGCCCAGCAGGCCGCCCCTGCGGGGCGTTCCTTTTTTTCAACTCCTCCACAACTCCTCCACAACTCCTCCACATCAAGCTTTTC
The DNA here is from genome assembly GCA_045579245.1 of Akkermansia sp. GTDB lineage: Bacteria > Verrucomicrobiota > Verrucomicrobiia > Verrucomicrobiales > Akkermansiaceae > Akkermansia. The sequence continues at coordinate 21,775 of JAZNLU010000043.1, forward strand.
CTCTTCAAGTTTCTACACGGACACTTCACATAACCGCAAAACAGCGAAAGCTTATTTAGTCACCAAATGGTCATTAAACCAAAGAATAACTAACCAGCAACTCTTTACAAAATCTGCATCTTAGATTGGAAATCGTGTGTACGGCAAAACCGTACCGAGGGTTCGAATCCCTCCCTGTCCGCTAAATCCCTACAAGTTAAAAGCTTGTGGGGATTTTTTGCTGCTAGTGATTTTGTGTTGATTTTGCGTAAAATGTGTGTAAAATCAGAGTTGAGAAGCTTATAAGCTAGAGAAACCTAGAGAACACTCAGTATGAGGATAGCTAAATTCAACATTCGAAAGATGGTTAAAGGGTCCACTTTCTGGGTCATTTGGGTTCCCAAGTATCTCAACCCTTCCGGCAAAGCAGCTTATATGTACTTCCACACAAAAGCAGAGGCAGAACGGAAACGGGGTGAATTATTAGCGGCTACTCGAACGGAAAGCAAGATGGATGTTCTCTCTCCTGCCCAAGTTCGAGATGCTGTGCGGGCTTTCGAACGGCTTGCGGAGGCGGGGGTGGATATTTCTCTTGATAGAACAGTAGAGACAGCTCTTCCCCTCTTGAAGTCTTCCGGGCATCATGTGTCAGTAAATCAGCTTTGTCTAGAGTTCGCGGAAAGTAAAGCGGCTTCGTGGTCGGCAACGAGTCGACGCAATTTTGCCACTATCAGCAAGCTTTTTCTGGAAGCTTTTGATGGGGTTGCGGTAGCTGATGTTACAGGGCGAAGCTTGGAGGCATGGCTGTCCGCACGTTTTCCGTCTGCTGGATACAAGGCGAACGCTTTGCGGACGCTGCGCCCCGCTTTTTCGTACGCGGTGCGGCAAGATTTGATTACTGCGAACCCGTTTGCAAAGGTGGAGCAAGTGCGCACTCGTACTCAGGAGGGAGTGGATGTATTCACGCCTCAAGAGGCTCGCAGGCTAATGGAGACTGCTCCTGCTGACTGCATCGCAGCGTTTTCTTTGTTACTTTTTGCCGGTATTCGCCCTGCTGAGTTGACCCGACTCACATGGGGAAACATGCGCGATGGTTTTATCCACATCTCTCCGGCAATCGCAAAAACTGCGCAAGTTCGCAATGTTGAAATTGAAGAGAATTTGTCAGCGTGGTTGTCCATTTCAGGCGAACATGAACCAACAGAGCCAATCTGCCCACCTAACTGGCTACGCAAACGGCAAGAGACAGTAAAAAAAGCTAAGCTTCAAGGGCGAACTGATACGGCTCGCCACAGTTATGCCACCTATTACCTGTCAAAATATAAAGACGCGAATGCACTAAAAGCCAACATGGGACACTCCCGTGGTTCAGACACCCTGTTTATTCACTATCGTGCTGCGGCAACGCCTGACGATGCTGAGGAATACTGGAATATTTATCCTGATTCATTATGAGGCATCTGACCAGGAGTAACCGTCGTAACTGATTTGTTGTATCACTTGGAGCTTGTTGTCTTTTATGCGCATAAGTTGGCGATCGTCACGCCGGTATTGAAGTGATCCGTTTTGATACGAACCATGTATAATCATAGTTTGTACCCAACCGTCCACCCCCGGAGCGGCAGAGTAACCCATGCAAGAAACGTTTTCTATAGAAAGGTCTTTAGTTGATGCTTGAGGAAGAGGAATTATTATTTTCCCTTGGTCAATTCGAGCTTTCTTCTGCTCTTCTGAGACTGATGTATTAGAGGGGTCATAATTTTGTATCTCTACTTTAGAGATATAACCAGGGGTTCCAACTTCGTTTCCCGGCGTGTAGTTGGCAGGATTGAGTTTTATATTTCCCTGGTGGATTGCGGGAGAAGTACGGCTTTCATCGTAAGATATTTTTTGAATATATCCGGGAGAGGAAGAATCATAAAAATTTTCCGATTCAAAATAAGCAGGAGGAATGCGAATGACTCCCTTGTAGATGTCCGGGATAGAGGAGCTCTCAGACAATTCTATTCCTGAAATAAAACCGGGATTAGAAGCATCAGCCGGGTTGAGGATTATTTTACCTTTTTGGATGCAAGGGGACTCCTGGCTATTGTCGTAGGCGACAGAATGTACGCTTCCTGTTTGTTTTGAAGATGATGATGGGTCAGAGTTTGCAACAGGAAGATGTATTTCTCCGTCTGTTATGTCGGGGGCACTTATGTCTTCGTAATGCTTAATTCCGGAGATAATGCCGGGGGTTCCGGAATTAGTTGCGGGGTTGTAGTCTGCGAGAGGTGTTTGACTAGGCGTTTGGCCGAACGGAGGCAAGATGAGGTTGCCGTAACTGATGTGCGGGGTGGTTGCATCAGGGGAGACCGTCACTTTTTCGATAATGCCCGGGTAGTTTTTGTGGGATGCTCCCGGCGCTTCGTAATTGGACAGAGCGGTGCGGTTGTGGAGGTAGCCGACTGTTTTCAGCAGGAAGTTGATGGCTCTCACCATTTCATTCAGATGGCAGGCGGTGATTTTTTCCTGATGCCTCCAGAGATTGAGCTGTTGAACTGAATTTTCTTCAGGCATAATGAGTGTTTAGCGCTCCGTTGCGATATGCTTAAATATAGAATTGGCGGAATTCGTAAAGTATGGAGTTTCACCGGCATAATTTAGAGACTGCACTGTGACCGATACTTCATAAATTGAGCCATTTCCGTTGTTATTGGCAGAGATAAGGACCTGTTTCTTTCCTGAGATGCTTCCGGCTTCAAGCTGTTGGCTGATAAAGTCGGACAGGACAGATTCCAAGATTTCGTAGGTGCGAGTCTCCGTGTTGCTGCCATCTGCTTGTAATCCCTGATTGGAGAGTTCTGTCTGGGATGGATTCTGCGCAGAGATGTTGATAGTTTTGGGAATGATGGCTGGGACGTTTATCTTTAATTCTTTCATGATTGGAGGATTTGTTTGAATGCTTCTTTGGAGATAGCTTTTTTGCCGCCTTCGGCAAAGCGCCATTCGGTATCGATGCCGTTGCGGATGTTGTGGACGTGGATGTAGGAGAGGGTTTTGTAGAAGGGCATCCAGCGGATAGTTTCCTCGCTCCAGTGGGTGATTTCAGCCAGCAGACAGGTGAGGTAGATTAAGCCTGCCGGCGTGGCGCGTTTTTTGAGGGGTCTCCTCCGGCTGTGGGGATGATGCGGGCGGAGGCGTTGGCCACATCTTCTGTTTCCTCATTGAGGAATTGCACAGCTTCCAGCGCCTGCTCAGGGGTGAGGGAGTGAGCCCATTCCAGCACCAGCAGTTCAAAAACGCGTGGGTCTTTGCGATAGGCCTGGCATGCTAGTATGACATCATGCACGGGAGCGGAGTGGATGTAGATGTATTTGAGGATTTCCAAGCGGTCGTGGGGATTCTCTTCGCCGTTGAGAAGGACGGGGAGGTATTTGTTGTTGGTCATCTCCAGGAGGGCTACGGAAGCCATGGAGAGGCGGCGCATGCCGGAGGCAAAGGTGTCTCCCTGGCTGACGAATGTGGTGGCGGTTTCGTTGCGTGTTTTCATGCTGTTATTGGGCTTTTGCTTCAAATTTGAGCTTTGACAGGATTGAGAGCTGCTCTTTTGCAAGACGGTTTGCTTCCTGTACTTCTTTCAACTGAGCAGCGGCTTCGCGGCGGGATTCGAGGTCACCGGAGTGAGCCTGGCTTGCCAGTTCTTTGAGGGAGTTTTTCATGTCCGGGTCTGCGAGGATGCGCTTACCGTCCTTGTCTTTGTAATGGGTATCAGCAGTGAGGTTGTCCTGCGCTTTATCCATTTGCTGATTCACCCATTGGTCAAAGAGTTCACGGGCTTCTTCCAGGGCAAAGCCTGCGTCCAGCAGTTCCTGTTTGTACTGAGCGGCGGCTTCAGCAAGGTCAGATGCGGCAGCCGGGTCATCGGATGCTTTGCGGCGGGCGTTTTCCTGCGCTTCCTCCTGCGCTTCCTGCTCGTTGTCACGGCAGCGTTGGTCATATTCGTCCTGCGCCTGCTGACGCTGCTGTTGTTCTTCCTGAGCGCGATTTTCGGCGTCTTGCCGGGTCTTTTCGGCTTCCTGCTGGAGGCGGGTGACCTCTTGCATGAGAGCCAGCAGTTCCTTGTGTTTGTCGAGCTCCTCCTGGGTGACACCTTCCGGGTTGTTTTTGATTTTTTCAGTGAGGGCGGCAAGGGTTGTTTCCAGATCCGTCATGCTGAGCATGCCGGCAGCCTGTGCCATTTTGTCAGCGGCTTCTTCCAGCTTGGTGAGGTCGCCGGCATCTGCGGCAGTGTCTGCTTCTACCCGGGCTTCCTCCATGTTAAGGTGTTTGGCGTAGTCCTGTACATTTTTCAGCCGCGCGATGCGTTCCTGTTTGATGGCTTCTTCTGAGCGTTTACGCTCGGCGGCTTCCTGTCTTGCTTTATCAGCGGCTTCCTTGTCCGCTTTGGCTTTAGCAGCGGCGGCATCTGCTGCTTCTTTGTTGGCTTGGATTTCTGCATCTTTGGCGCGTTGTTCTGCCTCCATGGCTTCTTTGGATGCTTTTTCTGCGATCTCGATATTGGCTTTGATGCGGCGCATGGAGTCACGGAGTTGGGCTGCGGTGTCCTCCTCCATGGCGGTCCCCGCGGAGACTAGACCTTCCATTTGCTTGTAATAATCGGTAGCTTCAGCGAGGTATTCTCCGATATCTTTTGCTGAGGAGCCGGCAAAGTTGGGAATATACTCAAAGGGGGATGCGGCTCTGATGAGGTTAGTAGCAACGATATCCCCGGCGTTGCCCAGCCAGCTGGTGACTTTAGAGACAGCCTTTGTGGCCAGCCCCCAGAAATCCGTAAGGTCTTCACCGAGCGAGTTCAAACCTGCGCGCACTTTGCCGACAATGGTACCGGCAGCAGCGAGCTCAATCTGGAGTTCCTGGTCAAAGGCATCTATCTTGAACTGCGCGGCTTTGGTGTTGAGGCGGGCAATTTCCACGGCGTCGGCGGCATCTGCGGCGCCTTTGTAGGCAAGAGATTTGGCGGCTTCGTAGGTGGCGCGAGCCCCCTCCAAGGTGTTGGAGGAAAGCTCCGCAGAGAGTCCCTTGTAGGCTTCATGCAGTTTTTCGATGGTGGCATACCACTGCTGCATGGAGATTTCGCCTTTGGCTGCGGCTTCCTGCGCGGCGGTGCCGGTGGTGCCCAGTACTTCTGCCAGAGCATCGTATACGGGGAGTCCCTGTGATTTCAGCGTATTGAATACGCGGCTTTCCACCTTGCCTGCATCATCCACGCGAGCCATGAGGGCGGCGAACTGCTCAGCGGACATGTTGGCTCCCTGGGCGAGGTCGTCAATCATGGGGAGGTAGCGGCGGACGGCAGCCTGGTTGCCGTCAAAGGCGACCATGAGTGTTTTTGCCGCCTGCGTGAGCTGGTCGATGTTGCCGACGCCTTCCGCAGCGAGCCATTGAATATCCTGAGTGAGTCCTTTGGTAGAGACGGTGGAGCCGAGATTTTTGGCGAGGGTGGAGAGGGAGGTGTTAATTTTTCGGAATTCCTCTGAGGCTTTTGAGCCGAAGTTGACCCAGTCCATGAGCCCGGTGGCCAGTTTATACACGAGAGTCACACCGCCGACCAGCAAGCCGGAAAGCCCGGAGAAAGCTCCGCTAAGCTTGCTGAATGACTTGGCGGCCAGGTCTCCGGCAATGGGGATTTGTTTCAGGGAGGCGGTGATTGCCTCCAGACCTTTCGTTTTGAGGTTGCTGAAATCAAAACCGAAAAGAGAGTCTCCTTCTTTTGATTGTTTTTTGTTGCGGGATTGCGCTTTCTGCTGCATTTTGTTGACCTCCTTGTCCAGCTCCTGCAATGATTTGCGGGCAGAGGAGGTGTCAGCTTTGACGCTGAGGGCGATGGTTGCTTTGCTCATGCGATGAAGTCGTAGGCTTTATCAATCAGTTTTTCAGAGGAATCCCCGGAGACGATGGCGGCGCGGGAGCCGTTTCGGAAGACGACACGGCGGCCATAGGCGTGCTCCATGAGGACGGCGCGGTTCTTGAACATGGCGGTGAGGACTGCGAGGTCGGAGAAGTTGTCGGGTCGAGCAGATTCTTCAGAGTTGCCGTAATTCTGTACGAGTTCAGGGGTAACAGGCTGACCGGGAGACGGGAGGACGTGCAGGGTATCCAGAATACGCCCGGTGGCAGCAAGGCGACAACCGAGGGCGCAGGCGATGGCAACGGACGGCAGGTGGGAGGATGTACAGGGAGCGCCGGAGAAAAGGGGCGGAACCGGGTTTCCTTCTCCGTTGCGCAGGAGGGTGTAGTTCTGCCCGATCAGGGCGGTGAGAGGTTCGCCCCGCAGAGTGGATTTAAGTGCCTGATAATTACAAGCGGCAATTCTGGCGCGTTGAAAAATACCGTTTGCGGGTTGATGGTGCTTGGGGAGAGTGAATGCCAGGCGGGCGGTGTTAAGATCATACCCGGAAGGAGACTTTGCGGCGAAGTGCCAGGTCAGGCGGTCGGGTACGCTTTTACCCCTTGAGTTGCAATTGACAGATTTGACAAGTTGCGGTGGTTTGCAAGGGAAGCAAAGTGCGATGAGCAGGGCGGCTTCATCTACGCCGGAGACGGCGGTATTAAAAGAAAGGTGGTTCATGCTGAAAGAGGTTGCCCGGGCGGGGATTAGGGGGTACACGCCCCACCCGGGCGGATGGTATGGGCTTAGGAAGAAACTGCTGTGGGTTTGATGACGTCACCCCATTGATAAAACTGGCCGGAGCAGGAGAACTGTGTCTGAGAGCCTGCGCTCTGAGTCGTGTTGACGCTCTTGGTGATAACGGTGAATGAAGCGGGGTCGATGGTACCGCCGGAGCCGCCGAAGATGGTCTTATCCATCAGGGGTGTAATGCTGTCATTCATGGCGAAATCGGAGAGGGCGAGCTCTGAGGCTGTCTGGTTGCCGAGGATGTAGGGGGAGACGCTCGCAAAGACGGGATCAGACGCATCATCATGGATGACCGTTGCGGAGAGGTCAAAGGTGAGGTCCTGATAATAGGCGAGGTATCCGCAGGGCTGGCCGAGGTAGTTGGTCGACTCGTGTTCACGGTAGGCGGAGTTGCAGCCGAAGGATTCTGCCAGGGTGACGCTGGCGGCCCATTTGCTGCTGAGGTTGTCTATTTCTATTCCCCAGTTGGGGGTGTATCCTTGTCTTAAAATGCCGGGCATTGTTCTGTGTGTGTTTGGTGGTGGAAATAATTCATGCTACTTTCATCTATAGGTGAGTTATTCCCGAAAAAACAAGACCCACATCCCCTTGCGGGATGCGGGCTTTGTTTGTGAACTATGGAGGAGATGGGTTAAAGATGTAAGGTTCTGCCGTCTGCGTCTCGTATAAATGATTTCTCTTTGCAAGCCTTGGTTGTCTCTATTTTTAACAGAAGCCAACAGACGGAGGACATGAAAAAGAAAGAGATCAGCAGGGAAAAGGGAGCGAGCAGCAGGCTCGGGAGGAGAAAAGCCAGTCCCTCTGCCGTTTTTCCGAGGTAGAATTTATGCACGCCCAGAAAGCCAAGCGGGGAATAACCGAGGCCGACATATATCTGCAATTTCTTGCGGGATTGATTATCCGCAAGCTTTAAGCTACGGAGCGGGGTGCGGGTGGTTTTTGGTTTTACAGAGCGGGTTCTGCACCCTGTTTTGCCGGTGGTGGTCATGGCTGCATTGTAGCGGGGCGGGAGACGAAAGTCAAGCAGCTTAAAACTGAACAACGAGGGTGAAGGAGATGGTGGCGTGGTAGCCGGATTCGTCCGCCTGGGCTTGTGGGCGTTCCTGCTGCCACTGGAGTAGGAGGGGGTCGGAAGAGGGACGGTCGGGCAGCGGGTGGTATTTGCGGAAGTTTGCGGTGAGCGTTTGCAGAGCAGTACAGACGCAGGTAGCCCAGATGGAGAAGGAGGGCGGGTTTTCCAGTTCGTGGAGGCGGAGGGTGGAGGTGAGTGTGTAGTTCAGGGAGTAAGTAGAATTGCCGTTGATGAGTTCTTCCTCAGAGTCCAGGACGAGGTGGGCGGCGGTGATTTCTCCCGGGGCGTAGGGGGCGGCGTTGCAGTATACGGGGGTGGTAAAGCCGTGCTCAGCAAGGGTGCTTTGCAGGTGGGCGGCGAGGTGTTCAGTAAAGGCTATCATTTGAGGGATTTGGTAAATTTGTTGAGGGCTTTGGCTGCGTAGTACTCTTCGTTGTCGAGGGCGCGTTGGAAGGCATCCGGGATGAATTCTTCTACCACGCGGAGTTGGTACTGCTGGGCTTTTTTGTTGTGGGGGAGAGCGTTGTTGTAGGCGGTGAGGTCAAGGATGTCTCCGTCATTCTTGAGGGAGGCGGAGGAGCTGCCGTGGGCGCGGGTGCGTTTGGCGGTCACCTTGCCGAAGCCAGCGGACTGAGAGAGGCGGGCAAGGGCATGCCAGCCGGACATGAGGTAGCCGAAGCCTTCTGCCAGTTGGGCTGCGGCGGCACGGGCGGCTTTCAGTGTTGTCCAGATGAGTTTATAGCCGGGTTTGACGCGGCGGTGAGCAACGCCTTTTTTCCAATAGAGGAAGGAGTAAACGCGGATATGGCGGACTAGTTCCGAGCCGGAGGTGATGAGTCCGCGGAGGGGCTGTACTGTGCGCTTCTTGCGTCCTTTCTGAGAGTAGACAACAAAAGGCATGGAGGAATACCCCTTAAATGAGTCCGGTACAAAGCCGCCCGCTCCTGTAGGAATAGCGGTGCGGAGACCGGAGCCGAGCTTGTTGTCTCCAAGAATGTCCTGACGGATGCGGGATTTCTGCTTGCGGAGGGCGGTCTGGTTGATCCCCTTGCTTGGCGGTGTGCCTTTGGTGAGCTTTGCCACGGAATGGGGCAGCGTGACGCGGACAGTGCGGTTGCTGACAGCGGCAAGAGCCTTGCGGCGTGCTTCTTTCTGCAGGCGCGCGTGTTCTTTAATGACGGCAGGCAGCCGGGAGTTGTAGGTGACCTGAAGCATTTAAGAGGATGCGGAGAGATCGCAGGAGAAAGCGGCTTCATGCTCAGAGCGGGTAACACCGAAGATGGTGAAATTCCTGCCGTTGGCGCGCACTACCATGCCCGGCTGCGGTTTCAGGGGGCAGGAAAGCGGCAGCAGCAGGTGGGCGCTGAGTGTGCGGAGCTCTTCTCCCACCTGAATCTGCAGCGCGTCTGAGCGCTCCGTGAGCACACCGCGCACGGCAAACGGGGCAGAGCCGCGTGAGCGCAGCGTGACTGTTTGCCCGGCAACGGAGAGCTGATCCGCAAAGCCTGCTTTGAAAAATAGGGAGAGCTGAGTCATTTTTCCGATGCGGTGCGGAGTTGCTGAGTTGTGGAGCCTGCGCCGTGCCACTCAAAGTGCGGGTAGTCCTTAAAAGACTTAAACGCACCACCCCATGTGACAGAGGAGTGGGCAAAGGGGACAGACTCCACCAGCTTCTTGTAAGGAGTGCCGGAGGTTATATAAGTGCCGTCATCTGTGGCAAAGAGCCCGATATCGAACGCACAGCCGTAATTGTGAAAAGACGAGCCTGCACGTGCGTTGGTGACCTTGGGGCCTGCTGTGGTGCGACCTTTGGCGTAGAGGGAAGTCTGCTCCGCAAAGTCCCGCGTACCGCAGATGATTTTGAGGGAATAGCCCCACTTGGCGGCTACGGGGATAGCTTGCTGCAGCCATTGGCGGGCGGCTTTCTGGAATGCAGGCAAGAGGGTGGCAAGGTTCTTTTCCGTGCGGGGGTCAAAAGTGCCGACCTCTGCGGCGATTTTTTCCGCATCGGCATCCCACGCGGCCTGTGCGGCGCGGGTTTTGGGTCCCACAATACCGTCTACGGTTCCGGCGTTATAGCCTGCGAGATTAAGCACCCGCTGGCGGGTTTTGATGTCCTGAATCATGCTGAAAGAAAAGGGGGGAAGCCGGGGCGGTGGGTTCATCCGCAAGCCGCCCCGGCGGGTGAGAGTTAATTCTCAGATTCCTCTGCGGCGGCAGCAGCGGTGGCAGCAGCTGCGGCAGACTGGAAGGTCAGCGGGACGATGCGGTCCGGGTCTGCCACGGTAAAGCCGCAGACCGTTTCCACGGAGAACCAGATGCGTTCCTCCCCGGGCTTGAGCCAGGTCTTGAGGACAAGGGAGATGCCATACTCTTCGCCAAGCGGGAGTCGCTGCACATCCAGCCCGGTGAGCGGGGAGAGGTCAGGCTCTGCAATCATGCCACCGATACCACCGGCAGAGAGCGCGAGACCGTTCCAGCCGGTATCCAGCATGGTGCACTTGCGAATCATTCCAATGTCAAAGACGCCGTCCTTGTTCGGGTCAAGGTTGTAATCATAAACCTTGAGCAGCTTGGCGCGACTGGAGGCATCCAGCAGCAGCACATCCGTCTCACCCTTATCATCAAAGAGGGCGGAGAGCTCCGTGGCAACTTCCGGGGTCATGGCAGGCTTGGCCACGGGGCTGATGCCGGCATCCTGAATGGTCTTGTAAAGGCGGTTAAGCACACCGAGGGCAGCGGCGTGCCCGGCTGCGGCCACTTTGTCACGCACGGTGGCACCGTTCTGGATCTCCTTCAGGGTCATGGAGAAGGAGACAGAGATGCGGTGCGTCTGGCAGTCTACCCACTTTTCATTAATGTTGGACTGTTCCCAATCGGTCACATCCTCACGGGCGGAGCCGATGGAGTTCAGCACGTTGATTTTGGTGATAGGCATTGCCTTGGGGTTAGAGACGTCAAAACCCGTGGAGACATCCATGAAGAGGGGGCGGAGGCTGGCCATGAGGCGGCGAGTCTTGTCCACCACGCCGCCCGTCCAGACGGTTTCCCACAGGGGAGAGGTAGCGGTCGTGTTATTGATTTGCATGGAAGCCTCCGGGGCTGCGTCTGCCGCAGGCGCGGGAGCCGGTGCGGTTTTTCCGGTGATTGCGGCGTAAGTCCTGGGCAGGAGCAAGGCCATGTTCTGTTCTGCTATTTTACTCATTGTTTTCTGTGTATGGGTTTATACTAAAGGGAGAGTTATTCCCGCATCAGTCTTCAAAACCGGCGGCGGCGCGCGCCGCGGCGAAAGCGGCATCAATACCGCCCTGCTCTGCGGCGCGTTCTATTTGCTCACGGATGTTCGGCATCTCCGAGCGGGCTTCCGGCAGGGGGGCAGTATCTCGCCCCAAATGCGCCAACGTGGCAGCGGTATGCTGCTGGGCGTACACTTCACGCTGCTCCGCCATGGCAGTGAGTTCGGTTCGGAGAGCCTCGGCGGATTGCGTGGCGGCGGCGCATTCCTGTCGCAAGGCTTCCATTTCGGATTTCAGGGCAGCGAGTTCCTGCGTGGCTTTGCGCTCCTCCCGAGCCTCCGGAGAGCGGAAAATATCGATACCAGCGGCGACCATTTCCGGAATGGATGCCCAGAGTTTGAATTTTCTCTCACCCTCGGTAACCAGAGCCTGTGTCTCCGGTGCTTCCTGTTTGACCTCCGGCGCAGGAGAGCCGCCGATGATGGAGGTAACCCAGCCTTTGCTGAGTGCCTCAGAAGCGCGATAAAAGCGGTCGCCGGAGATTTCGGCACGAATATCCTCTTCTGAGCGGCCTGTGTGTTTTGTGTAGATGGTCACCACCTGTTGCTCCAGGTTGCGGAAGTGAACCAGTTGATCCTCTATTTGTTTTGCGGTACCAAACAAGCCGCCGGAGGGGGCGTGCACCATCCAGGTGGCGTTCGGCATGAGAGAGATATTTTTGCAACCGATGGCCACCAGTGTGGCGGCGGAGGCGCACATGCCCAGCACGAGAGCTTCCTTTTTGCAAGGATGAGTGCTCAGCATGTCATGCAGCGCAAGGCCTGCAACTGCGCTGCCTCCGTTACTGTCTATTTTCACGATGAGAGAGTCAGACTCTACTATCTTTTCCAGCAGGTTTGAGATTTTTTCCACCATCTCGTGGGTGATGGTTCCGGCAATAATTATTTCGTGTTTCATGGGTTAATTCTGTTTGTTGCGGGTGTTTTCATGCTCGCGCTCCAGGTGTTCCAGGCGTATCGAGTTCTCACGGACGGCGGTGGAGGTTTGCTTGACTTCCAGCGTCAGCGCGGCGATGTTGTTGGAGAGCTCTGTGTAGCCGTCCAGCTGTTTGTTGACCACGCTTCTGAAGTCGATGTAAATAGCCACACAGCCAATGATGCCGATGCCTGCCAACACGGTACGCGCACGCTTCTCTATGAGGTCAAAAAGATTTTTAGATGATTCTGTCATTTGTGTTGAGAGAGGATTACGATTAATCCCGCCGTACGGTCAGACGTCTGCTCAAAGCCGGCAGCACAGCCGCTCATCAGCCACGCGGCAGCCCCCGCAGCCAGAGTACCGATGACAATCGCCACCCACTTACGCCAGCCCGACAACAGCTTAGCCTTGGCAAACGCACCCACAGCCACCTTCTCAGCAGCCGCCTGCATCTTTTCTTTCTGCTCCTGTTCCATAGTGTATTATTCGGTTAACAAGTCTTCCCTATCCGGCACAATGCCGAAATGTTCATACGCTTGCGCTGTGTTCGCAAACCACTCCCAGCCATTGCCTGCGGATTCTTCCGTATCGGCTATGATGTCCAGCTCATTTTCACCGCTCTTTCGGGCATATATGCCGCTGGGCGGTACAACGCCGGGATTGCGCAGGGAGTAGGTACTGCTTTCTCCCTGTCCCTTGAGCGCATAGCCGTATGTCCCGGTGCCGGGAGGCGCGGGGTAGAATGTCTTGCCGATTTTGTCATAAAAGCCTGGGATTCTATCCTGGTTCAGCACCGGGACAAAATCACAAACCATATCCGCCCCTTGCGAAACCTGTACAAAGAAATGTCTGTAACAGCCG
>JAZNLU010000044.1:0-65269 GCA_045579245.1 Akkermansia sp.
GGGAGCTCAGGTTTCACAACTTGAAAATTTGCACAATTTTGTATGACACAAAGCACGATTGCTGACGGGGTTCACCTATATTTTGATATAATCCCCCCGGGGTTACGCCGCTAACGCGGCTCCACACCCGGGCTAACTTATGTCGGCCCACGGGGCTCTGAATCACCGCCGCTTGGCGGCGGTAGTGATGAAGAATGGCATGCGGAATTCCATCACTGCGAGCAGAGCGAGCCATTTCACCGGCTCGCAGAGCCGATTTCACCCGGCGCAAGCCGGATTTCACTCTGACCGAACGGGCAGAATTTCACTTTATTGCTCAGGATGATTCAGCTCGCTGCGCGAGCGAGATGGTCGTCCGATGCTATTGCTTCTTCCACTCGGCCAGGCGGGAGGGGAACATGCACTCATTGCAGATGTTGACGGAGCAGAAATCGGCCTCTATCTGAAGCAGGGCCTGGTGCGCGTAGTGTTTTGTCAGTACCTTTTTCAAATCCTTCCGCTCGCCGAAAAGAGCGAGGGCGACACGCTGCACGGTGGAAGATGGCTTTCCGGCAGGGAGGGAGAGGTAGGTCTGCCAGGCGGGTTCGCTCTCATCCTGTACGTAGACGTGGTTCACCAGGAAATCGTCCACACGCTGATGGCCGACCAGGGCAACAGGCTGTTTCATGGCGGCAGATGCCAGGGTACAATGGGTATCCCAGAATGGGTGGGAAAGGTGGGTCAACAACTCGCGAAGCTGTGCGGCACCGGCTGCATTAAGCAGAGGCTCGATGCTGTGCCAGCGGCGGGCGGAAAGTGCCAGTGCCGCCACGCGTCTGTGCGGGTGGTTCATGGGGCGTATGGGTGACAGTACCCAGGGAATGCGGTGCGTATGGCTCAGTTCATACTGCTCCCGCACTTCCCACCAGCTATCCCAGATGGTACGGTGGTAGGTGCGGGCTTCCGCTGAGCTGCGCTCCGGCAGCACGGGAACCATGAATCCGGCGGTTCCCAGCAGGATTGACTCTGCATCCGCCCCCAGTGACTTGAGCGGGGCGCGGCGCACCAGCATCTGCATGGCATGCTTGTTGGCGGAGTACCCCAGCGTCTCCGCCCATGCTTCAAACCACGCCTGACGAGCACCCATCACGGCTGCCTTTCGGCAGAAATGAGCGCGTTTCTTTTCCATGCGGAAAGCGGCGGCTGTTTTCAACAGGGCATCAATGCTCTGAGCCGACAGCTGCTCCATGGGGCGGCGGCACAGCGGGACTTCTGTGCGCGGGTGTGCCATATCCTGCCCCAGAGCGGGCTGCCACAGCTCCGGCGGGAGATAGAGCACCGGTATTTCCTCATGCAGGGAATTGCGGGTATACCACCCCGCCGGCGGCGGGGTCAGCACCACATGCAGGATGACCTGATTAAAGGCGGGGTTGGCTCCGTGGCCGTGGTGTTCCCAATCCTGCGGGTGCGGGTCTATCTCGATATCCCCACGGCGGCGTTCACCGTTGATTTCTATTTCTGCCCGCAGAAAATCAGGCCCGGTGCTTCGGTTCCACAGACCGCCGTCCAGAATACGGACATGACCATGGTGGCAGGTTTCCCCTTCGTTACCCAGCAATCCGGCGGACCAGCAGGACTGCACCGCCATTTCATCCGGCAGCGCGGGCGGGGCGCACTCCCCTGCCGAAAGCGGGTAGACCTCCGCAAGAAGCTGCCCGTACGCAGCCGCCATGGAACAACGCTTTTGCGGCATCTCAGGATAGCAGCATCAGTCAGCCTGCTCGGTCTGACGCATCAAATCTTCCTCCAGCGTTTCGCAGACGTAGCCGAATGTCTCACTGTTCTTATGACTCATGGAGCGCAAGGTGTTGTGTGCCTCCAGCACGTGGCGCGTGCGCTCCAGTTCCGAAAGATTGCTCATGTCCGGGGTCTCATCCTCGGATTTTCGAGTGAGAGCGGCGCGACGCTCCGCCAGATCCGGCACCCAGAATGCACCGGGCGGGTCAATATCTATCAGCATGTCTAACCCCAGACTTTCCATGGCGGCGCGGGTACGCTGCGTGGCAGATGCCACCTGCACGGAACCGCCGGCAGCCATGCACTTGCGGGCGAGCCCTGCCAGCGTCCCCATAAAGGTGGAATCCACACCCGGACAAAGTTCCAGATCCACCACGATGGTGTCCCCGCCCGAAGCTAGATATTTATCCGCAACGGATTTGAGTACGGGGCTGTTCACAAAGCATCCGCGGCTCTCGCAGCGAATCCAGAGGCAGTCATTGAACTGCTGGTGGGTCAGGGAAATATCAGACATAACGGATTAGTGCCATACTACCCGTTTTCCCGCTTCAAATCAAGAAAAAAGGAAATGGGAAACTCCGAAATTTGGAAAAATCAGGATTCGGCATCGTTGTTTTTGCGGAAGAAGCCCCAATCTGCCACGCTGGGGAATGAGGGAAGCTCCACCGTGCCCATTTTGGCACGCAGCATGAACCAGAGCTTGCGGAAATTGTTCACACTGTACCGACGCTCAAACACGCGGTACTCATCATCCTGCATCTTCTCCAGTATGGTGTGGTAGATGAGCTTCATAGCCTGCGCCGGGATGAGTGCGTTGCGATCCTCCACGGAAAGCGCCATGTACAGCTCTTCCGATTCGCAGAAGAATTTTTCCGCCAGAGCCGCCTCGTATGCCAGGAGTTGGCGCATGCGGTAGGAATAGCGCTGCTCACGGATATCCTCGTGGGTCACACCGAAGAGTGCCATGTCATCCGCCGGCAGGTAGAAGCGATTGTATTTGCGGCAGTCCTCTGCAATATCCCGCAGGATGTTTACCAGCTGGAGAGCATAGCCCAGCGCAACGGCATAATCACGCGCCGCCGGTGAGGCGCCCATGACCGTGGCGCTGGTAATGCCGACGCAGGCCGCCACCTTGTAGGCGTATGCCAGCAATTCCTCGCGCGTTTTGGGCTGCACGGGGGCAATGTCCCCACGGCATCCGGCTATCAGCTCCAGCATGGGCGCGGTATCAAGCTGCAGCTCCAGCACCATGCTGTGCACCTCATGCTCAATCCCGGGAGTCGGTTCAGCACGATTGGTGACGATATCCGCCCAGCGGTCCAGAGCAGCGTGGCGCTCCTCCGGGCTCATGCCGGGTTCGTCAACAATATCATCAACAATGCGACAGAACGCATAAAACTGCGCCATGTGTATGCGGGTTTGCTCCGGCAAATCCATGAGCGTGAATGCCAGATTGGATTTGGCGTTGCGGGTGATGGTATCAGATTCAGCCATGAGATGAAGAGAGAGTTTTCAAGTGATGATTATTCAATAAGTCCCCAGTGCTCCGTGAACGGCCAAAGGGTAAAGCCGGCAGGGCCTACGAGGTTGAACTGGCGCACGGGTCCCCAGTAGCGGGAGTCCAGAGAGTTGGTGGTGTTATCACCCAGAGCGGCGTATTCACGCAGGATGGGTGAGGAAGAAGGATTACGCAGCGACATGGGGGACAAATCCGTGAGCCATGCACCGGGCTGCAGGGTGGAAGAGAGCTGCTGGTAGCCCTCGCGATTAAACGGCGGTTTTCCGCCCGCTACGCGGGCAATGGTCTTTTCCTGTGCAGGCTGACCGTTCACCAGTAAGAGCGGAGACTGTACATACAGCGTATCACCGGGCAGACCGCAAAGACGTTTGATGTAATGTGTTGCATCCGACTGGTCTGCCAAACGGGCGGCTCCTGCACTGGTCATGGAAGTATTGATACCGCGGGTATCAAACACAAAGGTTTCACCGCGTACCGGTTTGCGGAAATGGTAGGCAACACGGTTCACCACCACCATATCCCCGGCATCCACGCGGGCGCGGATAATCAGCTCACCGGGCTTGTAGGCACCCATGTGCAGCCCCATGATACTCTCCACCGCTTTTCCCCGCTCTTTCAGATACTGCATCACTGTTCCGCGGGCGGAAGGTACAGTCACCGTGGAACCGTCATCAAAGGTCAGCACTGTCTCGGTAAACAGAATCCACTTGCTATGTTCCTTGATGGAAATAATCCGCTTGGCTCGATCGGCAACAGCCTCCACATAGGAAGCACCGCGGGTCACTTTTTCCAACAGACGCTGCGGCAGCGCCGGAATCTCATCCACGTGGTGTACGATAATCCCGTTGAGACTGGGCTGCATGGAACCGGTCGGAATGCGGAACGGCTGGGCGTAGTAGGTACGAATTCCCAGGAACACCACCATGATGATGAAAAATGACTCTACCATCTCCACGATGGCTCCGCGGCTGAACCCCGGCATCACGGAACACTGCAAATCCGAGCGCTTGGTAATTCGAATAGTCTCTTCCCTATCCCATGCCAGCAATGCAGCTTTCAGTTCCGCGAGACGCGTCTCACAAATTTCCAACTCATCCGCTGAGAGCTTATGGCGATGCATGTTCACATAGCGCTGAATGGATTGCGCCATATCGTAGCCCTGCCGACGCCACAAGGGCGTAAACCATGCGAGCCACGAATCCAGAAAACGATACAGGATTTTCTTGAGAAATGATATCATGTACGCTGTCTATTCTACACGTTTGCAGCGTGAAGAAAAGTACAAAGTGTGCCCAATTGCGGAATCAGCGTACTTTCTGAGTCTCTGAAACCGCAGGAGGCAGCACTTTTTCTTCCTGAGATTCGCCCCCCACCTCCAAGCCGCAGAGAATCAATCCGAACATGACAATACCGGCGGCGATGCGATACCAGCCGAATATGGAAAGGCTGTGTTTGTTGAGATACCCCACCATCCAACGCACGGCTACAATAGAGCTTGCCCACGCCATGACCGACCCGGCAATGATAGCCTCCCAGCCAATTGTCTCCACCATGTCACCGCCGAATTTCCAGGCATCATGCACCGTGGCGGCTCCCAGCGTAATGAGTCCCAAAAGGAAACTGAACTCCACCGCTGCTGCCACACTCAGTCCAACGGTCAGACCGCCCAACATCGTCATCAGGCTGCGACTCGTCCCCGGTATCATGGCTATACACTGCATAAAGCCGACTCCGAGAGCGCCTTTCCACGTCAGTTCGGAAAGCTCCTTCCCCTCAAATCCCTTACCTTTTTTCTTCTGATGGCGGACATAGAGCAGGATGGCGATACCGCCCACCACCCACATCACCATGACCGTGGTGGCATTAAACAGGTATCCCTTAATGTAGTTTGAGCAAAGCAACCCAATAACCATGGCAGGAACAAACCCCGCAAGCATGTTAATCATCATCCGCACTCCGGCGGGATTCTTTCCCATCAAACCACGCCACATCTCTTTGACCCGCTGGAAATACAATCCCATCACAGCCAGAATAGCGCCCCCCTGGACACAGATTTCAAACGCGTGCATGGCATCCGACTCCGGCAAGCCTAACAGGTACTGTGTAATAATCAGATGCCCAGTCGAACTCACCGGCAAATACTCCGTGAGTCCTTCCACCAGCCCGAGAATGAGTGCTTCCAATATAGTCATTGCGGAAACTAGTACCCTATTTCTCCCAAAAGGTCAATCTTAAACACCAAAAATGTATGCCAGCCGCCGCGAATGCGGAAAAAAAAGGTTGAAGAGAGCCGCAAAAAGTGCTATGTATAGTGTCGGTATTCTGCACATACCAACTCTGAGTGTTTATGAAAAAAGTTTTTGTCCGACAGCGTAAGGGTTTTACCATGGTAGAACTTCTGGTTGTGATAGCCATCATGGGAATCCTGATGAGCATGGCCGCAGGTGTTCTCCGAGAGGGGGGCAAGGGGAGAGGCATTGATTCCGGCATGGATATGCTGGAAAACCTCGTACGGGAAGCCCGAGCCACGGCTCAGGGGAATGACACCTACACGCGAGTCATCATCGTCAATGACCCCCGCAACACCTCTGCCGACTCCCGGCACCTGCGTTTCATGACGGTACAGATGCTTAGCAAGGAAGACGCTCAATACGATGGTTCTGATGTCCGCAAGGAAGGGCGCTGGGTTTCCACCTCCTCCGGTGTCATGCTGCCGCCCGGAGTCTTTTTCAGTCCCCATTACAGCAAACCTCTGGAATGGGCTGATGGTGCTTCCGGCACCATGATAGGTCAGACCAACGCACGAATTTCCAACAGGGGGACTTCCCGCGTATACTACGTGGAATTTGACGAAAAAGGACGCTTCGTTGCCCCCTCTGCGGATCCGCTTACCACCACTCGTCCGCAGCGGCTCGTCCTTATCTCCGGCCGCATGGGACGCGGCAGGAATGCGCACGATGGTATCATTCCCGGAGAATTGGACTCTAAGAGACGTCCGGTAGGAGCCAAGGGCATTGTACTCTGGCCCAATGGTGATACCAGTCACCTGCACACAACAGATCAGACCATAGGTCGCTGACTTATTCCTCCGACAACCATTTCCCCATATGAAACTGCTTAACAAGAAACACCGCAGCGGTGGCTTCACCCTCATGGAAACACTCTTGGCCATTGGTTTGGTCGGCGTGCTTCTTTCCATGTTCCTGACCGTATTCGTACCCGCCCGCGGTCTGGTACATCAGGCTCTCAATCGCCAAGAAGCCGAGCGCATTGCCGGCATTCTCCGTGCAGAGATGTCAGTCATACGCCCTGACGAACAAGCGGGTGAGGGAGCCACCTCTGCCTCAGACAACCAATTCCTCAGCCCGTTTGACAAGGGCTTTTTCTGGTTGCAGCATTCCCGCACACCGGCTAATGCCATTGTGGTCTATTCCTACCGCGCGGACACCACCAAATCCCAGAGAGCAGACGGCACCTACCCGACAGTGCCGGCATCCCGCAACACACCCGGTCAGGGCAATCAACTTGTCTCCATCGCCTGTCCCCTAAACGACCCCCTTCACAAAGACCAAATCAAGGATGCCGTCGGTCCCGTATTTCTGGTCAAAATGACCCAGATTGTTGATGCCGGCAACGGCAAATATGAGTTGGCCGGCAATCCCGGCACTATCAACGGAGCAAGTTCCCCGGATAAATACGTGTCTTCCCCGGATGACAAGAATCCGTGGGGCGGCGTAGTGATATACCGCGCAGACTTCTACCTCATGTCGCCACCCAATCCGGCACGTTACAAGGGAAAATCCTGGAAGCGACTCGGGCGTCCGATGTTCTCCGTCAATCTTTCTTTCCGCCGCTAACCCCATTTTCACCATACTCTGAGTTAATATGAACATCAGCAAACACAATCTTCGCGGTGGTTTCACTCTCATTGAACTGATAGTGGCCATGGCCATAACAGCCATTCTTGTGCTGGTTATCGGGCAGCTCACCCGGCAGGGCGTTGACCTCTGGAAAACCGTCCGCCAGGATGTCAACACCACCTCGCATTCCCGCTCTGCCCTGCAAGTCATAGCCCATGATTTTGAGGCATTCCAGATGCGCGGTAATAATAAATATCAGTGGATGTTTGCCGAGGCAGACAAAATCCCGGACAATGCCCCCAAGAGCCTCAAGATTCCGCGTTCCGTCAAGTGTGCTTTCTTTGCGTGTGCACCGGATCGGAATCCGGCAGTCAGTTCCTCATCCTCACTCCGCGGCAACTACCGTGAGGCTCGCTCACACAATCAGGAAACGCAGGGAGATGTCAACACCATCTCATACCGACTCCTCTTCCGAGACCAGATTCTGAACCTGCCCGCCAGCAATGACAAGAACGACACCAGCAGCTATCCGCTCTTCTCACTGTACCGCCAGGTAATCCCCCCGCGAGAGACTTTCGAAAAGCTCCTGGGTAAAGAGAACCTGAAAGGCGCCTACGCCTCTTACGAATCCAACGAGGAGGAGAATTTCCTGTGTGCAAACATCGTGGAAATGAACCTTATCCTCAACATTCAATACACAGATAACAACGCAGATGCCACCCGGGGGCGCGTCTCATACAAGAGCATCTCAGTTCCCGTGATTTCCTCCTACAGCAGAGGCAGTTCCGTTGCCGTATACGGAGACCGTATCGAAGTAGATGGCTCAAGCTATAAAAATGCCCACATCATCTCGGCCAATATCAGCCTTACCGTACTCACTGATGAGGGCATGGCGTTGATTAACCAAATCCGACTCGGGCGTAGAAAAGCCCCCAAACCGGCGGACTTCTTTGCCCGGTACACGCGCTCATTCTCCCGCATGGTGGCTCTGCCCCAGCCTATCTGACGCACGTTCTCCGCCCATGTTCACGCAGGACAATCAGGATGCAGTGCGGCATCTGCCCCGGCAGGTACATCTTTGGCTTGACCCCCTGCCCCGGCGGGGCTACGCCAACATGGCGGCAGATGAGCTGCTCTCCCGCCGCCCGGAGTGTTGGCTGCGCATTTACGACTGGGCGCTGCCCGCCGTCAGCTTCGGCTACTTTGATACCGCCACGGAAGCCGCAGCCATCTTTCCCGGTGCCCGGGAATACATTCGCCGCTGGACAGGCGGAGGCATTGTTGACCACCGCAAGGGCTATACTTACACGGTCACGCTTCCCGCAGTGGAGGGGGTCATGTACCCCACGGCAGAACAACTCTACATCTGGATTCACAGTGCACTCGCCAAAGCTCTTGCCGGCAGCGGTGTGGAATGCACCCTGCTTACGGAGGATGCACCGGACGGCGGGAGGGCCTGCTGGGCAAGCCCCGTGAAAAGTGATATTGTGGATGCTGCAGGGCACAAGCTTGCCGGAGCCGGTCAGCGCCGGTACAAAGGTGCGGTGCTTCACCAAGGACTGGTGCAGGAATGCGAGCCCGCTGATGGCTGGCAGCTTCTGCTGGCCCGAGCACTCGCCCCGGAAGTTACCGTTGTGAAAGGCAACGAACCCTACCCCGGTTTCACAGATGAACTGGAAAACCTCTGCCAAACTAAATACGAAACCGCAGAGTGGAATGATGAATCCCGCGGACGGCGCAAGCCCTCCCACCACTAAATCAGTTCAACAAAAAGGGCATCCTCAAGCGGATGCCCTTTCCCTGTTTGGAAAAAAACAGAAATAAACAATCACAGTCTGGCCACAGCCGAGAGGATGGCAGCGGGATAAAGGATATGCTCCTGCACCTGAATGCGGGCGTGCAGAGACTTTGCCGTATCCCCCGGCAGCACCGGCACATGTGCCTGCATGATAATCTCTCCGGTATCCATGCCGGCATCTACGTAATGTACGGTGCAGCCGGTAGTCGTTGCCCCGGCCTCCAAAGCCTGTTTCCATGCTTCCACCCCCGGAAATGCCGGCAGCAGGGCGGGATGGATGTTCAGAATGCGATTCGGGAATGCCTTGAGCAGCGGTTCTTTCACCAATCGCATGAATCCGGCCAGGCATACCATATCCACCTTCAGCTCCTGCAACAGTGCGGCAAGCGCCTCCTGACACTCCAGCGGAAACTTATTCTTATAACCACCGCAATCCATCACCTCCGCACGTACCCCGCGCTGCCGGGCACGCTCCAGAATATAGGCATCTGCATGGTCGGAGAGGACGATGACCACCTCAGCATCCAGCCGACCGTCATCAATGGCGTTGAATATGGACTGACAGTTGCTGCCCGACCCTGACCCAAGTACTGCAAGACGAAGACTCATAACAGCCACAATCTACAGCATACCCTTGCTTTTGTCAAACCGATTATGATGTTCAACGGCGCAGTGGAGAAAATACAGCGAACCCCTGAAGCGACTCATGACTGTTTTTACTCACGGAGTCGGCAAGTTGGTATCACAAGCTGTGAATATGAAAATGTTTTCTGACACAGAAACGACGGACATGTTCGGAGCGCTTGATATGGCAAAGCCTATGCCGACGGATACTATACCGGAGCTGCCGATGCGCCCGGCAGATGCGCTTGAACTGATTAAGGAAGAATTGATGCTGGATGGAAATGCGCGACAGAATCTGGCAACTTTCTGTCAAACCTGGGCAGATCCGCAGGTTCACAGACTCATGGATTTGTGCATCAGCAAGAACATGATTGACAAAGATGAGTACCCCCAGTGTGCCGAAATTGAACAACGCTGCGTGCGCATGATAGCCGCTCTCTGGAACGCCCCCAAACCTGCGGATTCCATCGGCTGCTCTACCATCGGCTCCAGTGAGGCATGCATGCTCGGCGGTCTTGCGGCATTGCACCGCTGGCGCGCCCGCCGGAAAGCTGCCGGGAAACCTGCGGAGCGCCCCAATCTGGTCTGTGGTCCGGTGCAGATATGCTGGCACAAATTCTGCCGTTACTGGGATGTAGAGCTGCGTGAGGTGCCCATGGCAGAGGGGCGTTTCTGCATGGATGCTGAAGAAATGCTCAAGAGGGTAGATGAAAACACCATCTGCGTTGTCCCCACATTCGGTGTCACCTACACCGGGCTCTATGAATTCCCGGAAAACATTTGCCGCGCACTGGACAAACTGGCGGAATCCGGCGGTCCGGATGTAGACGTGCATGTAGACGGAGCCAGCGGAGCTTTTCTGGCACCGTTCTGTGCACCGCACATCAAGTTTGATTTCCGTCTGGAGCGCATCAAATCCATCAGCTCCAGCGGCCACAAATACGGTCTGGCCCCGCTCGGCTGTGGCTGGGTCATCTGGAGGCACAGGAATGACATGCCCTCCGAACTCTGTTTTGAGGTAAATTATCTGGGTGGCAGCGTACCCACCATCGCGCTGAATTTTTCCCGCCCGGCGGGCCAGGTCATTGCCCAATACTACAACTTGGTGCGCCTGGGAATGCAGGGATACCGCCGCATCCATGAGGCCGCTTATGATGTGGCAGCCTATCTGGCTAAAGAACTCAACAAAATGGGAGGCTTTGAGTTCATCTGCACAGGTTCACCCAAGAGCGGAATCCCGGCAGTGTGTTTTCGCATGAAGCCGGATTTTCACCCCGGCTTCAACCTCTATGAACTCTCTGACCGCCTGCGCACACGCGGCTGGTTGGTACCGGCTTTCAGCCTGCCCCGCCCGGTAGAACACATAGTAGTCATGCGTGTGATGGTTCGCCGTGGTTTCACCATGGATATGGCTACCCTGTTGCTGAAAGATATGCAGCGCAGCATGGATTTTCTGGCGCATCACTCACCGGCACAGCACCTCGAGGAACGTGAAGCCATGAGCTTCAAACACACCTGATGCCACGCGGCCCAAGAGCCGTGCGCCGGAGCAGCCCGCTCTGCTGAACCGGGGGAAACTGTGGTCTTCTTTCCCCAAGCAGCTGCGGGCTGATTTTTTCAAATTTTCATAATCCAATATCAGCTGCCGATTTCTTCAGTTGATTCAGGTATTTGCAGGATTCTTAAATTTAGAGATAATCAATTCCATTTTGGGGATTTTAAATTTTTATTATTGTTGCCTCGGTGACATCTTCTTCCCCGGCGCGTTTTTACGGGCTTTTGTGCGGCAAATTCTGCAAGTATCTTACCAGGCGCATAAGGACATTCTTCCATGCGAGCAAAAATTTTTCTGCGTTCATCCAAGGCAGCCGCAAGTGACTTCTGTGCACCGCCATACTCCTTATCACCAAAATAGCGAACGTAATTCACATGGTAACGACATATCGCCAGTCTCCACCCCTGAAAACCTGCGTATTCGTAAGTGTAGCGTGTGATATTTCTGATGGGGTTTCTACGTATGGTCATGAATTCCCTCCCGGTATGCTTTAACTCAATTCGCAGAAAGTATAGCGAACCTCAAACAAGCCAACAAGTCAATTCAACGCCTAAAAGATTGATAAGCATCACTTTATGCATACGGACTAAAAGTCCGTATGCATAAAGTGATGAATTTTCCCTGAAAAATAGGAAAAAAGGAATCAATAGGGTATTGTAAGGGCAATCAGCATTACCCAAAGAGGCAGCAACACACCGGCAGCCACGGCGGCAAAGAGAGCCACGCGCAAAGTACAACGCAGAGCCAAAATCGCTGCGGCAAACTCTAGCAGCGCCACCATAGCAAGAACAGCAATAACGCCAATTCGGTAGTCCATGTTAACTGATGGCGCAACGAGCATGAAATACAGCCCCACCAACACCATACAATCCGCAACCATGGCCAGTGACAGCAGCGCTTCACCACCGGCAGAAACATAACCACCCCGGTTGGCAGCTTTGTTGGCAAACCAGAAACACAGGAAAAAAGCCATCAGCAAGGGCAGCAGGAGTATAGGAAACGGAATCGACTCCGAGCTGTGCATA
Source organism: Akkermansia sp. (assembly GCA_045579245.1). Lineage (GTDB taxonomy): Bacteria > Verrucomicrobiota > Verrucomicrobiia > Verrucomicrobiales > Akkermansiaceae > Akkermansia. The sequence continues at coordinate 12,158 of JAZNLU010000044.1, forward strand.
TACAAAGGAATGAGCGGAGCAGCGAGAGCAAGTCCCACTGCATCATGAGCCCGGGAGGGAGCGGCATGCATCCGCAGCACAGCAAACAGATAAACCAGAAGCAGCGGCAGAATTTCCAACGCAAAAAACGATATATCAAACCCTACAGGCAACTGCACGGGACCGAGGGAATCACAGGAAAGGAGCATTAGCACCTGCAGCACGACTATTTGGAAAGTACAGAGCGCAGCACGCACGTTCAAATCCTTAGTTCCCCCCGCCCACCAAAGAGCAAGAAACACGACCACCGCCTGCCCCGTTATCGGCAGCAGCCCGTAAGTCAGAAACGTTTCCGCAGCAGACATGTAAAGATAAGCGTTGAAATTCCAAGTTCTCCCGCATCCTACCCGATTTTGAAACGAATTGCAAAGAAAAAAGCAAAATCAGCCCTAATAATCAGCTAAATCAGCACAATATCTCAGAAGAGCCCCCTCCGGCGAAAATCCCCGCAACGCATCAACGACAAATCAAAGACGCACAAATCGTCAGGCATCATTCATCCTCTCCCTCAGCTTCCTCCAAACGCTGCACAGCTTCCCGGTAGATGCGATTGGCTTTTTTGACATTGCCGGCATTTTCATAGAGTTCCACCAACTGCTTTTGGATTTCCACTTCCTTGGAGAGTTTGAAATAATCGCCGCCACCGGTGCGGATATGGCGTTCAAAGAGTTTTTCCACCTCTTTGGCGAGAGCGCCCCACTCGCGCTCACTTGCCTCCGCCTCACTGTAATGCTGGACGCACTGAGTGAGCAATTCCTGAAACACATCCCCACGGGAGGTAAAGCCTTTGAGCTCTTTTTTGTAGAGTCGCAGCAGACCGCGCACATCCCCCTTCTCCGAAAGAAGAGTTGCCTGACGATTGATTGCCTCCACCACCAAATCACTGCGTCCCTCCCCAACATTACGCCGCATGTTGCGTATATTGCGTTCCATGGCAGCCTTGCGGGATGCCGCATTTCCGGAAGTCATGAGATACTCATCCTCCACATAGGCAGCGAGGTCATTCAGCTCCGAATTCCTGCGGGTGTTGCGGAGGATGCGGCGGTGCAGATGCTGCCACTCCTCAGCAGACACCTTCTGTGCGCCATCCGCCTCCATCACCTCCACCAGATTATCCCACGCCGCCGTATTCTCCGGGAACGCCCCTGCCACATAACGGGCAGCACCGAGAGCCTCTGCATGACCGCCGATACTGAGCATGAAACGGGAAAACACCAAGGCATCCGCCAGCGTATTGAATTTTTCCGGATTATCACGGGCAGTGCGTGTCAGGAGCATGGATTCATGGTGCTCCCGCCCGGAACAGGGATTATCGAACACCCCGGTCGAATAGCCGTAGGAATTGACCTGTTTCCACTCTCTGTCGGAAACCTGAGTCACCACCCAGGCATGCGGTCCGCGGTCACCATCGCCCACCGCAATCACCGTCGGAATCCCCATCACCTTGGCAGAATTGGCGGCAAAATATGCCTGATCGCGGCAAACACCGCCCTCCTCCAAAATCTCCTCAAAAGTGTAAGTAGTGTAGGGATCTGTATCCCTGGTGGCTCGCTCCATGAGGTAATGCACGGAATTATATGCCTTTTGCGCCCAGGAAGCGCGGTCATATTTCAGATTTTTGGTCACCCAATTCACCTCTGACATGGGCAGACGAAAATCCACCACCATCAGGAGCCGCTCCACGCTCATCTTTTTCACATCGGTCAGCAGGCGGCGGTGTCTGTCCTGCTCACGAAAATACCCGAACATCTGCACCGGGGTCAGGCGGGGAGTTTTGAGCCGCACAAGCCCGGGAGAAGCCACAGTCTCCGGGCTGAGCAGTGAGCAGGCCAACGCCAGGTTCAGATAACGCCCCCTGTCCTGTTCCGGCGTAGTTTTCCATATGGAGAAAAAAGTACGCAGAGAGTGTGCCATATTCTCCGCATCTCCCTCCTGAGCCACAAAATTGCGGATAAAAGCACGCAGCGGGCGCACGCGGTCACGCACCATCCAGTTCATGAACTGTTTACCCAAGCCGGACTCTTTCCCCTGAGTAAGCTCCTTCAAGTACTCTGGACCCACGGTGTTGATGAGAAAGCACAGCTCCACTGCCGACATCAGTGATTCCGAACGACGATAGGCAGCATAATTCAACTTGCTGCCGCTGAGAATTTCCTGAGCTGCACTGCGGATACCCGGGATGAGCCCCTGAGACAGAGCTGCGTAATCTCCCTCCTCCAGCGTGTGAAGGACAGCGCGCTCAAATGCCGTGGCATCCATCACACTGACAGGCTGCACAGCCGAATCAACAGGCTGCGGTTCGGGTTGAACTTCCGTGCGGGCATCGGGAGTCGTATTCTCCAGTGCCGCAGATTCAACGGCGGGAACAGTCTGCTCAGCGGGCGGGGCGGGCTCATCTTTCTGCTCCGCCGCCGGAGCCGGGGCAGGAGTCGGCTCCGGAGTTTCCGGTTTCGGGGTCGGGGTCTCCGGCGCGGGCGACTCGGCATCGGGAAGCAATGGCGGGGCTTTAGAGTCCCGGGCAGGCTCTTGCGGAGTAATTGCAGCAGCAGATTGTTCCCGCGAACGCTGCGCCTTTTCTGCAGCGCGCTGACTCAGACGCTCTCTTGCCTGAGCTATGCTGTGTTCCCGCTGAGCCGCTTTTTGTTCCTCTTCTGACTGATTATGGATAAAAAACTGCCATATACCGATGATGACAAGAAAGCCTGACAGCACAGAAGCAATAATGATAATCAAACGATTTCCCCTCTTGTGCTGAGGCGGAGTTGCGGGAATTTCTGATGAAATTTCAGGTAAGTCGGGTATTTCATCCATACCCCGCTATGCTAACGGATTTTTTCCGCAAGTAAAGCAAATTTTACTTATCCAGCGCGTAGCGGACAGAAGAAAGAGCCATGAACACAGCCGTTTCCACGCGGAGGATGATGGGCCCCAGCGAAATGGGGGCAAAGCCACACTGCATGGCAGCGGCATATTCAGCAGGGCTGAAATCCCCCTCCGGTCCAATGAGCAACAGAGCATTCTGCTGCCCGGCTGCGCGGGCTTCCTCCAGCACCGTGCGCATGGGAGCGGATTCCGGCAGGATGGCGCAAACCAATTTCAGCTCCGGCAAATTCGCACGTTTCAGGAAGTCGGCATAGCTCTGGGGCAGTTCCACCACCGGCAGGGTGTTAACACCGCACTGCTTGCAGGCTTCCAGAGCCGTGCGCTGCCACTTGGAAGCTTTGGCGGCGGCTTCCTTGGCATTGAGCCTCACAATGGTACGCTCTGATACCAGGGGGATGATACGCTGCACGCCCAGCTCCACGGCTTTCTGTACAATCAAATCCATGTTTCCCCCTTTGGGGATAGCCAGAGCCAGCGTGACACCTGCCACCGGGGGCATGGGCGGCAGGGGGCGCAGCTCACCCAGTGTGAGCAAACCACCGCCTGCCGCCGTTATTCGGGCGCGAGCCGCATGCCCTGCACCGTCAAAGACCTCACACTCATCCCCTGTTCGCAGCCGCATGACCCGCAAGGCATGGTGCGCCTCCTCCCCCTCCAGCGTGAGCGCGGGAGCGGAAAAATCTGCAGCGGGCAGATAGCAGCGGTGCATAACGGGAATAGAGGGATGATTGTTACTTCATGAATCGAGCCGCGCGCTTGCGGAACTCATTCACCTCCGGGTGATTGGAATCCTTAAGTGTCTCCGTGAAAGCCTTCAGAGCCTTTTCCTGAGCAGAGGAAAGCTTGGTGGGAGTTTCCACCTGCACCTCTACCAGCAGGTCTCCGCGCCCGCTGCCCTTCAGCGCAGGAACCCCCTGATTACGGAGGCGGAAAATAGTACCGCTCTGCGTACCGGCAGGCATCTTAAGCTTAGACGGGCCATCCATGGTTGGTACGGTGAGCACTCCTCCGCAGGCGGCATCCGCCAGAGTCACGGGCATGGAGCAAAGCAAATCAGTCCCCTCACGGGTAAAAATATCATGCGGTTTCACCTCAATGAACACATAGAGGTCACCTGTCTCACCACCGTGTACCCCGGCATCGCCGTTCCCGGAGGAGCGCAGCTTGGTGCCGGTGTCTACCCCGGCAGGGACATGAAGTGTAATCTTGACATCCTTGTGCACACGCCCCTCACCGTGGCAGTGGGAACAGGGATTGCTGATGGTTTGTCCCGCACCGTGACAGGTGGGACAGGTGCTCTGCTGTACAAAGAAGCCGCTCTGGCGCGTCACCACTCCCGAACCGTGGCAGGTAGGACACTGCTTAAAGCCGGATGACCCATCCTTGGAACCGGTGGCATCACACTTATCACAGGGAACCATGCGCTCGATTTCCAGTGTCTTATCACAACCGTGCACCGCTTCCTCAAGCGTGATATCCAAATCATAGCGCAAATCGGCCCCGGGACGGCGCGGATCAGCCCGGCGCTGCCGCCCACCGCCGCCGAAACCGCCGAAACCGCCAAACCCGCCGCCGAACATCTGGGCAAAGATATCCATGGGGTCGGTAAAGCCGCCGAAACCGCCGCCGCCGGCACCGTTCATGCCGCCGTTCTTGAAAGCTTCATGACCCATGCGGTCATAGGCAGCCCGCTTGTCAGCATCACTGAGCACCTCATAGGCCTCACCGATTTCCTTGAACTTCTCCTCAGCTTCCTTGTTATCCGGATTTCTGTCCGGATGATACTTCATGGCAAGCTTGCGGTATGCCTTCTTGATGGCTGCGTCATCCGCACTGCGGTCTACGCCCAGCACCTCATAATAATCCTTGGACATGGCGGGAAATGCTTAGTCTTTCTTCTCCTCCTCCGCAGGAGCGGCAGCCGTCACCACATTGGCGGGACGCAGCAGACGCCCGCGCAGGTTGTAGCCCTTGCGCAGGATGCGCAGGATAGTGCCTTCGGGCTGCTCGGAAGGCTCGCTCATGATAGCCTCATGGATATTGTGGTCAAACATCTGCCCGACCTCAGTAGCAATGGGCTCTACTCCCTGCCCCTCCAGAAAATCCACCAGCTGCTTCTGCACCATGCTCATGCCGATGTAAATCATGGAGGATGTATCCTGCCCGGCCATCTGCATGCCCATCTCGAAATTATCTATCACCGGCAATAACTCCTCCAGAAGGCTGCGGTTGGCGTACTTTGTGAAATCTTCTCGGTCTTTTACGCAACGCTTACGGTAGTTATCATACTCAGCAGCCGTGCGCATGGCCAGCTCACGCCATTTGGTCAGCTCATCCACGGGAGTCTCCTGCTCGCACGCAGCTTCCTCCGCCGCAGCATCAGACATCTGTTCCTCGGTCAGAGGTGTTTCCTCATCAGGTTGGGGCTGATTGTTCTGTTCTTCCTTGCTCATGACTCTATCCTACTGCAAAAAAGCGCTCCCGTCAATAGCCGCATGTGACAGCTCTGGCAACTTGGTCACGCCCGCATTGCCTCAAAAAAAAAATTCGAGCTCAACAAGGAATCGCCGTTTCGCCTATAGTGATGAAGTTTTTCGGTTGTCTCAAAATTACAAGCACTATAATACCTATATGCACTTAATGATGAAAGGAAAAGAAAAAGAAAGGTTCGTTTTGAGGTCTAGACTTCTCTATAGTAAATGCACTACTCGCAGCTAGAAATCAGCAATCATAAATGACCTATTTAGTTGCCCTAATTGGAAATCCCCATGAGAAAGAAAGTGCTGATTTGGGGGCGTTTCCCTTAAATACGCTGTCGCCGTTATGGGAAACATAGCGGGATAAACTGCGGAAAAGCGTGAAGATAAGAAACTTGTTGTTTTGGTGCTCTGGGTAGATTTCTACCGAGTACACCATAACCATAGCGGGCAGGAGGCTCGGGGGGTGTTTTGCCTCCCGCATTACATATTTCACCCCAGCAGGGTGTATCGCCGCGCCTCACTTGAGGGGCAAGCCGTGAATAAATGAGAAATTATCGGCAAACCTTGCCAGCCCCCTGCCACCCATCGGCAAGCCCTCGGCAGGGGGACTGCCAGTCAACTGAAAAGGCGTTGAGGATTTTTCCCAACGCCTGATTTATTTTCCTGCTCACTCCAGCGGCCATTGATAGCTCACATACGCCACGCGGTTGTTTCTGCCCGCCCTCAGCGGGTCAATCCCGCACGCCAGCAATATGCTCAAGCAATCGCGTATCAGGTCGCGCCCAGAGGCCGATGCTTGCGGCTCCTCTGCCCTCAGCTCAGCCACCACGGCCTCAGCCAAATCATCCGTAGTGCGGCCATCAGCCGTCCACAAATAACGCTGGTAAATCTGCCCTCCGACAGGCGAAATCTCCTCCACCGCGTCCAGATCTCCGAGCAAATCCGTCAAAAACACCTCCTGCGTCTCCTTGGGCGCACCCGGTTTCAGCGGGCGTGCCAAATATCGCATCCCTCAGCCGCCGCCGGAAAACCCTCTCGGCCTCCTCACTCAACACAGCTTCCAGCTTCGCCCACGGCACCTGCGTCTGCCTTTGCCGCAGCTTATCCAACTGGGTCTCATACGCCTCATCAGGCTGCATCCCACCTTGCACCTTAGCGGTGACCTGATGCCACCACTCCAGCAGCGTATCAAGTGCCGCAATCAGCCTCGGGCGCAACCTCTCCGGGTTAATATACCACGTTGCGGGCTCCGTCCCCTTTTCATACGGCGGGAAAGGCAGTTTCTTCCCGTTGCCGATAAATCGGAAACTCCTGTGCAGCGGGTAAATATAGCGGTAAGTCTTCGCCCGGAACGGCACCATATCACCCGCCAGCAGCTCCGCATTCGTTCGCATGAACCCACTCGCGCAGGTGGCATTCGTCAGGTTCTGCTCATGGTTCACCTCACCGCTGCGGCGGTTGTGCAGGAAAGTCGTCCAATGGTAGCCATAATAATCAACATTCGCCCCTTGTAAATCGTCCCGCATCCCACGCGGCCATCGGCAAAACTCTGCACCGCCACAATCGTTGGGGCAAGCCGGCGAAGGAGCTTGAAACTCGCCCCAGCAGAATCGTCTCCGAGTTCCTGCCCAGCGAATCATCCAGCCACATACGGTTCAGCTCAATCATCCATCCGCCCGGCACACTGCTCTCACACACCCGCGCCCTGGGCGACTTCATATAGCCAAACGCCGCCACCACCGGCATCACCGCAACCGCCGGCATCGGCACCAACCTGTATCTGGCCAAGGTGGCTATGGATATCGTGGCGAAGCATATCCCGGCGGATGCAGAAGGCGTACGCATCGCCGAGCTGGATGAAATGAGCTACCGCCGCATGCTGTGGAATCACCGTCCGCTTACAGACTTCTGGCGTGTGGGAAAAGGCTACGTACGGAAGCTGGAGCAACATGGTCTCTATACCATGGGCGATATAGCCCGGCGTTCGGTGCAGAATGAGGAATCCCTGTACCGCATGTTCGGCAAGAATGCCGAGTTGCTCATTGATCACGCATGGGGCTGGGAGCCTTGTACTGTTGAAGCAATCAAAGCCTATCACCCGGAGTCGAAGAGCCTTGGTTCCGGGCAGGTACTGCACGAGCCCTATGCCCCGGAGAAAGCCAAGCTGGTGTTGCGGGAGATGGTCGACCTTCTTGTGTTGGATCTGGTTGAAAAAGGTTTAGTGACTGACCAGATTGTCATCACGGTAGGCTATGACATTGAGAATCTTACCGACCCGGTACGCCGCCGGCAATACAGAGGCGCTATTACCACCGATGCGTATGGACGAGAGGTACCGGTGCATTCCCACGGCACACACAACCTCGGGCGCTATACATCCTCTACAAAGCTGATTCTGCAAGCCGTCACCGAGCTGTCCGACAGGCTTGTGGATATAAATCTACTGGTGCGCCGGCTTAATATCGTTGCCAATCACGTTATCCCGGAGGACAAAGCGCCGCAGCAGGAACACTCAATGCAGCAACTCGATCTCTTTACCGATCACGAGGCCGAAGCAGCCCGGAAGGAAGAGGAGGACGCGCAGCTAAACAAAGAGCGCAAGATGCAGCAAGCCCTGCTGAGCATCAGAGGCAAGTTCGGTAAGAATGCCATTCTCCGGGGTATGAATCTGGAAGAAGGCGCCACCACCCGCAATCGCAACGAGCAGATAGGAGGACACAAGGCATGATGTACGATGCTGAAGACAAATACGCAGATATCATCCATCTGCCCCACCACGTTTCTCGGAAACACCCGCAGATGAGCATGGCTGATCGCGCTGCCCAGTTCTCCCCCTTTGCCGCACTCACGGGCCATGACGCCGCAATCGCCGAAGCCGCCCGCCTCACAGACGAGCGCCCTATTCTGGATGAATCAGTAAAGCAGGAAATCTCCAACCTTCTCCAACTGGCCACAACCGATTCCAACCTTGTCCTGAATATCGTTTACTTCGTCCCGGACACCCGCAAGTCCGGCGGCGCCTACATGGAAATCACCGGGCGCATCAAAAAGCTTATACCGCATGAGAAGCTGCTTATCATGGACACCGGCACCCGCATCCCGGTGGAGGATATTGCGGAGGTTTCAGCTTCTTACAGATTTAATGATAGCAAGCCTTTGGTGCAGTCTGTCTTACCGAAAGAAAGCTAAGCTCTGTTCATTTGTTCCGCTAAAGCTGTACCCCTTAGAGCCCTCCTGAACGTCTGTTTAGATCACTCTCCGTGGTATTAGCTGGCATCTTAGTCTCCGTTCGTGCAATATGACGGTATAACTGCTGAGGGTTGCTTGACTTAAGCCCTTCAAATGTTACAATACTACCATGTCTGTGAAAGGATATTTTGCCGTATGACCATAGATGAAATAAGGAAGCTGATAGCGAAAGATGAAACGCGCACGCTGGAGTTGAAAAAGACTACCGGCGAGCTTCATCGTGGCATGGAGACGGCATGCGCATTCCTGAACTCTGATGGCGGCTGGCTGATGTTTGGCGTTTCTCCTAATCTCAAAATTATCGGGCAAAACGTGACGGATGCCACGCGGCAGGAGATCGCAAACTCTCTCCGCAAGATTGAGCCCGCCGTTGATGTCGAGGTAGAGTACATCGAATTGCCGGACAAGCCGGATTTTTATGTGATTGCTATCTATTTTGATGCCGCCAACTTCAAGAATGATCCATACTCTTTTGATGGGCGTGCTTTCTACAAAGTGGAGAGTACCACGGCGGTTATGCCCCGCACCATGTACGAGGAGCGCCTCAAACTGAGCAACCCCCGCCGATTCAGCTGGGAGAACATGCCCAACCCCGAGCTGCGCGTAGAGGATATCGATGCCGAGATGGTGTTCCAGACCTTGCACGATGGTATTGGCGCTCGCCGCATCCCGGCCTCCAACATGACCTTGCAGACGCCGCTGCAAGTGATGCAGAAGCTGGGAGTAGCTCGCAATGATGGTGTGCTCCTGAATGCAGCCAATGCCCTCTTTGGTATTGACCCCACTATGCAGCATATTCAGTGTAAGGTGCGATTGGCTCGTTTTGAGGGGACGAACAAGCTTGTATTCCGCGATCAGACGGTGTGCGAGGGCAATCTGTTCAAGCAATACGATGCCGTTATCGACTTCTGCCTCAAGCACCTCAACCTTGCCGGGCGCATGGATAGCAAGTTCCGTCGGGACACGCTGACCGTTCCCTACACCGCCATCAAGGAAGCGGCCATCAACATGCTCTGCCACCGCTCATGGAATGCGGATAACCTCACCCCCAGTCTGGCCATTTATGATGACCGCATGGTATTCCAGAATCCCGGTGCATTCCCGCCCGGTATGAGCTGGAAAGATTTTGTGGACGACAGCATAGGCTCCATGCCCCTCAATCCCACTATCGCCAACGTCTTCTACCGCCGTGGCACCATGGAATCCTGGGGGCGCGGCATCTCCCTCATCATGCAGAGCTGCCGTGAGCAAGGCCTCCCCGAGCCCAAAATTGAAATTGTCCCCAATTTCGTGAACCTCACGATTTGGTTTAAAGATTTGTTGTCTGCACAAGACTCACCCCAAGTCACCCCCCAAGTTACCCCCCAAGTCTCCCCCCAAGTACATGTGGCAAATCTGCAACCTGACGTTGCAGCCATTCAAGGCAAAATTATCAACTTCTGTCGTACCCCCCGATCCTTGGTTGAAATCAGCGAAATGCTTGGAGTTAAGGATAAGAAATGGGTGAAAGATAAGTACATGAAGCCGATTATCGGCACTAAACTCGTACTCACTATTCCCGATAAACCTAATAGCCGTTACCAAAAATACCGTACTATTTGAAACAATCATCCACCAATAGGAGAAAGAACCGATAAACAAACAGAATAACGCATTCTTCTTATTATTAATATCTCGCAATTTATTCGCTATGAAATTAGAAAAATTTAAAGTCTCGAATTTTCGCTCAGTAAAGGATAGTGCCTGGATTGAAACAGATAATATCACTACTCTCGTCGGAATTAACGAATCAGGAAAAAGCAACATCTTATTAGCCCTTTGGAAATTAAATCCTGCCAGTGGTGGAAAAATCGATTATAAGATCGATCTTCCCATAGCCAGATTAAGTGAAGACAGGCATAAACTGGACGAAATAGTTTTTATAGAGGCTGTTTGTAAAATCACGGAAGAAGAACAACAATTAATTATACAAGAAGCAGGAATAGAGGAAGTCCCGGATGATTTAAATTTAGCTTCGATTACAGTTTGTCGAAAATATGATAATACATACGTGATAAAAGACGCTAACGACAATCTGATAGAGAATGATCTTCACAATAAAATAAAGCAACATTTACCTAAGTTTATATATTATTCGAATTATGGTAATTTATCTGGGAAAATATATCTTCCGCATGCAATAGCATGGCAAGAGGGCAGAGATGTGCCAGGTATAAAGAAAAATGAAGATCAGGAGAGAACCACCAACGTTCTTTTCAAATTCGTTGATCTGGATCCTAAAGAACTCATACAACTGAGCGATACAAATCAAGCAAATAGGATAAATAACAATCCTTCCGAAGAAAGCATCAAAAAGAAGCATTCTGATTTGCATGAGCGTTTTGCTCTACTTCAATCAGCAGGCAGTCGATTATCACGCGAGTTTAAAGCTTGGTGGAAACAAGGCGAATACAATTTTCGCTTTGACGCGAGCGGGGAATATTTTGCAATATATGTTTCAGATAACATAAGAAAAGAAGAAGTTCCGTTAGATCTTCGAAGCACAGGACTTCAGTGGTTTTTAAGCTTTTACTTAATTTTCCTAGTGGAAAGTGAGAATAGACATAAGGATTGCATATTACTTCTAGATGAAGCGGGATTGACGTTACATCCATTAGCACAAAAAGATTTAGCCGCTTTTTTTGAGACACTAAGTGAATCCAATCAAATAGTACATACCACACACTCACCTTTCATTGTTGATGCAGCTCATCTCGACCGCTGTAAATCCGTAGCTATAGACGATGAAGGCTATACATATGTAACATCTGATCTAAGAAGAGGATCAAAAAATAAGATTAAAGAAAAATCAATATATGCATTACATGCAGCATTAGGACTCGGTTGCTCTGATGTTCTTTTTCACGGATGTCAATGCGTCGTGGTAGAAGGTATCTCGGATCAATATTATTTAAATGCCATAAAATTATTCCTTTTACACAATAAGTCTATCTCCTATCAGCGAGATATGTTATTTCTTCCCTCCGGTGGGGTAAAAAACATACCATCTATAACGTCAATAATTAGCGGAAAAATGGACAATCTTCCTCATGTAATAATAGATTCTGATGAGGCCGGAGAATCCTATCATAAAAAGCTTAAGGATCAACTATACAAAGATGTTGATTGTAAAATTCACATGGTAGGAAAATATCTAGAGCAAAATAACGCAGAAATCGAGGATTTGATTCCTCCCAATATTATGGAAAGAGTCGTAGCTCCCTATCTTCACAACGAAGATATGAATCCTTTCACTATATCAGTAGGATCTCCATGCGTCAATCAAATAGAAAAGTTTGCAGCCAATAATGGCGTGACGTTGCCCAATGGTTGGAAAGTTGATGTTGCAAAGAAGGCGAAGTTCGTTCTTTCAAGGACACCGATGGAGCAAATTGAAAAGAAGTACTTCGACATCTGGGTAAAACTTTTTGATGCTATATCTCAATAAGGGGATTATAGTTATCGACTCTTTTATTTTAAGCAGGGATATATTCTCTTCCTCTCATGTTGCTCAATGTGCAATACATATCTGGTGGAGGATATTGTGGATGCTACCTTAGTAGAAGGGTAACAATTCGCCGAGAGAAATCTGTGGTGATTCATTGCATGTGATTACCGCTTAAGCCAGATTATTCCCATGAAGTTGCTCGGAATCAGATGCCTTAAAATTTTGTACAAGCTGCCTCAACTGGCCGTTCTAGCTTGACATAGCGCCTAAAAATCTGTATATTTTTTACACTTCCAGCTTCGGCGTTTTTGCTGAATATAGGCTGGAAGATAATATTCTTAATCACTATGTTCCAAAGCGTTTATGACTCGTAAAAATCAGCCAGCAAGGGTGAATACTAGCCCTTACTGTGGAGCCATAACGCAGGAGCAATTTTTGTTTTACGAAATGCGGACTACGGCCAGACTGTTGGTCGAGTCCGGTTCTGATGAAGATGTTGTCGACCGCATCATTGCGGAAAACCTGTACCAATACCCCTCTGAGCGCTCACTGCGTAAGGTGGCTTTAGGGTGTGTCCGCCGGCTCCGGGCATTGGATGATATGTCGTTGGTGGAGGTTATCTCCACTCAGTCTTTTGATGTTGCCAAACAGGTGTGCCTGTATGCCATGATGAAGCAGAATCGCCTCGTGTGCGATTTCATGCTGACCGTGGTAGGCGAAAAATACCGCACGCACGATGATTCTTTCAGCAAGGCGGACTTGAACGCCTTCTTCCTCCGCTTGCAGGAGCAGGACGATAAGGTAGCCTCTTGGAGTGATAGCACTATTTCCAAAATCAAGCAGGTTCTCAAGCGAATCCTGCTGGAGAACGGCTATCTCGAAAAAGGCAAGGAAGACCGTCTTTGCCCGGTCTTGCTGCATTTTGTACTGGAAAACGCTCTCCGCCATAACGGAGATGAGCGCATGTTACCCGCCTTCAACCAATTTGCGTAACCCGTCGGCAACATGGCAACAATAGGAGAGAGTCTGGATAAGCTTCGCCGCCACATGCAGGAGTCTGATTTCCTGGAGGGCAAAGGACTGAGCAATGAGGTCAACATCCGCATGTTCTGCTACAACGCCAAGGATGAAATGACTGTGCGTCGCTTCATCGAACAGATAACTGCGGATTCCTCGCTGGCCTGCCGCATTGTCGAACGCAATCTTTACGAGGTATTCCTCTCCCTTTGTGAAGAGCAGGATATCATGGACGGCATTCTGGAAATGGAAGAAGCGGATGGCTCTGACTATCTTCTGGAGCAGCTCCAGATGTCTTTCGGCGTGGATGAATACATCGGCAAAATCCAATACGAGCCACATCTGAAAGGCGATATCCTGATGCTCACCGGCGTGGGCGATGTCTTCCCGTTCATGCGTGTGCATTCTCTACTGGAAGCCTTGCAGCCTCATTTCGATGACATCCCTATTCTGGTGATGTATCCGGGAACCTTCGACGGCAATTCCTTGCGTTTATTCAACACCTTGGCACCTAACTCTTACTACCGGGCATTCAACGAAATCTAAGACACCTATGAAGATCCAGAACATTTTTCAGGAGGACATCAACCGCTCTATCAACGGCGTTATCAAAGTTGATCAGTCTGCGGCAGAAGTCATCGAGCAGGAAGTGCGTGAGTACGTTATCACCAAGGAACTCCGCAAACACTTTGCTGCATTCTTCAATTTCTACAGCGAATCATTAACCGTCCCTACACACGACATCGGCGTATGGATTTCCGGTTTCTTCGGCAGCGGTAAGTCCCACTTCCTGAAGATGCTCTCTTACATTCTGGAGAACAAGCCTGTGGGCTCTTCTACCACAGTAGACATGTTCCGTCAGAAGTTTGCGGATGACCCTGCCGCCTTCCTGCCCATCGATCAATCCACCAAGGGCACCACCGAGACCATCCTTTTTAATATCGATGTCGCCGGCCTGAATAAAGACAAGGATGCCGTGAAGCGCGTCTTTGCCAAGATGTTCTACAACCACCTTGGCTACTTCGGCGAGAATCTGGAGGTCGTTCAGCTGGAGCAATACCTCGCCGGCACCGGCAAGTCGGAGGCTTTCCGTCAGGCTTTTGCTCAGTCCTCCGGCAAGAGCTGGGAGGACTCCCGCCGTAACTATAAGTTTGTTGCCAAGCATGTTCGTACCGCCTTGGTGCAATCTCTCGGCATGAGCGAGGAGGATGCCGTCCGCTGCACCCAGGGCAAGCAGACGGTTGAGCTTTCTGTAGAGTCGCTTGTTCAGGATATCAAGAACTTTGTGGCTTCCAAACCGGACAACTATCGACTTCTGTTCATGATTGACGAGGTGGGCCAGTATGTCGGCACCGATACCAGTCTGTTGCTCAATCTGCAATCCCTTGCGGAAAATATCGGTAGCGTATGCCAGGGCAAAGTCTGGATTGTCTGCACCGGGCAGGAAGCCATTGATGAAATCATCAAGGTGCGCTCGGATGAGTTCTCCCGCATTCAGGCTCGTTTCAAGACACGCCTTTCTCTTTCCTCATCCTCGGTGGATGAAGTGATTCAGAAGCGCGTGCTCAAAAAGACTCCCGCAGCCGAGCAGGAGCTGGAATCCGTCTATGGTGTCAACTCTTCAACCCTGCGCAATCTTTTCACGTTCAAGGATGCTCAGGCGGACATCAAGGGCTTTGCTTCTGCTGCGGACTTCGCCATCAATTTCCCCTTCATTCCGTACCAGTTCATCATCATGCAAAAGGTATTTGCAGAGATTCGCCGCCACGGCAATTCCGGCAAGCACCTTTCCGGTGGTGAGCGTTCCATGCTTTCCGGGTTCCAGGAGGCCGCACAAAAAGTGCAGCAAGGCGATGAAAACACACTCGTGCCCTTCTTCCGCTTCTACGATACCGTCCACTCCTTCCTCGACAGCACCATCCGTCAGGTTATCGAGCGAGCCGATCGTGCCGCCCAGTCTGCCGATATCCTCAAACCTTACGATGTGGATGTCCTGAAGCTCCTGTACCTTATCCGCTACATCGACAATGATATTCCGGCCAACATCGACAATATCGTCATCCTCATGGCAGATGATATCCGTGCGGATAAAATCACCATGCGTCAGCAGGTGCGCGAATCGCTCGACCGTCTGCATTCGCAGAACTACATCGGACGTAGCGGTGAGAATTACAACTTCCTCACCAATGAGGAACAGGATATTCAGCGTGCCATTCGTAACGAAACGTCGGTGGATACCGCCACGATTGTGGAGCGCATTTCGCAGATAATCTACGCAGATATCTACACAACTCGCAAGTTCCGCTACAACAAGGACTATGATTTTGAGTTCGATCGCTATGTGGACGGCTGCGCTGTGGGCAATACCACAGGTGGCATGTGCCTGCGCTTCCTGACCGTGGCGACCGATGCCGCTGATAAGGCTCCCATGAAGCTCATGACGGATTCCGTCAATCAGGCTATCGCCGTACTCCCGGAGACGGATTACTTCACCTCATTGGAACAGGCCGAGAAGATTCGCAAGTACATCAAGCAGCGCAATGTTTCCGTGCTCGCTAAATCCACGCAGGATATCATTCGCGCTCAGCAGGAGGAAGCCACCCGCCTGGATGCAGCCGCAAAGGAGGAGCTCACCAAGGCCATCCTTGCCGCTGATTTCTATGTGGCAGGCGAGCGTATTACCGAGAGAGCTGTCGATGCCAAAGGCAAGATTGAACTGGCTCTGCGTTATCTGGTGGGGAATCTCTATCGAGAGCTGGATCAGATGGAAGTTCTGACCAGTTCTGAAGCAGACATCTCCATGATTCTCACCGGCAACGCCGGCAACCTGCAAGGTCTGGAGGATAACCAAGGCGCGCTCGCTCTGGTGGAGGAATATCTCACGATGCAGCATGCCAGGAACCTGCCCACGTCCATGCACGACATCCGCTCTCGCTTCTCTGCTATTCCCTACGGCTGGCGTGAGGTAGATATCGCTGCCTTGGTCGCTCGCCTTGTTGTGGCGCAGAAAGCCACGGTTAAATACCAGGGCAATACCATCCCGGCGTCTCATCCCAAGCTGTCGGATATGCTGCTCAAGAAGACTGAAATCGGCAAGACTCAGATTTCCAAGCGAGAGGTGATTTCTGCCAGCAAAATCAAGGACACCCGCGACTTCTTGCGGGAATATCTGGATATCATGTATGTCCCCTCCAAGGAAGACGACCTGGTGGCCTTCATCATCGAGCAGTTCTCTACCCGCCGCAGCGAGCTGCTCACCATGCAGGGCTACTATTCCGAACAACCTTATCCCGATCGCCAGCTGGTTGACGCAGCTTTGCGTTTGGTGAATGAGGTGCTCGACCAAAAGGCTGATAATATCGCACTAATCAATTTCATCGTCAAGAAACAGGATGCTCTGCTGGATAGTAAAGATAATCTTCATCGCGTGGAGGAGTTCTTCAGGAATCAGCGTCCTGTTTTCGATGCCGCCGTCAAGCTCCTGCTCAGCCTGAAATACGATGCAGACTATCTGAATGATGTTCCCGAGGCAGAGACAGCGCTGGCTTCCATGCAGGATATCTGCTTCATGCAACCGGGGCAGAAGTTCAATTATCAGCGCATCCCTGAGCTTAACAGTCTGATTTCCACGGTGCAATCCATTCATTCGGATATGCTCGCCGCTAAGCGTGAGGAACTGCTGGAAACCGTGCGCCAGTGCATGAGCGATGTTCATACCGCAGCCGGCACAGATCCCCGCTTCCGGGATGTCATTGCTCAATCTGACCGCTACTATCAGCAGAAGAAAGCGGACATTGCTGGCTACACGACCCTTACCTTGTTGGATGGCCTTACCGCACAGCTGGCAAAGATGAAGGATGAAGCTCTGGAACGTATCGAGGAGATCTCACGCCCGCTTCCGCCCAAGCCTGTTCCCGCGCCGGCGCCTCAGAAAAAGTATCGCTTCCTCAACCGCGCTGTGGTATTCCCCACCCGCAAGCTGGAAACGCCTGCCGATGTGGATGCTTATGTGGAGAGCCTGCGCGACAGTCTGAAGAAGTGCCTGGCTGAGTGTGATGGAGTGGTGATTAAGTAATGCTTTGATATCATGGATAAAAACGCCATCAAAAAGTTTGCGGTCTGGGCTCGGCGGGAGCTGATTTCCCGTGTTTCTCAGAAAGCCTTGCAGTTCGGTATTGCTGCCGGTGCTGCGGATCCTGCGGATGCCACGAGTATCAACGGTAAGGTACTGTCTGCTGCCGAGGTTCAGCAGCGCCGTGCCCTGTTGAAGCAGGTGCAGAGCAAGGGCTATGAGCAGGTCATGGAGGAAGTGGCCTACACCTGGTTCAACCGTTTCTGTGCGCTCCGCTTCATGGAGGTGAACCAGTATCTCCCCTCTCGCGTGCGTGTCTTCACCAATGAGGAGGATGCCTTCAAGCCGCAAATGATTGATGAAGCCCTGTCTCTGGAGCTGGAGGGGCTTTCCTTGGAAGCGGTCTACGCCTACAAGGAGGCAAATGACAAGGAGGGGCTGTTCAAGTACCTGCTCATCACTCAGTGCAATGCCCTCAGCCCTATTCTGCCGCAAATGTTCCAGCTCATTGCGGACTACACCGAGCTGCTCTTCCCGGATAATCTGCTGCGCGAGGGTAGCGTGATTCATGAGATGGTGACCTCCATCCCCACCGAGGATTGGCAGGATGCGGTGCAGATTATCGGCTGGCTGTACCAATACTACAACAGCGAGAAGAAAGACGAAGTATTCGCAAACCTGAAGAAGAATGTTAAAATCACCAAAGATAACATTCCCGCTGCCACCCAGCTCTTTACGCCGGATTGGATTGTGCGCTACATGGTGGAAAACTCCCTCGGTCGCTTGTGGGTGGAGGGGCACCCCAATGAGGAGCTGAAGCAGCAGTGGCGCTACTTCCTGGAGGAAGCCGAACAGGAGCCGGAGGTACAGGCTCAGCTGGCAGACATCCGCAAGGAATACGCCGCCATGAAGCCGGAGGATATCAAGTGCATTGACCCCTGCTGCGGTAGCGGCCACATTCTCGCCTACATGTTCGATGTGCTGGTGCAGATCTATGAATCCTGCGGCTACACCACGCGAGACGCCGTGCGCTGCATCGTAGAGAAGAATATCTATGGTTTAGATATTGATGACCGCGCTGCCCAGCTCGCTTATTTTGCCGTGATGATGAAAGCCCGGCAGTATGACCGCCGTTTCCTGACTCGCAAGGATGAGAACGATAATCCTGATGTACCACAGCCCAAGGTCTACGCTATTTGCGAAAGCAATAGCATTGATGAACATGCTTTGGAATACTTTGCTAATGGTGATGCCGGGATGTATTTCTCCCTGCAAACCATAGTCCGTGAGCTTCACGATGCCAAGGAATACGGCTCGCTTATCAAATGCACTCCGCTGGATTATGGAGCACTGTATACTCGCGCTGAGGCGATTCGTAAGAGCGGGGATATGCAAGGAGCTGCCATTGTTAATGAAATTCTCCCGCTGATTCGTGTGGCTGAGAACTTGGCGTTGAAATACGATACGGTGGTAACTAACCCGCCATATATGGGGGCAAATGGTATGAATCCCGGACTGAGTCAGTACGCAAAAAAATACTATCCTGATACAAAATCCGATTTGAGTACAGTGATGATGGAGCAAACGCTCCACATGTGTACGACCAAAGGATACATGGCTATGATTAATATCCCGGTATGGATGTTCCTGTCCAGCTACGAGAAACTCCGCCATAACATCATTGCCAACAATACCATATCCTCTATGGCGCATACCGGGCGTGGTATTTTTGGTTCCGACTTCGGCTCTACGTCCTTCGTTATCAAGAAAAGACGCGTTGACCAATATCGAGCAAACTACCGTCGCTTATTTGACAAATCCGGAGATGTGGACTCTGTTGAAGTAAAAGAACGTTGGTTCTTTGAAGGCAAAGGTTCCCATACAGCTCAGCAGGAATCTTTCTCCAAAATCCCCGGCAGCCCGATTGTTTATTGGGTGAAAAATATTGATATATTTGATACAAAAAACATCGGTAATTTTTATGATTCTGCTGGTAGAAATAAAACACATAATAACGAACTATATGTTCGAGCATGGTGGGAACCCTCATCAAATAGCCATTGGGAGCCATATGCCAATGGTGGTATTTTTAGACGATGGGCAGGTAATGACATAGATGTCGTCGATTGGAGTCCTAAAGCAAAGGCGTTCTACGCTTCTCATGGTGGGTTATATAACCAAAATTTTGCAGGGAAAGAGGGTATATGCTGGAATTTAATCACTTCTTATAAGAATGGATTTCGAATTAAACAAGCATCGCACCATTATAGTTCTGGAGCACCTACAATATTGAGTGAGATTATATCTAATCATAATTACACGCTTGGCCTTCTGAATGGTATTGTAGGGCAATATATTCTTTCCTTGTACAATCCCACACTAAATACAACGGTTGGTGATGTTTTGAAGATTCCTTTAATTGTTGAGAAACAAGAAATAGTAGAAAACTTTGTACTAGAGTGCATTCTTTTATCACAAACCGACTGGGACTCTTATGAAACCTCCTGGGATTTCAAAAAGCACCCATTACTGCGGGAACAGGGAAGCTTGCAGTCGTCATACAAGGTATGGGAGGTAGAAGCAAGCGAGCGCTTCTACCAACTCAAAGCCAACGAGGAAGAACTCAACCGCATTTTCATCGACATCTACGGCTTACAGGATGAACTGACGCCGGAGGTGGAAGAAAAGGACGTGACGGTACGCAAGGCGGATTTGGGTCGGGACATCCGCAGCCTTATCAGCTATGCGGTGGGCTGCATGTTCGGGCGCTACTCACTGGATGTGGAGGGGCTGGCCTATGCCGGCGGTGATTGGGATGCAAGCAAGTACTGCACATTCCCCGCCGATGCGGACAACATCATCCCCATCTGCGATGACGAATATTTTACGGATGACATCGTGGGGCGCTTCGTGGAGTTCATCCGCGTGGCATACGGGGAGGACACGCAGGAGGAGAACCTGCGCTTCATTGCGGATGCGCTGGGCGGCAAGGGCAATGCGCGCGAAGTCATCCGCAAATACTTCCGCGATGACTTCTATGCCGACCACCTGAAAATCTACCAGAAGCGGCCCATCTACTGGCAGTTTGACAGCGGTAAGAAGGGCGGCTTCCGCGCCCTGATCTATATGCACCGCTACGCTCCGGACACTATCGCCCGCATCCGTACCGACTACGTACACCAGCAACAGGATCGCTACCGCACCGCCTTGGAAGGCATCGAGCAACGCATGGCGAACGCCGGCACCGGCGAGCGAGTGAAGCTGAGCAAGGTGCAGAAGAAGCTCCAGGAGCAGGACAAGGAACTGCACGAGTACGAAGAAAAGATACACCACCTGGCTGACCAGTTCATCAGCATCGACTTGGATGACGGCGTGAAGAAGAACTACGCCCTCTTTGCGGATGTGCTGACCAAAATCAAATAAGGACAAGAGAGCATGGATTGGGAGAACATCACACGCGAATTGAACCGACGCTTTGCTGAACCCTTGGCAGAGTTCTACAAGCGGCGCATCATCTTCTGGTATGATGAAGACCGCGAGTTTGAGGACAAAGTAGCGGAGATGGAATTGGCAAATGCCAAGCTGCTCATCCTGACCGGCACCAACAGCTTTGCCGCCAAGAAGTTGCTGGCCGCAGACGACACAGAAAGCAATTATCTGGTCTATTGCCCGCTGCGGTTCCGGAGGGCAGAAGACAACTGGCTGCTGAATATCGCGCTGTATAGCGAAGAATACCGGGCAGACCGTAACTCCATGTGGATGGATGAAATGGGCTTGCCTCAGAACCACCACATGCGCCCGAAAATCAAGGAGTACAGCAAGTTCTTCCAAGTCGCCGAGCATCGCGCCCGCATTAAGGCGATGTCTGCGCATATTGCCACCGTGCCGCAGCTGCATCTGGCTGTCATGGCTACCCTGTGCAGCGTACGCACACCCCAGCCTTCGGGCATTATCCTGAGCGTGTTGTCCCACGGAACAGATGCGGAGAACAACCCGGCATACTGCAAGCTGAAGAAATACGGCGCCGAAACAGCCTTCTGGAAACTTGCGCAGCAGATGTGCGGATACAACGGAGGCTCTGAGCCTGAGCTGAAAAAACTGTCAGCGCACTTGTTGCTGACTGCCGCCACCCGCACCATGCGGGAAAATCTACTCACCGGACTGGAGGCCTATATCGCCGATACGCATCAGTCGCAATGTTATGATCTGGTGGCTGACTGGTTGCAGATGGATGCGGAAGGCTTGGGCGACATTGCCGGGGACGTGGAGTATGACCTGCGGCTCTACCAGCGCTTCAGCAAGGCGGAAGCCGAAGAACTGGCCGAGACGGAATGTTTCCCCTGCATAGACGAGTGCATCCTCGCCACGCTGATGCAGGAGATATGCGATGGGCTTATCCGCGTGGAGAGCATCCGCAATCTGGTGGCTACCCGGCGTACGAAAGCCTGGTTCAGCCGATATGCTTCCTACTACGAAGGATTGTTGCAGGTGGCCAACATGCAGGAGTTCAACATCGCGCACCACGAGGGATTCCACCTTGCCAGACCGCAGGAAATATGGAAGGCCTACGAAAGTGACTACTACCGTATGGATAGTTACTACCGTCGCTTCCACCTGTGCTTCAATCGCAGCCTGACCATGAGCCATGATGGGCTGGATGACCTCTTCAAGCACGTGCTGGATGTGGTGGAGAATCTGTACGGCAAATACCTGAACCAGCTGAGCAGCAACTGGACGGCGGTGAGTGCCGAAGCTTTGGCTACGCAAGGGTATATACCCGATGTGAATCGCCAGCGGAGTTTCTATTGCAACAAGGTCGAGTCGAGAGACAGGAGGCTTTATGTGATTGTCTCCGATGCGCTGCGCTACGAGGTGGCAGCTGAATTGACAGAACAACTGCGCCGGGAAAACCAATGCACGGTGGAGCTGGAAAGCATGCAGGGCATATTCCCGACCATCACCAAGTTCGGGATGGCTGCGCTGTTGCCCCACCTCAAGCTGGATGTGGTAGCAAAAGCCGGCGGCGGTGTGAGTGTGCTGGCTGACGGCGCAAGCACCGAAATGCCTAACCGCGACAAGGTACTGAAGGCGAAGCACCCCGCCAGCGTGGCTTTGCAGTATAAGAATATCATTGGTCTGAAACGTGCCGCCCGTCAGGCTCTGGTGAAAGACATGGACGTGGTGTACATTTACCACGATAAGATTGACGAAGCCAGCCACAGCTCGGATTCGCAGGTATTCTCTGCATGTGAGGATGCCATCAACGAGCTGAAACATCTGGTACGTATCATCTGCAATGAATTCGGGGGCACACGCATCTGCATCACGGCAGATCATGGGTTCCTGTACACCTATAGCCCGCTGAGCGAGCTGGATAAGGTGGATAAGAGTGCATTCCGGGAGCAGCTGGTGGACTATGGTCGCCGCTATGCCATCACCGAGCCCGGCATCGAGGCGGAGTACCTGATGCCGGTGAAGTTCACGGACGAGCTGTCGGCGCTGACCCCGCGCGAGAATGTGCGCATCAAGATGAGCGGCGGCGGGCTCAACTTTGTGCATGGTGGCATCAGCTTGCAGGAAATGGTGGTGCCGGTCATTGATTTCCGACATCTGCGCAATGCCAGCGCACAGTACAAGAAGAACAGAGAAAAATACGATACCAAACCTGTATCGATCTCCTTGCTCTCAGCCAGCAGAAAGATAACGAACATGTTGTTCCCGCTGAGTTTCCTGCAAAACGAGGCTGTGGGCAATAATCGCATCGCTTGCCCCTATAAGCTGTATTTTATGGATGAGTACGGTAAGCAGATCAGTGACATCGTGAAGCTGATAGCTGATAAAGAGAACGCTAACGCTCAGGAACGAGTGTATCGCCATAATTTCAACCTCAAGAACCTGAAATACAACAACTGGGATACCTATTACCTCGTCATTGAGGATGAGAGCGGGGCTCAGTTGCAGCAGCGTGAGGCATTCCAGATTGATATAGCTATGGCTATTGATGATTTTAACTTCTTTGATTGATAAGACGATGAGCGCAAACACACGAGAAGTGATAAAAGCTAAACTGAGGGAGCACTTCGGTGGCAAGGTCGTTCGCAAGGATTTGACCAAAAAGATAAAGGAAGGCGCCAATGTCCCGGTGTATGTGCTGGAGTTCCTGCTGGGGCAGTATTGTTGCTCTGATGATGAGGAGATTATTCAGCAGGGCGTAGACAAAGTGAAGCGTATTCTGGCTGACAACTTTGTGCGACCTGATGAAGCTCAGAAGATTTTATCGGTACTGCGCCGAAATGGCTCGCATACTGTGATTGACCGCGTGACGGTGTGTCTGGATATCAAGAGCGATAAATACCTGGCCGAGTTTTCCAATCTCGGGCAAGTGAATATACCGATAGATGACGCATACCCGGAAAAGTACGACAGGTTGCTTTGCGGTGGTATCTGGTGCATTGTACAGCTAGCCTATGAGTACAACGAAGAGGATAAGAAGAACGGGCATCCTATTCAGATAAGCAAGCTTACGCCCATCCAGATGCCGCGCGTGGATATCGATGAGTTGAAACGCGGGCGAGCGGCGTTCACAAAAGAAGAATGGTTGGATATACTGCTGCGCTCGACCGGCATGGAGCCGGATTCTCTGAAAGAGCGAGAGAAGTTGCTGCTGCTGACTCGCATGATTCCGCTGGTAGAGAACAATTTCAATCTCTGCGAGCTGGGGCCACGAAGCACGGGCAAATCTCACTTGTACAAGGAGATATCGCCGAACAGTATTCTGGTATCGGGCGGCCAGACCACGGTGGCTAATCTGTTCTACAATATGGGGCGCAAGGCCGTGGGGCTTGTCGGGCTCTGGGACTGCGTGGCCTTTGACGAGGTGGCGGGCATTAAGTTCAAGGACAAAGACGGCGTGCAAATCATGAAGGACTACATGGCATCCGGTTCCTTTGCCCGTGGTAAGGAGGAAAAGGCGGCATCGGCATCCATGGTGTTTGTAGGCAACATCAACCAGAGCGTGGATGTGTTGCTGAAGACCTCCAGCTTGTTTGATCCGTTCCCGCCGGAGATGGGAACCGACACGGCATTCCTTGACCGCATGCATTGCTACCTGCCGGGGTGGGAGATTCCCAAGTTCCGCCCGGAGCATTTTACAGATGACATGGGCTTCATCACCGATTACCTCTCCGAGTTTATCCGCGAGCTGCGCAAGGAGCAGTACGGCGATGCTCTCGACAGGTATTTCCGCCTTGGAAAGAACCTGAACCAACGCGACACTATCGCGGTACGCCGTATGGTGGACAGGTACCTGAAACTCCTGTACCCAGATGCCAAGTTCGGCAAGCCGGAGGTGGAAGAGGTGCTGCGACTGGCGCTGGAGATGCGCCGGCGCGTGAAGGAACAGCTCAAGAAGTTGGGCGGCATGGAGTTCTACGATGTGAACTTCTCCTACATTGACAACGATACATTTGAGGAGAATTATGTCTCTGTACCCGAACAGGGTGGCGGCAAGCTCATACCGGAGGGTATGTGCAATCCCGGGCAGGTGTACACGATTGCTCGCGGCAAGAGCGGCATGCTCGGGGCGTTCCGTCTTGAATCGCAGATGTTGCCGGGTGGCGGCAAGCTCACGCTGACGGGTATCGGTTCAGAACGAGAAAGCAAAGAGGCGGCAAACACGGCTTTCAGCTTCCTGAAGGCAAACGGTAAGCGTATCAGCGCCAGCATCAGCACCACGCAGAGGGACTATATCGTCAACTATCAGGATCTACAGGGTATCGGCATGACCTCGACGCTGGCTCTGCCCACGTTGATAGCCCTAAGCTCTATCGCTCTCGGCAAACCTACTCAGAGCTCGCTGGCGGTGCTGGGCGAAATCAGCATCAGCGGCACGATGATTAAGGTAGACGAACTGGCTAACGCCCTCCAAGTCTGCGTGGACAGCGGCGCTAAAAAGGTATTGCTGCCCATGACCTCTGCTGTCGACTTAGCCACCGTGCCCTCTGATCTCATTAGCTGCTTCAGCCTCATCTTCTACAGCAGCGCCGAGGAAGCTGTGTTTAAGGCATTAGGGGTGGAGTAAATATGATTATCACAAATCATTAATGATATGGATGTTTTAGACCTTTTAGAACATCGAGAAAAAAAGCTACATGACAATATGATGAATATGGTTGATATTGTAGCTAGGACGATTATTCCAAAGTTCAATCCCGCATCAATATATCATTATACAAGCGCCGATGGCTTGAAATCTATACTTCAAAGCTATAATGATGAGAACAAAGGGAAACTTTGGTTTTCTCATTATAATTACCTTAACGATTATTCTGAGCTGCAATATATATGCTCGGTCGTGAAGGAGTGTTTAGAGGACTTAAGAAATGAAAATCCCGTTCTTTATCACATATACAAAGGGAAACAAGGAGAAGTCGATTTTGAAAATAGGCTTTCAAAACACCTTTCTTCTCTCGATGTATATGTAGCTTCTTTTTCTATGGAGGTGGATAAATTAAACATGTGGCTTCATTATACAAAAGATCAGAACTCTAGCGGCTACTGTATAGAGTTTCAATCTTTTGAGTTTCTGAGCAATATGATGAAGCTTAATGACGGGGCGTTATTACGAGGGAGTCCTGTCATTTATGATAAAAATGATCAAAAGGCATTGATTTCTTCTGTCTTGCAGACATATGATGGGCAAATATACAAGCCTGATGAATTGACGGATGAAGAGAGAGCTTCCTTTTTTCAGCCTATTTTTGAACTGTTTTCTTTCTTTGCTCCATTTATTAAGCACGAAGCTTTTGCAGGAGAGTGTGAGCACAGGATAATTTGCATATCACCTCATCCAGATTGCATAATGACTAGAACTAAGAATGGTCATTTTGTCCCTTATATTGAACTCTATTACGATAGAGAAAAAATAAAAAGCATTACCTGTTCTCCTACTTTGTATCAATGTCCTGTGGAGATCGGATTGAAAGCATTGCTGTCAGCTTATGAATTAACCTCTTGCGAGATAAAGAGATCAGGTATTCCGTTTAGAAGTAACTGATCTATAATGAAATTCTTGTGAATGAAGTTCAACATGTGCAAAAAATGCACACGTTGAACTTTCCTCCAATGTAAACACATTGCCGGTGACAAGCAACCTCTGGTCAGGCTGTGCAGCCGTAATCACCGGTGGGAGGGGATTCTTGCCAGTTCTTGTTTCACGAGCAGGGTATAGGTCTTGGCGCATTCATATGACTCCTGCAAGTCTTTCAGATTACTCTCACGGCTATGGATTTCCTTCTGGATTGTCATGTATAGCCCGGAAGGTTCTTCCCCTGGTGATCAACACTCATTACACCGGGAAGACAAAGCGCACCACATGTTACATACCAACATCACACAAAGCAGTTATGTATATCCGAAATTACGATGAAGCACAATACGAGCTTGCCGGCAGCAAGCTTGCGGCTGATACCATGGTGGATCGTGTCACACCTCTTGGTCTCAGCGTGCTTGGCCTTCTCTGGACTCTGGGCAAGACCAGGAAAACCGAAGTGTACAGTCTCATTCATAGATACAACAGTCTCACATAACATGACAGCCCTCATCAAGGACGGCTACGTCCATGAACAGGTCATTTCTCACAAAAAGAAATACCTCAGCCTCACCGGCGAGGGCAAAGAAATCTATGCTGAGTTCATAAGCAAGTCTGCTGCATTGACTCAAAAGTTGAGAGCCATAAAGAAGGGGAACTCAAATTAGCCCGTCAGTTATCCGATATTTTCGGATAACTGCATCTCTACTCTCTAAATGCAGAAATATAGCACCCCGCCCTGGTCAGTTCGTCCGGAGCGGGGTGTAATTATTTGAGCAGGCCTTGCTCAGGTGGTATAGTTGGGGCTTACCGGCAAAGGTGCATCCACCGGGGTGGTGATGGCTTGGGCGATGACATCATACACGGTCATCTTGGACTCGCCGCTATGGGATGCGTCGACGCCCGAGGTGCTGCCATTGCATGAGCGAAGTGCTTCTACAAACGAAAGCCGATATGAGAGGAACGATTTGGAAGATACATTCTTGCGCTTACCTTGCAGGGCGGTGCGCTCGATATCAAGATGAACGATGCCGCTGCTCTTCAACATCGCGGTAAATTCGGTGGAGAGGCTGGTGTCTCTCCGACCGTAACGACGAGCCATGTGAGGGAATACATATTCCTCCTGTTCGCCCTGCTCTGCCCGGATTACAAGGAGGCGCTCGCGCAGAATTGCATGCATGGGGATTTTCTTATCCCTGCCGGCCTTGCCGGTGCTAAATACCAGGTAGTCCTCTGCGAAGTTTATGCATTTCCGTCGGAGCATGCAGATATCGCCTATTCCCTGTCCACCTGTCATAAAAGAGATAAGCACCATGTGACACCACGGGGCGGGAAATGTGTTTATCATCAAGCGCAATTCGTCCACGGTAAACGGCTGACGCTTTACCACGTCCGCCCCCAGTTCGGGATTTACTGATATGGCTTCCTTTGCCAGATTGATTCTTGGCATAGGCGAACGCAATATCAAATCATCTTCTACAGCTCTATTGAAAGCGGCGGCGGTTGCTCTCTATTTTTTGCTCCCGCTTGCGGGGCGAATTCTTCCAGATATTCCGCTACGCTAGGCATCTTTCCCGCCGCCCCCATAGCGCGCCCCGCGCTTCTGATGGCATCCACGGCGGCGGCGATGCTACACGCGCCGCGCGATGTCTGTTCTATCAACGCCGCCGCTTGTCTGGCAAGCTGTTTGTTCACGCGCCCCGCTTCCCCTGTTTCTACTCGTATTTTGAGTGCTTTCTGTACCGTTCGCCCGTCCTGTTTGTAGACGGCGTACCACATGCCGCCGCGTTTTGTAATACCTGCCATAATTCAAGCGTTGATTATGAGGTTATTAGACTGCAACCCGTTAGGATTCAGCGCGCGCTTTATTTCTGCTTTTTCCGCCTGAAAAGCGGCAAAAAGCCCATGATTGGCGGATTTCCCCGTATTATGCAGTCGCCGCACGCCGCCGCACGCCGTCAATTCTGTTTTGTGTGTTTTCACATATGTTTCATTTTGAGTAGATTAGACTACAACCCGACTACAACCCGACTGCAACCCGACTGCAACCCATTTTGCAACCCGACCTGTTGGCAACAGTAACGAACAGAGAGAAGAAAAGCTAGCAAAATCAACAAAAAAGCCGCCCAGTTGGCGGCTGTTGGGGGTGTTTTTCAGTCGGGGCGACAGGATTCGAACCTGCGACATCCAGCTCCCAAAGCTGGCGCTCTACCAGGCTGAGCTACGCCCCGGTTACGGTGAAATACCGTCAAAATTTTGGCAAAAAAAATGGTGGCTCGGGACGGGATCGAACCGCCGACACGCGGATTTTCAGTCCGCTGCTCTACCAACTGAGCTACCGAGCCACTTAAGCTTCCCGCTTTGAGCGGGGTGCGGACAGATAATACTCCTTTTTCACCTGTTTTGCAAGTAAAAAATGCATAAAAATTAAATTTTCATTAAAAAAACACGATTTTCCCGGTATACCAGGGCGAAGAAATGAATAAACGAGATAAAAAGACCCGCAGCTGCCGAAAAAACGGAGCTGCGGGAAATGCAGATAATGCTTGTTAGGCTCAGGGCTTATTTCCTGCGGCGGCGGCTGAGGAGGCCGGCAAGAGCCAGCAGGCTCAGGGTTGCCGTTGTCGGTTCCGGCACAGCCATGGTGATGGACAGGGTACCGCCGGCGGCGGAATCCTTATCCACGGTGAAGGTCAGCATATAATTCGAGCTGATATTCTGGAAATAAGTAGAGGCCAGGATGCTGTTGTCTGTGTTGGAAAGCACCTGATACTCGGACTCCGAAGTGGCAAGGCGGAGGGTATCCACCCCGCTGAAGAGCGTATGGCTTTCCCCGGCTGACAGTGTATTGACGCGGGCAAGGGTGGTTTCATCGAGTGTCAGTCCTTGTTGCAGCGTCAGTGTGCTGCCAAGCTGTACGCCGCCCTGAGCTACTTTAAGCGTGGAGCCGCTTTCCAGGGTCAGGTTGGCATTCAGGCGAGCCCCGGCGGCAAACTCAGCCTTAGAGCTTACGCGTATCTCAGCTTCCTGCGCTTCAAGGAGCTCAGTGCCGGTATAGGCAGACACGGCGTGGGATTCACCCACCACCAATTCATCCAGCTGCAGAGCTGTGGCCGCCTGCAATACGGTCAAATCACCGGCAGAGGCATACACATCCGTAAGGCTGTTGTCGGCATGGCTCACCGTCAGCTTACCGCTGCCGGCATTCTCCACAGAGGAATTGACCAGCCTGTTGGCAAGGAGCGTGTCATTCTCCGATGTATGGCGAGCGTGACCGTTCGTCAGGGTATAGGCCGTGCTTCCCACGGAGTAATTCGTCTCCTGGGTGCTTGACAGGGTGGCG
The DNA here is from genome assembly GCA_045579245.1 of Akkermansia sp. Lineage (GTDB taxonomy): Bacteria > Verrucomicrobiota > Verrucomicrobiia > Verrucomicrobiales > Akkermansiaceae > Akkermansia. Next base: position 41,816 of record JAZNLU010000044.1, read on the forward strand.
GTTCCGGTGGTCGAGCGATTGGAGAACTCCATGCCGGGCATGATGACGGCGGCGTTCTTGCTCAGGTTCACTTTGGAATCAGTGGAAAGCTTGATTACTTTGGTGCCGGACAAATCCAACTGTGCGTTTTCTCCCACGTTGAGAGAAGCCTTTCCGTAGGCCATCAGATTGTTGACTTGCACCGCCAGACGGCTTCCGGCAGCCACATCGATGGAGCCTTCCGTGTCTGCCAGACCTTTTTCCGTGTTCACATAGTTCAGATGCACGTCGTCCAAGGAACGGAATGTTGCATTCGCATTTTCAGCGGTGGCAAGCGAGCCTTTGATATAGAAAGCCCCGTAAGAGGTTCTATTCACGGTGGCCTTATCCTGCAGCACCAGAGCAGCACCATCGTTTATCTGCACGCGGGAATTGCCGGTAACAGTCAGGGTCTTGCCCTCGGTCACCGTCATTGTCCCGCCGATACACGGCCCGGTGAGAGCCCAGTCTCCGGTGTCGCCTCGGTTGGCATTCAAGGTCACATTACCCAGAATATCGAAATTACCGTTAAACGTGGCATTCTGCGTTACTGAGAGCGAGCCTCCGCTGAATGAACCACCGCCGATTTCCGCACTCTTGGCGAACGTTACCGAGCCGGCCTTCAGGGTCAGATTGCCCAGCTGAGCATCCTCATTGAACTGCACTGTCACCCCTTTTTCCTGATAGAAGCCGCCGAGATTCACGGCTCCGTTGAACTTCACGGTGCCGCTGCCCCGGCTGTCGTAGACACCGGCACCGGTGACTGTACCGGTAAAGGTGAAATCAGAGCCGCCATTGGCATGGAGCTCAGACGTGCCGTCCAGCACCAGATTAGCGCCCCAGGTAGCGGTGGTGTTGCCGGAGAACTGAACATTCACCCCGTCTGCCAAACGCAGCATTGACCCGACAACAGCACCGTTCAGCGTCATGGTGCCCTTGCGCACATAGGCCTCACCCGTGAACGCACTGCCCAGCTGCAGGGTTGCCGCATACGAGTCGTCAAACGCCACGGACACTGTGCCGGAGCCGTTCACATGGGTTGCAGAGAGGGAGGAAAGCTTATCTTCCAGCGTCAGCACCGCCTTGGCTCCCACATGCACGAAATCACTGACTGCAGCCAGCTGCGCGGATGTCATATTCAAGGCAGAGCCCTCACCCATTCTCACGGAAGCAAGCTGAGCCGTGGCACCGCTCAGGCGCAGGTTCACCCCGTTATCCACGGTCAGCTTGTCGGCTGTGACCCCCTCAGCCACGGTAATATCCGCATCCGAGGCAAAAGCCACATCACTTCCAGCGGTGAATGAAATATTATCCCCCACGCAGCCTTCCGTGTCATTCCAGTTGGCAGAGCTGGTATCCCACACGCCGGTGGCACCGCCGTTCCAGACCGTGCGCCCGGCAACGATGAATGAAAGCCAGGCTGCGCCGTCCGACACACTCAGGCTCGCGCCATCCAGCCCATCAACCATCTTGCCACCGATGTATATATTCCCGGCCATATTTTCCCAATCAAGCGTTACGCCTTCCGCCAGATTGAAGATGCGGTATTTGCCGGATTGCTCAAGATTGCCCAGCTGAATCTGGGCATAGGAAGCCACCTCCATGTCGCACCCCAGATTAACACCGCCCAGCGTCACAAAGTCTGCTGCGGACAGGTCAAGGATAGCATTGTTTTTCAACGAGAGGCTGTGAATATTCTCCAGAGATTCCAAGCCGTAGGCGCGCAATTCCAACTCTGCAAATTCGGTCTCCCCGGAGGCACCGATAATCACGTCTCCCGCGCCCAGCGCCCCGGCACTCTCCGCACGGACAAGCCCCCGCTCCAGGGTCAGGCCGCCGGTGAACGTGTTATCGCCGCGCAGAATCACCCCGTTGGTATTGTTCACGACAAGGCTGAGCGGATTCTCGCCATCGCTGATATCAGCCCCGATGGCAAAGATATGACTGACCTGCTGCAGATGCAGCGTCCCGGAGCCGGAAATGCGCCCCTGCACAGATGAACCGTTTCCTCTGGATGAGCCTTTGATAATAGCACCATCCGTCACCCGGATATCTGCGTTCGCATAGCCGTTGGAGGCACCGCTTTCCAGCTGAAGAGTCCCGCTCAGATTAATACGCTCGGCATTCAGGGAACCGCTGTTTGCCAGCAGCAGTACCGCGCCGGAATTGACCGTCAGGGTGCCGGCCGTGTGAACTTTCCCGGTGAAGGCAAGCTTACCCTCATCCACCACGTAGTTCTCCAGCACGGCGGAGGAAGAGGAATCCACCTCAACCGTGCCGCTGCCGGTCTGGGTGATGGTGTAGCCGTTCTGAGCCAATGCAGAGTACAGCTTGGCTGTTCCGCTGAAAACATTCAGCTCCATATCGGCTTTCTGCGTCAGCGTTCCGTTGAGGGCACCGCCGACCATCTGCACAGAACCGCCCTCAGCAATGATATTGCCAAAATACGAGTCGTTACCCTGTGAATAGCAACCACCGGAAGCGATGATGAGATTCTCTGCATACACCGCCTTTGCTCCGGCACTTCCCCACGTACCGTTGCGGATATACAGCGTATCCAGGCCCTGAATGTTCGGTGTACCGCTGCCGGCCCAGTCAATCACCAGCGTTCCCTTGCCGCTTACCGTCCCGTTCGTCTCGTTCAGAATGGACGTATCCTTCACCACCAGCTGCCCGGCATTGATGACCGTATCCCCGGTCACCTTGACCCCGTTTATCAGCGTGGTGGTGCCGGTACCGTTCTGCTGCAGAGCTCCGATAGTGGCATAACCACCCCAGCTGGCCAGGCTGTAATCCTTTGAGGAGTTGAACACAGCTCTGTCAACAGAAACGTCATTCTCCGTATATACCGCTTTATTGACAGCCGTATCATCAAAGACTGCGGTCGTGTAAGAGCCTACTGCCGCCGACTGAGCACCAAAGCGTGTAGAGGACCAGGAATCTTCCCCGAAGTTCGTGTTACCATTCCAGATGAGGCATCCCTCCCTGGCAGAGAAAATCACCTGCAGGGAATCAGCGTTGTTGGTAAAGGAGGCCGTCAGATAATCCACACCGCTCGCAGTTGTCTTGCCGGAGAGCGCGGACCAATTGCCCGTGGCCAGTGTATAGGCTGTTCCCGTTTGGAGCGCGTAGGAATGGTCAAAGCGGATGGTCTGCTCTGTCACATTGCCGAGACTCAGCCCGCCGCTCAGATTCAGCAGAGCCGTGGAGCCAAGAGCGCGGGAATCAAAGCTGATAACACCACCGTTAAGCACAAGTGCCGAGCGGAACTCTGCCTGTGCACCCGAATTTTCCGAGGAGAGAACACTGAGGGTGCGGCCGCTCTCCAGTGCAAAGCTGTCATTTATCTTCAGCGCTGCACCCTGCGCCACCGCCACATCTCCCAGCGAACGGAATCCGGCAGACTCAATGTTGAGATTACCGCTGAGAGCCGACACATCATTCACCACGATGGAAGAACCGTTGAGCGTCTGCGTGCCGGAGCCCTTCATCACCAGACTGAGGGCGGCATCATCCTTATCCTCCGTTGAGCCAATGGTGCCGCTGTAGGTGTAGTTACCGCTTCCGGTGAACGAGAGCGAAGCACTGCGGGTAGAGACAGGAATGACAGTCTGTGCAGAATCCGCCGGGGCTGCACCTGCCATCACATGGCTGTAAGCATTACCGTTCAGCCCGCCGATATTGACATTGGCGGCGTTCACCGCCAGCGTGGCAGGAGAAGCCTCTCCCGAGCCATTCAGATTGACCGTCGCTCCGGTGACGGCATTCTCCCCGTTTATCTCCAGATAGGCCTGATAGGCGCGGTCTTTATTGCTGAAGGAACGGTTCATGTTAATCGTTCCGGAGAATCCGCCGTCCCCACCGAGCAGCACGCGCGCTGTCGAAGAGTGATTGGTATCCGAATTCCAGTTCAGGGTTCCGGCGCCGGTCAGTTTATCCACCTGCCAGATGGTGTTCCAGGTTTTGTCCTCCAGAGCAAGCGTCCTGCCGCTGTCCAGGTTGACATGGTTAAAATGCTTCAACATGTCCGTGGCGGAGCCACCACTGTGGAACTTAGTGTCAGCGGCAATATTGACTGTCCCGCCGATATGCTGTTCCGCCGTGGTGTTCAGGTGCAGGGAAGAAGCGGCAAAGTCAATCGTGCCCCCGCCGATGTTATTCTCCACGCCGGAGAGGTGCAGATGGTAGCCGGAGACAGTAGCGCGCCCTCCAGCATCCACACTCAGGCTGCCGGTCAGCTCCGTGCCGTTATCCGTTGCCTCAGAACCGGTGAGCAGGGTCGCACCGTCTGCCAGCACAACCGCACCATGAGTTTTGCGCACCACATTGTCTTTCGTTTTAAGATCATCCTTCGTCCCCAGATTCAGGACGGCACCGGATTCCACACGGGTCGTCCCCATTGCAGAAAGCGCATTGTCCGCCGCCAGTACCAGAGAACCTTCCTGCACCGACAGCTGCTTCCACTCGTTATCGGAAGCCCCCAGCACCATATCAACAGCACCCTTCTTCACCACCTGCCCCAGTTGCAGCGTCCCCATCTGGGTCAGTTTATCACTCATCTCCAGCACCAGAGTACTGTCAGAATCTCCCCGCACCATGCCGCCGCTCTGCACAGACAGATGACGGAGCGTCTGGGTCGTGCTGCCCAAATCAAGAATACCGCCGGCCTGCACCGTCACAGAGGAAGCACCATTCAGCGTATTGTCAGCAGTAAAACCGAGTGTCACATCTCCGGAGAGCCCGTCTCTGTGCCCCATCACCGTGACTGCCCCGGTAACAGAGCCGGCACCGTTGAGAATGACTGTTCCGCCGGAGCCGCCCTGCCCATCTACCACCACATCATGCCCGGCCGCCAGCGCGGAATTGACCGTGAGCACAGCACCCTCCATCGAGCTGAACCGATAACTCTGCCCCGCCGCAAGCGTGATTCCACCGTCATAAGTCGTATCCCGGGAAGCACCGAGAGCCAGCGAGCCATACTTGCTCATGTCTATCGCATCGGAGGCAAAGCCCTCCAGCAGAGCCACACCTTCCGAATCCCCGGTCACATTGTTAAGGGCAGAAGCAGAGGAAACTTGAATACCGTTGCCGTATGTAAGTCCCACCACGGCACCACCCAGAGCCCCCTCTTCATAGGTAAGCCTGATACCGGTGCTGTTAAAGGTGATACTGCCGTCCAATTGGTTGGCGGTATTGGCCAGGTGCACCACACCGCTTGCCTCACTACCACCGCCCAGCAATAAATCGTAAGAACCGCTGAGCACATAATTCACGACCAGTTTACCGCCGCCGCCGCCCAGACGCCACGCACCATCCACAGCCTGAAGCGCTTCGCTCGTCCCCGCCGTTCCGTATTGCACGGTTGTTCCGGCTTCCGCGCCCAGATACAGCCCCGTGTGGCGGCTGATATCCAGTTGTTGATTCGTGTCTGCCGACAGCGCCAGCGTGCCAACGGATGAGGTGTCGATGCGGTTGAGCAATTCCTGCCCGCTTTCCGCATGGGAGGCAATCCAGCCATTTTCGCCAATCACCCATTTATTGGCAGACGTATCACCCAGAGAGGCAGCCGTCTCGCCGATAAGACCGCCGTTGACAACGGATTTCTTGCCGGAGAAGGTGTTGTCACCTGACAGCGTGAGCGAAATATCGGCATTTCCCAGATTCACGCTGACGTTGCCCTCGCCGGAGATATCGCCGGCATAGGTCGCATCAGCCGTGACCCCTTTGCCGTATTCCACCAGCATATCAGCACCGGCTGCCAGCGATACATCACCCTTCAGCCCGTGATACGCAGAGATGGCATCCGTGCTCTCCGGGCGCTCACCGCCTTCGATATACTCCATCTTGTGCTGCACGCTCTCGCGCATCACAAAAGTGCCGCCGCTCTCCACGGAGACATCTCCGGTAAGTCTGGCGTGGCTGCCCAGCTCAAACACGGCATCTTTCTTCACCGTCACATCAGAGGTCGCATCCGCATAGTGCCAGTCCTGCTCATTGAAATAACGCTCAGCGCTTCTACCGGTGGCAGAGCCGAGACCGTGCACAGTATTTGTTCCCTGCAGGACAAGCGTACCGCTGTTGACCACCATACCGCTTCCGGCACTGCGGAGCTCCGTAAACACACTGTTGAGCGTCAGCTTACTATCCGTGCCGCCGTCATACACAAATTTCAGCACAGCAGTGTCACCGTCATCCCGGAAGGAGCCCAGAAAGGTCTGCTCACCGCCCTGCGTCCAGGTCAGCGTGGTCTCAGAATTTTCTTTCATGTTGGCAATGACGGCATTTTCATCCAGCGCATGGATGGTGAACCCGTCAGCCGCCGCATTGTTGTCATTATTCCAGGTCATGCTGTTACCGTTCATGTCCAGCACACCGCCTTCATGCCCGAAAGTAAAGTCCCGTGCAATCTGGTTCTTGTCGGCAATCACAACGGTGGCATGTGTATTAGCCAGCACATTGTAGGCAGCATAACCATTGTCACGGTTCAGATAAGTTGCCCCGCGACCGCCCACGTTCAGCAGAACCAGGTTGTTCCCGCTACCCTCAATATACAGAGCCCCCTCACCCGTCTTGCGCCATTCATACACATGATTGGCAGAACCGGTCAGCGTGCTGTGCACCTCCACCCCGGCATCAATCACATAACCGGCATGGTTGAACTGGTGGCTCCCGTCTCCGCCGGAAGAGATATTGAAACGGGCACTCGTCATGTTGTCCCCCAGGCTGAACTGCGCATAGCCTATACCCAGATCAACCGTGGCATCCAGCACCACATCCGTCGTGGCAGCCCCTGCCTTGAATACCAGGTTCTCCGTCAGGAACAGGTCTGCATACGTCAGTCCCTTGCCGTCTGTTGCATTCTTTCCCTCAATATACGGAGCCGCATTCAGATAGGTATTGTCGTAGGCATACCAATTATCCTTGTCTATGACGTCAGAAAGGTCCTTCCATGTATCCGTTCCATTCTTCACCCCGACAAAGCTCTGCACCACGTTGCCGGAGGCATCTGTTACCTTACCGCGCCACGGCGTTGAGCTGACCGTCTGCCCCATGCCGTAGTTAAAGGCAACGTTATCGGCACTCACCACTGTTCCGGCCTCATTCACCGCCCCGATATGCAGGACATTGGACTCAGAGCTCACCACCTTATCATAATCATTCAGCACCTTGTCCACATAGCTGACCGCACCCCAGGTGAAAGTTGTGTTGGTGGTAATATATGCCACGGCTCCCACATATTCATATTGGGCGGTCTTTTCATTGTAGACCAGAATCGGGCTGCCGGAATCACCGCCCTGAGCGGAAAAGGGCAACGGTTCAGAGGAAGAGACGGAATAGTAGCCCTCCGTGGTAAACGTTGTCTTGATGATATCACCCACGCCGTCTTTACCGCCGGCGGATGTAGAATCCACACGGTCTACGCCGCCGATGATGTACACATAAGCCCCGCAGAGGCCGCTCGTCTGTCCGCTTGCCGTATCGTACAAGCCCATGCTGCCGGCACCGGCATGATATAAGAGCTCTCCCTGCACATACTCCCGCATCTCTGCTGATGTACCGGAGAAAAGCGTCGCGGTTTCCACATCCGTAATCAGCTTGCTCATGCGCGTTACCTTGTGGTCAAACCCACCGTCGTTACGGTTATCATAACCGCCGTTGGGAGAATTCAGGAATGTAGCACTGTTATCCACGCGGTACTCTATCCCCTGGTAAAAGAGGGCATTCTCCGCACCGATGTAATTCGCGGTGAATCCGCCTTGTGTCACGCCGTTGTGCTGCACCGACACCGTGGCATTGTGTCCCAGAGCCAAGAAAGCACCATCGCGGGTCGTCCCCGTAAAATTGGCCATCTCATGCGGCAATACAAAATCAGCCTGACCGCCGGAATACACCAGCGCGACCCCCCCGGCCTCGCTCCGCAGATGCTTCAGCAGCGCATTGGCCGTATCATCTGTCTTGTAGCGGCCCAGATTCTGCCCGAAGTCAGCATAGGTCACAAAAGAGACATCGCTGTTCATGACGGCGGCATCAAGCGTGCCGCTGCCAAGCGTGGCAACCGACATAACAACAAGTGACAGAAAACGACGAAGCGGAAGTGGGAGGTGCAGTTTCATGGTACGTAAAGCCGACGACCTATTATACCATTTTATCTACCCGATAACAATAAAATAATTGAAACGCGTTGGAATAATTAGCTCTTTTGTCCTATTTTTGACAGTTGAATTGATATTTACCGGGAAAAGAGAGCCCGGCGAGCATCAGCGTGCCCGAAGTTTCAGCCCCGGTGAGGGGCGGTAGCACCTAGACAGGTGGTGGAGCTGCGGCAGCGGCGTAACCCCGGGGAAAAACCCGAAACATAGCCCCCCGGTAGAGGCGGCATAAGGCAACATGTTGATTTACAGCGGGTTCATTGTCCCGTGTCCGTATCATGGGGCTCATTGTTGCATTCTGCGTTTAGACCTCGTCCCCGCATTATGTCACCCCTCACCGGGGTTCCGATTTGTTTGTTCCCTTTGCCCCCCCGGGATTCCGCTGCTGACGCAGCTCCATCACCGGGCTACCATATATCGCCCCTGCGGGGCTCTGAGAGAGTTTGCAGCCCTATGGGCTGCCATTCTTTTTCACTACCGCCGGCACGGCGGTAATTTCGCTATCCTCGCAGAGGATAATTTCGCTCGAGCCGCAGGCGAGAATTTCGCTGCCCGTCAGGGCAATTTCGCGTGCCTCCGGCAAGAGGCACATGCTGCGCCATGATGCCTCCGGGCTGTCGAATTCGGTGCGGCGATGCAAACGCGAATGGACAGCCGGTGGGTATTGGTTCGGCTCTTCTCTTATTTCCTGCGGCGGCGGGCGACGAGTGCTGCGAGTGCCAGCAGGCTGAGTGTTGCCGTGGTCGGCTCCGGCACGGCAGCGGACATCATGGTGATGCTCAGGCTGCCGTTATCCGTCCCGGTATAGGTGAGCACGTATTGGTCACCGGTCAGATTGGTGAACCAGGGGCTCGCCAGAATGGAATCCTCGGTCGTGATGGTGGTGTAGCTCGTGTCAGCCAGCTTCAGGCCATCCACGCCGCGGAAGAGAGTGGCGGATTCACCGACAGACAGCCCCTGAACGCGGGACAGCGTATCGGCCCCCAGAGTAAGCCCTTGATTCAGGGTCAGGGTGCTGCCCATGGTCAGACCGCCCACACCCACTTCCAGCGTAGTCCCCGCAGCCAGCGTAAGGTTGGCATTGAGCACAGCCCCGGCACCGAATTCGGCGCGCTTGCTCACCGTGACATTCGCTTCCGCAGCGGCGGTCGCTTCCGTACCGGTGTAGGCCGATACGGTCTTGCCGGAGGCCACCACCAGCTCATCCAGATTCAGGCCTGCGGCCTGCTGCATCACCGCCATATCACCGGCAGAGGCATACACATCCGTAATGCTGTTGGAGGCATGGCTCACCGTCAGCTTGCCGCTGCCGGCATTCTCCACAGAGGAGTTGACCAGCTTGTTACTCAGCGTGGCGTTGTTAGTTGCTACACTCTTGAAATGGGCATTTGACACCGCAAAGTTACTATTACCCATGCTGTACGTCTGAGCACTCCGAGCCCCGGTGCTAGAGGCAGTAATTGTTGCATTTGCGTCTCCGCGATTGGAAATATGTGCCTTACTCTTTGTCAACTGCAGTTCAGCCTTCGTTTCCATTGAGATGCTGCTGCCGTTATAGAAGCTGAGGATGTCGACATCCATCGCAAGTCGGCTGTTCTTCCGCAACACGATGCTACCCTTATTGTTACCATTGTCGTAGCTCAGATGCACATCATCTATGGATGTGAAAGTAGCGGAAGCGTTTTCCTGAACCTCCATGCTACCACGAATCCAGCTTGCCGCTTCATTTGTTCGTCTAATGGATGCCCCATCTGTCAGCAACAGTTTAGTGTTAGCCTCCAGCTGCAATCTATCTGTACCGTCAAGAGTCATTCCATTGGATACCGTTACGGAGCCTCCATTGATAAGCAGACTACCGAGAGTAGTCTGTCCGGCCAGGGTCAGCGAGCCGCCTCCGGCCTTAGTCAAACCAAACTGACTTCCGGAAATCGTACCGGAAATCGTGCCGGAGCAGTTTTGGGGGGTGCCGCTATTTACATGAATCGTGGTGGATGCCCCCAGCACCACATTGCCCTTCAACTCCGTTCCCGTCTGGGAACTGAACACGAGCTGGCTGTTGGCAGACATCAAAACAAAGTCAGGATGCGTCTCGCCAAAGGTCGAGCTGCTCAGCAGCACGCGACCGGAATCCACCTGCACCTTGCCGGTCAATCCGGAGAAATCAAAACCTATGCCATTATCCGTATTCAACACATTATAATTCAACACCACCTTGCCGGAGCCGGAAACATGGTCCAAAGCAGTTGACGTCGTGTTGCGATCAGAACCGAAATCGGTCACACGGAGCGTAGCCCCCTCACCCACTTCCATGGCAGCAAAGCCCTTGAGCTGCGTTTCCGTGAAGCTCAGGCTCGTATCGCCGGAGAAGCTCCAGCTCACATTACTGCCCACATTCAGCGCGCCCGTGATGGTCAGATTACCATTGGTTTTCAGGTTAACCCCATCGGCAACGGTCATATTATTCATGCGGATATTGCCCTCCAGCTCCAGATCGGCGTCAGAGTTGAACACCACGTTGTCGTTATTCTTGTAGCCAACGCTCGTCTCCACCAATTCCCCGGTAGTATCATCCGGGCGGGTGGTCTGCCAGACAATATTAGCCTCATTCTGATTCCATGCCTGCTTGCTCGCACCGCCATTCCAGACCAGATCCCAGCCATCTTCAATCGTGTAGGAGAAACCACCGGTCATGCCGAGACTGAGCACCACACGCCCCATGTCAGAGAGCCTCACCCCGTCAATGGTGAAGTTGGAGGCAGACAAATCAGTCCAGCCTTCCAGCACACCGCCGGAGATATCAAACACGCCGTATTCCGTGTCTGCCACCATGCCGCCGAAGGCCACCGTCGACTTGTCGGCAAAGGATATGTGAGTCCCCGTGCTCACGGATATCCGGTGAGAGGCATCCGTGAAATTCAAGGCAGACAAGTCCAGCGTGGCACCATCACCCACTGCCACAGACGCAGCAGAGGTCAGGATATCCTTTCCGGTTGCGTCCACCGCCAGAGCCCCGGCATTCACGGCAATATTGCCGGCATAAGCACTGCCGCTGCCGGAAATAAGGAGTGTTCCCTCACCCAGTTTCGTGATATTGCCGTCACCGTTCAGCGCCGTGCTCACGGTAATCTTGTGTCCGTTCGTATCAAAGGCAGTCCCCTTCGCGACACCAACGAGGTTTACAGCATTAGACCCACTAATACTGAAATCCGCAGATGCTTTGAGAGTTCCTTCACCCAGATTGACCACAGCACCTCGCGAAATATTCTTAATACCCGAGCTGCCCAACGTAACTGTCACGGTTCCACCGTCTGTCTTACCTAAATTAAATTCTCCATCGCGCGCGCTATCGTCATGTCCCATCAAATCAATCCCAAGAAGTGTGGCCTCACCGCCAAAAGCGTTAAATGTCCCCTTACTATCGCGGGATGTATTCAACACGGCACCCTCAGCCACTAGCTTACCACCGTTGAGTACCAGGGTAGAATTTGATGTCTTCCAATGGGCCAGCAGAATAGAATTACTTGTGCAGGCATCATTATTCATTGCCACATTGGTTGTACCCGTAATGTGCAATTCCCCACCGTTGATGTTGATGACGGACGGAGAATCATTACCCGTATTCCCCGAAGTCAGCTGCCTGACAGTCACAACCGCCCCTTGCTCCAGATTGAGAGTTTCCTTACCAACAGAAAGCTGATTACTCACCGTCACCGTGCCGCTGATGGTCGTGACACCGCCACCCTTCAGGGTCAGGCCGTTAAGCGAGGCATCTCCCAGGTTCAGATTTCCTGCGGATTCCTTGTTCAGAGAGCCATTGCCGGTAATGGTATCTATCTGCGTGGTTGTATCGGCGGCATGCGTCAGCGTCAGCGAGGCACCGCTCATTGCCAGCGTATCGACCTCCAGCGCAGCAGTAGAGCTGAGGGAGCCGGTGTCGATAGCCATGCCCTCTGCCTGCAACACCGTCTGCCGAGGTGCAAAGGTGAAGGTACCACTGAGCGTCACCCCGGAAGAAGCAGACAGCACCCCGGCCTCCTCAAAACGGAGCTGACGCGCACCGCTGACAGCGGCAGATTCCAGCACCAGTCTACCGTTGCCCCTGGCTGTCACCTCTCCCTCCAGGGTAGATTGGCTGATGGTCGCCTCTGCATCCGATATGGTCAGATTACCGCTGAGCCCGGCACCCTTCTGCAGAGAGAATTGGCCGCCAGCTTCTGCGCGGACATCTGCCGTCACCGTATTCCCCTCCACCGTCAGCGCGGCATCATTGACCACCACGCCCTCCTTAAAGGTACTGCCGCCGGCATTGCTGAGCTTCAGGTCGCCGCCGTTACCCACCGCCAGAGACGTGCCGGTGATTGCCCCGGCTCCGGTCACTTCATAGGCGGATTCCTGCGCACCCAGCGTGCCCACCGTCACCGAATCGCTCAGAGAAATGGTTTCACGGGCTGCGGTGCTGTTACCCTCTGCCACCCCGGTGGCATCCAGCATCACATTGGCATTGCTGCTGAACGTGGTACTACCCGCTGCGGCATCCGAATACCAGTTGGCATCCGTGGTGTTCCAGATACCGCTGCCACCCGTGCGCCAATACAGACGATTATCCGCACCCACCGTCAGCACCAGCGCCCCGGCATCATTGACCAGATTCAGACGCCCGTTCATCGTATCCGCCAGCTGATAGGTCGTGCCGGTTCCGGCCGATGAAATGAGAGTGTAGTTCCCCTGCTCCAGTTCGTTGAAGAGGTTCAAATCCAGCGCAATGGTGGTCGTACCGGCCGCGATGCTGCTGTTCAGCGTCGTCCAGGTAGCTTCGTCACCGGCTGTCGGCGTGTTGGTGAAGTCGAAATGCAGCGTCAGAGCACTTGCCCCGGAAATCCCGCCCAGCGCATAATCCCCCGCTCCGCCGAAGCGCAACGTCAGCGCCTCCGTGCCGGTGATGGCGGTGGTTGAAGCCAGCACGGAAGAGGAAGCCAGCGTGATATCTGCCCCCGCTCCGGCCACAATGCTGCCGCTGAACTGCGGGCTTTCGGCACTCAACGGTGCCACGGCACTCCCCAGCGAGACGACGGAAGCCGCGCCCACATTCAGCGTGCCGCTGCCGTCAATACCACCCGCCAGCTCCAGCACACCGCCGTTGGCCGTGGCAAGATTGAGGGAGGAACCGCTCATGCTCACCGTTCCGGTCAGTCGGTTGGTGATATTGTAGCTCTGAATCGTCGCGCCGTTCCCGGCTGCCATATCATTGGCATAGGTGTACACCACATCCGTATTGTTTGCCACGCCCGTGCCTGCCAGGCGGAGAATCAGCCCGGCATTCAGCGTCACATCCCCCATACCCAACGCGGTAGAGGTCTGACTGACGGCTTTGCCCCCATTGAGACGCAGAGCAAACTTGTCATCATTATTACCATTGCCGTTGGCAATGACAAGATTGCCGAAGGTATTGGCAGAATCCGCCGTGAAGGTCATGCCCTCATTACCGCGAACGGTCAGCGTCTTGCCCTCACCCAGAATGCACCCGCGCACCGTTCCGCCGAGATAATTTTTGATGGCGTAGGAGGCATTACCGACCTGCATTTGATCTTGAATATAGGAAACGGTACACGACTGCGAATTACTAACAGAATTTGGATTCAAAACAGGTCCAGCGGACCAGGAAGCTATGCTCGCATCATCTTTCAGCGTGATATCGCCATACACCGTAGAATCGCCGTCAATGGAAAGCGCACCGGCATTGCAACCGGAGTGTATCAAGCCGGAATCCGATCCCTTGAAACCGTCACCACTGATGACAAAATCCGTATTCAGGCTCACTTTGACTGCCTTCAGGTAGCGAGTCCCGGAAGTAATGCGAACCTGACTACCGGCTTCAATGTCGATAGTGGCATTGTTGACAGCGTTTTTATTGTTCTTGTAAACGTGGTAATCGTCTATAGCCAGATGCGTACCGACATACAGTCGGGTATTCCCCATCAGTTTGATGGTACCCTCAAAGGAAGCACTTTGTTCGGAGAAAAGAGCCGCACCGCCTGTGGAGAACTCAACGGTACCGGTGCCGGTAATCGTCTGAGGCAGGCAGGTACCACCCAATTGCCATCCTGTCCTCTTGACACCGTTTAGGGACAAGGTGCCCCCCTCTGCCACGTAAATAGTATTATTGACGGAACCGATACCCCCGACTGACGTAGTATTTCCGATTGCGGTTATACTTGCCGTAACCTTTCCTTCACCAATGGTCAGGCCCCCGCTCCAAGAGCTGTTGGTCGCCATGGAAAGCGTTCCTTTCCCACCTTTGACAAGGTGCAGAGCAGCAGTATCTGCGGTGCTGTCGAGAACACCATCAGCCAGAGTCGTCTTCACGCCCTCACTCACATTCAGAAGCACCAGTGAATTGGTCGCACCATTATTACGCAGAGCAGAGCCGCTCTCCATCGTCAGGTTATTCACCGTCAAGCTCCCCCCGTCCGTGTACAGCACCGCACCTTTCTGCAGCATGACGGAAGATACATTTGCCAGGGCATCCTCATGCCCGACATGGATACCGATATCACCCGAGCTGTTCGCCGTATCGAGATGCAGACCACCGCCGGCTACAATAGAACCGATAAAGGCATTCTCACGGGCAAAAGTCACGCTGCTGCCCGTTGTCCCCTGCCCATCAATTTCCATCGCCTTGGTTCCGTCGAGCACCGTATCCACCGTCAGCTGCCCGCTGCCGCCGAAGCGGTACGTATCGCCCACGGTGAGCGCACCGGAGTAGGTGTATTCCCCGTTGGCACCAAGCGAAAGCGTGGTTCTGCTCAAATCCAAATCCTCGTTGGTTCCCAGGGCCAGCACACCGGATGCCCCGTCCTTGATGATATCCAACTGAGCCGCCTGATACATGGCAAGAGCATTGCTATAGCTCAAGTTCACGCGAGCGGAGCCCAGGGCACCATCGACATACGAAAGCTTGTTGCCGAAACCCTGTATGTAGATATCACCCGTAAAATCGTTAGCTTTGTTGGTCAGGTGTACCGTGCCGGATGACCACTCATTGCCGATGAGCAAATCCGCATTCCCCGTCAGTTTGAAATTCACGTTCAGCGTGCCGGTGCCACCGCCCAATCGCCAGACCTCACCATAGGTGGCATCTGTCACGGTGCTCAGTTCGGCATCTGCCGTGCCATAGCTCACATTGCCCCAGGCACCGATAATGAGATTGGAGCGGTCTATGCTTTCGGTTTTAAGCACAAGTTCAGTTGCCTGATCGGTGGTGAGAGCCAGCACACCGGTAGAATCCACGTGAATGCAGTTGACTAAACTTTGACCATCGAGTCCCTGAACGGCAAGGAAGCCTTTTTCATTGATTGTCCACCGAGTGTATGTGGAAACAAAATTTCCGGAATCCGTGACAACCAGACCGCCCTCCTCGACCGTGCCCCGCGGCACTTGCAGCTGCCCGTCCACTACGAACACGCCGCTGCCCTGCTTGGTAAATGGAGCGAACGCCTGCGACGTAATCATGATGCTCGGATTGCTGGGGAGTGGCGTCTGTACGTTATAGTTGTTGATAATATTGCCTTTCATCGTTGTGGCAACCGGAGAGTCCGTTGCCACTACCATGGAAGCTTCCCCATTCAGCACCACATTGCCAATGAGCGAGGTGATACCAAGCTGCGCCATGTCCTGACGCTTGCTGCCGACAATGGATTCAGAAACAGCATTCACCGTCTGATTAATGACAAAACTGCCGCCATCTTCCACATTGACATTGCCGGTCATGAGCGCATGGTGAGAAAGTTGGAAGGTCGCACCGCTCTTTACAGTAACATCCGAGCCCGACAGCGAGGCGTACGTCCAGTCGTTGCGGTCGGTCATGTGCACGTGGGGTGTAAGACTGCCCTGCAGCTTCATGGTACCGGCTTCCACCGTGAAACCGCCCGCATTGCTGTGATTGCCGGTAAGCGTCCAGACTCCGTTCTCGGCGTTATTGTATTTCACCGCCAGCTGAGCCTTACCCTCACCGCTGCCTTCATCCATGAAACAGCCGGAAAAAGTCCCCGTGCCGGTGTAGGTGAATGTGGCAAGTCCGGGAGTCTGTTCTCCCAGCGGAGTGAAGTTACCGATACGAGCTCCTTTACCGGAACCATCCTGATTGATGACTCCCCACTCAAGGTTATGCCCGTTGAGATTCAGCAAGCCGCCGGCATTGCCGAAAGAGAAGGTATCACCCGCCACGGATTTGGTCTTGAACTGACCATCCTGCATCAGCACCAGAATGGCCACGCCACCCTCCAGCCGAACGGAGGAAGCAGCATAACCATCCGTGCGATTCAGGCGTGTTTCGCCGATGTTACCCAGCGTGCAACCCGTGATATTGCCGTCATCATCGTAGGTGACATTGTACTGCGTTGTACCACCGCCCACGCGAAGAACAGCCTCATTATCATCTGAACCGGCAATGGTCATGATACCTTCCCCCACCTTGCGCCATTCTTCTGCGGAAGTGGCCGTCAGCTCCAGCGTGAGTTCTGCGCCCTTGTTAACGACAAAGCCTGCACTGTTGAAAGTGGATGCCGCATCCTTTTCGGTGAGTTTCCATTTACCGGATTCATAGGTCATGGCACCGGCACCCATATTCACGGAAGCCTGAAGCTCCAGTGTCTGCACATTTTCCGTATCTGATGTGCTGAATGTCAGACCGAGAGTATCCTTGTCTGTGTTAGATGAGCCTTTGCCTGTGTACGCCACAGAAACATTGCCCTGCGTCAGGGTGCCTTTGCCGGTGGTGGCATCCTGCGCACTCCAGATGATGGTCTCCGTCCCGGAAAATTGATCAGCCACCACAGTAAAGGAATCCATGCCTTCCTGCACCCTGGTGGGATTGCTGCGCAGCCATGACTGGTTATTGAACTCGGCATTGGTCGTTCCCTGAGAAGTGGCCACCACAAAAACAAAGCGGTTATTTTCCGCATCCCAGGCATATTGCGGGCTGCCGCTGTCACCGAACATGTGACCGATATCCAGGGGGGTTCTCAAATCTGAACCGACATCGTACTGTCGGCAATTTGCCCGGATAAGCCAATCCTTCCCGGCATTCTGAACAACGGAATCAATACCGATGATACCGCCCAGCGTATTGCTGCCGGTGAGGGAGGTAACGATTTCGCCGGAACTGTTATATTGTTTCCCGTCCCCCAGACGCCACAGCCAGTCACCGGCTTTGAGCGTGCGAATAAATGCATCATCCGCCATGGGGATGTAGGTCACCTCCGTCACAATTTTATTGAGACGCTGCACCTCCACATCGGTTGCATAGCTCTTGTAGCCGGTGGAGCGATAAATGGTGGACATATCACCATCTTCCGTCAGGAACAGTACGGGGTTTTCGCCCACATGCGAAGCACCTGCGACAAACTGCGGCGTGACAAGCCCACAACCGCCAAATCCCATCAGCACACCATACTGCATGTTTTTCTCTGTCATTTTCTGCCCATAGCCATCCAGATTCGGCATAATCGGAATAACGGGATTCTGAACAGAAGTGCCGTCTTTATAATAGACTGCAATGTTCGTGGCTCCCACACCGAATATACCCTTGTTGCGGGCAAAATCCATGTAGTACTGCAGGTCATAGCGCGTGTCCACCATACCGGCGGAAGCGGTGTAGGAAAGCGAGCTGAGAGCAGCGAAAGCAGCCAGCAGGGCACGACGAAGAGAAAGGTTCAGATGAAGCTTCATGGTGGAGGAACGGTTCGCATTGGGCGCGGGCAGAGCACAGCTCCGCCCAGAAACTCAGGTGGAATGATAGCAAAACGGGTTTGTGATGTCCAGCAGATAATGACCGCTCAACAAAAATGGCTCGAAAAAAATGCGGGGCAGAAAACAATCAAAGGGACACACGGCACTACGTTGAAAAAAAATGGGGAAACAATGGCATCTATCCGTCAAGAGTCACGCAAAAACGAGACAAGCCAGAAGCGAACAAGCCTTGAGCTTGACAGGGCAAGGCTATCTGGTAGAATGGGCGATGTTATGCGACCAGCCGTCATCACGGGTTATATTGTTGCTTCTGCATTTGCGCTGTGTGGTTTAGTCAACAGCATGCAGTTCTGCCTGTACGGTCGGCACGGCACCGTTGGATTTTTTGTCAATGGGCTGCTCATTGCCATACAGCCGCTGGCCATGGCGAGCATCATATTTCTGTTGGCACAAATTCTCGTCCGCATGGGACAGCAGCACAGCAACAATGCAGGGGGAAGCAGCCGGAATCGACCTTCTGCGGCAAAGGCCGCACCAGCCCGGGTAAAACAGGATTTCTCTCCGCACCGAATGCCGGAGCGCTATTTCCCGATACGAGAGGACTCCCCCATTGACAATCCTCCCGTCACGAATCCGGATGAGGATGCCTCTCCCGAATCGAAAGAAGACCTGCTTTTTCAAGCTACACTAACGCCGGCATGACCGCATCCTCATCATCAGCTCGTCGGATACTGGCAAATCTGGCTCAGCAGCATACCGGCTGGGAAACACTCCCGGATATGTTGGAGCCCGTGGCTTCCGGCGCGTCCGGGCGCAGCATCATGCGCGTTCACGGGCTGATGGCCATTCACTGGACAGGCATACGCGCGGACAACAATTCTTTCCTCCCCGCTGCACGAGGGCTGGCTGCGGCCGGTATACGCGTACCGGCCATTGCGGCAGAGTTGAGCCTGCCGGATGCCTGTGGGGCGTGTCTGACGGAGGATTTGGGCACGATTGACCTGCTCTCGCTGAAAACCGCCCCGGAGGAGGAGAGACTGGATGCCTACCGCCGCGCCATCGACACGCTGATTCCGTTCTGGCAGCTGAAGCCGGACTGGGAGCTGCAACCGGCCTTCGATAGCGCCGTGTACCGCTGGGAGCAGGAATACTTTGCCGAGCATTTCATCGGCCGGCATCTGGGGCTGAAGTCAGAGGACTTTCTGAAACAATCGGCCTTGCAGGACATGGCCGAATGGCTCGCCGCCCTGCCCCGCGTTCCCGTACACCGCGATTGCCAGAGCCAGAATATCATGCTGAGGGACGGGCAGGCCTGGCTCATCGACTTTCAGGGGATGCGCATGGGGCTGGCGGAATATGACCTGGCCTCCCTGCTCTATGACCCGTACATGGAGCTCGGGTTGAACAGCCGCCGGGAAATCCTCCGCTATTGGAGCGAGCAGAGCGGACAGACCCTCCGCACCGATATTTTCGCCGCCTGCGCCATGCAGCGTCTCATGCAGGCTCTGGGAGCCTTTGCCAACATCGGGCACAACATGGGCAAAGCCTGGTATCTGGAGCAGATACCGGCCGCGCTGACCGCTCTGCGCCACGTCATTGATAACACACAGCCGGGTTCACCCGCAACCGCAGCCGCCGCATGTCTTCATCACGTCGTAAAGTAAAAAGCCGCGTCAGTATCGTCGGCGTCCTGTTCTGGGCCGGGCTCATTGCAGCCGTCTGGTTCACCGGGCGTATCTTTCTGCCGGACAACTGGTTTTACGACTATGTCAACCAACGGCACGGCATTACGCCCCAAAATGGCAAACACATCCAGCTGGTGCCTGCCGGGAGCCCCACCCGGATGGAGTCCTACACGGTGGAGCACCGCGAGCTTATCTGCCCGACGGTGGGCATGGTGGAGCTCAACAACGCCACCTGTGCCGCCAGCTTTGCTGCCCTGCCTCTGGGGCCGCAGGACATGGCTGTGCTGCTGAATCGGCTGAAACAGGCCGGGGTGCAGGATATTGCCCTCTCCTCCCCCCTGACCTGGCAGCAGGAGACGGGGGATATGTCTCGCGAGATGTTCTGCCGGGTCATGCAGTCCTTCCCCCACGCTGTTGCCGGGCTTCGGGGGCGCACCGCCGCCCAGTCGGACTTCACCCCGCTGGAGCTGCGCCAGTCTGCCATCCCCGCTGAAAATGTGCAGGGAGATGCCCGCGGGCTGCCCATTGCGAACCGCCCCCTGCCCAACAGCCTGACCGCCACCCCGGATTCGCTGGCCGTTGTATGGGCACCGGACTGGTTGCAGGATGAACCGCATACGCATAAACCCTCTGCGGTGGAAAAAATGTCTTTCCCCCTGCTGGTGCGCTGGAACGGTGAGACGATTCCCACCCTGCCATTCCGTCTGGCGCTCATGCGACTGGGGCTTAAATCCGAAGATGTGCAGGTGAAGCTGGGTGAAAGCATCACATACGGCGGTATCACCCGCCCGCTGGATCGCCACGGGCGCACCCGCATTGAAGAAGCCAGAGTCGTTTCGCTGGCCTTATCCGATGTGGTGAGCGGCAGCAACATCCGCGAAACGCTGGGCGAAGGCTCCTGCGTGGTCATGGAAGAGCCCGCCCCGAAACAGGATACCCCCCGGCGTCTGGAGCGACTGGCACTCACGGTTTCTCAGCTTGCCGGAACGGAAAAAGTCACCCACGAAACGGCACAGCGCATCGTGGGCGGTCACGCGCTGCAGGAGCACGTCCTGCTGAGCGGTTGGAAACAATACAGTCTTGCCGGTGTCGGCCTATTGCTCATTCTGTACATCCTGCCGCGCTTCCACGGTCTGCTGCGCTGGCCGATTCTCCTGTTCATCCCGATTTGGCTGCTCCGGGAGGCCTGGCTGGTATGTACCGTCACCTGGGTACCGGTATCGACGCTGCTGGTCTGCTGGCTACTGTTCCTGATTGCCGTCTGCGTGCTCAAGCCGACAAAGAAAGGGCTTTTTGATCGGATGTAGTCGGCTTGTTCGGTCGGAAATACAGGCGTCTGCCGGGGCCGTCCAGCCAGACCTCCACCTGCTCCAGTATCTGAGTGCCCAGCACCACATGCGGGGTCTTGAAAAAGCTCTCGCAGACCATCACGTTTTCCAGTTGCAGGCGACCCAGCTGTAACTTCGGCACGGGAACCACCGCAATGCGGAAATAGCCACCCGCCGCCGGGCTGTCACCGCTGAATTGCAGGATACGCGCCTGCGGATAGGATTTCAGGAAGCGCTTCCACATCTTCGGTGGCAAATAAACGGCATGGGGAGCGCCGCTGTCCATCATGCAGTCCCCAAGCCCCTTGATATGCACCATGGGTCGCCCCCACTTCTGCACCGCCACGCTGTCCCATTGACGCACCTCCGGCGGCAGGGATTGCCGAAACTCGTGCTTGCCTGCACCATAATCCAGATGCCAGACGTGCTTCCGCAGCTCCGGCCAGCCTATCAAGCCATCTGTTGTGGCAAAAAAGGAATGCACTACCGGGCAGTTCTCCCGGACGGGTGAGCCATTTCGCGACAGGCTCACGTCAAGGGAACTGGGCTGCATGGGCTTACCCCAGCGGATTTTGTCTCCCAGTTTTGTAGCTGTTACAGGGAAAATAACAGCCGGAAGCTGGGAGCCGGTATCGGCTCCCATGGTCAGTTTCTCCCCCTTGCTCCAGGCATGGATTTCCGGCATTCTTTCCGGTGGATTCACCGCAGAAATGCCCATATCCAATCTGGTACGACATCCCGGCAGCAACACGGCCGCAGCCAACAGCAACAGACACATTCTCGTCATGCCTGTTGAGACAAAAACCGCCTCCGCACCGCAGGTAAACGGTTGGAGACGGTTGGTAAACAGTTTAATCAGCCGGTTTATGCCTTGGCGAAAGTATCGCAGCAGGGGCACTCACCCAGAGCCCAGTTTGCCTTGCCGGATTCAGCAATGTGTACCAGAGCGTGGTAGGTGTCTTCCTCATCTGCAGAAACCCTGGCGGCAATATCGGCAGCTGTGGCCGGAGTTGCGCGGCGGAGCTCATGCTTGTCGCCTCTCGTAGTGCCCATGTTGCGCGAAGGTAATTGCCTGTTGCTGGTTGAGGTGAAGCGTCAGCGGGAGCTTCTCTTCGCCAAACACAAAAAGCCGTCCGCAATCCTTATGCAGAGAGCCATTCTTGACCAGCTCGTGGATGTTATGCCCCTTTTCATAATTCATGTTCAGCTGAATCAGCGGCTCCGGACAGAACTTTTTTGTTCGTTAAGGAACTTATGAACAACAGACTTGATGTCCTCTTCCCGGATGATATTAAATCCCTGGGAGAAGTCATTGTAGCGACTTGTGAGTTGCTCGTGAAATTGAAAGATGTCGTTCATAGTACGAAAGATACGCGCGCATGATAGTTCTACCTGAAAATGCCCCTCCGTTCAAGCTCCAAAGCCGCCTTTTTGCTTACATGCGATAGTCTCATTTAGGCTCTCTTAGTTGCAACAAATCTGTTATTCTTTCATACTATGCTTCTTACATTGTTTTACACCTAGACTTTTGAGCTAAAAACAATTCAATTCGCCCTATTTATTTACTTGTAGAATCTCTTATCTTTTTATCATCAGAAGCTTACAGGATTTACCTGCTTTGACTCCCTTTCTTTTTCAGCAAAAAGGGCTTAGGCATGCTTAGTTTTTGGCCCCTTGCGGAAGCAAAAGGCAGGTTAAAATCAGCTTGCTTGGCCTTCTTTACAAGCAATGACTAAACCGGCCAAAGCATTGTAAAATCAGGGCAAAAGAAAAAACCGAACCAGAGTAGAAACTGATTCGGTTTTACGAGGTTGAGTGGAGTTAAAGAGCCATCAGCTTGGGAAAATTGAGCCCGGAAATCGCTTTTTTCGTTTTTCCTACGTTCAGCCCAAGCAAATGGTGAAAAGATTGTAATATATTGGATAGAAGCCTTTTGTGAAAGAACCTCCACAATTAGGGAGACTTTTACATCGCTTGTAAGAGGTCAGGCAAAATGAAATACAGCATTCGTGGGAGTATTATAGCTATATAATGAAGCAACATGTCAAAATTACGTTGTCCGGATTACTTGAAAGAGCATCTCTTATCTGGTAGAATACATCCGCTCTTCCGCCACCACTAGTCTGGTGGGTGGCCATGTCACCTCTCAGCGGGGAGTATACCAACCCTGTCCGTTGATGTGATGTGTCCTCCAGGGTACGGAACAGCAGAGAACTTGGTTGGAGGAGAAATGAATCATGCATGCTATCGACATGATTGAGCTTCTGTTGCTCATTATACAGGTCACCCTGTTTGTGCTTCGGCACCTCTGATGAGTCATAGGGCTCCGCTCGGCTCGGATGACCACCGGGTCGAGCGCATGTCTCCGTCATCAAAAATCAAAATAGGTGAATTGCAAGTTCAAATGCGACACTTTTTGAAAAAAGTGCATATTCAAGATTTTGCAGGATAAAAATCCAGGCCAAGTTCTTTCGCTTTGTCTTTTGCAGACATGCCATCGAGGATTTTTCGGGGGTTTTTATTCAT
>JAZNLU010000045.1:0-2548 GCA_045579245.1 Akkermansia sp.
CGGCGTATCGGCCAGTGAGGACAGCGTACAATCGCCCATATCACCCGTCACGCCGATGTAGGCATCTGTTGCCGTCACTGCGTCCATCGTTACCAGCAGGTCTGCGGTATCACCCGTGAACCCGCCGCCGATGCGGTAGGTCTCCACACCGCTGAAGGTGTTGCCGCTGCCGACAATCGCTTTGTCGGTACCGGTGACATACACATACGACTTGAATTCGCTGTTGTCGGCATTCAGGGAGCCGTCGTTGTTGACGTATGATTGGAACACCGTGCTTCCCACATCCATACTGCCGGAATTGTTGACGTATGATTGGAACACCGTGCTTTCCACATCCATACTGCCGGAATTGTTGACATAGTCCGCCACCGTCACGCCGCTCAGCGTGGCAACAGCTCCGGAATTCACCTCCAGGCTGCTGCGGGTATCCAGCGTACCGCCCGTCATCTCCAGCACGCCGCCGTCCTTGACATAGAAGTAGCCCTGACCAATGACACTGGCATTCTTCAGTTGCAGTTTACCGTTCTTTTCGATGTTGATATTGGCAGAGTCCGTCGCGGTAATAGCATCCGCCACCGTCTCGTACTCCGCCACCAGCGTACCATTGATGTTCAGGGAATGCCTCCAGCTTGTCAGCGTCAGCTTCGCGCCCTCTTCCAGGCGCATCGTCCTGTCCAGGGCAACATTCACGGAGTCCACGCTTCTGTAGCCGCCCGTCAGCGGCGTATCAGCCAGCGAGGACAGCGTGCAGTCGCCCATATTACCGGACACCGAGATATAGGCACCATCGGCAGCGGAAGAAAGCGCCGCCACCAGGCCAGCCGTGCTGCCGGAGAATGCCCCGCCAATACGGTAAGTCTCAGCCCCGGTGAAGGTATTGCCGGATCCTTGCACGGCATCGCCGTGGGTTACATAGATGTAGGAACGGAACTCGGAATCCGTTGCTTTCAAGGAACCGTAAACATTGATATAGCGCGTCACCGTTGCGCGAGTCAGCTCCGCAGAGCCGCCTGCATGAATCTGCAGGGAATTGGCAGCACTCAGCGTGGCATCTGTCATCGACAGCTTACCGCCGTAATTCACCGTGAGCGTGCCCACGCCCGAGATATTGGCATTCGACAGCTGCATCTCACCGCCGTTATTGATATTCAGCGCGTATGAGGCAGAACCGGCCAGCACATCCGACGTCTCCGAGTAGTCAGCCAGCAGCGTACCGTATACGTTCAGCGTATGATTCGCGTTCGTCACCAGAATGCTGACACCATCTTCCAGGGTCAGATTCCCGGAGCTGACAATGCTGAGTCCCCCGGTCGTTCTGTAGCCCCCCGGGAACACCGTAGCAGACAAAGCGGGCAACACACCGTCCTCCATAGCCCCCTGCACACTGACATAGGCATCAGCCGCTGTGGTGCTGATACCGGAGAAATCCACCGAACCGGACCAGTCACGGAAACTCACCGCTTCCGATGCCGTCAGCGTCACATTCTCTGTCGTTAACACAGCGGAATCACCGAGAATGAGACCGGGCAGTGTCATGTCACGAAGTGCCACCTCTGCCTGAACGGCAAGCTTACCACCGGTCAGCGTAATACCGGCACCCTCGATGATGCAATCGCGCTTGATGGCGGGTAAATCAGAGGCAAGTGTCACCGTGGAACCCTGCAGCTCCTCTGCAAACTCAATCGTTACCGCTTCGCCGGAAGTATATGTGTTCAGCAGAGCGATGGCAGCCCGCAGCGAGCCCTCACCGGAGGCGTTTGTATTCGTCACCGTAATCTTGTCCGATTGCTCCGGCATGACGATGCTGTTAATCACCACATACTGAGCATAGGAACCCAGGCGCTCCCGAATCACCTCCATGTCATCGGTTCCCCAATAGTTTCCGGAGAGGTCGATGGTCTTACCTGCTGCGACATCCCTCAGCTGAATGGCGGTATTGCTGAAATCGTTGCCCACCACCGTGGCATTGGCATTCAGCGAAAGGCTCAGGGTGCTGATGTTCCGGCATCCGCTGATAACAGCCGTACTGCCACTGTACATATTCACGGAATTGGAATTGAACACGCAATTCGTGAGGGTCAACGTACCGTAGTTGTTGATGTAGTCATTCACCGTCACGCCGTCAAGACTTACAACAGCGCCGCTCTCAATGTGCAGTTTCTCTCGCGGATCCAGCGTGCCGCCCGTCATCTCCAGCCTGCCGCCGGTATACAGATAAACAAGGTGCATTCCGCTCACGTTGGCATTCTTCAGCTGCAGTTTTCCGCCGTCTTTGATGTACAACTCATTCGAAGAACCCGTACCTGTGATGGCATCCGCCACTACCTCATTCTCCACTTCCAGTGTGCCGGAAACATACAGGTAGCTCCAGTTCTGCATCTGCAGCTTCACGCCCTCCTCCAGCGTTACCGTCTTGCCGCCGGATATGGTGGCACTGTTACTCTCCACAATCTTATAGCCGCCGGAGAGCCCCTCCGGCAGGGCGGTCAGCGTGCTGTCGCCCATATTCCCAATTACGCCCACGTAGGCATTCTCTGCCGTTGCCGTC
>JAZNLU010000046.1:0-48939 GCA_045579245.1 Akkermansia sp.
ATCCTGTCTGTGTTTCGCCTCCGGCTTCCTTCCCTCCCCACATTACTGTGACGCAGTTGCCTTTGGCTATTTGATTCCGCCCTGTCAGCGGTTCATTGGGGACTTTCACCCCAGTTGCGTGTCATGCCTGACGTACTAAAAAAGCTCTCACTCGCAGAAACGAGTAAGAGCTTTGATAAAAAGGGAAATGCGTTTTTTAGTGACCGTAGGGAACAAAGCGGGAGTTGTTACCGCCGTAGTGGAAGATACCCTTCATGCCCACGGAGATGTAGCCCACTTCCTCGTAGACGGGCTGAGTGACCGTGTACATCTGCTTAGAGCCATCCACCTGCACCGTCACCGTCTGACCGGCAGTCTTGCCGGCGGCATCGGTCACATAGCGACCGGCCAGAGCTCCGGCTGCACCAAAACCCAAAGTGGAAGCTATTCGCCCGGAACCACCACCCAGCAGCTGCCCGGCACCGGCTCCCAGAACGGCACCAATGCCCGTACCCAGATTCTTGGATGTAGAGGAAGTATCAATCGTGGTGTTGACCACGCCTACCACCGTAGCGGGATAGGAGGCTGAAGCCACGTTGGCCTGATTGTTGTTCACTCGGTTAAGCGTGCCGAGGGACTCGCAGGATGCCATCATCAGAGAGGCAGCTGCAACTGTCATAATGATAAGATGTTTCTTCATTCGCGTTTGTTTTCTATTGCTGATGGTTGTATTGACTATCTGCTGTCAGCAGTACTGTCTATATGCTACCTATTTTTTTGATGCCTGTCAAGGCGAAACCGCACCACCTCGGTAGGCTTTCATCCTCTCAGGCGCATCTGAAACGACATTTTCTGTATATCATAATAAAAAAAGACAAAAATTTGGCTTGCAATTTCGAAAATAATGCTGTATAACCCGCCAACCACATCTCCGCAGTGATGCGGAATTAACCTTTACACACAATAACGATATGTCCAAGCACTCCACTCTTAAGGCTACCGGTACCGTTGGCGGCAAACGCTCTGTTCTCAAGCGTTTTGAACGCGTTAAGCTCATGAAGGAACGCGGTCAGTGGAAAGAAGGTCAGAGCCCGATTGGTCTGCCCAAGACCAAGTTCGAGTCCTGATGCCGCTACTGGTAAGCGAAAAACATTTTCCGGAGCCTCACGGTACGCCATGACCGGGAGGCTCCTTTTCATCCCGGAATTTTACATCTGATACATTATGACAGAAGAGAATGCCTACCCCGCCGCGCCGGAGGGGAGCGTGCGCCTCAACAAGTTTCTGGCTTCCTGCGGCTACGAATCGCGCCGCGCCGCAGACCGTCTCATCGAAGAAGGGCGCGTGGAAGTTAACGGCAAAAAAGTGGACACTCCCGGGCTGCGGGTCATGCCGACCGACTTCGTGAAAGTGGATGGGCGCCATGCCACCCCCAAGGAGGAAGTAACGATTCTGCTGAATAAGCCGCGCGGCTATGTTTGCAGCCGTGAGGCACAGGGTGCCCTTGGCACGGTCTATGACTTGCTGCCGCCCAAATACCGCTACGCTAACTACACCGGGCGACTGGATGCCGACAGCGAAGGGCTAATTATCTTCACCAATAACGGTGTCCTTTCCCAAAATATAGCCCACCCAAGCGGTGGCATTGAAAAGGAATACTGGGTCACTCTTGACCAAGCATTTGACAGCAGCGTTCTGCTGCAGCTGCTCAAAGGCGTACGCATCCCGGAGGGGCAGGCCAAAGCCAAATATGTCTCCCGCCTCTCCGCGCGCCGCGCCTGCGTGGTACTTGAACAGGGGCTCAAACGCCAGGTGCGTCAGATGTTTGCCTGTCTCGGTCTGCGCGTCCGCAAGTTGGTGCGCGTGCGCATCGGCTCCCTCTGGGGGGGAGATTTGGAACCAGGGCACTGCACCCTGCTCACCCCGGAGCAGATTACTGAGGCCACCACGAATCCCCGCCGCCGTAAAGGACTTATGGGAGCCAAGCAGGTCTTCCCGCCCCGCAAGTCGATTGTTCCCGGCAAGCAGGAAGACGAGGATAAGGGCTATGTTTTTAACCCCGCAGACTTTGAGACAGAGGAGGAAGCTCTGGGACTCGCTACCAAGTTTGATTCCGGTGAAGCCTTTGAACCGGAGCGAGAGGATTCCCGCCGCCCGTTCGGTCGAGCCCCGCGCAACAAACGTGATTTCGGTGAACGCCGTTCCTTTGGTGACCGTGACCGCAAGCCTTTCGGTGAGCGCCGCTCCTTCGGTGACCGTGACCGCAAGCCTTTCGGTGAGCGCCGTTCCTTCGGTGACCGTGACCGCAAGTCCTTCGGTGAGCGCCGTTCCTTTGACGGCGGCGCGAAAAAATCATTCGGCGGGCCGCGCAGAAGCAACGGAGGTTTCCGCCGCGGTGAATAAACAATTCCATTTTCCTATCCCCGGCACCCGATGCCGGGGGTAGTTTTTTCAACACCAACCACGCCCCGGGTGTCAAACGAACGTACTTCCATGCACCATCACCGTCATCTCCGTTCCGTATTTCTGACCCTTTTTTCGGCGCTGCCGCTGGCAGCCGCCCCCCTCGTATCTGAGGATACCTCACTGGAGGCCAATCTGACCGAACTAAAAGCAGATGCCGAAAGCGGCAATCCCGGTGCCACACGTCAGGTCTACCTGCGCTATGCCCACAAAGGACACATGGAGCAAGCACGAGCCTGGGCGCAGAAGTTCATTGACCAGCTCGGTGAAAAGGCAGAGACCGGGGATACCAAAGCCGCATGGCTGCTGGGGCGAGCCTACATGACGGGAGATTCCTACGTAAAACCGGACAATGCCGAAGCCATCCGCTGGTTCACCATTGCCTCAGAAGCGGGAGAACCCTCTGCCGCCTATATCATCGGAGAACTGCTAACCAAGGCGGGCAATGCGGCAGATGCCCGGGTGGCATTCGCCCGCGCCTACTCCCTCTACAAAAAAGCAGCCGCATCCGGAAATGCTGACGCTCTCTACTGGCAAGGCTACATGGAACAAAACGGGCTGGGTGTCCCCACTCAGCAGCAGGACGGAATCACCCGCATGGAACAGGCTGCCGAACAGGGCAGTCTCCCCGCTGCTTATCAACTCTTCAAAACTTACACAAAAGGACTTAATGTCCCGGAAGATGCGGCAAAATCCCTGCACTACGCCCGTATTCTGGCGGACAAAGGCGGGGATGCACAAATGGCCTATGTCGTGGCAGATGCCCTGCTTACCGGCAAAGGAACAGCCAAGGATGAAGCCGCTGCCCTGCCCTATCTGGAGCGAGCCGCCGCTCAAAACATCCCCGCCGCCATCTACCACATCGGCTGGCGGTTGCAAGAAGAGGGAAAAGCCGCTGAAGCACTGGCTGAATACCGCCGGGCTGCCTCCATGGGGCATGCTGATGCCGCCGTGCAAGCCGGTACCATGATGCTCTACGGCAAAGGCGTGGAGAAAGACGAATCTGCCGGGCTGAACTACCTCCGGCGTGCCGCCGAGCAGCTGCGTTCCCCCTTTGCTCCCTATGAGCTGGCGAAATACTATGACAGCGTCGGGGAATCCGAGCTGGCAGATGAGTACTATATCATGGCTTCCGACCGCGGGCTGGCTCCCGCCATGGCGCGGCGCGGACTACTGCACCTGATACCTTTTTCCGCACTGCGCTGGGGACCGACGGAAACCTACCGCTGGTGGAAGGAAGGCAGTAACGCCGGAGATGAGACCTGCGCCCTCTACCTGCGGCTTTACCTCTATGGATTCATCCCCCTGGTACTCATTCTGGTATTCGGTCTGCCGATTCTGCTGGTGCGCAGTCTGCACAAGACCTCTGCCCATGAGTTTGCAGATGAAGCTGACAGCAAGCAGCCGTGACACCGCCATCGGCCGCATCACCCTGCTGTGCTCGGTGGACGCCATCTGTGCCCTGCAGCTCCCCTGCCGAGCCGTAGCCGCGCCTCCCCCTGCCCCGAGCAGCATGGCAGAGGCAGCCTTTGAGCAGATAGAGGAATATCTGGCAGGGAAAAGACAGCTCTTCCAACTGCCTCTGCGCCTGCCGGACAGCTCAAGCTTTGCGGAAAAAATCCTGCGGGCCATCGCCGCTATTCCTTACGGCTCCACCGTCACTTACGGTTCACTCGGGCCGGCGCGGGCAGTAGGGCAAATCTGTGCCGGCAATCCCCTGCCCCTGCTCATCCCCTGTCACCGGGTTGTTCCTGCCTCCCTCCCGCCCGGCAACTACCTGGGAGGGATAGAATTGAAAGCCAGGCTTCTGGACATGGAGCACCGCGTTTCCAGCCATGCCTGTCTCAAAGTTTGAGTAAAGAGCGTGATAAATGGGGAGTTAACGAGAAGTACAAAGTCAAATAGACGATGGACAAGGTACAGAATTCCGCTCGCGCTGCTCGCATGCAAACGCTTTGCAACTAACTCTTTAACCTATTACGAGCCGGCGGCTCGCCTGACTTTTCCTTCGTCCATTGTTCTTCCATTTCCCATTTGTCGAGAAGCTCTTTGGGACGCGTATGGTTTCCGGCAGTCGGCAATAACTTCTTCCTTGCCATGCCCTGCCCTGTATGCTAGGATTGGTGCATGTTTAGAACTTTCCTTTTAACGGCATTGACCTGCGGACTGGTCGGTGCAACAGAAACTTTCGAAAAACTGGCGTCCGGCGCTCTGCGTGAGGGCAACACCTGTTACGGCACGCTTTCTGCCCAACCGGGGCACGCAGAAATCAACAAAGGGCACGGTCGCAACAGCGCCCAGGCTCTCCGCGTACTGGGCGGTACAGACCGCAGCGTCACCCTGCTGCTCAACAAACCCGTCACCCTTGAAACCCCGGGGCAGTGCTGGGTGGAGCGCTGGACAAGCCGCGCCCCATTCTGCCTGCGTGTTCTGGCCATCACCCCTGCCGGGGAGCAGGAAATCGCCAAGCTGGCCACGCTCGGAGTTGGCGGCTACAAACACCATCTCAAATGGATTCTGCCCCCCGGTACCACCGCCCTTATTTTCAAGGCCGATACCGCCGAGGGCGGCGGCGTGTTGCTGGATGACCTCTGCCTGATGGATGGTCCCATGACCGTCAAATCGGTGAACTTCCGCAACCCCGGTGAGTTCCCCATGATGAAGCGTGCCCCGCACAACCCGGTGCTGGCTCTTGATATTGAAAGCGAGGGCTCTCAGGATCCCAAGGTGGTCAGCAAGGTCGTACTGAAGGTGTCCGACCCCGCCCACGTCAGCAATGTCACCCTCCGCAGCGGCGATGCCACCGGCACCGAGCTGCGAGAAGGTAAGGTATACGGCCAGGGGATTCCCCGCGCAGACGGCACCGTGGTCATCAATTCCGATGAAACGCTGAGCGGAGGTGAAAACCACCTCTGGATTGACGTGCAGCCCGCCGGCGGTGCCCCCATCGGCTCCACTCTGACGTTCAGCGACCTCAAGCTCACCATCGACGGCAAGGAATACGCCCCGGAACAGGCTCCCGTCACCCAGCGCGTCGGTATCATGCTGGGTATGCCCGGTGAAAATGTGGCCAACCAGCCGGATGGTGCCAGCCCCCGCCACTGTATCGCCTTCCGCATCCCGGGAATGATTCGCACGCAGGCAGGCACGCTCGTGGCCTGTTTCGATGCCCGCTACCACCACGAGGGTGACCTCTGCGCCGATATTGATGTGGCCACCGTGCGCTCCACCGACGGCGGGCAGACCTGGACCCTCCCGGAGGTATCCATGGATGCCGGCCCCGGCCACAACAACGGCTGCGGCGACCCCTGCATCGTGCAGGACAAGAGCGGCCGCATCTGGCTGCAATCGCTGGTCTGTCACTTCTCCGGCGGTGCCTCTCTGAACGTCTCCAAAACCGGCTGGGACAAGGACAAGACCGGCCAGTGGGGTATGGTGTATTCCGATGACGACGGCATCACCTGGTGCAAAGAATACGTGAACCCCACCCGCCAAATCAAAAAAGAGGAATGGAACACCATTCTGGCCGGCCCCGGCAATGGTATCGTCACCAGTAAGGGCGTGATTGTCTTCCCGGCACAAATCTGGCAGAACAACGCCAACCCCCGTTCCATGAGCACCATCTGCTACTCCACGGACGGCGGCAAAAACTGGGTCTACGGCAACGGCGTTCCCCACCGCAGCTCAGAGTGCCAGGTGGTCGAGCTGCAGGACGGCTCCATCATGATTAACTGCCGCAATGAAACCTGGGCAGGCAAGCGCGTGGTCTATGTGACCAAGGACCTGGGCAAGACCTGGGAACCGCATGAGACCAACTGCAAGGATTTGGTGGAACCCACCTGCCAGGCCTCCATCATTGCCGTGGATTCCCCCAAATATGGTCGTTTGCTGCTCTTCTCCAACCCGAAGAAATACCCCCGCAGCATCATGACCGTGCGCGCCTCCCGCGATGACGGCAAGACCTGGAACGAAGGTCTGCTCTACGACACGCGCCGCTGCATGGGTTACTCCTGCCTGGCCATGGTGGATGATGACCACGTGGGGGTTGTCTATGAAACCTGCCACAACAACGGCAAGAACGGCAACCGCGGCATCGGCTTCATCATCCTTCCGCTGGATGATATCGTCAATGCCAAATAAGCGCCACCTTTTCATCTGACACTCCGGCGGTATTCAATCTGAATGCCGCCGGATTTTTTTCTTTTCATCTGCCGCATAACTGGTAGAATGAGAGCGTATGAAAAAACTCTTCCTCTCCCTGCTGTCCCTCGCCGTAGTGCTGCCGTCCCAGGCGGCGGAAACCCGCACCCTGCCCGCGCCCAACATCACGGGCGGCATGCCGCTCATGGAAGCCATCAATGCCCGCCAATCCGGCCGTGATTTCTCTGCCCGCCCGGTGGATGACCGGATGCTGGGCGAAATCCTCTGGGTGGCCTGGGGGCAGAACACCCACGGTAAACGCACCATCGCCACCGCCCGCAACCTGCAGAACATGCAGCTCTACCTCGCCACCCCGGAAGGTGCCTGGAAATACCACGGCGATACCCACAGTCTGGAAAAAGTGACGGATGAAAACCTCATTCCCTACTGCACGAAGCAGGATTTCGTACCCAAGGCTCCCGTCCACCTCATCTACGCCATTCAGGACAACACCCGCGGTCACAACCACGTCGGCTCCGCCTACCAGAACGTCTACCTCTACGCCACCTGGAAAGGCCTCTCCTGCGTCATTCGCGGCATGATTGACATCCCCGCCCTCAACAAGGCACTCAAGCTCCCGGAAGGCGAGACCGTGGCGCTCCACCAGTGCCTCGGCTGGCCGGAAAGTGATGCTCGCCAATAAACGACACTGCATCAGGCACGCTGCTTCGTTCATCTACGCTTTGTCAAACACACAAAGTGGAGGGAGTGTATTGCACCGCTCTGGAATAACAGCACGCTGCGGTGCAGGACATCACCCCAAAGACGGGAAATGCTTTGCAACAGATTATTTATTGATGAATAATCAAATGAAGTGCCATATGTAAGATGACGAGTTTGGAGTTACGATTGGCGAATTTTAAAATTTTGTTCGCTTTGCTCGCCTACTGAACAAGGAACAATGCTTAACATTAGAGGAAAACAACTGCGCCATAGCGCGGAGAACGATGAATGCGTAAATCGCAACTCGTTAATTCCGTTAAACTCCCTTTTTCTCACCGGAAGCCTGCTTTCTTATTTCCTGCACGCACCACTTTCCAATAATCCGCACTCCTGAATCAGGACACACTCACAGTCCAGATTCTTTCTGTCCGCATCCAAGATGAAAGCCGTCACATGCAAATTATACAGCATCCGGAACTGCCGAAATGCGGAAAAGAGGCCACATTACTCCACGATAGGGCTGCTTGTGCCAAGTGGCATGGTATTAGGCGCGTTCTTATTTTTGTGGACAGTCTTTTGCTGCAATATCTGATGCCGTTCCCCATGTAGTCACATGAGGCTCGGATGTACACCCCAATTCAATCGCCAATTTACGCAAACGATGCCAAATATACGCATACATCGGCTTGTACAAAATGCGTCGCAACCAAATACTAAACTTCCACCTGTTTCTGGTATTAAAGCCGGGCAAGCGGGATTCCCTGATGGCATGTTCATAGCGTTCTCTTGTAATATGGTAATTGTAATACCAAGGTTTATATTGACCACAATAATGTAAAATACCAGGATACAACGAGGCCTCTACCACTTCTTTAAAAGTTGCTCCTCTTATCAGAGCCGTTGTGTTGGACTTGTGATTTAATACCCGGCGAGTTGTAATATCGTTCCAATTCCAACGAGGATGCAAACGAAAAACCCGGTCATACAAAACTGCATTCATTGCATCCTGATCGGGATATGCCAGTATTTCTTTATTGCGAAAAGCAAAATCCAGCAATTTCTCTCCAAGTTTTTCTTTTCTAAATTGCACCGTATCCATCAGCAACGTTCCTGTATTGAAATATCCGGGATACTTCAACGGTATTCCCAATTTTTCATTAAAATCTGTTCCGGGAGCAGATGCTTTCTCATACACGACCCCCAGTACTGCTCACTGCATGTCTACTTCAAACAAAGGACTGCAATCGTCACACACCAGCATGTCTATATCCAAATACAGGACGCGGTTTACCTCCGGCAGTATATCGGGAACAAAGATACGACTCCACGACGAAAGGGGCCAACCTTTGCAGATAGATTCCCAATCTTTTTCCCTGTCCTTAAAAAGACTTCGAATATCAAAGAACCGTAATTTATGTCGAGAGGAGAATTCTGCTGCGATTTTTACACACCTCTTGCGGGATGCATCAGAAATGTCTTCACTCAATATGCACACGTCATAGGTGGTACTCTCTTTCGCATTTTTCAACAGTGACCACAATGTCATGGAAAGAGGAATAACTCCTTTTTCATTACTGGCAAAAACGACTGTGCAAGGCGTTTTATCGCATTTCTGTAAATTTTTCATCTGGAACATGTCTTCCCTGACTTCGAAAGAAGTTGCAGGGAGTAGACCTCCGCATTCCCCGCAACTGGCAAAACCGCTGGCGGGCGCTGCGGAGAGCCGCAGGATTCACCCATTGGCAGCCGGATGTGTGCCGCCACACCTTTGCCAGTTACCACGCTGCGTATTTCCGTGATTTGGGCGCATTGCAGTTGGAAATGGGACACAGCAGCGCGGATTTACTCCGCTCCCGCTATCTCAATCTGCCGCAGGTGAATCAAGCGAAAGTGTATTGGAATGCTCGCTGAATGGGCCTCTATACTTCCGAAAAAAGCGTTTTTTCAAAAGTCCCTTGGGTTTTTGCAACGCCACAAGCAAAAAGACCCTTGGGTTTTTGCAACATCACAAGCAAAAAGTCCCTTGGGTTTTTGCAAACAAGTATTGACAATTAACAAAAAAGAAATATACTCTAAATCAAGAAGAGCGAATGAAGCCCATTTATGAAACGATTTGCGCTGGATGAACTGAAGAAATGGAATAAAAATCCACGAAGAAAACCGCTGTTGCTGATGGGAGCACGACAGGTGGGTAAAACATGGCTGATGAAAGAATTCGGAAAACGGGATTTTCGCCATGTGGCCTATGTGCGCTTCGACAACAGTGAACGAGCCAGACGGTCGTTCAGCCTTGATTTCGATATACCCCGACTTCTGGAAAGCATATCCATAGAAGGCAGATGTCCGGTAATCCCCGGTGAAACTCTGATTATTCTGGATGAGATTCAGGACTGTCCGGCCGCACTGACATCGCTGAAGTACTTTTGCGAAGAGGCGCGCGAATACGCCATTGTGGCAGCGGGCTCACTTCTTGGAGTAGCGGATCACGTGGGCACCGGTTTCCCGGTAGGTAAAGTGGACAGGTTGAACCTGTATCCGATGAGTTTTGAGGAATTTCTACTCGCAACAGAACAGGAGCAATTGGTACAGTTGCTGCATAAGCGTGACTGGCAAATGATGTCACACTTCGAGGATTTGTACATTCGCATGCTCCGCACCTATTTTTATGTAGGCGGCATGCCGGAGGCGGTTGAAACCTACGCACAGACACGCAACTTTGATGAAGTGCGTCAGGTTCAGCAGAATTTGCTGACAGATTACCGCGGCGATTTCAGCAAGCACGCACCAACCGAGATTCTGCCCAAGCTGAATATGGTATGGGACTCCGTACCGCAACAACTCTCAAAAGAAAATAAACGCTTCGTTTACAGCGAAGTATATGTGGGCGCAAGACGCAAGGGATTGGAGATGCCCCTGCGATGGCTTCAGGATGCCGGAATGATTCTTCCGGTTCCCCGCATCAAGGTTCCTCGTCTACCAATGTCAACGTACTGGGAATCGGGCATCAGCAAAGTTTTTATGCTGGATGTGGGATTGCTGTCTGCACTGTGTGAGCTGGATGTCGGCACACTGCTGGACGGAAATGATATTTTCAGCGAATTCAAGGGAGCACTGACGGAACAATTTGTTCAACAGGAAATGAGAACAACTTGTTCCATACGGCCATGCTACTGGGCCAGTGAAGAAAAAAATGCTAAAGCAGAGGTGGACTTCTTGTGTACCGTCAGGGGAAATATCGTTCCCATCGAAGTGAAAGGAGGGTTCAACACTCAGGCAAAAAGTCTGTTAGTATATTGCCAACGTTTTCAGCCTGAAAGGGCCGTTCGGATATCCCTGCGACCTTTCGCGCAAAATGAAGTAGCTTTCAAAACGCCGCTATATCAACACCCGTCATGCCTGCTGACAGAATTGCCGCTATACGCTTTATCACAGCTGACAAATGTCATTTCCACCTCCTCCCCACAGGCAGACTCCGCGAAGTCATGAGCGCGAAAACGGTCTGAAAAATCCGGTAACATTGTTATCTGAAACATTTACGGTCCAACGGAAAACAGTATACCCGTGCAGCACACAGCGCAGCATTGACAAATCTGCCCCCTTGAGGCACAATAGGGGGCAGACAGACAGATGATTACTTTCACGAATCTTTCCCGCTCAGCCGAAATTGGCTCCAATTGTTACATGGTGGATATGGATGGAGTCCGCATCATTCTGGACTCCGGCATGCACCCCAAAAAAGAGGGGCATGAGGCCCAGCCGAATTTCAGCCTCATCGGAGCCGCCACGCCGGATACCATCTTTGTGACGCACGCGCACCTGGACCACATCGGCACGCTGCCGGTGTTGCAGGATAAGCACCCCTCTGCCGAGGTCATCATGACGGATGCCACCGCCACCGTGGGGCTGGCCATGCTGCACAATTCCGTGAATGTGATGACGGCCAAGCGCGTGCAGGAAGGCATCATTGAATACCCTTTCTACACCCACCCGGAGCTGGACTACGCCGCGCGCTGTTGGATGCCGCGCCCGTATGGCTCCCCCTTCCGCATCGGACGGCGCGGTGATGTGCTGGCCACGCTGCACGATGCCGGGCATATTCTGGGTTCCTGCGGGGTGGAGCTGGAATCCGCCGCAGGAAGCACGATTCTCTACACGGGAGATGTGCAGTTTGACCACCAGACCATCATTCCCGGTGCCCGATTCCCGGAAAGCGGCATTGATATACTCATCATGGAATGCACACACGGACTTAAAGACCGCCCGGCGGAATACACCCGCGCGGCAGAGATGCGCCGCTTCGCCGCAGCCATCCGTGAGACGCTGGAGAACGACGGCGCGGTGCTCATCCCCGTGTTTGCACTGGGCAAGAGCCAATGCCTGCTGCGAGAGCTGGCCCGCTTCAAGGAACAGGGGCTTATACCCGATGCTCCGCTCTATTTCGGCGGGCTGAGTGCCAAAGTCACCGCTCTCTATGACAAGCTGGCCGACGAAACCCCGCGCATGGAGCCGGGGCTGCGGCTGCGCGACATCACAGAGACGCACGGGCTGCCCAAGCAGGGCAAGGCTCCGCTCGTGGCATCGCCGGGCAATATCTATCTGGTCTCCAGCGGCATGATGAGCGAGCACACGGTCTCTCACAACATTGCGGAGCAGATTGTGACACACCCGAAGGATGCCATCCTCTTTGTGGGCTACAGCGACCCGGATTCCCCCGCCGGCAAAATCAAGGCCACGGCCCACGGCGAACAGGTGCGGCTCCGCGAAAAAGGCGGGCAGGCTTACCCGCTCAACTGCCGCGTGGAGAGCTTCGACTTCTCCGGGCACGCCACCCGAGAGGCTCTGGTGGACTATGCCCGCCGCCTGGCACCCAAAAAGGTGCTGCTGGTACATGGCGACCCGGAGGCCATGGAATGGATGCGCAGCGCTATCAGCACAGCTCTGCCGGAATCAGAGGTTCTCATTCCACAACCCGGCAAACCCTGCCGCCTGGACTGAGGGAAAATGACGAATTCAGGCAGAGACGGTCATTTCACTCAATAGCCCGCTCTACAACTTTTCATTGATTTTCTCCGAGCGGAATGAGGAAGCGGAGGGCTCACGACTCCTCGCTCATCATCCCGGTCTCCAGATAGAACTTCAGCCAGGTATCAAAAGCCGCCGCCGGGGCAAAGAGATTGTCCGCATAGAAACGGGTGAACTCTTCCGACGCATCGTAAGGATAGACCATTAATTTATCACGGCTGCACCACGCCACCCCGCAAAGCGGCATGTCCGCGTACTTGTTCAGCAGCTCCTGTGCCACAGGGTGCTGCGCGAAGGGGGAGTCAGCCACCGCGCGCTGCACCAGCTCCGGAGCTAAGGAATAGGTGCCGCCGTTCAGCACAAAGAATCCGAGCCATCCCTCCGGTGTAAGCACCAGCTCCAGAGAGTGTTCCGAGTTGTACCAGAACGCATAATCCTCCTCCAGCGTCATTTCGCACAGCCCCTCCGGCAGGGCGGCATACAGCTTCTCCAGATTCCGCCGGAAATCCGGAGCAAAACTTCCCTCAAACCAGGCAGGAGCAGCAGGCAACGACTGAGTCCGACTAATTGAGGAAATCCGAAGTGAACAGATAGCAGCAAATAAGCCCACAACTGTAAACAACAGGCCCAAAAGCAATGGCAGCCAAAATGAACTTCCCAACTCCATCCGATTTTCCCAAGATACCCAAACAACAACACCTCCAATCAGAATCATGAACATGAAGGAGGTCGCGCCGGGTACATGCTTATCTGTTTTATGTTGCGCCATGGCACAGGTCAGCATAGACTAAATTCACTCAATCCGCAAGCAGAATTTACCAATATCACGAATGCGCCAGTACCCGCTTTTTATGATTCTGCTCATTATTGCCTTGCCTTTCCGGTCACGCTGCGTTATAATGCCACGGCTTCAAATAACTGGCATGAAAGCAATTCTTGCACTCGAAAACGGAACTATCTTCGAAGGCACCTCATTCGGTGCCACCGGCACTTTCACCGGCGAACTCGCCTTCAACACATCCGTTGTAGGCTATCAGGAACTCATCACCGACCCCTCCTGGAAAGGTCTTTTCCTCACTTACACCTACACCCATATCGGCAGTTACGGTGTCAATGAGGAGGATAACGAAAGCGACCGCCCACAGGCAGCTGCTGTGATTGCCACGGAACTTTCCCGACTGCATTCCAACTGGCGTTCCACGGAATCGTTCGGGGATTGGCTGGCGCGCTACGGAGTACCCGGAATCGAGGGAGTAGACACCCGCAAGCTCACCCTCATCATCCGTGAGCAAGGCTCCATGCGCGCCTGTCTCACCACTGAATTGAGCGCAGAAGAAGCTGTTACTACCGCCAAGACAGCTCCCACGCTGGCAGACTCCGATTGGGCTGTGAAAGTTTCCACAGCTTCTCCCTACCATTGGGAGGGAGAATCCCGCGCATGGAAACTGCCGAACAAATCCCGCGGCGACCTTTCCTACTACACCGAACTCCCCGCCGCCGCACGCAAAGCCGTGGTGCTGGATTTGGGCGTACAGCGCAGCGTCCTCGCCACACTTCGCCGGGACGGGTTTGAAGTAACCGTAGTCCCTGCTACAAGCACCGCTGAAGATATTCTTGCCTTGGGCGCAGACGGTTTCTTCATCTCCCACGGCCCCGGCGACCCCGCTGCGCTCTCCGGCATTGCCGCAGAAGTAGCCAAGCTTGTGGGTAAGCTGCCTATCTACGCCATGGGTCTGGGGCATCTGGTACTCTCCATGGCTCTGGGTTGCAAGACAGGGAAGCTTTCCTTCGGCCACCACGGCGGCAACTATGCCGTACGTGACCTCCGTAGCAATGACATCTCCATCACCACGCAAAACAATTTCTTTGCGGTAGAGGCAGATTCTGTCTGCGGAGATGCCGTCATCACCCACACCAATTTGAGTGATGGCACGGTAGCAGGTGTGGCGAGCAAGAGTGCCCCCGCCGCCGGCGTGCAGTTCCTGCCGGTTCCCCCTCCCACCGATACTTCCCGCACCTTTGCGGAATTCATCGACATGGTAGACTCTTTCAAGAAATAACCGCCCGCTCGGGCATCATACCCCCCCCCATCATGAACACACTCGTTATCGGCTCCCAGTGGGGCGATGAAGGCAAGGGCAAGGTCATCGACTTCCTTACGGAAACCGCCGACTTCGTCATCCGCAGTCAGGGCGGCAGCAATGCCGGCCACACGGTCATTGCCAACGGTAAGAAATACGTTCTTCACCTGGTGCCCTCCGGCATTCTGTGGCCGGGTAAAGTGAACGTCATCGGCAACGGTGTTGTCATCAACCCCACCTCACTGGTGGAGGAGATGACCTACCTGCGCGACCTCGGCGTTTCCATCACCCCGGAGAATCTCATCATCTCCGACCGCGCTCATGTGGTTCTGCCCATCCACAAGGAGATTGATGCCGCGCAGGAAGAAGCTCTCGGAGAGCACAAAATCGGCACCACCAAGCAGGGTATCGGCCCCACCTATGCCGACAAGGCGCGCCGCATCGGCATTCGCATGATTGATTTGGCAGACCCTGACCGTCTCCGCAAGGTGCTGGAGGCACGCATTGAAACAGCTAATGATGAACTGGCCCGTCTCGGCTGGCCCAAGGCAGACCCGCAGGTGACGCTTGATGCCGTGATGGCGGCAGCGGACGTGCTGCGCCCGCACATCACCAACACCATTCCTGTAGTTAATAAAGCCATCAAAGCCGGTAAGACCGTCCTGTTTGAGGGTGCTCAAGGCGCTATGCTTGACATTGATTTCGGCACCTATCCCTTTGTCACCAGCTCCAACACCAGCGCCGGTGGCTGCTGCACCGGCTCCGGCGTGGCTCCCACCCGCATCGACAGGATTATCGGTGTATGCAAGGCCTACACCACCCGCGTGGGTGAGGGTCCCATGGTCACGGAAGATGCCGAGATTGCCGATTACCTGCACGGTCTCGGTCGCGAGTTCGGCGCCACCACCGGGCGACCCCGTCGCTGTGGCTGGGCAGACGGTGTGGTGCTTCGCTACTCTACCATGTTCAACGGCTTTGACGAGATGGCTATGACCAACCTCGATGGTCTTGACGAGTGCGATACCATCAAGATTTGCACGGGCTACCGCTGCGGTGATGAGATTCTGGAGTATCCGCCTGCCCTCATGGATGACTGGGCCAGGTGCGAGCCCGTGTATGAGTCCGTTCCCGGCTGGAAGCAGAATATCTCCCAATGCACCACGTGGGAGGAACTCCCCGAGGCCTGCAAGGCGTATGTCAAGCGCTTCGGCGAGGTCATCGGCTGCCCTGTAGGCACCGTGGGAGTCGGTCCTGACCGCGAGCAGACCATCAATGTGCCGCTCTGAAAATAACAGCTTAACGTCATTCGCCGCCTTGTTCCCCACCGGAGCAAGGCGGTTTTATTGCCCGCCTTGCAGTTCCCGCCAAATTTTCAACTGCCGACGATTGGATTCCCATAACAAACAACCGCCGGAAAGGAACATGATACCCCAGAGCCCCAGAAAAAGCGGTGCAACAAAAAGATTAACGGGACAAAGCGCATAAGCAGCCTCCGGCGCTTCAGGAAAATACATCAGCACCGTCTCCTGCCCCACCGGATTACTGCGGAATATCTCCGAATGTTTCACGGGTTGACAAATTCGCCGTCCATCCTGCACGGAATACTCGTAAACAGGCCGAAAGTACTCACCGTCCCGCTCCGCGCGCACTACCCTGCCCACCGTGCGCTCCGCATGCAGAAAATAATCAAGCGGCTTCTCAGCCAGAGCAAAGGCGGCATATAAAGCAACCGCCCCGGCCAACGGCATCACCCCGGAAATCACCCGCCAACACTTCTCCGGCGCGCGCACAGAGGAACGCGGATCTGCCCAGGCGAGACTGCGGGAGTGTGCCACATCCGTACGCGGCGGGAAAGGTGCCGCCGCAGCCTGCAAGGACGCTAACACCGGCTCCAGCTCCGGCAGGCGCAGCAGACCGAGCCGCGGACGTCCCCCGGCAGAATCCGGGGCGGTATTTTCAAAGGCCAGAACAATATCCCCACGCCCTTTTCTGCCGCGCACCACCTGAACCACCATGTTGGAGGCCAGCGGATAGATTTCTGCTTTTCTACCGGGCAGCGGACAGCGGGCTTTCACCACCAGTGCCCGTTCATTCGTCACGGCATAAAACGTTCGGCGGCGGTTAATTATTATCAGCACGGGAACCAAGAGCCCCGTCAACAGCCACAGCACCACAAAACCCGCCGTCAGCCAACTGAATAAATCATTTTCCTGCTGACCCAATGCCACCAGCAAAAATAATAATCCAAAAGCAGCAAAAGCCACCGTAATAACAATCAATCTCCGGAGTTCCCTGACACCCGGCAACCACAGGGGGCGCACGTACCACTGCACCGTCTCACCGGGATGCAGCAAGCGGGTGAGCGCCTCTCTGTCACTCAGACTCAACGGACGCACGGATGTATTCACGGCCATGGAGAGAGACTATCATAACCCACGGGAAGCATCAAGAAAAAACCTTCCGCCCCCGCCGAAGCACCATTTTTCATTATGTAACAACTTTACCTTGCGTAAACGGAGACAATGTGCTAGTCTGCCCGGTGAACCGTTCTCTCCCATCACATGAGCAACTCTCCGGAACCGCCTGTAGATATTGACTATTCCACCGTCACCGTACCCCACAGCAAAAGGCGTTCATTTGCCAACATGCTCTTCCTGATGTTAGGATTCACCTTCTGCTCCTCCAGCATGATGGTGGGAGCTCAGCTGGGCAACGGCTTTGACCTGCCGAACTTTCTGCTGGTCATTCTGCTGGGCGGCATCCTGCTGTCAGCCTACACCGGGATGTTGGGCTATATCGGCAGCCGGACCGGTTATTCTCTGGATTTGCTCTGTCGGCGGGCATTCGGGCGCGTGGGTTCCTACCTTCCCTCCTCCGTCATCGTGATAACCCAAATCGGGTGGTTCGGAGTGGTACTTGGGCTGTTTTCCGTACCCACGGCAGAGGTACTGCGAATCAACCCTTGGTGGGTGGTTCTCATCGGCGGCGGGCTCATGACCGCCTCCTCCTACTACGGAGTCAAAGGTCTGATAATCGTCAGTGCCATATCCGTGCCTCTGGTAGTGCTGCTGGGCTGTTACTCCGTTGGAGCCGCCACGGTGGAAGGCGGCGGTCTGGCTGAGGTGTTTGCAAAAAATTCGGGCAGCATCTCATTCATGGTAGGCATAGACTTGGTCGTTGCCTCCTTTGTCAGCGGTGGTACCACCACACCGAACTTCACGCGTTTTTCCCGCACCCCGTTGAGCGGTCTGCTGGTCACCGTGGCGGCATTCCTGCTGGGTAACTCACTCATGTTCATTTTCGGAGCCGCAGGCGGAGCACTCACCGGCAAAGATGACATTTTCTACGTGATGATTGCGCAGGGGCTGATAATCCCTGCCCTGTTTGTGTTGGGAACCAACACCTGGACCACCAATGATAACTCCCTGTACTCCTGTGGTCTGGGGCTGGCCAACCTTACCCGCCGCAACCCTCGCCCGCTGATTCTCATCGCCGGAGCCATCGGCACCGTTTCCGCCCTCTGGCTGCGAGACAACTTTGTCAACTGGCTCATCTTCCTCTCTGCCATCCTGCCGCCCATCGGCATGGTGCTGATATTGGACTACTTTGTCCACCGCAAGCGCTATCAACCGAAAATCCGTCCGTACCGCGGCGTATTTATCGGCCCGGTGATATCCGTCGGTGCCGGAGTCGTGGCAGGAACTGCCCTGAAGGGCTACGGCATCAGCGCCATCAACGGCATGGTGGTATCCGCCGCCGTGTACCTGCTCTGGTCACTGAGTGGCAAACTCAAAAAAGAGTGATTCCCCCGCGCAGCGTGTCAACACACATGGTCTTCATTGACAGAGTGTGCCCGGCATGCTATGATGCCGGGCACACCACTTTTCCTCACTATGACCTTTTACGAAGAGCTTGAATGGCGCGGCCTTATTAACCAGATTTCCAGTCCGGAGCTGATAGAGAAACTCAATCGCGGAGGGATGACTTTCTACATCGGCACCGACCCCACGGCTGACAGCCTGCATCTGGGGCACTATTCCAGCTTTCTGGTTACACGCAGACTCAAGGCAGCCGGGCACACACCCATCTTGCTGGTAGGGTTAGCAACCGGTCTCATTGGTGACCCGCGCGGCACAGTGGAGCGCGAACTGCAGCAGAAAGAGGAAGTATTCCGCAACTATGAGGCACTGCGGGCTCAGGTGGAAAAAGTGTTCGGATTTGAAGTCGTCAACAATTACGACTGGGTCAAAGATATCAGTATCATCGACTTCTTCCGCGACTACGGCAAATATATCAACGTAGGCTACATGCTCTCAAAGGACCATGTGCGCCGCCAAATGGAAAGCGGCATTTCCTACGCCGAATTCTCCTACATGCTGATTCAGGCGCTCGACTTCAAGCACCTGCACGAAACACGCGGCGTGGATTTGCAGGTTGCGGGCAGCGACCAGTGGGGCAACATCACCACAGGAATTGA
Source organism: Akkermansia sp. (assembly GCA_045579245.1). Taxonomy (GTDB): domain Bacteria; phylum Verrucomicrobiota; class Verrucomicrobiia; order Verrucomicrobiales; family Akkermansiaceae; genus Akkermansia. The sequence continues at coordinate 18,886 of JAZNLU010000046.1, forward strand.
GCTGATTCGCAAGACGACGGGTGACGAGGTGTATGCCCTCACCATGCCGCTGGTCACGGATGCCCAGGGCAACAAGTTCGGCAAGAGTGAAGGCAATGCCCTCTGGCTGGATAAGAACAAGACCTCATCCTATGAGCTGTACCAGTTCCTGCTCAATTCGGATGATGCCTGCGTCATCACCTACCTGAAACGCCTGACTTTCCTGACACCGGAACAAATTATGGAGATAGAGGCGCAGCACAAGGAGCACCCGGAGCTGCGTCTGGCGCAGAAAGCACTTGCCCGCGAAATCATCACGGATCTACACGGAGCGGAAGAATTTGAGCACGCCGTGGAAATCAGTGAAAAGCTCTTCGCCGGTGATTTCAGAAGCCTGAGTCTGCGGGATATCCGCGCCGGCATGAAAAACGTGCCGCAGGTGAAACTGACACCCGGTCCGCTGGCGGACGTGCTGGTGGCAGCCAAAGTGTGCAGCTCCAAGCGTGAAGCCCGCGAATTTATCGGCAACGGAGCCATTTCGCTTAACGGTGAGGTGGTGAAAGCTGCCGCGTTCGAGGTATCTCCCGCCATGGCGCTGGAGGGTGAGATTGTTATCATCCGCCGCGGCAAGAAGAAGTTCTACATGGGCAGTTTCTCCTGATGCTTCCGCTGTTCACAGGGCTGCTGTCGCTCCACGGTCTGCCACCGGAGGACCTACCGCCGAACGTGCAGGTCATGTTGCACCGGGAGCCCTATGCAGACTACGCAGCGGCTGAAATACCACTGACACCAACGGAAGCACAGGTAACCGACCTCTCCCGACATCTTTTTCTGGGGCGAGGCTGTGCCATGAAGCAGGTTCTTTACAGGGGAATGGCTCGCACTCGTACTGCAGGTTGGCGGGAAACTGAACAGAATCTCGCCGCCATGGCTCGGGAAGCAGCATCCCTACCCCATGTGCCGAAAGAATTCACTGAAATACTGAAATTGCAGGCAGACGGCAATTTGTCACGCTCACGTGCATACGCCCTCCGCAACGCCCGAGAAAAAATGCTACAGCTGTACGCGGTGGACGAGCTCCAGATGCGCCTGCTGCTGGACTATGTAGATGCCGATGAGGCAGAAGCAGAAAACATACTGCCCCTGCTGCCGCTGCAGGCGGTGTTCAACATGATTCCCCACACTCCGCCCGACCGCGAACAAATTATTGCCGATCTGCACCTGTACGCAGACATTCAATCAAGTTTAGCACAGATACTGAGCAAAGTGCAGAACAAGGACGATGCGTCTGCCGCACAACCAAAACTAAAAGAGCTCATCCTGTTGCATGATACCACGCTTCCCACCCGTGCGCTGCTGATGCAGGGTCTCATCCACCCGGATTCCCCGGCGATGGAAACCGCTGCCACAGCGCTGGGCAAAACCGCCGGACCGCTCCGCGCTCAGCGTCAAAGGTTGGACGCGCAGTCATGGTTCGGCAGTAAGGAGCTCAAGGCTTTGGATTTCCTGCTCAACTAACCCCCTGTACATGCAAGCATAAAATGCACGCAATTCAGATATTTGCGTCATTCATGATTCTGTGCTTGCCTTTTTACCCCCCCTACGTCATAATCGCTGCGCGTTTTTATACAGTTTTCTAACTCCACCAAACCATGGATATCAGCATCAACAAGACAAGCGATTGCCAGGCAACACTGACCGCTACCGTCTCCGATCAGGAAGTGTCCGCCATGAAGGACAGCATCATTGCCACCTATTCCAAGAGCGCCCGAATCCCCGGCTTCCGTCCCGGCAAGGCTCCCAAGAGCGTCATCGCCAAGCGCTATGCCTCAGCTGTTGCAGAGGAAATGGACTACCGCATCAAGTCCAATGTACAAGAACAGGCTCTGGAACAGAATCCCGACATGAAAGTGCTGGACTTCGGCACACCCTCCATTGTGAGCAATGAGGACGGCTCCACCACCCTCACCACCACCCTCACCATCGTCCCTGATTTTGAACTGCCCGAGTACATGGGTATAGAAGTATCCGTCCCCTCTACTGAGGTAACGGATGACGAGGTTCAGGAAACCCTGCAGAAGTATGCAGAAGCTTCCGCTAAACACGAGATTGTTGAGCGTGCCGGAGCCAAAGGAGACATTGCTGTAATTGATTTCACCACCACCATTGAGGGCAAGCCCACCGCCGAATACTGCGGCAAGCCCGTTGGTTTTATGGAAGGCCGTGAAGGTCACTGGATGGCACTGGAAGAAGATTCTTTCGTTCCCGGTCTGCCGGAGGGTCTTATCGGCCTCTCTGCCGGCGAGTCCAAGGATATCGTAGTCACCATGAAGGAAGACTTCCCCATCTCTGATTTGGCAGGCAAGGAAGTGACTTTCTCCTGCACAGTAAAGGAAGTGCGCGAAAAGCAGATTCCCGAGATTACGGCAGACCTCTTCGCGGCTGCCCTGCCCGGAAAGAGCCTTGATGCAATCAAGGAAGTGGTGCGTGAGAATCTCAAGAGCAATAAGGAGCGAGCCAATGAGGAAGCCAAGGCTGACCAGATTTCCGAAAAACTGGCTGACCAACTCTCCTTTGCCTTGCCCGCAGATTTGGTGGAACGCGAAAACGACAACACCGTGCAGCGCAAGGTCTACGCCGCCATTCAAGCCGGCAATTATGATGTAGCCAAGGACATGGACACCCTGCGTGCCGATTCCACGGCAGAAACTGAACGCAATCTGCGCGTCTACTTCGCCCTGCAGGAGATTGCAGCCAAAGAAAACGTCACAGTAACGGACGAAGAGCTGCTCAACGCCATGTCCCGCATGGCAGAACAAGCTCAGGAGAAGAACCTCAAGAACTTCATTCGCAAGATGTACCGCGAAAACCGAGTAACGGGAATTCGCCTCTCCATTATCACCTCCAAGGTGCTTAATCTTCTGGCTCGCAATGCCAAAGTCACCAGCAAATAAGGCTGATTCACCATTTTCAACATCTTTCCCCCGGCAGTCGTGCGCAAAACACTGCCGGGGTTATTTATTTTGTATCTTACAGTGTCTCGGTCAATAATCTTGACCATTGGCTTCTTTTGAGCTTGACACTATGGGATGATAGGGTAGAATGAACAAAGTAGAGATTTTGTTGTCAGCTTATTGCCCTGATGATGACAAATAGCAGCAACAAATCTTTCCGACACCACATCGGACATCCATCTTCCTACATTTCAACAACATACACATATGAAACCACACCTTCCCGTGTCTCTGTTCCGTGCGCTCGTTGCAGCCGTGGTATCATTCCCGATCTTTGTTTTCGGCGGGTTCGACGACATTCCTGATGACTACTCACAGATAAAAGTAACTAACACATCTGATGTAGCGGGTAATCAGCAAAAGGCAGCATTCATCTTTAACATGCGAACTGCGACATGGAATCCGGCGTACACCCTATTCAGCGATTCAAGCAAAAGCGTCATCTTCACCAGCTGGGACAGCACCGCACGCACCAACATCAACATGTCGGGAGGCAACAGAATTCTGGGAGTCGGAGACATGACTTTTGTCGATCTCAACGACATTACCTTGGACAGCAACAACTACGGGACAAAATCCAAGGAACACACTGCTGCCATGGGCGGAGTTTTAAAAGCCGGTAACGCGATACTGAGTACCGATACCGAAACGGAAGGTGAACTTATCGGTTTTGACAAGAGTGACAGCGCCATCACTTTCGACCAAAATCGCAATATCTCTCTGACCCGCAACTCTCTTTCTCTTAGCATCGCTCCTGATGGGAATCCAATGCCCATGCGTATGGGGTATGCAATGGGTGCTGCCGCCGGTGCAGTCAACCTGAACATTACCAACAACAAGAAAATCTCCATTGAAAACAATTCAACCACCGTTGATGTTTCCGGGGATGACAAAACTTCGGTGGCTATCGGTTTGGGTGGGGCACTTTTTGGTAATGATATCACCATCACCGGCAATGAAGATATTACCATTCAGGGCAATCGGCTTCGTGTCACTTCCGTAAACGATAGCGTTGCACACGGTGGAGCTGTTGGGTCTACGAATAGCATCACCATTGCCGGCAATTCCTCCGTCACTTTCCGCAACAACGGCGTATACCGCAAATTCAAAGACGGAAATGAGACCAAAGAGCAGTATTACCTTGAAGGGCTGAGTATCATGAGTGATAACCAGGGCCTGCTTTCTGTCTCTGCCGGTAGTACCTCCTCAGTTACGTTCTATGACCGCATCTCCGTAGACTGTGATGTTTCCATCAATGCCAATTACAACAATGCATCCGGATTAGAAGAATCAGCGCTGGGCAATGTTGTTTTTTCAGGAAAATATGTTGAGAGCGATTTGACGGCATTCCGTGGGGAAACACTTGAACCCGATGAGGCTCCCCCCTCTCCTGAAGAACTCGAGATTTCATACAAATCTGAAGCATACGGAACAACTACTCTCCACCATGGCAACATGGTTATTACTGACAAAGCGGTCTACAGCACAGGAGCTTTCGTTGCTGAAGCAAATGGAGCCTCAACCCTTATCCTAAATAAAGGCACCCTCATCAGTCGGACTTATAACGAAATAGTCGCTAATCCGGCCAACGGTAGCACCACTTTCGGGAAAGGCTCTCAACTGCATTTACAGAGTACCGGCAATAATTTGGAAGCAACAAGGGTAATCTTCGATGGCAATAACACTATCACCTTCGATATTTCTGCACTTAACATCACCGAAGCAGGTTTAAGAATTACTTCCCAGTCAGATGTTACGTTCTCAGCGGGTACGGTAATTCATCTTAATTCGGAGACAAAAATTGCAGATGGCATCTACAAACTCATTACCATGGCAGACACGGTCAGGCTGGAAGGCTGGACATCTGCCAACGTTTCCGTTTCTTCAGATTCTGATTTAGGCTTCACAGCTACATATGCAAACCTGCGCTGGAAGACGGAAAACAACACGCAAACACTTTACTATTATACAACTCTGCCCCAACTGACAGACGCGATTTGGAATAACAATGACGGTGATCGGATTTGGAGCACCACGGCAATCAACTGGGAACAGGAAAATCAACCCTATGCATTCGCCAATGGTGCTGCTGCAACATTCACGGATAATGCAGCCGGTCAGATTATCATTGAGGGAGAGATTCGCCCGGCAACAGTATTAGTAGAAAACTCCGCCGATGGAAACTACGAGTGGATAGCCTCCGAAAACGGAGGCAAACTTGCGGGAGAAATGACCCTCACAAAACGGGGTTCCGGTGAACTGAAAATTTCTCTGGCCAATGAATACAGTGGGGAAACTCTCGTTGAAGAGGGCACGCTGATAGCCGGTCATAACCGGGCGTTCGGTTCCGGTGACATTACTGTCAAAGGAGGGCATCTGAACACGGATAAATATGCGGTCAGCAACAATGTGTTGGTCAACTCCGGTCAATTCTCAGGCTCTGCGTATGCAGGTCAACTCACCGTTACCGGCACTGCTACAATCGGAGATAATACTACCGCCAAATCCGTCATTCTCAAAGCAGCCACCATCACAGGCGGTTCCCTGACAAATACGTCCATTACCTCACAGGATTCCAACATTGAGACGCTCCTGACAGGAAAAACTAACCTGACAGTAATCGGCAATACAAACATCACCGGCAATCACTCCACCACCGGCACGTTCACGGTGAAGAACGGCATGCTTTCCCTGAACGGAAGTACAACTGCTGATTTTGATTTACAAGGAGGCTCACTAAACACAACTACCCCCATTATTCTCGCTTCCGGTCAGGAAGTAAAATTCAACGGCGGCAACATTCAAGGTTCGCTGGAAACCTCTCCAAACTCCTCTGTAAGTATACCGACAACTTCTTCCATCTCCGGCGATTTTATCCTCAACGGCGGTACAATTACTCCCGGAGGTCCCTCCACAACCCTGAAAATTGGAGGGAAGCTTAATATCATGAGTGCGACAACGGTGGACGTAAATAATTATTACAAAGCCGAAAATTACGTACTTATGAGTGCAGAAGTCATTTCCGAGGGTCTAGAAATGCTTACAGCCGTTTCGGATACACGTAACGTCAACGTTCTCGAAATCATTGACAATTCACTCGTGCTCAAAGTAACGGAAAATGCTGCCACACTGTACTGGAAACCAGGAGAGGCTGGTATTTGGGCAGAGAAAAATTCTCAGGAATGGGATACGGATGCGGAAGATACACGTTTCTTCAACCGGGATACCGTTATTTTTGCAAACGGTGGTACAGCAGAAATTGTGGGTGAGGTAAAACCGTCTTCCCTCAGAGTAACGGGAGATGATGATGTCACCTTTACCGGTGCCGGATCTATTGCAGGAGAGACAACACTGGTTAAAGACGGCAATGGGACACTCATCTTGAATGCCACCAACACATATGAAGGAGGTACTGTCATTGACGGAGGCACCATTCGCGCTCGGGGAGAAGCCTCTTTTGGCTCCGGCAAGATTGAATTGATATCAGGCAACCTCAATCTGGGAGACTACGCAGTTGCCAACGATGTTTACGCCACCGGAGGTGAAGTATCAGCGGCAACAGCATACAAGGGTAAGCTGACTGTCGATGGAAACATTCGCGTGGATGACAACACAACAGCCGAAGAAATCGTGCTGATGAGTGGCTCAATCGACGGCGGATCCATCGAAGATGCGGCTATCACCTCTATCGGTTCCGCTCACATCACGTCTAATCTCAAGCAAAGCACTTCTGTCACGGTAGAGGATGGTGAAACCATACTTAGCGGCAGAAACTCCCACACCGGTGACACTACCGTAAACGCGGGTCTTCTTGTAATTGAGCGAGCAGAATCCCTTGGCAACGGCAATATATACCTCAACGGGGGACACCTGCAGGCAAAAGAGGGAATAACCTTGGCTCTTTCCGGCAAGCAGGCTCTCCATTTTAGTGGGGGCAACTACACCGGTAGCATTCGCACAGCCAATGCGACATCCATCGTCGTGAATCAGGATACCGTGATTGATGGTAGCCTGAGCCTGCGGGGCGGATCACTCCTCTTTAGCGGCAAGAGAGATGCGAACACCGTGACTTCGCGCAGTATGATTATGAGCTCCAACGGCTGCACACTCACCATCACCGGAACTCTTGACCTGAGAGCCGGAACCGTGGTTGTACTGGAAAAGGGACAATACCGAGACGGCGATATACTGATTGAAGCAGACAGCCTGACCGGAAACTTCGAACAACTCATTCTTGATTATGACGACGGTAACCCCGACACCGAGTACACTTTGGCGCTCCACGAAACAAACGGGCAAGTTCAGGTAATGCTTGATCTTGACAAAGTGTATGAGCACACGGACGGCAAGTGGACAATCTCCAACGGTGATCTCCGTGATCTCCTTGTGCAGAGCAACTGGGGAATGTTTGCTTCCTCCCATGCCTTTACGGATGCCCTGCAAGGCCAACGATCAGCCTCCGGGGCTGTCGGCAGCAAAGGTGTCATGGTTTGGGCAGCCGGGCTCTACTCCCACATGTCAGTGAGTGATGACGGTATCCTGAATGGTTCAGACTCCGACACCATGGGGGCAGCTATGGGTATTGAATCCATGATAGGCACTCGCAGTTGCATCGGTCTGGCGGTTGGTGTCACCTCAACTGATATTAGTGTGAGCAATATTGCTGACGAAATGGAGCAAGAAGGCACTTATATTGGTGTATACGGGGCAACAGTCCTCAGTCATCTGAATGCGACAAGCGGCCTTACACTCAGTTGGTCAGCCGCCTACGGTTCGGTGGAATCATCCCCCTCCGGAGCAGCTTCCTCCATTGAATGGCAGCAGGACAGTTTCCAACTTAACGGACGTCTGGATTGGAGTTCCACCATCAGCGATCGCACCACCGTTAACGTATTCGCTGGCTTGGAATACTTTATGACTACCTCAGATGAAGTAGCAGGTGTGGATAGCGGCGAAATCAGCAATCTTCGTGCCGAACTCGGCTTAGGTATCACCCGCCGCTACTCAGCCTCAGTTTTGTACGCAGAGGCTCGTCTTCTGGGCGATGTCATGCGGGATGACCCCACACCCTCCATCAACGGTTGGAGTGAAGAGGGTACCAACCCCGGCACCGTTGGTGCAGGCTTCCGAGTCGGTGCAGCTTATGACATTAACCAATACTGGAGCATCAGCGGCAACGGCAATATAGAAATCATGGGAGATGCCGTCAGCGCCGGTGCCAATGTCGGCGTTTCACTGAAGTTCTGATTCACCCAAAAGTGACTTTCGGAGCGTGCTGACCACCACAGTCAGCACGCTTTTTTACTCTGTCTACATCCACTCAAAGCTTACGCCAAAACACTGATGTATCTGAAAAGTACGCCCCCTACTACTCAACCGTTTGTTTAGGGTTAGAACTGCTCATCCCCGTCAGGATACTTGTGTCATTTCCGGAGTTTACGCTTTACAATCAGTCGCAGGTGGGGCATGCTTTCCGCCGTCTATGACTTTCTCCGAACTTGGTATCTGCCCGGAAATCCTGGAGGCCATTGAGGTCCTCGGGTTTGAAACTCCGTCTCCCATTCAGGAACAAGCTATTCCCACTGCTTTGGGTGGCGCGGACATCGTGGGACTTTCCCACACAGGATCCGGCAAAACACTCGCTTTCTCTATCCCTGCTCTGGAAAGCATCGACCCAAATGTGCGGGCAGTACAGGTACTCTGTCTTGCCCCCACCCGTGAACTGGCGGTGCAGATATGCCGAGAGGTGGACAAGCTGGCGCTCTTTCTGGACGGAGTCTCTGCTGCTCCCATCTACGGCGGGGCTTCTTTCGGGCCGCAGTTGGCGGCGCTGAAACGCGGGGTGCAGTTTGTAGTGGGGACTCCCGGGCGCATCCTCGATCTCATGGAACAGGGAGAACTCAAAACAGACAATATCTCCATGCTCATTCTGGACGAGGCAGACGAGATGCTCGACATGGGCTTCCAGGAGGATATTGACCGTGTGGTGGCTCAGCTGCCCACTCCGCGCCAGACCCTCTTCTTCTCTGCCACGATGTCACCGGCGATTCGCTCACTCATCGACAGTCTTTCCGAAAATCCCACGGAGATTTCCATCGAGCGCCCGGTGCTGACGGTTCCCACCTGCGAACAGAGCGTGTATGAAGTGGTATTCTCCTCGCGTATCGAGGTACTCAGCCGACTCATTGAGATGGGTCGCATGAAACGCGGCCTGGTCTTTGCCAACACCAAACGCGTGGTGGATGATATTGTGGACGGTCTGCTGGCCCGTGGCTACGCCGTGGACCGCCTGCACGGCGATATGCCCCAGACGCTGCGTGAGCGCGTGATGGATTCGTTCCGCAAGGGCTGCCTAAATGTGCTGGTCGCCACGGATATTGCCGCCCGCGGGCTGGATATTGATGATGTAGACATGGTGGTGAACTTTGAGCTGCCCCGCGAGCCGGAGGACTATGTACACCGCATCGGCCGCACGGCCCGCGCCGGGCGCAAGGGGCGCGCCGTCACCTTCATCGGCCGCCGTGATTTCTCCCTACTGGCCCGCATTGAGCGCTTTGTGGGCGTGCGCATGCAGCGCGAAAAGGTAATGACCGGCACCCAGGTAGAGCAGGTTCGCCGCGAATCGCTGGTAGATGAGATTTTGGAGCTGGCCGCCCAGGCACACGATGTGCCGGAGGAGCTGCGCGATTTGGAAATTGATTCTGAAAAGCTGCTCACAGCCATGTTCAACCTGCTGCTGCAGAAGACCAGCCGAGAGCTGCAACCCATCCCGGAAGACCGTCCCAGCCGCTATCACCGCGCGGCTGACAACGCCGTCCCCGTCGATAAGGGGCAGGACTGGTCCAACCTCCAGGAAACCGCGACACTTTTCATGAACGGCGGCAAGCTGCTGGGCATTCGTCCGAAGGATATTGCCGGGCTGCTCTACAACGAGGGCGGCGCGCCCAAGGGTACTATCGGCGATATCCGCATCTTCCTCAAGCACTCGCTTATCGAAGTGGCCCCGGAGGTGGTGCAACAGCTTACCACCGCACTCAGCACTTGCTCCATCTGCGGCTACGAGGTCAACATCCGCGAGGACAAGGGCCGCCCGGATGGCGGCAATGCCCGCCGAGAGTTCATCCCCGGCGGCACCCGCCGGGCGGCGGCCTCCTGGCAGGGGAAAGGCAGCAGCTACCGTCCCCGGCGCGATGAGAGCAGCTATTCCTCCCTCAACGGCCGATTCCGTGGGGACCGCGACTACCGCGAGCCGCGCAACTACCGATCCGAGCGCCCCGACCGCCGCAAGTCCCGGTAATCCTCAACCAACATCCCCTTCCCCCACCGCTGCCGCTCACCCGGCAGCGTTTTTTGTTGTGGCATGCCCGATGCCGACAATCAGATTACCCCCCCTGCGGGACGAAGCCATGAGCAGAACAGGAATCGGCAGAAACACCGGAATCAGGCCCGCCAGCTCCCACAGGGAAATCTCCCACAACACCCAACAGCCACCGGCACAAAGAGAACACGACGAAGCGGCGTTATTGGCTTTCTCTCCTGCAACAGACTCATTTCGAGAACACTTAACACGCCAGCATGCAGCATCCCGGCCGCAGGTGCCAACGACAGCAGAATGCAGAGGAACAGGTTTCCGCGCAGGGCACGGGGAAACGGCGGCCGGACGACCTGCGGCTTTCTTTCGGCGGTGATTTTCCGGCGCCGGCGCTGCCGTTCCAGAAAAAGCACCGGAACATGCGCCATGAAGAGCACGAACGCCACTGGCCCCCACCACGGGCCACCGTTTCCTCCTGCCCCCGCAGTCCAATAAATCACAAGGTAAGGGGCACTGAGCACCAGCGAGGCGCTTAAAACGAAGAAGCAGCGCGTTCGAAGCGAGCCCGGATCCGCAGCAAGCGCCATGCTGTGGCAGCCGTTGTCACCCCCGCCAGCAGGTAAGCCCCGGTGATGATGAAAGGAAATTCCGGGAACGCCCGCTCTTCCCACACAAGCCAACCACAGAACAACATAACGGGCAGCGGAGCCGCCGCCATCAGGGCATCCGCCGGCAAGAAACGGAACGTCTGCACCGGCTCCGCCGCAGTCGGCGGCTCCTGTCCGTTTGCTGGTTCCTCTTTCTGCTCCATACACATGTATTAACCCTGCTGAGTAGACAATCCGCAGAAAAATCTGCAAAAAAGAGAAAATAATCGTCTCACCGGTGGCGCACTGTCACATTCCATCGGAATTGTAACAAATCGGCCATGTTCAAGGATGGGGGGCAACTCAAGTTCTGTTACCATGCGCTTGTTATACCATACGGCGCTTATTTTGTGAATTCAAAAGCGGAGTCATATCGACTTTTTAGAAATGACCTCAACATGACTCCGGCAGGCACAAGTGCCTGCCGGAGTTTTGCTGAACACAGACTCTCTTTCATACAGGGGGAAAGAGAATAATTGTTACTTCTGCGGCTTCCTCCCTTTATCCGACTTATTGTTTAGCTTTTTGGGAGACTTATTCCCGGATTTGTTTGCAGAATCAGCGTTCTTCCCGTTAGCGGCTTCCTCTGCTTTTCTGGCTTCCTCTGCTTTCCTAGCTTCCTCTGCTTTCCTGGCTTCCTCTGCTTTCCTGGCTTCCTCGGCCTGCTTTTGGCGATCAAGAGTTGCTTTTAAGAGCTCCTCTGCCTGCTTATTCCCTGCAGTAGCGGCCTTGCGCCACCACTCCATGGCAGATTCAGCATTTTTCTCCACCCCGCGGCCTTCATCCAGCATACGCCCGTATTCCACCATGGAGGGCACATGGCCGTCATTGGAATTCTTCTCCAGGATTTCAGCCGCAGCGGCTTCGTTTTTATCCACTCCCTTGCCGTTGAGCAGACAAAGAGCAAACTCAAACCGACCTTCCAGACTACCGCGCTTCGCGGAAATGGCAAACTGGGCAGCTGCCACCTTATCATCCTGCACCACGGCATGCCCTTTGGCGGCACAGAGCCCCAGATAATAGGGAGCCTGTGGGTGGTTCAAATCACGAGCACGCTGCCAGAGCTGCACCGCAGCCACGGGATCACGCTTTACGCCGATTCCGGTATCACAGCAGATAGCCAGCATATAAATGGCTTCCGCGTGGTTGTGCTTCGCCGCTTTTTGGAAACACTCCGCAGCCAGAGTCGGGTTCTTGTCCATTCCCGTGCCGGTAAAGGCAAATTTACCCAACCTGCTGAGCGATTCCGGGAGATTGTGTTTGGCGGCAGCGGAAAAATACTCCACAGCCTGCTTGAAATCCTGCTTGGTTCCGATACCGGCTGCACAGGCTTTGCCCATGAATTCCTGAGCACGCGGATTTCCCAGCTGTGCGCCCTTACGGGCACTCTCAACTGCTTTTTCCGGATTTTTCTCAGTACCGAAGCCTAAATCATAACACTCTGCCAGGTGAAAACAGGCCAGAGCATTCTGTTGTTCCGCAGCGGCGGAGAACAGCTCAAACGCTTTCTCCGGACTCTTTTCGCAGCCACCGAGCCCGCGACAGTGGGCAAGCCCCAGCATCGTCATGGAAGCAGCGTGACCTTTATCTGCTGCTTTCTTCCACCACTCGCAGGCAACTGTCGCATCTTTTTTCATGCCACCGCGCCCGGCATCTGCATAGCCCCCCAGCAGATACATCGCATCTGCATGACCGGCTTCAGCAGCCTTCTTCCACCACTCCACCGCCTTGGCAGAATCGCCGGGAGTATTGGTTTCCCTGTCTCCCTCCAGACAGCGCTGCGCCATCTGCATCATCTCATCCGGGGTCTGCGGCTGTGGTTCTGCTTCAACCTTCTGCTCTGCCACAGGTACTTGCTCCGGGGCTTTTTCCGCTGCTTTTGTCCCTTCATCCGTGCAGGAGCACGGTATCACGCAACCTGTCATTGCCATCATCATCATTAGCTTTCTCATCATGTTTAATCTTTCAAAAAAAGTCTGCCCCGGAACCGGGTGCCCGGGGCAGACTGAATGTTTTTTATGGCTAGGAATGGTTTAGAACGAGTACTTCACACCCACGCTACCACCCACACTGGTCTGTTCGGAACGGAACTCGGAAGTCACGTTACCGAAGATACCCGTCTGCTGACCGATGGGCAACAACACCCCGGCATTGAGGCGCAGACCAATGGTGCCGGCCTCGGGGCCAACCAATTCATAGGTCTGACCACCTCCGATGAACATATTGTTCACCTTGGGTGTATTATCACCGGCTTCGGCCACGGCCATTACGTCGAGGTTGAAGTAACCGGGGTTATCCTTGGCGCCGAACTCGTAGGTATAGCGTGCACCGATACCGAAGGTCAGGCTGGCGACATCATCGAACTCAGCATTCACACCGGCATTGCCGAGACCGGATTCGGTCATACCGTCAATCTGGGCGAAAGTGGCTTCAGCCATCACCACGGAACCAAGGCGGTGACCGTCATCAGACTTGATCAGATCGTACGCCATCTCATAGGACATGTTGATGGCAACTGCGCTCGTGGAGCCTTCTGCACGGCCGGCAAAGCTGTGACCGGGTGCATTCACGCGCACATCTCGCTCAGTATCGAAGTTGATGAAGGATGCACCGATTGTACCGGTCTGGCTCAAACGCTTACCCTTGTGCATCATGGCAAGGTCAACGTAGATGAACTCACCATCCATGTTCACATCGCCGCACTCTGCATCAGCATAACTGAAGGCGAAGGAGGAACCGAAGGTCCAACCGTTGTACAGCGCGTGAGCCATGGCTACCATGCCGCCGAAGCTGCTGCGGGTGTAATCTCCGCAGTTCTCATCGCCGGACAGCTCAGCCGTACCACCTGTTACAGAAGCAGAGATAGCAGAGGACTGCACACCCGGAATGATACCATTCTCATCATAACGACGCTGCACGTCGGCATTCAGAGCTTTCATGGTTGCACGCAGGGTCTGCATGTGTTCCTTGGCATCCTCAGCAATGGCTTTCTGAAGCCCGGCCAGCCCAGCACCACTCAGCGAATCCAGTGCAAGCTTGGCATCTGCCTCACTGCGGGTGTGCCCCAGAGCCTCCAGCACATCAGCCAACTGACTGTCAGCAGGTACACCGGCAGGGTTGATGGAAGCAAGCGCATCAGCCGTAGCGGCCTGGTTCTGCGTCTTGTTCTCCGCACCCTTGTAGTTCTTGCTCAGTACCAGATCCACACCATTGGCAGTATTCTCAATGTGAGCATTGAGCGTATCCATGCTGTGGGTCACATCCTCATTAGCACCGCTGGTCACGCTGCCGGAAATGAGGTTGATGCGGGTCTGATCCGCCACCGTACCTTCTGCGGCAAGACTGGTGGGAGCCACGGAAACCGTTGCACCGTTCAGATCCACCTTACCGGAGACCACGGTCTTATCTGCACTACGGGCAGCCAGATCGACATCTGCCTCCAGCGAGCTGGCAGCATCAGCCTTCAGGTTGTCAGCAGCCACAGAACCGATGGAAGAACCGGCCACAGTCATGGAAGCGCCCTTCAGCGCCACACTGCCAAGTTTGGCACCGTCAGCAGCAGCCAGCGTGGAAGCGTCCACATTGACCGCACCGCCGGTCAGATCCGTGTTACCGGCAAGAGCCAGCGTATCACCACCGGTCTTGTTGATAGTTCCCGTACCCGTTACGGCACCACCGGCGAATGCCACGCCCTTACCGGCTTCCAACGTGCCCAGAACGGCCACACCGTTGGCACCGGTGAGAGTGGTGTTCTCTGCGGCAATCGTGCCGTCGAGCGTCAGCTTATCACCTGCGGTCACATCAGCCCCGGAGATAGCGGAACCGGCTGCACCCTTCAGGGAAATGCTCTTGCCGGCAGCCACGCCACCTGCAATGCTCACCACACCGTCAGCACTGATGCTGCCGTCTGCGGCAAAACCCTCGGGAGTCACGCTCAGCGCACCGGTGGACAGGCTCTTGGCCTTCGCTCCGCTCATGGAAGCGGATCCGGAGGTCACATCACCCATTACCGTACCGGTTGCAGCGGTCACCTTACCGGAAGCAGTGATATCGCCCGTCACCGCCTGAGCCAGCGTCACATCCTCAGCCTTGCTGATAGATGCAATGTCAGCACCATTGGTGGCAGTTACATCACCGTTCACGGACAGATCACCCGTAGAACCGCCGGTAATCTCAGCAGAGGAAGCACCGCTCACGGAACCGATGGAGGAACCGGCTGCAACCAGCTTACCTGTCATCGTCATATCCTTGGCCGTAGAATCCTTCAGCGTCACATCACCGGCTGTGATAGAGGCATTAATCACAGCATCATCACCGGAGACGGAAGCGGCCTGAAGCGTCTGAGCCGTCACGGAAGCACTGCTGATGGAAGCAACACCGGACACCGTTACGGCATCAGCCGTCAGCGTACCGTCTGTCACCGTCATGGAATCAGCCGTCACCGTGCCCTCAGCAGCCACCGTACCCGTAGCAACCAGCGTTTCAGCTGTTACTGCACCGGTGGAGGCATCTGCCAGGCTGACAGCGCTGCCGGAAACAGCACCGGTCTGAGCATTCGCCACATCTACCGTGCCGGTTGCGGTCACGTTACCCACTACGGCACCGCCATCGATGGTGGCATCCGTTGCCGTCACGTTACCGGCCTTGCCGCCCGTGATGTCAGCCGTCGTGGCTTCCACATTGCCGGCGATTTCTGCACCGGTGATGGTAGCCGTCGTAGCCGTTACATCGCCGGAGACGGAGCCGCCGCTGATGGTGGCGGTATCCGTTGCGGTCACTGCACCGGTCGTAGCGCTGTTAAGAGCCACATCCTTAGCGGAAACCGTTCCGGCCGTTGCGTTATCCAGCGTAGCCTTGTTGGCTGCGGTCACGTCACCCACCACGGCACCACCGTCGATAGTGGCATCACCGTTGTCTGCTGTCACATTGCCCGCAGTACCGCCCGTCATTGCGACAGAGTCGGCAGTCACCGTGCCGGTGATTTCCGTGCCGGTAATGGTTGCAGTACCGTCGGTCACTTCAACATTGCCGGAGACTGTGCCACCCGTGAGGGTTGCAGCAGTATCGGCATTCACGCTGCCGTTGACGGTAGCCTTATTGGTGCTCACCGTTGCGCCGTCAAGCGTGCCGGTCGTGGCATTCTCCACGGATACTGCACCGTTGGCGGCCGTCACGTCGCCCACCACGGCACCACCGTCGATAGTGGCATCACCGTTATCTGCTGTCACATTGCCCGCAGTACCGCCAGTCATGGCAACAGAGTCAGCTGTCACCATTCCGGTGATTTCCGTGCCGGTGATGGTAGCAGCACCATCGGTCACGTTTACATAGCCGGAAACGGTACCACCTGTAAGGGATGCAGCAGTATCGGCTTCCACATTGCCGGTGACGGTGACCCCGTTGGTGTTCACCACGGCACCGTCAAGCGTGCCGGTCTGGGCATTCTCCACGGAAACCGTTCCGCCGGCTGTCACGGTACCCACCACGGCACTGCCATCAATGGTGGCATCGCCATTGTCGGCCGTCACATCGCCCGCAGTACCGCCCGTCATGTCAACGGAGTCGGCTGTCACCGTTCCGGTAATCTTCGTACCGGTGATGGTCGCAGCGCCGTCGGTCACGTTTACATTACCGGAGACTGTGCCACCCGTGAGGGATGCAGCAGTATCGGCATTCACGCTGCCGTTGACGGTAGCCTCTTTGGTGCTCACCGTTGCGCCGTCAAGCGTGCCGGTCTGGGCGTTCTCCACGGATACTGCACCATCGGCAGTCACATCACCCGTAGAGGAATCCGAGACAGACACGTCCGTACCGCACACCGCACCGGAAATGGTAGATTTGTCCGTAATGGTCACTGCCCCGGAGGACGTAATACCGCTGCCGATGGTCGAACCGCTGATGTTGGCCGAGGTCACCACGCTGTCAGCCGTCAGACCGCCCTGAATGTCTGCATTCGTAGCATTCAGATCACCGTCCGTCTGAACGGTACCGGTCACCTTGGAGCCATTGATGGTCACATCATTGGCGTTGGTCACATTACCATCCACCAGAGAATTGTTCTCGATGGTGATATCACCATTGTCACCCGCCATGGAAATGCTGCCGGATGAGACATCATCAAGCGTGGCGGAGGTAGTACCGGTCACAGTGCCCAACGTAGAGTTGGAGGCTTCCAAACTGCCGCTCAAGACGATGTCGCTCACCGTAGAACCCTCGATGATGGCATCTGTAGCCGTTACCGTACCGGCTGTGGTGACGAAGAGGTCAGCCTTACCGTTTTCGGCCTTGACGTCACCCACCGCGGAATCCTTGATGGTGGCATTGCCCGTCGTTGCCGTCACATCACCCGTGGAGGAATCCGAGACAGACACGCCCGTACCGCTCACCGCACCGATGATGGTAGATTTGTCCGTAATGGCAACTTCGCCGGAGGACGTAATACCGCTGCTGATGGTCGAACCGCTGATAGTGGCAGAGGTCACCACGCTGTCAGCCGTCAGACCGCCCTGAATGTTCGCATTCGCGGCATTCAGCGCACCGTCCGTCTGAACGGTACCGGTCACCTTGGAGCCGTTGATGGTCACATCATGAGCATTGGACACATTACCCTGCACCAGAGAAGCATTGGTAATGGTGATATTACCATTGTCACCAGCCATGGAAATGCTGCCGGTGTCGGCATCATCAAGCGTGGCAGAGGTAGCGCCGGTCACATCGCCCACCGTAGAGTTGGTGGCATTCAGGGTACCGTTCATGGAGATGTTGCCCACCGTGGAATCCGCGATGGTAGCATCCGTAGCACCGGTCACGTTGCTGTTGACGGCAGAACCGTTCACAGCGGACAGAGCACCGGACAGCTCAACGGACGTGGCATTCACCGTGGAAGCGTCCACGTTGAGGCTCTGACCTTTCAGCTTACTGTTAGCCGTTATCGTGCTGTCACCCGCAGCGGTAATAGCACCCTGAGAAGTAATCTTCAGACCGCTAATGGTACTGCCGCCTGTAGCAGAAATGGACTTATCTGCCGTGATATTGCCGCTCACCACAGCATCCGAATCACCGGACACATCCAGAGCTCCGTCAATATCAATCACAGAGGTAAACAGGAAAGAACCATCACCCTCTTCATTGGCGCGCAGGACGACATCACCGGTCATTCCGGTGAGACCGCCGGAAATATAGGCATTCGCATTGGTGAGCGTGAGCTCCTGAATACCCACCAGCGTGGAAGCGTCAAGCTGGGAGTTCTCAATCTCCAGTCCGCTGACCTTTACGCGATTGATGTCGAACACGGCACCATTCTTCAGCGTCAGCTTGCCGGTAGCCGTCAGGTTGGTGGCAACCAGTGTGGCATAAGTTCCGTCGATGGTCAGATCCTTCAGGGTTACCGTGGTGGCAGTCAGCAATGCATTACCTGCAATCTCCAGGGAGTCCAGCGTCACCGAGTTTGCAGAACTGGTAAACACCGGAGCCATCATACCGGAAGCGGTGGTGGTAAGCGTCAGCCCGGTACCGGAAATGCTGTTGGTCACATTCACGGTGGAATCCGTCAGCGTCAGATTCGCCACGGAATCCTGAATGAGGAAGTTGGCACCCTTGATGGTCTGGTTAGCGGCGGACTGCTCCGTAGCCCCGGCACGCAGCGCGAAGGAGGACGCATTCGTACCGACAATCACATCCTTGGCAGCGGTGATATTGGTGTAGGCATTGTAACCGTTCATGGCACCAATCTGCACATAGCTGTTATTGGAGATGATGTTGTTGACCAGAGCGGAATCCACAGCACCGTCCACGGCATTCATGGAACCGATGATAATGCTGCCGTTGCCGGAGGCATAACCATAGGTCGCATCATTCGTGGTGGCAATCGTCAGGTCAGTACCCTGAGCGTTGAAAGAACCAACGCTGATGGCTACGTCATCCTGACCAAGACCGTTGGCATAGACCGTCACATCCGTACCGACACCACCCAGATTACCCCCGATGGTCACCGTACCGGCAGCCGTAAGAGAGTTCGGAGTACCTGCTGCGCCGCCGATGACGTCACCCGTCACGACGATGTTCTGCTTCTCAGAGGAAACGATATTGCCCGCACCGTCCAGATTACCGTCGATGGTTACATCGCCGTCCTTAGCGGTAAGCAGGTTATCATTACCCGTGACGCTGCCGGTGTCGATGGACGTACCGGCCTCCAGCTCGTTCTCATTGCCCGTGATATCACCGGTAGCAATGGAAGTGCCGGCCGTCAGGGCATTCTTATCGCCCGCGATGTCATCGGTCGTGATGGACTCGCCGGCATCCAGCGTATTCTCGTCGCCCGTAATGTCTTCGGTCGTGATGGTCGTACCGGCATCCAGGTCGTTCTTGTTACCGGCAATGGCACCGGTCTCAATGCTCGTACCTGCATTCAGCACGTTCTCATCGCCCGTGATAGCAGCCGTCTCAATGCTCGTACCTGCATTCAGCACGTTCTCATCGCCCGTGATATCAGCCGTCTCAATGCTCGTACCGGCAGTCAGGGCATTCTTGTTACCCGTGATAGCAGCGGTCGTGATGGACTCACCGGCATCCAGCGTGTTCTCGTCGCCGACGATATCAGCCGTAGAGATAGTCGTACCGGCATCCAGGTCATTCTTGTTGCCCTCGATGTTACCCGTCACAGCAATGGAAGTACCGGCATTCAGCACGTTCTCATCACCCTTGACACTACCGGTCAGCGTGATGGCGGCATCTGCCAGGAGCTGATTCTTGTTACCTTCCACGGATGTACCGGAAATGTTTCCGCCGTCCGTGATATTGCCCTCAGCATCCGTCACCGCACCGGCGGTCAGGATATTTTCATCGCCGAGAATCTTGCCGGACATAGCGATATCCCCCTGCTCGGCCGTGATGCTGTTGCTGTTGCCGTGAATGGACTTACCCTGATGGGCACCCAACGTCACATCACCATCCTTGGCGAGAACGGTGTTACCGTCGGAGGTTTCATCATCCACCGTACCGATACCCTGAGTGATGTTCACATAGGTACCGGCAGTAATGGAGTTGTCATTTCCTGCGACAATGCCGTTAATCTGCACCTCATCAGCAGCCGTGAGCTCGTTGTCATTGCCCTTGATACCGCTGACCGTGACAGAGCCCTCCTTGGCATCAACCGTGTTGGAGGAACCGAAGATACCGGAACCAGCCACTGTGATATTGCCACGGCCGGAGACAACGGTGTTACCGTTCTCATAGTCGCGGTTATCGGCATCAGCTACGATACCGTTAATGCGGATATTATTGTCCGCATACAGGGAATTGTCCTGACCGGTAAGAGCACCCTGAATGTTGATGTAACCGGAATTAGCATCAGCCACAACGGACTTGGTGGCAGCAGCCAGTTCCTCCGGAGTAGCCGTGGCGGGATCCAGCACCGTGCCGTCAGCCGCATAGTATGTGTAGCGGCCTGTCTCGTATGCATTGATGACCGTGTTATCGGAATCCATGTTCTCCAACACGGTGAGGGATGCGATACCGTCCGTCATCTCCGTGATGGCACCGCCGGACTCTGCCACACCGTCCTGATAGGAAAGCGTGTTCTGTGTCACGGTCTGCCCCACGACAAGAGCTGTGCCCAGAGCGGTTTCCTCATAGCAGAGGTTGCCCTCAGCGTCTACCAGCGGCACCGTGATGCGCACCAGATAGGATTCCTCTGCCGGAGTCAGCACTGCGGCATCAGAGGTAGTCACACCATTGGCGACAGTAGAACCGTCAGCCTTGGTGAAGTAGGTCAGAGCCTTATCCGTCTTGGTGATGATATCACCGGACTTGAGCGTCTCACCGGCAGCAACGGTCACCGTCTCCAGAGCCGTACCGTTCCAGCGCTGCACCGTTGTCTCAGCGGCAGCGGTGGTCTCAGACATCACCTTGTAGTAATAGGTGGTCGCCACGGTCTCCGTGGGCGTGCCCGCGGTGTAGCTGTAGGGAGTAGTCACACGGTCAAGTGTGGTCTTGATGGTGGACTGACCCACAGGAGTCACATCCGGAGCCCCCGTCTGGGAAGCATTCGTGATGAGATCCAACTTCACATGTGCATTCACCGAATCCGTGGAAGCAATGGTAGCCCCCTGCTCAGCCGTTACGGCATCAAGCGTCACCGTGCCACCATTCAAACCAAGGCTCAGGAAGCTGCCATGATTCAACGCAGGTGTGACAAGCTCACCGCCCACCACATTGATGACACCATGCACCTCTAAGTTAATAGCGGGTGCAATGTCTGCGATGTAGGACTTCTGTGTGCCGTCACCCACAAAACTGATAGCACCTTCATTATCCATCCGCAGGTTACCCACATGACCATTGCCCTTGATGGTGACCTCAGGACCGTCCTGATTGTTGCCAAGATAGGTCTTTTCACCCTCGCCACGTATCTGTGCATTGGTGAGGTAAGCATCCTGCTCAAAGGTTACCTTGGAGCCTGCCGTCGTTGTGTCTGCCTGGTCAACATTGACATGCAGTGTATTGACAAGAGCCTTACCGGAAGCGGTAACCTTGGAATCCTCTACGACGGTAATCTTGTCAAAGTAGTTGTGCGCATTCGTCACATCTGCGGTTTCGACAGAATCACCACCCTGAGAAGCATAGGTCACGACGCCGATACGCCCGGCTTCCAGAATGGAGCCGCCCTTGATTGCCACCGTAGTGATACCGGCTTCAGACCAGTTGCCGTTGTTATCCTGCACATCGGGGTCACCCATCTGCAGCAGGTCACCAAGCGTACCGGCGGACTCACCCTCTGCGCTGTTCACGCTGTCAAGTGTCAGGGTGTTACCATCCTTAAGCATGGTCTTGGTGGTCACTGCCACCTGTGCATTGGCGATAGATGCCTGCTTGTCATAGATATCGTTCAACACCAGGCTGTCTGCCGTGACGGAGGCATCGCGGGTATTTTCGCCTTCCTTGTCACCGTCCAGAGCCAGCTTACCGTTGGTGTTGACGTAAATGCGACCATCCACAGCCATATTCACGTCACCCTCCACTGTAGTCAGGGCATTGCCATAAATATCCAGACCGGGAGCCACGCCGTCACCATCCGTATCGGAGATAGTGATATCCGTGCCGGAAACATAAGAGCCGTTGATGATGTTGCTGTCATCCGTAGCGGTCAGTGTGCTCTTATCGAGCGTGCCGTCGACAGTCACGGAATTCACCGTGGAACCATTCACTGACAGAGCTCCGTCTTCCGTGCTCACATCAGAACCAAGCACAGAGGAAGCACCGATGATGGTCACATCACCCTCCACCGTAGACACCACAGAAGTTTCTACCAGGGAAGCCGCCTCAATGCGGACATCTCCCGCACCTTCACTGATGATGTTGGAATCCACCACCTTGGAGGTCGTAATGCCGATATTGCCGGCACCTGTCGTCACATCGCTGCTGTCAACCAGAGTCTTGGAAATAGCAATGTCTCCGGCACCCGTGGTAATGGTGGAATCCGCCACGGTGTTGGAGGGGCTCCAGCCTTCTGCTGTAGCATCCTGGGAGGGCGTAAGATATCCTGCCTCTACAATAGCTGTAAAGTTGGACAAATCCGTGCTCGGGTGCAACGCTTTGATTCCATCAACAGTATTTTTTGTGAGGCCAAGCTGAACCCCAACAGAATCTCCGTTCGCATTCACAAAGGAGAACGTATATTCCTCGGCAGGGTCAATGGAAACATCGGCAAACTCAAACGTCTGCATGGCCGCAGCATTCGCAAACGTCACGGCATTCGTGCTGGTGGCCACCACATTGCCGAGCGAATCCGTCACGCGCAGATACACGCCGGAAGGCTGTGTGCCGTTGCCGTTGCGCTCCATGACAGAAATACTCGTCAGCTTCGTGGCTCCGCTTGCTCCCAATGTATTCAGGCTGGTCTTAAAGCCTGTAATCCCGCCGCAGTTATCATTCCGCGTATAGGGTGTTTCCGTAGCCCCGGGAACCGTGGCATTTGTACCTGCCAGTGTTACATCCCCCGAACCGGTGGAGATAGCAGAAGCGGCGACAGATGAATCCGTGACGGAAATAGCACCGGCAACGGTGGAGATATCCATCTTGTTGAGGGCGGAATCCGTCACCTTAATCTGTCCGTAGGGAAGCTTAGTACCCAGGGAAGTCAGCGTACCGGTACCGTCATCCACCATGGCATCCGTTGCGGATGTGGTAGGAGTATAGGTGTAAGTACCATCGGCGTTGCGCTCCGCGGTGACACCGCTCTTGATGACACCGTTCTGCAGGTCGGCTCCTTCCAGAATGATGGATCCGCCGGTATATTCATCATAATCGGTAATCTCTGCCGTGCCCTTGGTGGTCATCACAAAAGGCTTATCCTCATCCGTGGAGATAATGGAGATATTGTCCTTGAGCACAATATCAGCATTCATATTAACGATGTCGGTGTCAACGATGACGGAGTTGTCAATCTCAATACCGGAACCACCGTCAATATAATCATTACCCAACAGAGAGTCGGAAACCGTAATCTTGCCGGTCACGCCGAGAAGGACGGAGTTGGTGAGTGCCGCAGAATCCACGGTCAGCTCATTCTCCGGCGCGGGATCAGCACCCAGATTGCCGCGAACGTCGATGATGGAGCCGTCCACCACCGTACCGAACTCAGCGTTGGTCTCCACATAGGGCACCACCACGGCACCATCCACCGGATTGGCAAGAGCATCTGCGATGATGTCCTTCACATTGGCAATGGCCTGAGAGGCATCCGGCGTGTTCTCGGTATCAGCAATGGTGATGTCTCCACCACCGGTCACCAGCGTGGAATCCACGGAAGAATCCGTGATGGTCACATTGCCGGAGGTATTACCGATAACGGAACCGACGGTCAGCCCCTTATCTGCCAGGGAATCCCCGGTCAGGGGAGTAGTTGCACCGGCAGCTTCCAGAATACCTGCCAGATTTTCCTTATCCGCGCCGATGAAGTTGCGCGTAGCACCGCTCTCATCCGTCACGGTAACGGTGGAATCATCCACAGTAATATCACCGGTACCGCCGGTGATGGAAGAATCCGTCATGGAGGAGTTGGCAAGCGTCACCGTGCTGGGAGCGGCGGTCGTATCCGTGGCCACAGTCACCGTTACCTTGTCCAGCTCGGAGTTGGTTACCGTTGCAGAGCCATCCACATCCAGAATAGAAGAATTCGTCACGGTGGAATCAGACACCGTCAGGTCATGGTTCACGCCGTCTGCGGCATCCGGATCCATGTCAATCGTGCTGTCCGTCACGGTGGAATTGCTTACGGAAACCGCACCCGTAGCGCCGGAGATGGAAGATTCCGTCACGGTGGAGTCGGCAATCGTCACATCGCTGGGAGCAGCGGTCGTATCCGTGGCCACAGTCACCGTTACCTTGTCCAGCTCGGAGTTGGTCACCGTTGCAGAGCCATCCACATCCAGAATAGAAGAATTCGTCACGGTGGAATCAGACACCGTCAGGTCATGGTTCACGCCGTCAGTGGCATCCGGATCCATGTCAATCAGGCTGTCCGTCACGGTAGAGTCGTCCGTAATATCAATCTGACCATTCGCTCCGACAATGGAGGAAGAAGTCATGGAAGAACCGCCGTTGATGGTCACATTGGAAGTCCCCGTGGGCGTGACCGTGATATCCGTGTTAGTGATGGAGGAGGAATCCAGAGAACCAACGGAAAGGCCGGGAGCATCATTGGACACCACCACATTACCGCCTACGGAAATCTCTGCATCCTTAATGGAAGAACCATCACCGACAACAAGATCTCCACCGGCGCTGATGTTGTCCGTACGCCCATCCGTCTCCTTGAGCCCCTCAATGGTAGAACCGGAAACAAGCATCAGGTCGCCGTCGGCAGTAATCTGATCTGCCTTCACGGCATCCACATTGCGGAGAGTGGCATCGCCGCCGGCATCCACCACGGCGCCGTCCTTGATACCGAGGTCCTTGTCTGCCTTACCGTTATCCAGGAATACATTACCGTCTGCATACACCTCACCGGCTACATCCACATAACCGGCACCGCCGTGGGCGGCATTGGAAACATTACCGGTAGCATCCAGCACGGAATCTGCATCCACCACGATACCGTCGAAGGTGACATCGCCGCCGACATCCGTCTCGCTGCCAATGAGCGCAATTTCCGTTGCCTTGACATCTCCGGAAACAGAAGCATCCGCATCACCCAGATTCAGGGAACCGGACAGATTTACGGAATCCATCGAGGCTGCCACATTGCTGCCATCACCGATGACGGTAACGGAACCACCGCCGGAAACGGCACCCAGAGCCACGGTCTTGGAATCACCGTCATTCACATCATTCACGGGAATGCCGTCAATACCCAGCAAGCCCTGCTCTACCGTAGAGAACTGATCCGCCGCACCTGTTCCGTTCAGGATAACAAGCTGAGAATCATCAGAAACAGTCGTTGTACCGGAAACCTCCACATTGGCATCCTCCAGCACCACACGGGTATTATCCGTGGAAACCTTCAAGTCGTCCGTCGTAATACTGACATCACCGGCGTACGGTGTAGCACTGCCGGCTGCCTCCGTGACAGATGCCAGTGAATTGCGGATATCCACACTGTCAGCATCCATGGTGGTATCACCTGCCAGATAGGAGACCTTCTCATAGTCTTTCGTGGCAACGATGATTTCGGCGGGCGTACCATCCGAACCTTCCACCTTGTAAGCAGTCGGCGTAACCGGGATGGGATTACCCTCCGTATCCACCTCCGTGGGATGCAGGTACTTCCCGGATGCCGCGTCATACGTCAGCTCAACAGTTGTACCATTTTCTTCAATGAGACCCACAGGCTTATTGGTCCCATCATACAATGCGTACTTCACATCCTCACGGGCTGTGTACGTATTACCTGCGGTCTCCATCAGCTTGGCGGTGAACTCAATATCATTATTGTCCCAACCAAAGGCATCTGAAGGCGCAGTGTAGTTCTCGCCTGCGAAGGCGTTATACACGAGAGCCGGTACCGCAATGACTGCGGCAATGAGGCTGGCGCGCAACTTTACTGGCAAATGCAGTTTCATAGGAATTCTGTTTCTATTCTGGAATGAGTGTTTACGTTACATCAAAACACGGGGGCACAGTACTCCCCGCATTTAACGCAGTCATTCTACAGCATTTCAAATGCTGAATTTCCCCTCGTAATCCTTAAAAGCATTATGCTTAATTATGGACAACAATCAAGTGACATACGGACAATAAGTGCGCAATGAGTTTTCTTGTACAACTGACTTGCAGTATAAGTCTGAGAAAAAACGAAAAAACATCATTAACCGTTTGTTTTAGCTTGCACCAGCATTTGAAAAGATGAACACCATGAAAACATCAACAGCCACAGAATTACTCAGAGAAACCCACCTGAGCCCGGCAGATGCCGCTCGCCTCATTCTGGAAGGAGTGGAAATGATAGGAAACAAGGCTCAGCAGCTGCAGCGCAGGGAGCTGATAGTGCTGATAAGAAGCATGATTCAGGAAGGATGGCAGGCACTGCAGGCAAGAGAAAACACCGTCAGTTTTGAATCCGCAGCATGGCAGAGCGTGTCCGCACGAAGCGGCCGGAGGCCGACAACAAGGCGTGATTTACGCCACTACGTGCGGCGTATGCTGCGGGTAGACGGCATCAAAGACAGACCGTTGAGAGACATGAGCACCCAGGAATGCCGAGAACTGCTGCAAACAGCCTTCGGAAGCAGTGCCAGCAGCTACAAAAAAGGAAGAGCCATTCTTCACAGCATCTTTGCTTTCGGAATTCGCCGCGAGTGGGCAGACACCAACCCGGTAGACCGCATCGAAACCCCGGATATTCGTGAAAAATACATTCCCCCCCTCACACCGGAAGAAAGTCAGCAGCTCATCTCCGCCACATCCCAGATTCCGCACCGGGAAATGGCCTTCTCAGTGCACCTGATGCTCTATTGCGGCATTCGCCCGACTGAAGTGCAACGGCTGAAAAATGAAGATATTGACTGGCATCAGGGAAAAATACTCATCCGCTCACAAATCAGCAAAACGGGCGGCGGAAGATTAGTCTCGCTCAGAGGCTGGAAAAAGAATAAGCTCACCCAAATCCCGGGAAATTGGCAACGGCGCTGGAAGGCGCTCCGAAAGGATGCCGGGTTTCACCAATGGACGCCTGATACCTGCCGCCATACATTTGCCAGTTATCATGCAGCTTATTTCAACGAACCGGGCATTCTTCAAATGGAGATGGGCCACAGGAACCAGACACTACTGCGCACCAGATATGTAAGCCCGGTCAGTGCCCAACAGGCGAAACGTTTTTGGCACGACAAAGCAAAACTTTACTCTACATCTAATTCAATATCAAACATCACCCCCAACGCAGCCGAATCAAACACTCCGCCGTCTACTTTCGGTTTACGGAGCAATGCAGCCGGGTCAACGGCGCGGAGAGTAAAAAACAGTTCAGGCTGAGTATCCAACAGAACGCCCAGCGCATACATGGCAGCGGCAGCATGCGGACAGGGCTCCGACCAATCCGGGCAGCTGCAGGAGATGCGCCAGTCACAGGCCTCCGGCAGCAAGCCGTTTTCCGGGTCACAGAGTTGCTGCAACAAGGCTTCATCCACCCTGCCCTCCAGCAGCGACAACAGTGAATCGATTTTTCCCGCACAAAGGGCAGCCAGAGCCTCCACTCGTTCCTCATCCGGCGGGGTCAGGCGCAGCTCCACATCATACAACGCATCGGCACTCACCACAGCCGCCACCCGCCCGGGGGATACCCGAACATCCAGCACGCATCCGTGCCGTAGCAAGGTGCGTCCCGGGGCAAGGCACAATCCGCCGGATTCGCAGACAGCCAGATGCCGCATCCACGCGCTGCCCCAGAAGCGGGTAGCCAGTTTGCGGGAACGGCTCACCACGGGGTGCAGTTCCACGCCCGCAGCCACCAACTGCTCACGGTGTTGCTGAGCCAGCCGCTCCAGATCGGCGGATTTCAGTCGGGGCTGTTCCTCGTATCCGCACATGCCACATGAAAAAAGGCGGGTCGGACAAGCCCGACCCGCCGCCATAATGCAGATTTTTTACTTCGTCACGCTCTTGAAGTACTCAAGCGTAGTCTTGAGTCCTTCTTCCAGCGTGTACTTCGGCTCCCAACCGGCGCTGCGCAGTTTATCCGCGCAGGAGCGGGAGTGCTTCACATCGCCCGGACGCTCCGGCAGGTGCAGTACCTTGGAGGTGGAGCCGGCTGCCTTGATAATGATATTGGCCAGGTCATTGATGGTAATCTGACCACCGTAACCCACGTTGTTCACACCGGTCACTTCCGGATGCTCTGCCACATAGACGAGGGCACCGACGATATCTTTCACATAGATGAAGTCGCGGGTCTGCTCGCCGTCACCGAACACGGTGATATCCTCGCCCTTGATGGCCTTCTCCATGAAAATCGGCACAGCAGCAGCATAAGCGCCCTTCGGATCCTGGCGCGGGCCGAACACGTTGAAGAAGCGGCAGCAACCGGTGTTAATCTGACCGGTGGTGCGGAACATCTCCATGTAGTACTCACCATCCAGCTTAGTGATACCATAGGGGCTCTTGGGCTCCGGGTACATGGTCTCCACCTTCGGCACGATGGGGTTGTCACCATAAATAGCGGCGGAGGAGGCAAGCACCACTTTCTTCACTCCGGCCTTGGAGGCTTCCTCCAGCACGGTCAGTAGACCGTTCACGTTCAGATCCAGCGTTTCGCGAATCTTAATCATGGACTCAGGCACGGAAACCATGGCTGCCATGTGGAAGATGTAATCCACTCCCTCCACTGCCTTGGCCACCACCTCACGGTCAGTGATGGAACCCTCAATGAAAGTCACCTCGAGTCCGTCAAGGTTCTTCTTGTAGCCCGTGCGGAGGTTATCCAACACGCGGATTTCCTCTGCGATTCCCTGGTAATGCTCAGCAATGTGAGACCCGATGAAGCCGGCGCCGCCGGTAATAAGTACTTTCATGATAAAATAATCAGGTTAACTACCGCATTCTAATCAATTTCACCCGGAATTGCAAGTTAAGATTGCACGACCATGCTCATTCCTGACAAAAAATGAACGCACAGGCACTACATCTTTTCTTTACTTACACCTCATCGCCCTGCCCTACTATGCCTATTCCGGAAAAAAATAAGTTTCGAGATATTGCCCTGCTCAGCATCCGTACCTGCCCCTACCGCAGCGAGCAGGAAAAATACTATGCCGCGGCCCTCATCAATTCCGTTTTCGATGAATCTGAGCAAGCGAACGAGCGGCCTCTTCTCGTTCTACTGGAGGCCCTCCTCAAGCACCCCATCCTCAACGATTCTTCCCTGAGCGATGAGGAACGTGATTTGGAACTGGGGATGATTGATGTCGAAAAGCAGCAGATGATGCATGCCTCGCCCCTCGAATTATTGAAATGGCACACTCAATTTCAGCTCCGGCGCGCACACGATTCCGGCACGGCTTTCCCCGAGCTCAGTAACGCCCTTTCCAACATTTTGCTCACCCAACAACTGCTCCTGGAGTGCATTGCCGGCTGTTTTTACCCTCATTCCGCGCAAAAAAACGCCTCTCGCGAATGCCAAATCTGATTATTTTATATTAAACTCTTAGTGATAATAACTTAGAATATATTCACAATAAATTTCACCAACCAGAAAAAGAATACTCAGGATCATCTCTCCCAATTGTTCCACAAGAAAATTAAAGCATAATAAACACAAATACTTGCCCTCCATAAACAAAAAAACAACAAATAAAAATTATTTTTTCATATATACACTCAACATCCCTCAACTTGCAAACTCTCATCCAATCGAAAATAGCGGCTAAAATCAACTAACATCCCGCACATATTTTTCTTTTCTTTCTAACTTACCGCCTAGTATCCCGCAAGAAGGCACCCGAAATACTCGCCTGACACTCTCGATTCCACCCCACACCGTAGCGCCAAGCGAGCGCTCCTCTAAACCGGAATACCAATTTCCTCAAAGCCCCCTCCCACAGCACCCCCGAAAGAGCGTCTTTTTCACATTCCATGAAACGACTCTACCGACTACTCCGCACCCACCCCA
>JAZNLU010000047.1:0-102530 GCA_045579245.1 Akkermansia sp.
TTTTTGTATCATGACGGCAACCGGGGGAAGGACTCATTGCCGTCCTTCCCCCAAGCCCCCATTCTGCTAGGGCAGTTTGGGCTCCTTCGGAGACTTTTTTGGGGGCTCTTTGGTGTTGCTTTTGTTTTTACACTTCTCAAATGAGTTTTTTTCAACATTTTAAGCAAAAAAAATCTGTACATCGCATTCGAAATACGATATACTCCCCAGCCCGAAGAGTGTAGCACGGGTCTCTCGGCATTCCAACGCGCGAAGAATCGGGTATCCCCAATATGCTCACCGATAAACAAACATATAGTTATAAAAAATTAATTATAACTACGCGTCACATATAGTAAAGTTTACTGCTCGGAAATGCGAAAAGATGTAACACATGCAACAAACAGCTTCCAATTACAGCGTCAATTATGGATTGATGCGGTAAAGGGTATCGCAATTTTACTTGTTTTAATCTCACATTCAGATTTTTGGACATTCTGTAATAACCACTCGCAAATCCCCGGTTTTACCCACTTGAAATACATCATTTCTCTCGCCATTGCATCCTACATGCCATTATTTTATTTCATATCGGGGTACACATTCAAAGACCGTCCTAACATTATTTCACAAAGATTCAAACGTCTCATTCCACCATATTTTAAGTGGGGGATTGCAGCGCTTCTCTATACTTGGGGCATTATCTACGCAAACGGAGGCAACATGCGTGATTACTTAACTCCCGCCGCCGGTCTTATATATTCCCGCTTTTTACTCCTACCTGAGAACAGCAGTTGGAATATTCATTTATTTCCCCTGAATGCCGCGCCTCTATGGTTTCTCACAAGCCTTTTTACTTCGTATATACTTTTTATTTTACTTATAAGAATTAAATGCAAAAAGACGTGGCTGCTCATAGGCCTATTGGGACTTAACCTATTATTATCATTTTGTCCTATTCTTCTGCCTTGGAGCATAGACACAGCAGCAGCGGGAGCACTCTTCATATACGTTGGTTATACGATGAAAGAAAACCGATTTTTTCAGCATCTAATACCTTCTAAAAGTCGGCTTACTCTATGTTCCCTTCTTATCTCTTGCTTTTACGTCATTTTGGTTCGTTACAACGGCGGAATCAACATGTCGATAAGGCAATACGGCAACATCCCTCTATTATCCCCCTTTCTTTTCATCATCATTGGTTTAATGGGAAGTTTTCTCTTTTGCATTCTGTGTATCACGATGGAAAGATTCAAACTCATCAAAGCGGCTGTTTACCTAGGACAAATTTCCCTCATACTTCTATGCAGTCATGCATTTTCTTATACGGCGATCGGATACGTGCTTAAAATGTTATCAACCACTTTTGATTGTTCATTATTTTCAATCAAATTTCTGTTCATTTGGCAAATTCCTACAGCAATAGTAATTGCAGTCCTAATCTCCAAAATCAAAAGCTGCGAAAAAATACAATACGTTTGCCATAAAAAATAGGACGAGCAATACTCACCATACTGAGTACAAAATCAAGTTCTGTCAGTTTTCCTAACATCCTGTGCAAGATTGTAGACAGTAACCTTCTAAAAAACGTGATACAGAAAACTTCGGAGGATGTGATTTCCTGCCCAATAGGTACTTCTTCCGTGCTCACTCTATCTGTACCGTAGAGTTTATGCAGCACAAAAGCTGATGCTTTCCCCTATTAATCTGTCAATAAACTGCGGATGGAGGCAAAAAAATCATCCTGCTCATCCTGACTGACGGGCTCTTTCATGAGCTTCTCATAATCCACAAACTCATACATACGATCAGGAATTTCCTTGATAAAGCCGGAGGGGAGGCAGCGTTCTTCCTGACCATAGCGGTTGCGCTTGGCGCAGTAGGTCATGGTCAGGCGCTCACGGGCGCGGGTTATGCCCACGTAGAACAAGCGGCGCTCTTCGTCCAGACTCCCTTCATCAACCGAGCGGGTGTGCGGGATAAGCCCTTCCTCCACCCCGACGATATACACCTGCGGGAACTCCAGACCTTTAGCGGCATGCATGGTGATGAGACACACCCCGCTCTTCTTCTCGATATCATCGTCATCGCGCTCATTGTCCAGGCATATACCGGCCAGGAAATCCGTAAGCTTGTGCCCCGGCAGCCAGAATTGGCGCAGCGCCACCTTGATATCATCGATAGCGGACAGACGCCGGTTCGTCTCCTCCTCCGTCTTGCAGGTGCGGGCGATGTATTCCTCGTACTCAATCTCCTTGAGGAAATCCTCCAGAATCTCCACAAAGGGGCGCTCGCTTGCAGCAAATTCCGAACCGTAATGCGTGACAATATCAGTAAAGGCCGTGATACAGTTCTGGGAGCGGGTGGAGCATTCCGAAAGGAAGGAAATATCCACCAGTGTGGCCCAGAGACTCTTTTTATTATCACGGCTCCAATCGATGGCGAAGGAAGCGGTGGTGGGGCTGATACCCCGCGGCGGCGTATTGAGCACCCGTAGCAGATGCAAATCGGCATCCGGGTTATCCATCATTTGCAGATAACTGAGCAAATCCTTGACTTCCCGTCTGTCGAAAAAGCTTTTGGTACCCACCATGCGGTAGGGGATGTGGTGCTCACGCATGGCCATTTCTAACTGTCGGCTCTGAGCATTGGCGCGGAAAAGAATGGCAAAATCCTCCCACGCCAGGGAATCGCGGGAGCGGAGAGTCTCAATTTCATCGGCAATGAACTCCGCCTCTTCCTCTGACCCGGGCATGGCCAATAAACGCACCGGGTGTTTTCCCTCCTTGTTGGTGCGCAGGGTTTTATCCCGCCGCCCGGCATTGTGCCGAATCAGCTCGTTGGCACAATCCAGCACCTGCCGTGTACAGCGGTAGTTTTCCTCCAGCTTGATGACGGTAGGATTGGGGAAGAAGCTCTCAAAATCCAGAATATTGGAAATCTGCGCCCCGCGCCAACCATAGATAGACTGGTCATCATCCCCCACCACACAGATATTATGCTCCGGCCCGACAAGCTGCCGCAGCAGACTCATCTGCAGCGAGTTGGTATCTTGAAACTCATCCACGGTGATATAGTTGAAGCGTTTATTCCACTTTTCATGGACATCGGGATAAGCACGCAACAGGCGTTCCGTCAGGATAAGCAAATCATCGAAATCCACCGCATTCTGCGCCTTGAGCTCGCGCATGTATGCCTTGGATACAGCGGCGATAAGCGTGTCCTCAATCTTATCAATACTCAAGCCCTGATTGCGGACTCGGGAAAGCTCTGCCAGCACCTGCCCCGGCTCCAGCTTCTCGCGCCTCGCCCCATATTCCATGATAAGCCGCTTGAGCAGCCCGGTTTGATCACTGCCGGTGTAGATGGAAAAATTTTCCTTATACCCGAGCCGTCCTATATCCTGACGGAGAATGCGAACACAGAGCGAATGAAAAGTACACACCGTCATGGCGCGGGCTGATTTTCTGTCCACCAAACCAGCCACACGGTCAGCCATTTCATTGGCAGCCTTGTTGGTAAATGTCAGAGCCAGGATTCCCTTGGGATTAGCTCCCTTCTCTATCATGTTGGCGATACGACAAGTGACGGTGCGGGTCTTTCCCGTACCGGCTCCGGCAAGAATGAGCACCGGACCGCTGAGTGTCTGCACCGCCTGTTTCTGGGCGGCATTGAGCGAGTTGATGTCAAACTTTTCTGCCATGTGATTCAATGCGCGCGGAGAGAGTAGCAGATTCCCGAGTTTTCTTCAAGAATTTTTCGCCACCGTCCATGTATTACCGGCGTCAACAATAAAGGGTATACGACCCTAAACCTTTATTCCCCACAAAAAAAACTTAACCCCACACTGTACTCGACAACAAGACTGTTAGTGGAGTGCTTACTTCTTTCTTGGACAAGCTACGCCCCTGACCCAATCATGCTAACAAGGGGAAGATGTTCAAACCCGCAACCACACAACAAACTTTTAGTAGAGTGGCGATTCATCCCTGCCGGATGCTTCATCTGAAGAATAAGTCCGCAACACCCCGGACGCAGAGACTTTTATTTACTATTGCAAATTGGAAAAAGATTAAAATTGGCGCTCAGCCTCATAGCGCAGGTGTTCAACGACGGTGCGCATGGATTCCCTGCGTGTTTTTCCCGCCATAACAGACTGCATCATGACTCGTTGAACATCTGTTTCACGGGAAATCATGAGTGTAATTTGCATCTGAGCCCGACGGTTGAAATAACGTCCTGCCTGTGGATATTTGACACACAAGGCATCAATCTCGTTTTCAAAGCGCTGCGTAACAGCCATAATACCTGTGTGATTCGCAGGTTTTTCCTCTCTTAGAGCGGCAATAATGCGGAAATTAAGTTCATTAGCCTCAGTTACGAACTGAAGATATTCCCCGATAAGACTATCCAACGGTGTACGCCGAATGACTTGCTCCATCATATCAATCTGCTGCTCCGCAGTGGGACTAATCCCTTCATCCGGCAATTCTGCACTGAGTTCCATGGCATTTGCTGCCAAAAGGATAAGGTATTTTCTCACACCGGGATCAATTTCATACCATACAATCTGTCGTTCTTCCGCGGCGGCAGGAGCATTTGCTCCCTCAGGGGCAATTTCCGCTGCCTGAGCATGCGCAAAAAGTACCATGGCAGCAAACACGGCAAGGATACCCGTTGACTTTTTCATAATGGTAAACAATTGTGACTTTAACGTTTAACAAATAGTAAATCAGAGATAAATTTCCGGCTGCTTGGGAGTGCCGGCGCACTGGTTGAGGCGTGCGGTCATGGCTTCCAACATGGGAGCGGGAAGCGCGCGGGCCTCCTGCGGACAGATTTCCACACAGCGCATGCAGAGGATACATTTGGCGGCATCCGTGGTCTGCGGGTCATCCATGGGGATAGCCTCTACCGGACACATGGAAGCGCAGCTGCCGCAGTGTCCGCAGGAATCATTCGTCATGGGGATAACAGGCATTTTGGCGCGCTCCCTGTACTGAGGATTGCCGGGGACTTCCGGAGCGGTCCAATGCTCCTGCGGCTGGGCCAATTTGGAGAGGACGGCACGCCCGAAATCAACAGCTACCTGCTTATCGGCAGCATCCGGCCGGCCGGCGGCAATGCTGCGGATAACGGAGTGTTCTGCTATGAATGCAGCAGCTCCCACCACCCGGTAGCCTCCGGCAGTAAGCGTATCACTCAGTTCCAACAGAGCATCCTCATAGGCTCGATTACCATACACCACCACGGCAACGGCAGGTCCACCCTGCCCCTTCAGAGCCGACAATCTCTCCAGAGCAGGCTCCGGAACACGCCCGGCATACACGGGAACGACTGCCAGCAGCGGAGTATCCTGTGGAACGGATTGAGCTGCACAGGGGAAAGTCAAATCCACATCACGTGTGCGGCATACATCTGTCGCGATGGCATCTGCTATGGCGCTACAACCGCCTGTGGGACTGAAAACGGCTTTAATCCAAGGTTTTGTGTTCATGGGAGAGAGAAAAAAAGCATCAATTCTCACGCCGCGGCGGCTGAGGTCCGGTGTAAGGCTGCACTGCGGGTGAAGTTAAATCCAAAGAGCCGTCATAATACGGCGTAGAGAAGCCAAAGATCCCCAGGAGAGTATGGAATATATGTTCGTGAGCCACGGTCAAGCGGCTGTTGAGGCGCAGTTGTTCCATAGATTTTGCAAAATGCGGACGCAGAGCGGCAAACTCCGGGGAGAAGAGAACAAACATGCCTACTTTGCAGCCATCCGTTGTATGATACAGGTAGGGATGCTGCCCCAAAAATGCTCTGCCCCAGCGACCGTCATTCCCCAGATATTCGCCGTGATCACTCACATACAGATAGACAAACGGGCGTCCTTTCAACAGCTTTGCCACACGGCGGAAAAACTCATCGGTATAGTGAATGGTGTTGTCGTAGGCATTATTCACCTCCTCTGCCTGAGCGGCAGGATTCTGGAAATCCGGCGTGGTGGGTGTAAAGGGCGGGTTTTCCAAATCATAATAGCCAAAGGGAGTATGGCTCCCCTCATTGTTGACGAACAGAAGCAGATTCTGATTCCTGCCCTGTTCCCGGAGAATCTGCTGCATCTGCTCCACTGCTGTCCACGGATAACCGGGCGCATTGAAACGAGCCTCGGAATGGCGCGTCAGCAGCTGCACCACACGGTCGTACTTCAGTTTCTGCGCACAGCGACGCCCGAAAAAGGAATACACGCGGAAATTGTGTTTGGCAAACAAATCTATGACCGACCCGACAGTAGGCTGCATCCCCGGGGTGCGGTCGTAGATATTGCGTCGACCGTTGGTGAGGATGGCAATCTGCGCCTGACAGGTATCACAGGCTGCGGAAATGCAGGTAGGAAAATTGATGAGGCGCTCCCCGCAGGAGCTCAGGAAAGGAGTAGTGGGGCGTGTATATCCGTTGATACTCATGCGGTCGGCGCGAATGCTCTCACCGATATGCAACACCAGAACCACACCTTCCTGCCCACTCAGAGTGGTTAAGGATGAATGCTTTTCTGCCGGGGACTGCAACCCTTCTACCTGGTTGATGGTTGCTTCATTGATGGTAAGTGCCTCAGACACGGCATTCACCAGCTCAGGCACTTCGCATGCCGGCCAATAGTAGTTCACCGTCTGACCAGAGGGGCGCAGGCAGGAGGCAAACACCCCGCAGAGTCCGCAGAAAAGCAAACCGGTATTGAGCAGTTCCACGCGCGTGCTGTGGCGGAAAAAGCGCAGTTGCAGGATGATGAACAGTACCACCAGAAGCACCAGCGGAATCATCAGCAGAAGATTCAGCGGCGTGAGGTATGCCAAGGCTTCCTCCATGGATGCCTCAAAAGTCTCAGCCAGCACCAGAGAATTGATACGAGAGCCGTATTGGTGAAAGCCGATAAATTGGAGCATCTCCACCGCCATAAACGGTCCCCAGAACAGAAGCGCCCACCGACGAAGCAGCCCCCAGGTCAGACAGATGACCCCCATGGTCAGCAGCACCGGGAAATGCAGCTGCCAGAGTGAGGCAAAAGCAAGCAAATGCCCCAGGCTCACAAAAAGGGCTGCCAACAGCAGCAGCCCCCACAGTTGCCGTGCAGGCAGCAGCGTGCGCACACGGAAAAAGCAACCCACTACCGCCGCCAAAAGCGATACGGTCATGGCTGCGATTGCTGCCATTCCCCACCCCGTCAGCTCAAAAGGCGTATCCCACTGCCGCAGCCACACCTGAGCTGCGCGCACAGGAAATGCCAGCAATACCGCAAAAAACAGCAGCCGCGACAGTATCGGCACAACTGCCGCCCAATATGCCGAGAGACGGGACAAGGAATCAACAATCAGTTGTTATTTTTACAGCGGCACTCGTGTCCCGCATCGTGCTTATGCCTGCCGCAGCATTCGCCGTCATGCTTGTGCTTACCGCAGCATTCACCCTCACCGTGCCCACCGCAGCACTCATGCTCATCATCATCATGACCGCAGCAACACTCATGCTCATCTTCATGATGATGTTCACAGGACTCATTTTCACAATCCCCGCAATCTCCGCCGCAGTGCCCGCCGCAGGAGCAGGAACTCATCTGCTGAGTCATTGCCTCCGCCACTTCTTCATCGGTGGGAGCCGTTCCTTTTTCAATCGCCATGACCATGTACTGATTCACCACGGCGAGCATTTCGTCCAACTCCTGACGCGCCTCCAGGAAACCCTTGCAGAGAGGATTGTTCACCACATCCTGACGCAGTTTATCAAACTCAGCAATTTCGCTCTCAGTGGGGGGCATTCCCTCCATGTGCTTGTTGCGGAGCGTCTCACCGTAGTCACTGACCTTGCGGAAAAGCTCCGTAGCTGCGGGATTCTGGTAAAAAAGACCTATACGAGCCTTGGCGGAAACCACTTTCTGAGACTGAGCGAAAGCGGAAGCCAACTCCATGGACAGCTTAACCAATTCCGGGGAAAGAGATGTATTTGCCATATTGGGAAGAACACTAGCATATTTCAGGCATGAGAGCAATGCCTTAGTGCGGCATATCAGGGAGTTTCTTCCTCCAGCTCGGCATCAAAGTACTGCATGAGCTCCTGCAGCGAGTCCTCGCCATAAAACTGAACCTCTGCCAGCCGGGAAAGCTCCTCTGCAATAGCTTCGAAAGATTCCATGAACTCCACGGCAAGCAATTCCTCATCTACCAGCTCCAGATCAGCAGCATCAGGCTCCCACAGCAATAACTCCCGAATACGTGCAGCATGTTTTTTGGCAGAAGCCGCATCCTGCACTTTCCGCAACAAATCTACCAACTCCTGACCCCGAGCATGAA
Organism: Akkermansia sp.; assembly: GCA_045579245.1. Lineage (GTDB taxonomy): Bacteria > Verrucomicrobiota > Verrucomicrobiia > Verrucomicrobiales > Akkermansiaceae > Akkermansia. Next base: position 8,307 of record JAZNLU010000047.1, read on the forward strand.
TCGCATCCCTCAGTGCACGTTCCGCAGCGTTCATTTCCTCTTCCTCTGCTGCCAATTCTGCCTGCACATCTGCCTCCGGCAAAAGTTCATTCTGAGCAGCAAGAGGCTGCAGAGCACACACGGCAGCCGGCAAAATCAGTGATAAAAATATCTTCATCGCACCTATATATAACACACTCAGATACATTACAGCAAGTTTTTTGCACAAAAACGCCGGAGAATTGACACTTTTTTGAAACTGGGAGATTGACGTGAGGGCATTCATGGTGTAGACTACGGAAAGCGCGTAGACGTGTGCTGCGCCGTGTCGTTATATACATTCACCTCTCTCAATCCCGTGTACTCGAACGAATCTTTCCTTCTGCAGCTTCTGGTGGAAGCCGGTGCCATCGATGAGGGCACTCTGGATGCCGTGCGTCAGCAGCTTTCCCCGCTTGACAGCGTCATCGAACACCTTGTCAACAACGGTTACATGACCGGGGAATACATTGCCCAGATTGCAGCCGCCAATTCCGGACTGGAATACGTGGAAATCTCTTCATTTGAGGTTGATCCCGCCATCGTAGCACGCGTCAAGCCGGAGCTGGCACGGCGCGTAGGCTTTATGCCGCTGGGAGATGACGGTTTCTCACTTCAGGTGGCCATCACTGATCCCTTTGACATGAACACCATGGACAGCCTGCCGCAGTTTCTGGGCTGTGATGTCTCGTTCTTTGTCACTTCCGAAAAGGAGATGAAGAAAGCGCTCGAGAAATACTATCCCGAGCAGAAAAAATATGCCAAGGGCGACACAGAGGCCCCCATCATTGAGCTTATTGACAATATGTTCAATGAGGCTCACACCATGCGAGCCTCCGATATTCACATCGAACCGATGGAAGATCGAGTCCGCATGCGATACCGCGTGGACGGTCGCTTGGTAGAGGTTGCCACACACCCCAAGAAACTGCTGGGACCGATTGTGGCACGTCTTAAGGTGATGAGCACCTCCATGAGCATCGCAGAAAAGCGCGTACCGCAGGACGGGCGTATAGAGCTGGATTTGAAAGACGGAGCCCACATTGACCTCCGTGTCAGCACCGTGCCTACCAACCACGGTGAATCCGTGGTCATGCGTATTCTTGATAAGTCTGCTCTGGCACTCGGTCTGCCGCAGCTGGGCTTCCTCTCGGATGATGAGGCCACTTTCGACCGACTGGTGACTCTGCCCGACGGCGTGATTTTGGTAACCGGCCCCACCGGTTCCGGTAAAACCACCACACTTTACGCCTGTCTTAACCACCTGAACCGCCCGGACAAAAAGATTATCACCGCAGAAGACCCCGTGGAATATGAGCTTTCCGGCATCAACCAGGTGATGATTCGCTCCGAAATCGGCATGACGTTCGCCGCCGCTCTGCGAGCCATGCTGCGTCAGGCTCCCAACATCATCATGATCGGTGAAATTCGAGACGGGGAGACCGCCAGCATCGCCATTCAGGCAGCCATGACAGGTCACCTCGTCCTCTCCACCCTCCACACCAACGACGCACCTTCCTCCGTGGCTCGTCTCGCCGATATGGGCGTTGACCGCTTCCTTATCGCCTCTGCCGTACGCGCCATCATGGCACAGCGTCTCTGCCGAAGCCTTTGCAGCTGCAAGATACCCGGCACCATGACCCCCAAACAGGCCACCACACTGGGCGTGGATGTGAACCGCCAAGTGATGGTACCCCGCCCCGGCGGCTGTGAGAAATGCCGAGGCAAGGGCATGAAGGGGCGTTTGGGAATCTTTGAAATTTTCGAGATTTCCGATGACGTACGCGGGCTGGTCAACTCCGACATGACCTCCGCGCAACTGCGCAAGCGCGCACGTGAATTGGGCATGCGCACCCTGCGTGAGGACGGCATCCGCAAAGTGATGGCAGGACTCACCTCTGCCGAAGAAGTAATCCGCGTGACCGCCGGCGATGCCAGCTGATGAACCGAAGCAATCATCTCAACCACATATACCGATTTTCTGAGTTATGAATAACGATGTAACACTGGATGTTTTCATCAACAATGGCATGCTGGACAAGGCTGTTGCCCGCGATATCAAGGACGAAATGTCCAACAGCGGCAAAGAGGTGTGGGAAACCCTCATTGATTTCGGCATCATCGGCTCCCCGGAAGATTTCTGGAACGTGATTGCCACGGAAGTGGGCGCACAGTACATTTCTCTGGTAGATTTTTACCCGCCGCAGGAGGTGCTGGACATGCTGCCCGGACCGCAGGCGCGCATGCACGGTGCCCTGCCCATCGAATACCGAGAGGGAGAGGGGCTCTACGTCTGCTTGGAAGACCCGCTGAATCCCCAAACGGTTGATGACCTCCGCATGGCAACCGGACAGGATATCTACCTCTATGTGGCGGCAGATTATGAGGTACGCTCCCGCCTGCAGGAATGCTACGGCGGAGCAGATGCTGCCATGGGTGACCTGCTCAATGAAATGAGCACCATGAGTGTGGGCAGTCAGGACGGCGCAGAGGAAGCCAACTCCGCCCCCGTGATTAAGTTTGTGAATCTGGTGATTACCCAGGCCATCAAGGAAAAGGCATCAGATATTCACCTGGAACCCTTTGAAAAAGAGTTCAAGATTCGCTACCGCGTGGACGGCGCTCTGTATGAAATGGCACCGCCTCCCGTGCACCTTGCCAACCCGGTCATCTCCCGCGTGAAAGTCATGGCGGGCATGAACATCGCCGAACGCCGCGTTCCGCAGGACGGACGTATCGTGATGCGTCTTGGTGAACACAGCGTGGACATGCGTGTGAACTCCCTGCCCACCCAATACGGTGAATCCGTGGTAATGCGTGTGCTCGACCGCGGCAGCGTGAGTCTGGATTTGAACAACCTCAACCTCGACCCCAAGCTGCATGAGTACATCATCGACACGGTGAACAAACCCAACGGCATCTTTGTGGTGACCGGTCCCACCGGTTCCGGTAAAACCACCACGCTCTACGCAGCCCTGCGGGAAGTGAACACAGAAGACTCCAAGCTGCTCACCGCTGAGGACCCGGTGGAATATGATATCGACGGCATCGTGCAGGTTCCCATCAATGAGGCTATCGGTGTCACCTTCCCCCGTGTACTGCGTGCCTTCCTGCGTCAGGACCCGGACCGCATTCTGGTGGGCGAAATTCGAGACAAGGACACGGCACAGATTGCCATTCAGGCAGCTCTGACGGGTCACCTTGTACTCTCCACCCTGCATACGAATGATGCAGCCGGTGCCGTCACGCGCTTTGTAGACATGGGCGTGCAGCCATTCCTGCTGGCCGCCACCCTGCTGGGCGTGCTCGGTCAACGACTGGTGAGAACCATCTGCCCGTACTGCAAGACAGCATACACACCCTCTAACACACTTCTTGCCCGCCTGGGTATCAACCCCGCACTCATCGGTCAGCAGCAGTTCTACACAGGAGCCCGCTGTGACAAATGCGCTCACACGGGATACAAGGGGCGAAAAGGTATCCATGAGCTGCTCAACGTGACCGACCCCATCAAAGACCTCATCACTCAGAACGTCCCCTCCATCGTTCTGAAACAAAAAGCCATTGAGCTGGGGATGTCCACCCTCCGCGAAAACGGCATACAGAACATATTTGAGGGTCATACCACGATTGAAGAAGTGCTTAAGTACACTTAATCTTGACGCAGCGGGTCACATCTGCTATTTATTAACAAGCTGAACAAATTTTCCAACCAAACGCAAGTATATGCCTAATTTCAGATACACAGCACTGGATCAGAACGGTGCAGAAAAGACCGGCTTCATCACGGCCGACAACAAGATTGCAGCCATGGAGATGGTGCGCAGTCAGGGACTGCTGGTGCGCGAATGCGTAGAAAGCACCAAGGCTGAAGCCAAGGCCGCCACCAAAAAGAAAGAAACCAAGAAAGGCAAAGGAGCCAAGAAAGAGAAAAAGAACGGAAAAGTGGGGGCTTCAGTCAAGCAAAAGGAAATGATGGTGTTCACCCGTCAGCTTGCCACCCTGATTGATGCAGGTCTGCCGCTGCTCCAGAGCCTGAATGTTCTCTCCAAGCAGGAGCCCAACCCCAATCTGCGTGCCACTATCGGTGCGATTGGTGAATCCGTGCAGGGAGGTTCCACTTTCTCCGAAGCTCTGGGAGCCTATCCCAAGCTGTTTAATAAGCTTTTTGTGAACATGGTGAAAGCCGGTGAACTGGGCGGTGTGCTGGAAGTGGTGCTCAAGCGTCTGGCAGAGTATCAGGAAAAGGCCAACCGCCTGCGCGGTAAAGTTGTTTCCGCCATGGTGTACCCCATCATCATTCTGGTGATTTCCGTGGCAATCCTCATCTTCCTCATGCTGGCCATCGTACCCAAGTTCAAGGAAATGTTTGAGGGGCAGAACATGGAGCTGCCGGCGCTGTCTGAGTTTGTGTTCAACTTCTCGGACAAATGCATGGCTGACAGCCTCATTCCGGTTGTTCCCAACGCCTTTGTTTTCATTATTCTTCTGGTCGGAGCCTGCATCGGTATCGGCTTCTGGAAAAAGACCCCCAAAGGTGCCCGCATCTTTGATCGTTTCATGCTGAAGATACCTAAGTTAGGGCAGCTGAACAAGGTGAGTGCCGTCACGCGCTTTGCCCGCACCTTCGGCACTCTTGTGGCATCCGGCGTACCCATCCTGCAAGCACTGCTGATTACCCGTGATACCGCCGGCAACGTGATTGTGGCTGATGCCATCACCAAGATTCACGACTCCGTGCGTGAGGGTGAATCCATCGTCACTCCCATGACTTCCTGTGATGTATTCCCGCCAATGATGATTTCCATGGTCGACGTGGGTGAAGAAACAGGTCAGCTGCCGGATATGCTGCTGAAAGTGGCAGAGGTGTATGATGAAGAAGTGGACAACTCCGTTGCGGCATTGACTTCCATGCTCGAGCCGCTCATGATTGTATTCCTCGCTGTGGTGGTGGGCAGTATCGTTCTGGCCATGTTCATGCCAATGATGGAAATCATCAAGAACGTATAATTAAAACGCCATGAAACTGCGAATCACAAATCAGCGCAGAGGTTTCACCCTCATTGAGATTCTCATTGTCGTTGCCATTCTGGCACTTTTGTCAGCCGGCATGTGGCAGGCTACGGCATACGTTCAGTCACGTTCCATGCAAAAGACCGCAGAATCTCAGGTTCAGCTTTTGGAAGCATCACTGAACTCCTACCGGGCAGACAACGCAGGGTACCTGCCTGACGGGCGCGGTGATGAGGTGAGCTCCAACGTGCTGTACGAAACACTCAGTCGCGATGAGGATAATGACGGCGAACCGGATGATGACAACGGTGAGATACAGATGCCCTACTGCGAATCGTTCTACGTGGTTTCATCCAAGGACACGGAGCAGCAGGAAGGTATCCCTGTGGTCAAAGTACGCATCAAGGGTTCCGGCGGTTCCAAGGGAGCCCGCGGCAAGGTATACGTCATCCTGGATCCCTGGGGTAACACCTACCGCTACCGCCTCGGCTATGAAGGGCAAACGGAAAGCGGCAAAAACGGTAACGGTATCAACCCGGACTTCGATATCTTCTCCACCGGGCCTGACGGGCGCGGCAACGGGCGAACCAACGACGGGGACAACGAAGATAACATCTCCAACGTAAAATCCTGGAAATAATCCCTTAAAAATCAATACTCAGCCGACGCAACACGCCGGCTGATTTTTTTAGAAATGAATTACCGCACCGCTTTCTTAGCAACCATACTTGCTCCGACTATCTATCTGGCAGCACCATGCTGTGGCACTCCGCAAAATCAAAAGGCAGAAGTGCCGGCCGCGGCAGCAGTGGTCAAACGGGTCACACCGCAGTTTACTGAAAATATCATTTTCAGACTGGACAAAAAGCTCAGTAATCCCGTTCTGGAAAGCAAAGAGGAAAAACTGCACATCACAGCAGCAAATGTCAGGGAATGTATTCGCGCCTACGGGTACTACCTGCGGAATGTAGCTCACATACATTTCTCTCAGAACGGGGATAATGCCGAAGGGAAAAAGCTCATCCTACCGAAGCAAAAAATAATCGTTCCGGCAACGTACGCCTTCAACTACGCCTATAATTACTGCACGCTCAGCTATACAGGGGCACACTGGGATATGAAACGCTGGGAACGGGAACTGGATATGCTGGCGCTCAGCGGCTACCACAGCGTTCTTGTCACAGCAGGGCTTGAAAGCGTGTGGATATCCTTTCTTTCCGAGCTGGGATATTCAAATGAGCGGATTTCCGCATTCATTGCCAACCCGGCATACAGCGCGTGGTGGCACATGGGCAATCTGGAAGGAGAGGGAGGTCCCGTACACCGGGACATCATTGAGCAGGAAACGAAACTGGGCAGATTTATCGTCAAACGACTGAGAGAACTGGGTATGGAACCGGTGCTGCAGGGGTATGTCGGCTTCCTGCCAAGCGGTACACCATCTGCCAAAATCAGCGGCAAACTGATACCTCAGGGCAAATGGTGCCACCAATACGTACGCCCCGCCATATTACAGCCAACTGATCCCACATTTGCCAAGACCGCAGCGCTGTGGTATAAGCATCTTCGCAAGGTATACCGCTATCAGGCTAAATACTTCGGCGGTGACCTTTTCCACGAAGGCGGCAATCGAGCCGGTACCCCTCTGAAAGAAGCGGCTCAGGCCGTGCAGAGAGCCATGCAGCAGGCCTCTCCCGGTTCCGCGTGGCTTATTCAGGCATGGGGGCATAATCCCTCAGCCCAATTACTTAGTGGGACAGACCCGCAACACACTATCATTTTGGCCTTGGATAAAGATATGAGTGCCGGACATAACATATCCCGGAATTATCAGGGACGGCCTCACGTGTGGTGCGAGTTGGCCAATTTCGGTGGTAATCACGGATTGTACGGTGGTATCCCACTGCTGGAAAACATGCCATCGGACATCGGTGGAGCCATCGGCATAGGCCTGCTCTCTGAAGGGCTGGAAGTCAACCCTCTTTACTACGCCATGGTAACGGAAAGAATCAACTCCTCCGAACCTATTAACCGCAAGGATTTCCTTGTTCGTTATGTCAAAGGGCGCTACGGTGTGGAAGACGCAAATCTGCTCCGCTCACTTGAGCTGCTGATTGATACGGTCTATTCCCCCATACGTCTACAGGAGGGGTGTCAGGAGAATATCATGTGCGCCCGCCCCAGCCTAAACGCGAACAAGGTTTCTACCTGGTCTAAGCCGGACAATTACTATGATTTCTCCCAAGTGAGAGAAGCTGCCCGGCTGATGCTGTCTGCAGGAAAAAAACATGGGCTTGAATCCCTCCCTACCTGGCGCTACGACATGGCTGACCTCTGCCGACAATTACTGGCAGATGCAGCTCGCGAACAACTTCCCAAGTGCAAAGCTGCGTTTGACGCAAAGGATAAAGAGGCGTTTGACCGTGAATGCAAAATCTACCTCCAACTAATAGAGCAAATATCAGCAGTATTGGCAACCTCGGAATACTTTCTGCTGGGGCGTTATCTGAAAGAAGCAGAAAACAAGGCCGGTACCAGCAATGCGGCAAAAGCGCAAATGAGAAAAGCAATCAAACAACTATTCACAACTTGGGTTCCCAAATCCGGCACCACGCTCAATGACTACGCCCACCGCCAACTCTCCGAGTTGATGCAGCACTACTACTTACCCCGCTGGAAGGCATATTTTCATGCCCGATCCCTTGAACTAAGCGGAAAAAATATTTCGGGAGAAAGCGGTCGATCTAAAGAAGAAAGCAATAGCAACAACGGAGAATCTGTTTCCACCAGCTACGAACTGAGCAACTCCGTTGATGCCATTGAGAACAATTTTACAGATTCAGACACTCCTCTTTTGTTCAAACCGAAAGGTAACATCAGCGAACTTGCGGAAAAAATCATTCAGTCATAGGCCGAACTTACGGAACGAAGCATGCTAAAATCTTTTACGCTAACTGAACAAATATTAAATATACAACCGCATACAATGAGAATGTCTATAATTGGTAAAAGCAATTTTTGCACTTCATTAATCCAACAGAATTTCAAACCTTTTATACTAGATAAAGATAGTTCATAAATATTAATTTTTGCAACACATTCTAAATGTTGCCGCCTTCTCTTGAATACAGTATCTTATCATTTTCAAAATAGGTTCTTTCTCTATTTTGGATTCTCCCAGCGTCATCATTGCATTTTTCAGACACATACCACAACACCTACATACATCTGGCTAAGCAGATGATAGAATAGGTATCATTAAATCTCTTAATGATTATCTGTTATAATGATGCAGCAGATTTTTACCTAGAATCCGAATCATTGTTCTCATCAGAATATCAAAATCAAGGCAACTGCACTATCAATACAAATGTATATTTTATCTGAATACTACGCTGAACAACAGTTTCAGAACTTCATTACGTGGTATCAACGCTAATCAGGCATTGGGCACTCAATTTGTAAGATGTATGATGTAAATTTAGCTTGCTAAGCAAAGGGAAGAAGACTATCATCTCCGCCATGAAAGCGCTGGTTAAAACAAAGGCCGACAAAGGCCTGGAGCTGCTGGACGTACCGATGCCCGAAGTGGGGCCGAATGACGTTCTGATCAAGATTTACAAGACCGCCATCTGCGGTACAGACCTGCACATCTGGAACTGGGATACCTGGGCTCAGCAGACAATTCCCGTAGGCATGCATGTTGGGCATGAGTACTGTGGTGTTATTGAAAAAGTCGGCTCCGCCGTCACGGAATTCCAGCCGGGTGAGATTGTTTCCGGCGAAGGTCACATCGTCTGCGGGCACTGCCGCAACTGCCGCAAGGGGCTCTTCCACCTCTGCCCGAACACGCAAGGCGTGGGCGTGAACCGCCCCGGTTGCTTTGCAGAATACCTTTCCATTCCCCAGAGCAACGTCATCCGCGTGGGCAACAAGATGAGCATGGAGGTAGCCTCCATTCTCGACCCGCTGGGCAATGCCACCCACACCGCCCTGTCCTGGGATTTAGTGGGTGAAGATGTGCTGATTACCGGGGCCGGGCTCATCGGTTCCATGGCTGCCGCCGTATGTAAGAAAGCCGGTGCCCGCACCGTCACCATCACAGACGTGAGCGACTACAAGCTCAATCTCGCCAAAATCATGGGTGCAGACCGCACGATCAACGTGATTTCCGGTGACAGCATCGCCGCAGCGCGCGATGAAATGGGTATCAACGAGGGCTACGGTGTCTGCCTTGAAATGAGCGGCGCTCCCGCCTGCCTCAAGGACATCATCACCCACTCTGCCTACGGTGCCAACATTTCCCTGCTGGGTATCCAGCCCGGCGGTTCCGGCATCGACTGGAACACCTTCGTGTGGAAGGGACTCAAGATGAAAGGCATCTACGGTCGCGAGATGTACAACACCTGGCAGAAGATGGATGCCATGCTCAGCTCCGGGCTGGATGTCACCCCCATCATCACCCACCGCCTGCACTACACCGACTTCAAGGAAGGCTTTGATGTGATGAACTCCGGCAAGTCCGGCAAGGTGGTTCTCACCTGGGCAGAGTAACAGCTCCGCCATACCTCTTTCAACAACGCGTACCCACTTGGGTACGCGTTTTTTGCTGATATTCCCAACAAGTAGTTGTGGCATCAGTAACAGATGTGGAATTTGCAGAGATTGCTGTGTATAATTCGCGGCCATGAAGACCACCCTATTCACCGCCGTACTGTTGGGCATTACACTCCTCCAGCCGTCATGCGTCAGCCCGAAGGAAGTCGTCTACCTCCAGGGAATACCCGCTCAGGGCAGCGCTCTGCAGCAGAATTATCACACCCGAATACAGAAGGATGATATGCTCAGCATCAGTGTCAGCTGCCGCCAACCGGAATTAACAGCTCCCTTTGCCGCAGCGGAAATGGGCAGCAGCAACGGTAACACAGATCGCCGACAGGGCTATCTGGTCAATTCACAGGGCAATATTGTACTTCCCGTTATCGGCACAATCAGAGCAGCAGGAAAAACATGCAGTCAACTGGGTCACGATATCGCCTCAGCACTGAAAAACGAAGACTATATTCGGGATGCTTCTGTCAACGTGCAAATCCTCAATTTCAAATTCTCTGTATTGGGAGAGGTGAATAAGCCCGGCGTGCACAGCGTGGAGGGGGAGAGAGTCACCATCCTTGAAGCCATATCCCAAGCGGGAGACTTGACCATTGACGGCAACCGGGATGTGGTGTTGGTTCGAGAAACGGACGGCAAGCGGGAAGTGGCACATATTGACCTGCGTAGCAAGGATTTGTTCCGATCCCCATACTATTACATTCGACAGAATGATGTCATCTACGTCTCCCCCTCCGACAGAAAAATCAACACCCGCAGTGATGCTGCCCAGTGGTACTCCTGGGGAATCTCCGGTGTAAGCCTTATCCTTGCCGTAATCGCTCTGGCCGTCTGATACTATGAAAGAAGAAAAAGAAGGAAACTCAGAAAGCAGTAATCTGACGCTAGAAAGACTGACGGGAATATTTCGGCGGTTCTGGTGGCTATTGCTCCTGTTTGCCCTGCTGGGCGGCAGTGCGGCATACTATTACACCGCCCGTCAGCCCAGAGTCTACAAAAAGGTTGCAAGCGTGATGATGAGAGACAACTCAGCCGAGAGGGAGGACGCATCCGTGCGTATTCTGCATGAACTGGGAGCCGATACGGGAGCCGCAAATCTGGCAAATGAAAGCTACATTCTCAAATCAACCGCCCTCATGCAGCACGTGGTGGAAAAGCTCCGACTGAATACCACGTACCACCGTTCGGAAGAACTGCGGCTGGTTGATATTTACGGAGAAAGCCCCATTCGAGTCAACTTCGAACGCATCAACACCCCGGATTCCTTTCGTCTACAGGTTATCCCGCTCAGCGAACGTGAATTTTCCCTGAAATACACAGATTTGGGAATTCCACACGAGTTAACGGCGGGATACGGAGAATTGCTGGAACTACCGCAGGCAACGCTGAGAATCACCCCCTCTGCCAACATGAGCACAGAAAGCTACGGAGAGAGTATCTTCATCACCCGAGATTCCGTACAGAACACCACACGCAACCTGTTGGAAGTCCTCAGCGTCACCCGCCCGGATTTGAAAGATGCATCCATGCTTGAGATATCCATCACCAGCGGTCACCCGAGCAAGGCAGAGGATATACTCAATGAGTTGATAGAAGCATACAACCGCCACACACAAGAAGAACGCAGTGATGCCGCACGAAAAACAAAGCAGTTTATCATGGCCCGGCTGCAGGAACTGGGACATGAGCTGGGTTCTGTGGCGAGTCAATTGCGCGAATCTCAGCACGCAGCCTCCGGCAACACCTTTGCAGAATCCGTAATGGAGGCAGATTTCCACTTATCACAATCGCTGGCGCAGGAAATATTCAGTAAGGAAACCCAGCTGAAGCTTGCCCGCTCCATGGAACAGGAATTTGAGGCAAATGCGGCGGACGGCTCCCTGCTCAGCACTGCAGGACAGCTTACAGAGAGCTTGGCAGACAAAGTGTCACTCTACAATGAAGCATGCCTGGAATATGCCCGCTATGCCGCCTGCGCCGGTTCCCGCAACCCGGTGGCAGCAGCTCTGCGCGAAAAAATGGACTCAGCGCTCAACGCCGCCCGCCAATCGCTGAACAACTACTGTGCCGCTCTGCAACTGGAGCTGACAGAATTGCAAAACAAGCGGCGGGAACTGGAAACACGCATGAGCTCCACAGCTGACAGGCAACTGCAACTGCAGCCTCTGTTGAGGGAGCAAAAAGTTAAAGAAGCACTCTACATGCTGCTGCTGACCAAGGAGCAGGAAAATGCCCTAGCTCTGGCCATTGCCTCACCCACGGCTCGGGTGCTGGAAACGGCGCATGGAAGTGATGCTCCGATTGCACCGCGCACCGGAGCCATCGTGACGGCCGGCACAGCAGGGGGAGCCGCACTCTGCGGTTTGGGACTCTTGGGGCTGGGCATGCTCAACACGCGTATTCGCAACCGACACGACGTAGAATCCGCCGTACCTCTCCCCGTGGTGGCTGAGCTTCCTGAACTCAGCCGAAAGGAACGCAAACGACGCAGCTTCATATTGCAGACTCCCCACTCCGCCATGGCAGAAAGTCTCCATATTCTGCGCAATAACGCGGATAACATCCTGCCCCGCCCGGAACAGGGCGGCGGTCACACCATTCTCCTGACTTCCACGGTACCGAACGAAGGCAAAACTTTCATAACCGCTAATCTGGCAGCAACATACGCCCGCAGCGGCAAGCATGTACTGGTTATTGATGCGGATTTACGTAAACAATCACTCACCCGTGCCATGGAAGGCAACGGTCGGCGCGGGCTGAGTAACCTGCTGCTGCGTGAGATACGCGATACGCAGGACGTGCTGCATCCGCTGCCCGGAACGCTCGGTCTGCCCGGGAGTGCCGATATCATATACTCCGGATCAGCTGTACCAGACCCCGTCACCCTCCTGAGCCAACCACAGCTCGGCAAATTGCTGCAGCACCTTCGGTCTCAGTACGATGCCGTGCTGCTGGATGCCCCGCCCTACGGCGTGCTGGCAGATACCGACTTGCTGGCGGCTCAGTCGGATTTGACGCTCTATATCATCCGCTCAGGCAAAATTCAGAGAAATTATCTGCAACACATCCTCCGGTTACAGGAAATCGGCAAATTGCCTCACGTTGCCCTGGTGCTCAATGCCGTTAATTTCCGCACAGCATCCTACAGTTACTACGGCTATGAGTATGGCTACGGAGTTTCTCACTGCAAAGGTCTTTGAACATCACGCTTATGTTTTCCCTGTTTCACAAGCGACGCAGCATCCGTACCCTCCTGCCGGACGGGGTGGATACGCACTGCCACCTCCTGCCCGGGGTGGATGACGGTGCACCGCACGCAGATGAAGCGCTGAAGATGATTACAGCCATGAAAAAACTCGGGCTGAACGGCTGCATCTGTACCCCGCACATCTCCCACCGTTTCCCGAAGAATAACCCCGGAGTACTCCGCCAAGCATTCAACCGCTTTCAACAACTGGTCACAGCCGGGCACCCGGATTTCACCCTGCAACTGTCAGCAGAATATATGCCTGATGAACACTTCCTCAGCCTGCTTGAACAGGGAGAGTTTCTGCCCTGGCTCCAGCAGGAGATGATACTGGTGGAATTATCAACCACCCGTCCTCTTTCGGGCTGGGCAGACCTCTTTGCGGAACTTCTGCGCCGGGGCTATATCCCGGTACTGGCTCACCCTGAGCGCTATCATCGCCACCTGTGCGAGCAGGATTTGCTTAATCTGCACCGCCTCGGAGTCCGATTTCAGGGTAACATCGGCTCACTGTCAGGATTCTACGGACGCGATACTCAGGAACTCTGCCGCAGACTTCTTGCCGCCGGGCTCTACTTCCGCTGGGGGACTGATTCTCACCGGCTCAAGGCATTCCGGGCACTTCCGCTAAAACGCTAACACTTCCTCATATGACCCCCAACACCCCCCAACTCCCCCCCGTATCCCCCATCTATGAACACCGACTCAAACGCCCCCTTGATTTACTGCTGTCCGTGGGAGCGTTGTTACTCCTGCTGCCCTTTCTGCTGGTGCTGGCGCTGCTGCTGTGGCTGGTTCAGGGCGGTAATCCCCTTTTCCTGCAAACGCGGGTGGGAAGAGGCGGCAGGAATTTCCGCATCATCAAATTCCGCACCATGAACGACACCCGAGATTCAGCAGGAAAGCTGCTTCCGGACAATCAGCGAACCACCCGAATCGGTGCCTTACTCCGTCAGAGTTCTCTAGATGAACTGCCGGAGCTACTCAACGTCATCCGCGGAGACATGTCGCTTATCGGGCCCAGACCGTGGATTCCGGAGCAGATGTCCCACTTTTCCCCAAGCTCACAGCAACGACGGATGCGGCTGCGACCCGGTATCTCCGGCTTAGCACAGGTGATGGGCAGGAACAATCTGACCTTTCGCCAGCGTCTTCACTATGATTTGCTCTATCGGCGGCATCTTTCCGCAGAGACAGATTTGTGGATACTCTGGCGCACCTGCAGCAGGGTATTGCTACGTGATGGCATAGAACAACACCCGAATGCTTTCGGTACAACCAACAACAGCTCCGCATCAAGATGAAAATCAGCATCATCACCGTTTGCTACAACTGCGCAGATAGCCTCATCAACACCCTGCGCAGCGTCCTCAGCCAAACCTACAGTCAGCTTGAATATCTGGTGGTGGACGGCGGAAGCAGCGATGGTACGGCAAAGCTGCTGCACAGGGTTGAACCGCTGTTTGGAAAGCGTTTACGTTGGATTTCAGAACCCGACAACGGTATCTACGATGCCATGAACAAGGGGCTGATGCTCGCCACGGGCGATGTGATTGGCTTTCTAAACGCTGCAGATGTCTACAGACACCCAAATGCGCTCCGCCTCATCAGCCGGAGCTTCTCGGAACACCCGGGGACTGATGCCGTTCATGCCAATCTTCAATTTGTGAATGCAGACGGAAAAGTCACCAGACTTTGGGCGGGCAGACCGTACAGAGAAGGCGCTTTCCGGCAAGGATGGATGCCGGCACACCCCACATTTTATTGCCGGAGGGAATGTTATGAGAGATACGGTAAGTTCGACTGCACCATCGGCTCAGCCGCAGACTTTGAGCTGATGCTGAGATTCATAGAAAAGCACCGTATCCGCACTCACTTTATCCCCCAAAATCTTATCAGCATGAGAAACGGAGGTATCTCCACCGCTGGGTGGCGCGCCATACTGCGCAATACCCGGCTGAACCGACTGGCCTTTCGGAGAAATGGTCTGAACTGCCCATGGCATTATTTTGCCAGTCGTTTTCTTGGCAAAATCAATCTATTTACCCACTTAGTCCCATGAAGATAGTAGAAATTATGCCTGTAATGGAAGTGTGCGGAGTCACCCGCTTTGTGGTTGACCTGTGCAACCGGCTGGTCCAGGAGCACGAAGTAGTACTGGTAGTGCTGTACCAAGCTCATAATGTTCAGAATTATGGTATTTCACCAAAAGTGCGGCTAGTGGAAATGCACAAACGCCGCGGATTTGACTGGACACTCTGCCACCGACTTCGGAACCGTCTTCGGGAAGAAAAAGCAGATGTGGTGCACATCCACTCAGCCTCTGCGCTGAACTATACTTCAGCAGCGGTGCTGACCCTACGGCAAAGTCGCTATTTCTATACCCTGCACAGTGAGGCAGCCTTTGAGAATCCCTCTCCTCTCAGCAGGCTGCTGACAGAACGCTTCATTTTCCGCCCCGGTCTGTGCCGCACCATAGCCAATTCACGTTTTACCGCGCAGACTCTTTCCTATTCATCATCCGTCATTGATTTGGGGCGGGAATTGAGAGAATGCCAACTGGAGGATAAGCGGGCAGAGGAAACCATAACCCATATCCGGCAACGACACAAGGGTACCATTCTGCTGAGCGTGGCAAATCTGACCCCGGTCAAAAACCAGATGATGCTCTGCCGCGCGGTGCGTAATCTGGCACGCCGAGGCTACAATATTGAGTTGGTACTCATTGGCAAGGCACCGGACGATGCTTACTTTCAGCGGATGCGCCCCCTGCTGCACCATCCGCGTATCCACTACATCGGTCCGCGAAATAAAGCGGCGGCCTACATGGCACATGCAGATTTTTTCTGTCTGAGTTCAGAAACGGAAAGTGGGCCGCTGGTGTTGATAGAAGCTTTTTTTGCAGGACTGATACCTATCTGCACTCCCTGCGGGGACGTACCGAACAAAATCCACCATGGGGAAAACGGATTCATCTCCGCTGACATGACGGAAAAAGCATACACACAGGTACTGGAAACGGCTCTCAGACTCCCGAAAGAGAAACGCATCAACCTGCAAAGCAAGGTGCGGGAATCGTACAAAAAATACACCATGGAAAACTGCACGGCAAAACATCTTAACCTATTCAACAGCAAATGACTATCGTCCACATCGTCACCTCATTTATGCCGGGCGGTGCTGAAATGCTGGTGTGTGATTTAGCCAACCACCAAGCACAGCAACACCGCGTACATCTGATTATACTGAGCAACAGCTGCCATGCGGAGATGTTGCAACAACTGGATTCCCGCATTAAACTCCACCGGTTGAACCGACCTCCGCGTAGTCTCTCACCGCTTTACTTACTGAAAACCCGTCGACTTCTGCGGCAGATTCGTCCGCATGTACTGCATTACCACCTGCACCGCAACCGCCTTCTCTTCCACTATCCTGCGCGCCATATCATCACCGTACACGGCATGCCGGGAAGCTATTCCCCACTCACGCATTTGGCACTACGTCTTGCCGACAGTGTTGTGGCCATCTCCTCGGCCGTACAGCAAGCGCTGAAAAACCAATATCAACTCCGCAACACGGTGAAGATTCACAATGGCATTCACACCCAGGATCTGACCACTGCGCAGCACAGGCACTATCCTCTGCGGCTGGTCAACGTGGCTCGCCTGGACACGGCGGACAAAGCGCAGGATATCCTCATTCGCGCGGTGCATCTCCTGCAACTGAAGGAACGCCCACTCTGCTGCCGGCTGGATTTAATCGGAGACGGCTCTGCACGACCTCAGCTGGAAGCGCTGGTCAGCGAGCTGGGCATGGAACACCACGTGCGCTTTCGGGGACAACTCCCGCGCCGGGAGGTCTACCGCGAACTTGCGGGATATGACTTAATGGTGCATCCCTCACGCTCAGAGGGCTTCGGTCTGGCGGTTGCGGAGGGCATGGCGGCAGGCTTACCCGTGTTGGTGGCTGATTGCCCGGCGCTGGCAGAAGTGATACGCCACGGAGAACTGGGGCAAATGTTCCCCACGGATTCCGCAGAGGCCTGTGCTGCAGCAATCTCACGCTTTGCCGAACAGCAGCAGGAAGTACAGCGCAAAGCTGCGCAGGCAAAGGACTATGCACACCGTCACTACTCCTTAGCTGCCATGGCTCAAGCATACGAAAAGCTCTATCTCAGCGCCTGATGCAGAAGCATTCCCTCACCGCCCTTGCCGCAGCCTGCGGTATACTCCCACTCATGCTGGCACCGCTCAGCGATGCGAAGCCGCTGTACTACGGCGTGTTGATACTACTGCCTATCGTACGGCTTTGGAAGGCTCGCAGCATTTCAGGGCTGCTGAGCATCTGCCTTTGCACAGCCGGTATCGGCATCCTGCTCAGCAACCCGCTACCCGTCTTTCGCCCATGGGAAAGATTGATGATGTTTGCCCTACTGTTAGCTGGCATCGGGCCGCTATTCGGGGGAAATGAAAATGAACATCTTTCCCGGAGGATCTTCTCTTATCTCACCCTATTCTGCTTGATAATAGGCGCACTATCAGCAGTTTGCGGAGTAGTAGGCATCAATTACGGCGCAAGTGTCTTTTCCGGACTGACCCCGCATTCCATGGTGTTGGGTCCAATAGCGGGAATAGGCATGCTGTACGCGTTGCACGGCATCACAAAGCTCTATCTTTCGCGGAGCAAAGCTTCGTGGGGGTTAATCATGAGCGGAATCGCCTGTGCCGCAGCAATGCTTCAGTCTGCATCACGCTCCGCAATTCTAGCCGCAGCAGTGGGTAGCATTTATCTTTTGATAAGGATTCCCAGAGGCAGAGGCATACTGTTAGTAATCATGGTATTGGGATTTCTTACATTGCTGCCCTTTGCAGAAATACTGACAGATGGACTGCTCAGTAAAATGAAATCTGCGCAGGAAACCGGAAGCATCTTCAGCTCAAGAGCTGAATTGTGGGGTGACCGTTGGGAGGAATTCATCAACAACCCATTGTTTGGAGTTGGTTTTGCCTCTCAATCCATCATCACTTTTTCTCATAGTACGCAAACCGGCATCATTGAACCCGGTTCCTCCTATCTTGGAAGCTTATCCATGCTGGGACTGGCTGGTTCCATCCCCCTCTTTTTGACCATTACGTATGCCCTATACCGCGGCATCATGCTGCCGGGAACACCTCCGTTAAGCGCCTGTATCCTCATCTTTTTCTGCGTACACATGGCATTTGAGGGCTATCTGCTTTCAGCAGGAAGCATCCTCTGCATCCTGCTGTGGAGCTGCATTTCCGCCATACCAACCACAAATCGTCCATATCAATATGTCTAATATACTCATTTACAGCGTCAACGAGCCATATATCCACCAGGGAGGCATGGAGCGCGTGACCGATTCCCTCATCCGGCTGCTGCTGCAGCGCGGGCACCGTGTCAGCGTGCTCTGCCGCTACCACAACCGCATGAATGCCGACTATGCCTGCCCCTGCACTCTTTTCTATCTCCCACCAAACAGCGACCCGGGAGCCTACTACGAACAACTACTGGAACAACTGCAGCCGGATATCATCATCGATCAGGAAGAAGGAGGAATCATGGGAGCTCACGGCTTTTTCCCTTCCCGAGCCCGGCTGAAACACAGGGGGGCGTTTTACATCGCAGTGCTGCACAGCTCAGCACTGTCAGCACTCCGAAATTACAAACATCTGCGAAACAAATCAATCCCAAATGCCCTGCTCTCCACACTCTATCACGGCCCGATTCTAACGCTCATGCAGCAGCGCGCCACCCTACTCAAACGCCGAGACTACAAGCAACTGACAATAAACTATGACCGCATTGTCACACTTTCCGAATCCGCTATAGGCGATTTCAGAGAGCTTTGCCCCATTGGCGGACACATCACCGCCATTGCCAACTGCACCCACTACCGACCGCCCATGACAATACCGCCCAAAAAGAAGCATCTACTCTTTGTGGGAAGGATGGACAATCTCTCCAAAGGGGTGGATCGCCTTATCCGTATCATGGCAAGACTGGAGGAGGATTTCCCGGATTGGGAGCTCCACCTGCTGGGCGATGGCTTTGATTTGCCTGCCAATCGTAAACTTGCTGACAGTCTCGGGCTGCAAAACTGCCGATTCCACGGATGCTGTGACCCCGAACCATTTTACCGGGATGCCTCCTGCATCTGCCTGACCTCTTCTTTTGAAGGATTCGGCATGGTGTTGCTGGAAGGAATGCAATACGGCTGCATTCCCATCGCCTTCGACAGTTATCCCGCCGTGCATGACCTCATAGAACATCACAAAAATGGGCTACTTGTCCCCGCATTCGATGAAAAAGCCTATGCCCAATCACTCTCTGCACTGATGAGAAACGCAAAACTCCGACAAGAGCTTGGGGAAGCAGCCCGGAAAAAATCTCTGGAATTTTCTCCGGAAATCATCGGGCAACAGTGGCAACAACTCATCTCAAATCTTCTCACGGAACACGCTTCATGAATATTCTTCACACCATAGATTCCATGTCACCCGCCTGCGGCGGCACAACTTCGTGTACAGCCGAACTTGTCCGCGGACTGAAGGCATGCGGAGCACGCGCTGAAATACTCACCCGGGCTGACCAGCAGTTCTCTTTTTCTCCGCTGATGATTTCTCCGCGTCTGAGGCTGACACTCCGGCAAGACAGAGCAGATATATACCATACCCATGGACTGTGGAGAGATGTCAATCTTGCCACCTGTGCACACGCTCGCCGCAGACACGTTCCCTGTGTTCTTTCACCGCACGGCATGCTCTACCCGGAAGCATTGCGGTACCGAGCTTCGATAAAAAGAATCATTCTCTCCATCATTCAGCGGCATTACCCCGGGAAAATAAACTGTCTCCATGTCAGCTCCGAGCAAGAGCTGTATCATGTCAGAAAGTTCTTCCCACATGCGCGCATTGCCCTCATTCCCTTACCGGTAGCCGAACCGCAGACCCCGCCTGTCCGGGACAATCACCGGCATTTCAGAGTAGGTTATCTGGGGAGACTTCACCCCATCAAAAATCTGGAAAATCTCATCCGCGCGTGGGGACTGTTGCAACTTTCCAACGCAGAACTTATTATTTACGGAAACGGTAATGATTCCTACACTGACTCGCTCCGCTGCCTTGCTAAGCAAACCCACGCACAGGGAATAGTATTTGCAGGGTTTCTGCACAATCAAGAAAAGTATGACGCATTGGCATCTCTGGATGTATTCTGCGCCCCTAGCCATCAGGAAAACTTCGGCATGAGTATAGCTGAAGCACTGCTTGTCGGCACCCCGGTGCTGGCCTCATACCACACGCCCTGGAGCGTCCTGAGCAAAATCCGCTGCGGCAGTTGGCAGGGTAATTCTCCCGCCGAATTAGCCGAAGGCCTCATGGCATTCTATCGGCTCAGTCAGGAAGAACGCCGCAACATGGGAAAACGCGGCAGTGAGCTTATCCGCCGCAGATTCAGCACGGAAAACATCAGTCGGCAAATGCTGCAGCTCTACCACTACCTTCTGGGAAATGAATCAAAACCCGATTTCGTCTATGAATGAAAACTTGTGTAAACGAATCCTGTGGGAAGGCGTGCGCATCATCCTGTTCCGCCCCTTCTGCGGCAGGTTTTTCATGCCATGGCGGGGACTGCTGCTGCGGGCGTTCGGTGCCCGTCTGGCACGGGGGGCACACGTGTACGCCTCCGCCCGCATCCGCAACCCGCAGCATCTGGAAATGGGAGAGAACAGCTGCCTGGCCGCCGGTGTCATCTGCTACAACGTAGATAAAGTGATTTTGGAAGCACACGCCACGGTATCACAACGCTGCTTCCTCTGCACCGCTTCCCACGATATCGACTCACCCACCCACCGACTCATCACAGCCCCTATCCGCATTTGCACGCATGCATGGGTTGCAGCAGAAGCATTTGTCGGCATGGGCGTTACCGTCGGAGCGGGAGCCGTTGTCGGGGCTCGGGCTGCCGTCTTTCGGGATATAGCGCCGTGGCATGTTGTGGGCGGCAATCCCGCCGTATTCATCCGAACCAGAAAAAAATTGATATGACCTACCCCCAATCTACCCTGTGTGCCGTGGTTCTTACCTACAATGAGGAAAAACACATTCGCCGCTGTCTGACCCGCGCTCTGGATTTCTGCCGCGATATCTACGTGGTGGACAGCTACTCCACCGACCGAACCCCGGAAATATGCCGACAGTTCTCCCGCGTCCATCTCATCCAACATGACTGGCCGGGAAACCAGGCACAGCAGCTCAACTGGGCTCTGGGGCATCTGCCTCTGAAGTCTGACTGGATTCTGCGGCTGGATGCAGATGAATACCTGCTGCCGGGCGAGGGGGAAAGGCTCCTGCACCTGATTCACGAGCAGCCCGCCGATGTGAACGGCGTGATTATGCTGCGGCTGCGCTATTTTCTGGGCAAACATATCCGATACGGCGGCACGGATCGAATCCCCCTGCTGCGGGTCTTCCGCAGGGGAACGGCAAGCTGCGAGCCGCGCGCCATGGATGAGCACATCGTCCTCACCCGCGGCAGGGCTCTTCTCTCAGATATTCTCTTTGCGGACAATAATCTGGAACCCCTGGATTTCTGGCTTTGCAAACACCTGAACTACGCCCACCGTGAAGCATCTCTCACCCCCCGCCGCGAGCCCCCGTCCGACAAGCTCCACGCGAGCCTGCGCAGAACCCGGATGAACAAAGAGCTGTATGCGCGTCTGCCCCTGTTCTGGCGGGCTGCCGGACTGTTTTTCTACCGCTACATCATCCGCTTGGGGTTCTTGGACGGCAGGGAGGGCTTTCTCTGGCATTTCCTGCAGGGTTGGTGGTACCGATGCATGGCAGACCAATTTCTCCGCGAACAATCCGAGCAGCCATGAATCTTCTCTTTTCCTTCGGCAATCTCATCCGCCCTACCAGAGGCGGGACAGAGCGGGTAACTGCTCTCATTTCCAACGGCTTGCGCGCCCGGGGACACAGAGTATTCTTTCTCATCACGGAAGAGAATATCACGGAATCCCTACCGGCGGGCAACTACTGCTGCGCCGGGCTTTCCACGGAGAAAAAAGCGCAATTCACTGACAAACTCTGCGCGGAATTGAGCATTGATACCATCATCAACGAGGCAGGCACGAGCGATGATATCTTCTTTCTGAATCACGGGAGAATCACGCATCCCTGCCGAATCATCACCTGCATCCATTTCGACATAACGGGTGATTTACGCTACTTTTACCGCTGTCATGCCGCGCCGATTCGGTGTATATGGGACATTATCCGCCGCCTGCGCATGCCGTGGCTGAAATGGAAAAACACGCGCTCACGCCGCAGGAGATACCGATTCCTGCTACAACAATCCGATGCCGTGGTGGTGCCGGCAACGGCACTGACGGAACAGTTTTTCCGATTCACCGGGCAAGCCCCCGACACCCGCCTGCGCTGTATTCCCAATCCCGCGCTCTTTGCTCCGGAGACGATTCAACGCAAAGAGAACATAGCCCTGTTTATCGGGCGGCTCTCCCCGGAAAAGCATGTAAGCCACCTGCTGAAAGCCTGGGCTGAATCCGGTGCTGAGCAGAGGGATTGGCAGCTGCTCATTGCCGGAAACGGCTCACTGCGCCCGCAACTGGAAGAGCAGATGAAAAAGCTGAAACTGAAATCAGTCCGCTTTCTCGGCAATGTTCAGGAACCGGCTGAACTATACCGGAAAGCAGCCCTGCTGGTGCTGCCCTCAGATTACGAATCGTTCAGCATGGTGGTGCTGGAGGGGCTTTCCTTTGCCTGTTTCCCCATCGTTTACGACTTCCCGGCACTTTCCCAACTGCTGGTCAAGCCGGAGTGGGGCATTACTCTCCCGCAGCATCACCCGCATGCTCTCGCCACGGCTCTCCGCAGAGCCATTGCCGAAAAGCTCACCAATCTTCCGCACCAGAAAGACATCCACACACACCTGAAACGCTTCGCCCTGCCCACCATCCTTAACCAATGGGAGCAGCTCCTGACTCAGATATCATGAAAAACCGAATCATGCAACTCCGCACGCTAGTAACGCAGCTCATGCCCGGGCATCTCAACCTTGCCGCCTGTGTCACATTTAACCGCACACGCACCATTCATTCCAACTGGGGAGACGAGCTGAACTACTACTTCCTGCCCCGCCTGTTCCGACGCCGCGTCTGCGTGGCGGACTACTCCTGGCTGTGCCGCTTCGGGCTGCAGCGGCAATATCTCATGATTGGCAGCACCATCGGTCTGAAATGCACCCGCCGCACTACGGTCTGGGGAGCCGGGGTGCTGAGCGGGGATTCACCCTTACCCGAGCCGCCGGAGAAAGTGCTGGCCGTGCGCGGTCCCCGCACGCGCCGTTTCCTGCTCAGCAAAGGGGTGGACTGCCCGGCGGTCTACGGTGATCCCGCACTGCTGCTGCCCCTGGTCTATCGCCCGCGTCTCATCGGCAAAAGATACGCACTGGGCATCATTCCCCACTACAATGACCTGCACAGCCACGCTCTCAGGCGCTATGAGATTTTCCACCCCGGCTGCCGCATCATCAACCTGCGGCACTACGAACACTGGACAGAGGTCATAGATGCCGTCTGCTCCTGCGATGCGGTGCTGTCCTCATCCCTGCACGGACTCATTGCCGCCACCGCCTACGGTATCCCCTGCGTCTGGACATCCATTTCTCCCGGCAGCACCCTCGGCGGAGAGTTCAAGTTCCGTGATTTTTTTGAATCCATCGGGCAGGATAACCGAGAATGCATCCCCCTGCATCGGGCAGAAGCAACTGTGCCCGCCCCCGACTCATTGAGATGGGATGCCTCCCCACTCATCCACTCAGCCCCCTTTCCCATATCCCCATGTCACGAGAACTGAAAGCCGGTATCATCCTCAACTACATCTCCATGGGAATCAACCTGCTCATGGGGCTGGTACTCACGCCGCTCATCATCTCTCACCTGGGCATGGTGGAATACGGCATTTTCATGCTCGCTAACTCGATTATTACCTGGCTGGGGCTCACCGATTTCGGGCTGGGAGCCACCATCACCCGCTATGTGGTATCCTATCGGGCAAAGGGGCGCTTTCAACGCCAGGCATACTTTCTGGGACAGGCGGTTATGCTGTACAGCCTGATGGGGCTCACCGCACTGATTGCAGGGATAATCTGCTACCTGAATCTGAGCACACTTTTCCCGGAGCTGAGCGAAAGCGCGCTTCATCTGCTCCGGGTGCTGTTCCTCATCACGCTGAGCAATTTCGTGCTTTCATTCCCGCTGCGCCCACCGGCTGCCATGCCAACCGCCTGTCGGCGTTTTCTGGCACCCGGGCTTGCCGGGATAACGCAGGCTCTGCTGAATGTAGGGCTGACCCTGCTGGTACTTCGCATGGGCGGGCGAGCCATTGCGCTCACCTGGCTTGCCTTTGCCCTGAATCTGGGGCTGATGCTCTGGCAGATTTACTACGCCGTCAGTATACTGGGCACTCGGCTCCTCTTCCGCAAGCCGGATTGGAGACTGTACCGCAGGATGTTCTCCTTTTCGTTCTGGGTAATGCTTAACCAACTGATGGATTTGCTCTACTGGCAGATTGGCACCCCGATTGTCGCACGTCTCTGCGGACCGCAGGCGGTAGTGTACTATACTCTCGGGCTCTCGTTTTCCCGCTATTTCATGATGGCTTCCACGGCGATTTCCGGGGTATTCACGCCGGAAATCATCCACCGTATCGACTGCAATGCCGGAGCGGCGGAACAGACATCGCTCATGATTCGGGCGGGGAGGCTTCAGCTCTGCGTCGTGGCCATTCTGCTTGCCGGATTCTGCCTCTTTGGGCGAGACTTCCTACAGCTCTGGGTCGGCAGCAGTCTGGGAGAGCGCACCACGGAGGTGTGGCTGGGGGCGCTCATTGTCCTCATTCCCCTGCTGCTGCCGCTCTCCCAGAACACGGGAATTGCCATTCTTCAGGCACGGCATCTGCACCGCGGGCGCGCGCTCATCCTGCTGGCATGCGCAGTACTCTGCGTGATACCGGGCTATCTGCTCACCCGGCATTTCGGCTTTATCGGTATGTTCTGCGGAACCGCACTGGCTCTGCTGCTGGGGCACGGACTGATGCTCAACCTGTATTATTCCCTGCGAGCAGGTCTGGAAATGCGGCGCTTTTTCCGTGAAACCTTTGCCCCGGTGTGTCTGCCGCTGCTCCTCAGTCTCGCCGGCGGTTGGGCCATCCCCGTCTTTATCCCCTGCACCGACTGGAGCATGCTGCTCTCTCTCGGCGCCGGATTTGCACTGTATGCCGCGCTTGTATTTCTCCTGCTCTACCTGCGACGCGGTGAACGCAGCGAGCTTTTCCGCCTTTTCCGACCATGAACCAAGACTACGATTTCGTCTTTCTGACCAACACCCCCTCCTTCTACAAACTGAACCTGTGCCGTGAGCTGGCAAAGAAACATTCTCTTCTGCTGGTGCTGCTGGGCTACGGCAGCGAAGCCGTCAATCAGGTTCCCGCACAGGAACCGTTTGACGTGGTCTTTCTGCATGAGGGAGACTTGCACCGCCGCAACAAACTCCATGTGTTCTTCCGGCTGCTGCGGCTCATGCGGAGCGTCCGCGCCACGGTAGTTCTGTACTCCGGCTGGTTTGTGCCGGAATTCAACATCTATTCCTTTCTGAGCCCTCGGCGCAGGAACGCGATTATCTGCGAATCCTCTGTGCTGGATTCCCCCTTTTCCGGGGTAAAAGGGTGGCTCAAACGCCGTATCATCAATCGCATGAGAGCGGCTCTTCCCTCCGGCAAACCGCATGTACAGCTCTTTGAACAAATCAGGTTCAAAGGCAGCCTCCACCCAACAGGCGGCGTAGGGCTCATCCACTTCTCTCCGCGCAGCGCAAGGACTGAAACAAAGTTCCCCCTGCGTTATCTCTTCGTAGGGCGCCTGATTCCGGTCAAGAATGTACTCATGCTCGCGCAGGAATTCAAACGCAACGGCAAAGCGCTCACCATCGTCGGTAGCGGTCCGCTGGAACAGGATATCCGCAAGCTGAACGCGCCCAACATCACCCTGACCGGATTTATCCCCAATGAGCAGTTGGCGGAAGTCTACAGGGCGCACGATGTCTTTATTCTCCCCTCCCGCTACGAGCCCTGGGGACTGGTGGCAGAGGAAGCGCTCTACCACGGTTTGCCCGTCCTTGCCTCTCAACACGTCGGCTGCGCCGGCGATCTGATTGCCCGGGGGGACACCGGCGAACTATTCACCCCGGAAGAACCGGATTCTCTCACTCGTGCCATGCATCGTGTTGAGCAGCAGTATAAGCATTATCTGGAGAAAATACGCACCATTCCCTGGGAAAAACGAAAAATGCAGCAGCTACAGGCTTATTCCGAATTAATTGACCGGTGCCGCCCCCGAGACTCTCGCCCTGCTCATGCGGCAGAATCAGAGAAATCCTTTTAATCGGAAAAGCAAACATAGACAAAGTCAGCAACCCAGGCAAAGGGTGTCGCAGCTATCGACAACGGTACATCAGCAATATCCAGCATAAGAGCGAGAGGTCTGCGCAACCGGTTGCCCGTAGTTCGCCTGTCCGATAATTTCTTAAACATGTATACCGCATTGTCGGATAACTCGGATTCCTGTGATGCAGAAAGAGTCCATTTTTTCGCGTTGCTTAAGTCAACTTCTGATGCTGAAAGCACAGGATATGTTTCATGACAGAAAGCATCAGCGTATTTGTTATATTTACTCGTGGCTTTGTTCAGTTGAGACTCACTCAGGACAGCATAGAAATACTCCCGCGTATGCTGAAATTGTATCACTTCTTCATCACTCATCATCAGTCGGGGGAAAGTGATACCTTTTCCGCTTAAATACATACCCATAAGCACTAAATAATCCCTGTTCTTAACGCGAGCAGGAATATAAGCCACCGGCAGCTGCACAAAGTACAGTCCTTCTTTTTCCCACACCTGAATTTCTTCCTTTTCATAATACCGGTGCCGAGGCTGCTTCTCCTGCACAAGCCGAATCCGGTGACTGGGGCTCTGCTTTCCCACATCATCCAGCATACTGCCGGTATCTATAAGTGTCACACACGAGCTCAACCCCAAAGTACACAGGGCTGTAGCGGTGAGGTTTCTGCGTATAGAGGTTTTCATGCTAATTTATCTCTCCTTTTACCCATGATAATACTTCCCGGCTGCAAATCCGCAACTTTTTTTTTGCAAAGGGCGTGAATTGCCGGAGTTATATTATGTTACCGCTGCATCGACTCAGTAATAGCCATACTGTCGGTGGTAATGACGGACAAAGTACGCGGTAAAGATAAGGGCACCTATTTCAGCCGCTGACGCCGCCAGCCATACGCCATCCGTTCCCAGCAGACAGGGCAGAAGCAGAACGGCCGCTACTTGAAAAGCGAAGGTTCGCAGAAAGGAGATGACGGCAGAAATAATCCCGTTGTTCATGGCGGTGAAAAGTCCGGCTCCAAAGATATTGTAACCCAATAGCGCGTATGAAATGGCAAAATAACAGAAAGCGTGCCGGGTCAATTCCATGAGCTCCGCATTGTACCCGACAAACAACTGTGCCATGGGGCGGGCCAGCAGGATAGCCAGCACTGCCAGCACAAGACCGCAGCCGCCTAACAGAAGCAAACTCTTGCGGAACAGATTCTTCAGTTCGGCTCGGTTATTGGAACCGTGATTGTATGCCAATAACGGAGCACTCCCCATGTCATACCCAAAGACGATGGCGACAAAGAAGAAGGTTACATACATAACCACGCCGTATGCTGCCACACCGTCTTCTCCGAAATAGCGTAGCAGCTGATAGTTATACAGCATGCTCACCACGGACCCGGAGATACCGCTCACCAGCTCAGAGGCTCCGTTAGTGCATACGCGATACATGGGGATAGGCTGCATCCGCGTGCGGCGAAACCGCAGACGACTCCGATTCGGCAGCAGAAAGTAAAGTACCGGAATCAGCCCCGCCACCATCTGGCTGATACCCGTCGCCACCGCTGCTCCGACTACGCCCCAACCAAATATGACCAAGAAAAGCGCATCCAGTGCAATGTTGGTCAGTCCGCCTGCCACACTCAGCCGGAATGCCAGTTTCGGCTTTTCCGCTGCAATCAACAGTGCCTGAAAGCTCCACTGCAGAATGCAGCATGGCAGAAACAGCATCATGATTCGCCCGTAAAGCAGAGCATCCGGCAGCAGCTCCGGTGTGGCTCCCAGAAACTGACATATCTGCGGCAGAAAAATAAAACCTGCCACGGCAAACGCCGCTCCCGTCAACGCTGCCAAAATCACCACCTGTGTAAAATATCGCTGCGCTATGGCTTCTTTCCCGGCTCCCAGAGTTTTTGCTACAAGCGCGGTTCCGCCCGTGCCGAACATAAAACCCAGTCCCCCCATGAGCATCAGAACCGGAAAAACGAAATTGACTGCGGCAAATGCGGTCTTGCCCACATAGTGGGAGACAAACAGGCCGTCCGCCAAGGTGTACACTGACGTGAGCAGCATCATCCCTATGGGCGGCAACACAAACGCAAACAGACGTCGGTATGTGAAGTGATCTGAAAGTTGCACACTCATGGCTCTTTATTGTTTCTTTAATTCCTCTGTGTATTCCCGAAGCCCGGTGAGCAGCCCCGCGCACTTCTGTTGCCCGATGGCTTCCAGCGCCGCGATTTCCGCCTGCATCAGCCAACCTGCCGTCTCATTTGCCAACTGCCGCCCTGCCCCGGCCAGATGCACTTCCTTTGTCCGGCGGTCCTTTCCTATTCTCTGTTCTATGTTCCCGGCTTTCTCCATCTTCTGCAGCAGGGAATTGACGGTCTGCTTTGCCAAGCCCAGGCGCTCGCACAGCTCACGCTGCAATATGCTTCCGTCTTCCGATAGCAATTCATAGTACACCCACAGCTCATTCTCCGTAACTCCCAGTTTCAACGCTATCCGATGATACGCCGCAAACAAATCCTTGATGATATTGTTGAACTCCTGAAGTTGTGTTTTCATGCATATAGTCCGACTTCGGACGATTGAGTATAATCAAACAAGCCTGCATGTCAACAAAAATTGTACGCAGCGAAACCTAAATGCGACCTAAATTACGATTGACGATTTACGAATTCAAATCTTGCCCGAATTCGGGAGCATCCCGATCTTGCAGCTGCCCGGGCATAGATTTATCGTAGTCTGAGTGGTATTTTATTCGTCGGCTGTTACTTTTTATCCCGAAGAGGCGTGATGGGGGACCAAGTGTCACGCACAAGCTCCATAGAACGGAAGTCATATACCTTGGTACGAGAGCCTTCGTATGCGCCGGTCTGAGGATTGAACTGCTCAATATGGAAGATAATATCGAAAGATTGCCCCTCCACAAAGACGAAAGGCTTCACCATAGGAAGCTGATAAGCTATCGGGCGACCGATGCCCTTCCATGCACCGCTTCTTTCAAGCGTTTTGGTAGCAATGCGGCAGCTGCAGCCATCTGCCGACACTTGCTTAATAGTACCGTTGAGAGCATAGGCACCCCGGCTGTCGGCCTTCCCCCGGGCTGAATACAGCACTCGCCGCTCAGCATCCCAGGTGGGAGAAATCCGGTGCAATCTGTGCCGGGGAAAATAGGTATCGAAGAGAGACTTTTCCTTTTCGGTCAGTTCTCCGCGCATGGAATATAGCTCACGGCGAGTCCAATGCTTTCTTTCAATTCCCTCTATCCGACGGGATTGAGGATTAAAACGAACCCAGTCCGCGTACAGAGTTTCATCGTCATAATCGACAATGTTCACCAAATTGTAAGCAAAAACAAAAGGCACTACGGCACAGTATTTCTCTTCCTTGAAATTAACCCGTTTGGTAAGATTCGTCTCAAATCGTTCGCAGAAAAGCTTGCGCATCCTGCTGCCATCTTCAGCAAGAATCATCAGCCGCTCGCAAAGCACCCGTTTCCCGGCCTTGTTCTTCCTCCAAGAGGAAGAGTATTGCACCAGATTCTCCGAATCCCAGCCATCTGCTGTCGGTTCAACAGCGGAGCCGAAATAGTGCTCAAAGAGCATGGCATCCTCGGGCGCAACATCGGAACTCAGCGGCGTCTCAATATAGGCTCGTTCCCTGGCTTCGTCTCCGTAAGCCGGAGAAACAGCTATAGTCGCCAAGAAAAAAAACTTGGCTGTCAGCACTGCATATACAAAAGGTTTCAGATTCATAGTATGGGGAAATTCGTATCTGTTACGGGGCGATTATATCAAAAACAAAAAGGTCAGGCAAGTTATTAGCCAACGCGCAACACAGTACTTTTTTCATCGGCTATTTCATTAAAAGATAAGCTATCAATTTGCCGGACTCAGGTGAGCAGAAAAAATATCCGACTCCGCCCTTAGTCTTTCCGGGCTTATATCTCTTACTTACTCCTCTGAACACGAGTGTTTCCGGCGGCAATTCCTGTATCGGAATCCATGTTCCCTGCATGGTTCGGACTTCCCGTACATGAAACCCACCTTTCAACCATTCACGCAACGTTCCTTTGCAGGAGAGCGTGTGATAGCGCAGTTTCGGGTTACTCTGCCACTGCAACCGGATTTGTTGTTCTGCCTGCTCAAGCTCGGGCGTTTCCTGAGCAGCGTACACGGTCCCCGCCGCAAGACACAGGGCGGTGGCAACAAAGATTCTGAATATGGAGGACATAGCAAAGGTGTTTATAACAGAGTGACGGAGTTGAAAGAGATTGGCATCAACGGTAGTACATCATCCATACTCTGTTCTGTGCGGGCAGATACCAAACGCACATGCTCATAGGATGTTCCAAATTACCTGCGGCTGCACAAATAAGGTCTGCTTCTTCCGGTATATGCCACCAATTCGGAGCAGTCATGTGGTAGGGATGACGCTTCGGTGCTTCAATAACACCCCTCCCTTTGACTGTGTTTTCGCACCATGCCTTGAGCGTTTCGACTTTATCGTACGGTAAATCGAAGCGGAAACACCATTCACCTACCTGCCAATCGGCAAATTGTGCCGTGTAGACGTTTTCCGCGCAGGGCGGAATCATTTCCCGGTATTCATCAGGCAAAGACATGAATTCAACAGGAGATGCAGAAACATATTCCTTTTCTCCTGATGTCAGCAGACAAAAGCCCCCGCCCATCAGCAATAATGCCATGGCGAACAGAACAAAGCATCCTTTCAACGGCGACATATTGGGTTCTCCTTTACCTATGATAATACTTCCCGATAGCAAATCCGCAACATAAAAGCGAAAAAATTGTGAGATAAGCATACCGATAACGCCAGCCAGTGCAGCCGTAGATACTTCAACAGTCACCGAACAGCTGTGCTCAAAGGCATCATTACGATATACCGAAACGCCCCGAAAAATTGAAAAGATTGCCCCTATGGATAACAAAGTAAATCACTCTGATGTTGATAAACGACCTCCTCAGCGTACTCAATTATTAAACGGTTCGTACAGGGCATCCGTCACCCAACCGATGGGCGTGGCGATGAACGTAAGCGGAATATCCACCACCCGTGCTATCAGGCTTATGGGTTGCAGACAATAATTAAGAGTGCTTCGTCGGGGAGGGATAGATTGAAGACTAATGATTTCCAAGTGTGGCGCCCGGCTGTCCGATTTTTTCCGGCATGTGTCATCATTCACACAAAAAGCATCCGGGATAAGGGAGGCACCGCTGAAATCCATCTCAGAAGCAGGAATCAGTTTCAGACCGGGATAAGGATTCCCAATCAAATCACTTTTGTGAATTCTGTACAAACGGGTAAATTGAGCATGCGACAAATCAGCATAGTATAATTCAGCCGGGTATTGTGCAATATCTTCATCTTTCGGACCCCAATAGCGGTTATCCAACGATTTTTTGGCGGGGCTGTACCCTGCACTGTGTTCAATGAGCGGAGGATTGTATGGTACAAAGGCAATCGGCACTTCAACAATATACCGTTCTCCTCTTTTCCACACACGCGTATGGTAACGCCATTGTCCGCTGTCATCCTGAACTTTCTTCTTGCAGGGGCGTTCATACTCCACATACTGCAACGCGCCCCCAAAGTTCACATGAGTCCAACGCCCGGTGTTCAAGCTGATGCAACCTTCCAATGACAACACAAGAATGAAGCAAACAAACATAATAATACCTTTTCGCTTGTACATAAGTTTGCTCTTCGTGTAAATGTACCGATCCATGCAACATCAAACTCCCCTGAATCGGGACAAATAAAAAACACCGCAGTTGGATATTCAAGAAGAGCGGATGATGGGATTCGAACCCACGACATCAACCTTGGCAAGGTTGCGCTCTACCACTGAGCTACATCCGCCTTTTCACAATCGAGTCTATCTCAGACTCAACGCAGGAGCGAGTGCATTATACATAATTTTACAAATTCGGCAAGACTTTTTTTGACAAGTTCCCATATTTTTCACATAAGTGCGAAGTGTAAAAACAAAAGCAACACCAAAGAGCCCCCAAAAAAGTCTCCGAAGGTGCCCAAACTGCCCTAGCAGGATGGGGGCTTGGGGGAAGGACGGCAATGAGTCCTTCCCCCGGTTGCCGTCATGATACAAAAAGTGGGTGCTTTTCGGTGTTGCAGGTGGCATAATGCCATTGAAGTAAACGAAAACAACACTTACAGTATGAAAAGCACCCGAACAGATAATATTCAAAGCTCGCCCAAAAGCAAGCATTTATCTCTCATAGAACGTCAGCAGATAGAAAGATGGCTTAATGAAAGAGTAAGCGTGACGGAAATTGCCAACAGGTTAGGTCGTAATAAATCTTCCATTAGTCGAGAAATAAAACGGGGGATAGCTCAACGCACAAACTCTGATTTGACAAAGAGTTATGTTTACAGATGGGATGTAGCGCAACGAAACTATGAGAAGAATAAGGGCGGCGGAGGAAGATATCCCCGCCTACATTCTGCTCACCCACTTCTTCAATCTCTGCAACGCCTGATAACTAAAAACCGTCTTTCTCCCTACGCCGCCATGTGCGTATTGCAGAAACAAGGGCATGAACTTGATTTCTGTGTGAAGACTCTCTATAATCACATAGGAAGAGAGAACTTTCCCATCAAGCGGGAGCACTTGCCGCATGGTTGTTACCGCAGGAGAAAGTCAGAAAACTTGACTCCTTGTCGTAAACATAAGAATCTTAAAGGAGAAAGTATAGATAACCGTCCCGAAAGTATCAATGCAAGAAAAGAAGCCGGGCATCATGAAATGGACTTGGTGGTAGGTGCCAGAGGGGGGAAGAAAGCGCTTCTGGTCATCACGGAGAGAGTCACCCGCTATCAGCATATCGTACTCATCAAAGACAAAACTCAGCGAAGCGTTATCAGAGCGATCAATCGCCTGGAAAGAAAACTGGGAAAAGATACCTTCACCACTCTTTTTAAAAGTATAACATGTGATAATGGGGTAGAGTTTCAGGATTTTAAGGGGATAGAGCAATCCGTTTACAGCAAGAAGAAGAAACGAACAAAGGTGTATTTTGCACATCCTTATTCCTCGTTTGAACGTGGCAGTAATGAGAACGCAAACAGGCTCATCCGACGCTTCCTACCTAAAGGAAGTACCTTTGATGAGTTAAGTCAGAGAGTTGTTCAGCGGCTGGCGCGTTGGATGAATAAAATCCCGCGAAAGCTCTTCGATGGTAAGTCCGCAAATGAGATGGTGAAGGCTCTCGGGCTGAATTTTGGGGATGCAAAGCACTAAGAGCGCATTTTTTTCAAAAAGTGTTGCATTTGAACTTGCAATTCACCTTTTTCTGTGGAGATCCTGTAGGCATCTTAATCTCACGGATTTCTTCTGAGCCACGGCGGCGGATTCGCTGGGGCTCAGGGCGTTTAAGTCGTAGCTTGGCGCGGATGCGGCGTCCACGCTTATCACGCATTTTACTGCGGATGCGGATAGTGCGGAAGCGCTTGGGATCTGTCACATGTCCCTGCCCGGCGGCGGAAGGCGTTTTGACTGCATTGATATCGCGGCGAATTTCCTTGAGGGCAATCTCAAACGGGTCTTCTGTCTCAGAAGGTGCATCAGTCTCCGATTCAGAGGAGGTATTGCCGGGGTCATCATCAGGGTTCATGGGGTCCACCGGGTCGTCCAGTCGCTCGGCATCCCGGCGGGCGATGATATCCGCCATTTCCGGGTCATTTTTGCGCAGTTCCTTGGCTTCTTCATGAGGATTGATGGTTTCCACCAAATCTTCACCGGGTTTATTGGCGTTATCCGGGTGGTTGCGCAGGTATTGCTCAAACTCAGGGTCAGGCTCAGCTCCGTTGGCGATACCGCGGTCATATGCCCGTGCGGCATCCGGAATTTTTTTCATCTCAGCATACAGGCGAGCCATGTTGTAGTGAGCATCACCCAACCCTGCTTTCAGTTTTACCGCTGCGGCAAAATGCTTGAGTGCCGTATCATATTCTCCGTTAATCGCTTCTATGTTAGCCAGGTAGAAGAAAGCTTCCGCGTTGCCGGGGTCCAGCTCGATTGTGCGGGCAAACATGACTCGGGCGTGATCCATATTATCCAGACGATAGTAGCAAATGCCGGCCAGATAGTAGGATATGGCTAAATCCGGAGCCAGTCGGGAAGCGCGGGTGAGGTACTCAATACCCTCCTCGCATTTGTTGCGGTAGAGGAGAATGGTGCCGAGATTGACCAGTCCTGCCACGTGGTCGGGGTTGGAATCATACAGTGTGCGGTACAGTTGCTCTGCCGCCGTGTAGCGCCCCTTGGAGAATGCCTTGGCTGCGAGATTGGCGAGCGCTTCCGCCTCCAGTCCCTCGCGCACGGCAGCGGCGGCTTCTTGTTCACCCTGCTCTGTGTCGGCAACACTGCTTTTCACTGCCTCCATCACGCGGCGTTCGGCATCCGTGAGTTCCAGACTGCTCTCCTCATCCAGCTTCTGGAGAGCACTGAGCGTGGCCGGGTCCTGATTCTTGATTTGTTTGTAAGTTTCGATGAGCAGCTTACGCCCTTCTTCCTGCATGGCGATGGTGCGTTTCTGTTTGGCGATAACTTCACGCAGAAGCTTGTTTTCCTCTGCCAGCGCCGGGTCAATATTCGGCTGTTCGCTCTGGCTCTCTAAATCAGCTTCCAGATTGTTAAGGCGCTCAGTCAGGTCAGAGACGCGGCGGCGGTACCCCATATTTTCCTCGTAAATACCGCTCATCTCATCACGCAGGCGGTCCGCTTCCGAACGGGCTGCCTCCAGCTGCTGCTGGAGAACCGCCTGCTGATCTTCGGAACCGGCCTTTTGAGATTCCAGTTCGGCTACTTTTGCCAGAGCATCCTTGAGCTGTTGGTCAAGCGTCAGGTTCTGATCCAGCAGTGCCTTGGTTTTTTCCGGGCTGTTGAGTTCTACAATGGCACGCAGCTGCTCATTTTCTGCCTTCAGGGCATCACGCTCACGGGTCACGCGCTCCAGTTCCGCCTGAGTTGCCGCCAGAGTACTCTCCAGTTCCGCTACACGTGACTCGGCTTTCTGGCGTGCATCTTCAGAGGCACGGTACTTGGCTTCCATTTCAGCGAGCTGGCGGGAGAGGGAATCCACCACCTTATTGCCGGCGGCTCGCTCGCTGGTGATTTGTTCCTGTAGGCTTTCGTAGCGCTCTTTGTACATTTTCTGCTCCGTCTGAGCAACAAGGAGCTGCTTTTGAACGTCCTCAAACCTGGTGTTCAGCTCTTTGTAGGCAGCTGCCATACGGCGGCACTCCTCCTGCGCCAGAGCCAGTGCGTTGTAGAGCTTCTTGTCCGTGCCGTCGTAATCCGGCAGCTCTATGGGTTGGTAGGGGGTGGGGGGCGCTCCGTCAGCCCGGGGCGTCATCGGCTGCGGTATCAGCGTGGTACGCGGTCCTTCCGGTGAGATGGGGCTACCGGGCTGGCGACCTGTCGGAATCGGTGCTTCCTTGACTTTTGTCTGATAAGTTGCCATGTTTTCTGCCAGCAAACGCCGGCGCATGGAAACCAGATTACTCTTCCAGTTCGGGTAATCTTTCACGATACCGGCCAGCACTTTTTCAGCCTGTTTGGCTCGTGAAATGGCAGCATTGTAATTCTGCTGTTGTGCCAGGCGCTCTGATTCACGGCACAGGCGGTATGCTGTCAGATATATCTCCGCCGGGTCCTGAACCTGTTGCTGATTGAGTGCCGGAGCGGGAGCAACCGGCTGTTGGGCGGCAAGCGGTGTCCAAACCGTGAGCGCGAGACAGCAGAGAATGGCAGCAGTACTGGTGCGGTGAGAAGTCATGAAGCAGAGTTGCCACCCATCATACCTGATTGCCCTCTCATTGCAAGATAGAATCGTGTCAGATTTTGTTATTTGATATGGACAGTCTGCTCTTTCTGTTTTATGATAGTCACCATGAAGAAAATCTTTTCCTGCGCTGTTTTGTGCTTTTTCGGACTGACTCTTTTCTGCGCCTGCCAGCAGCAGCGTTATACGCAGCGTTTCCCTGTCTACAAAGGATATAAAAAGGCTCCCTATACCCTCAAGGGGGTGCGGTATTATCCGCTTAGCGTGGAGCAGGCTCTGCATTACAGAGAGGATGGCATTGCCTCATTTTATGAGGCAGACGGCAACCCGGGTGCCATCGGTCAGAGGCTGTATCCCCACCAGTTTTATGCTGCTCATAAGACTCTGCCGCTTCCCTGTGTCTGCCGCGTGACCAATCTCTCCAACGGACGTTCCTGCTACGTGAGAGTAGCTGACCGCGGTCCGTATATTGACAACCGTCTCATTGATGTCAGCACACGTGTAGCCCGCTTTTTAGGATTTGAACGCAAAGGTCTGGAACGCGTCAGGGTTGAAGTTATCTCTGTGGGAGATGGTCCGTGGAAACGCACGCGCTGAGTTATCCCTTCTGCTGTGAAGTTGTAATTTTGCGTTTTAATACGCATTTTGAGCTTGCCAGAGTAGCGGTGTTGTGGTAGAAATTTCCCGCAAGCTGCTTGCTTTCTGCGTGGTCTCGTGGTGTAATGGTAGCACTAGGGATTTTGATTCCCTCTGTCTAGGTTCGAATCCTGGCGAGACTATTTTTTTGATTATTTGTTTATTTTTAAGTTGTTACTACTTGTTTTCGTAATGAAAATTATCATTTTAAGTTAAAAAAATAAGGTAGAACAGCATTTTAGGCTTGATTTATTACGGATTTGTGATAAATTCTCGCCACCCCGCGTCCTACTCTTGGGCGATGGGGCACTTCAAACATCAAACACTAGTCTAGATAATTATGAAGACCATCGCTATTCTTGCCCTTACGGCAGCCGCTTTCGTGTCCTGCCAGCAGCAGCAGCAGCAGCCGGTTCCCACTCCGGAGCCGACTCCCGCCCCCGTTGTTGTCACCAAGAAGTAAGGACTACGGAAGGTTAATACTTCCGACTTATCATTCTGGCGTGCCCGATACACATCGGGCACGTATTTTTTTGTGGTAATACAACCAGATGAGATTGATTACCACAATAAATCAAAACATTCCGTTGTGTGGACAAAGAGGATATATATTTGCAGTAATTACCGTCTACTCACTCTTTTGAGCTTTCTTGAGACGTTCGTCTGCATCTGACGAAATCTTGGTTGCCTTCTTGGGATTTTCCGCATTCATATAGATTTGAGCGACCTGCTTTTGGATAGTGACTTCCTTTTTGAGTTTGAAGAAGTCGCCACCGCCGGAGCGGATTTCTTTTTCAAAGAGTTTTTCCGCTTCCTTGGCCAGCTGAGCCCAGTCACGCTTGGTAGCACCGGCTTTTTCGTAGTTATTGATGCATTGACTGAGCAACTGACCGAAAATATCTCCGCGCTTGGTGTAGCCCTTGAGCTCTTTGCGATAGAGATTGTAGAGTCCGCGGATATCCTGATTTTCTGCCAACATGGAACCCTGACGCCCGATGGCTTCCACCACCAGGTCGCTGCGCTCCTCGCCGCCATTGCGGCGGAGCTGGCGGAGACTCCGATTCATGGCCTGTTTTTTGCCGGAAGCCGAGCGATCGGTGATGATGTATTTGTCCTCTACCTCAGCGGCAATATCCGTCAGCTCCGTATTCTTGCGGCTCTGGACTCCGAGCGTGTTGTGGATGCGACGCCACTCTCCCGGCTCAATTTCTGAGCCACCTTCATGGCCAAGCATTTCCACAAGATTGCTCCAAGCAGCGGTCAGGGTGGGGAATGCACCGATAACGTAGCGCGCTGCACCGCGGGCTTCATCCACATTGCCATTACTGAGCAGGAAACGGGAGAGGGCGATACAGTCCGCTGCGCCGTCATACTGCCCGGGCTTTTCTTTCTTCGTCTGAAGCAGGAGCATAGATTCATGGTGCCTGCGCCCGGAACAGGGATTCGCGTATGTACCGGTCTTGTACCCATAGGAGTTGGTCTGATTCCACTGCGTATCCGTGTCGTGAGAGACCACCCAGGCGTGCGGACCGCGGTCGCCGTCACCCACGGCATACACGGCGGGAATTCCCATCACCTTGGCTGTGTTGGCGGAAAAGTAAGCCTGATCGCGGCAGACACCGCCCTCTTTTCGGATTTCCTCAAAAGTGTAGTGGGTGTATGGGTCTTTGCCGTTTTTGGCACGCTCCATGAGGTATTTGATGGAATTGTAGGCTTTGCTTGCCCAGGAGGCGCGGTCATAGCTGAGGTTCTTCTCCACCCACTCAAACTCAGAGCGGTTCAGGCGCACATCCACCACAAAGAGGAGTTTGGCTACGCTCATCTTCTTCACATCCGTGAGCAGTTTGCGCTTGCTGTCCCGCAGGCGGTAGTATTCAAAGATTTCCGACATGGAAAGCGCCGGGGTTTTGGGATTGCGCATACTGCCGTTGGACTGAGCCGTACCCGGATTCACCAGCGAGCAGGCTATGGCAAGATTCAGATACTTGGCGCGGTCACGCTCCGGGGTAGCGAGCCATATTTTGTAAAGCATCTGAATAGACCATGCCGTATTATGCGGTCGGCCCTCCTGTAACATGAAATTCTGAATAAAAGCATGCAGCGGGCGGCTGCGGTCATTTACCAGCCAGCGGATGAACTCCCGCCCCTTTTCCGGGGAGGAGCCTTTGAATGGTTTGGAAGTCGCGCTGTCTTCAGGATGGGTAATGAAGCGTAGCCCGGATTCCCCGGCGTAGTTGATGAGGGTGCAGAGCTCCACGGAGTTCATGAGATTACGGGAAGAGCGGTAGGAGTGGTAGTTGAGGCGTTCCCCGCTGCCGCCCAGCAGACCGCGTACTGCTTCCACTGTCTTTTGCGTGAATGCTTTGGAAAATTCGGCATAGTTGCCTTCCTTGAGCAGATTTTCCAGCATGGCGTTGAATTTTTCTCTGTCCTCGCGGGAGATGGTGCCGGTCAGGTCTACGCTGTCATCATAATCTCCCTTTTCCGGCTCGGTGGGCTGCTCCGGTTCATCAGGTGTCTCATCCGGTTCTTCCTGCTGCTGTTCGCGGCGGCGGCGTTCCTCTTCCTCCTCTGCTCTGCGGCGGGCTTCTTCCTCTTCCGCTTTACGGCGTGCCTCTTCTTCCGCAGCCTTACGGCGGGCTTCTTCCTCTGCCTTCAGGCGTTCCTGATCCGCTTTTTCGCGGGCGAGGCGCTCGGCCTCCTCTTTAGCCTTGCGGGCTTTTTCCGCACGGGCAGCCTCACGCGCTTTGGCTTCTTTTTCCAGGCGAATTCTCTCTTTTTCCTGCACGGTGTAGTAATAGTAACAACCACCGCCCACTGCCAGTATCAGCAGCAGCAGGATGATGATACCACCGTTTCCTCCGGATTTTTTGATGGGACGGGAAGCAGAATAAGGGCGGGTAGAACGTTTCTGTGCCATGCACTTATGCTATCTGATTGTTGCAGCAAGTAAAG
Source organism: Akkermansia sp. (assembly GCA_045579245.1). Lineage (GTDB taxonomy): Bacteria > Verrucomicrobiota > Verrucomicrobiia > Verrucomicrobiales > Akkermansiaceae > Akkermansia. The sequence goes on from JAZNLU010000047.1 coordinate 48,104, forward strand.
CAAAAAAAAACGACTTTTCTCATTTTGTCCGGCAAACCGGGCTGAATTCAGCGCCGTTCGGCTCGTTTAAGCTTGCCAAGCCGTCTGTTTAATGCTATGCTGCGCGCGCACCCGGGGAGGGTTGCATTCACCTATCAACCACGTTTTCAAGAGAGTTATGAACGCTATTCCGAATGTACTGGCAGGCCGTTACGCCTCTGATGCCATGAAATCCATCTGGTCCGCTGAGGGGCGCATCGTTCTGGAGCGCGAGTTCTGGATTGCTGTGATGAAGGCTCAGAAAGACCTCGGGCTGGATATCCCGCAGGAAGCCATCGATGCCTATGAGAGCGTCAAAACTCAGGTGGATGTGGATTCTATCAACGCCCGCGAGCGTATCACCCGCCATGATGTAAAAGCTCGTATCGAAGAGTTCTGTGACCTGGCAGGTCACCAGCATATCCACAAGGGAATGACCAGCCGTGACCTTACGGAAAACGTGGAGCAGCTGCAAATCTGGCGTGCCATGAGCATCATTCGTGACAAGGCCGTGGCCGTGCTGGATCGCATGGCCAAGTGTGCCGGCGGCTGGCGAGATCTGGTGCTGGCAGCCCGCACCCACAACGTGGCGGCACAGGCAAGCACCCTGGGCAAGCGCGTGGCCATGTTCGGTGAGGAGATTGTCCACTGGGCATGGGCCTGGGTCAGTATCATGGAGCGCTACCGCGTGCGCGGGTTGAAAGGTGCCGTGGGTACCCAGCTTGACCAGCTTTCCCTCTTTGCCAAGAATGCTGATACCGTGCGTCAGCTGGAGGAGCGCATCTGCGCCCACCTCGGCATTGCCTCCAAGTGGATGAACGTGGGGCAGGTGTACCCCCGCTCGCTGGATTTTGAGGTTATTTCCGGTCTGGTGGGTCTTTCCAGCGGTCCGAGCAGCTTCTGCAAGACTTGGCGTCTCATGGTGGGGCATGAACTGGTGACGGAGGGTTTTGCCAAGGGGCAGACAGGCTCCAGTGCCATGCCGCACAAGATGAATCCCCGCTCCTGCGAGCGTGTCAATGGCTTCCACGCCATCCTGAAGGGACATCTGAGCATGATTGGCGGTATCATCGGTGACCAGTGGAATGAGGGTGACGTGTCCTGCTCCGTGGTGCGCCGCTGCGTGCTGCCGGATGCTTTCATGGCCGCCGACGGTCTGTTTGAGACTTTCCTGACGGTGTTGGATCAGATGGGTGTGTATGAACCCGTGGTGCGCACGGAGCTCAACCGCTACCTGCCTTTCCTGATGACCACCACCATCATGATGGCTGCCGTGAAGCGCGGCGTGGGCCGTGAGGAGGCGCATGAGGTCATCAAGGAGCATGCCGTGGCTGTTTCCAATGATTTGCGCAACGGTGCCATTTCTCAGAACGACCTGCTGGATCGCCTGGGTGCTGATAGACGCCTGAAACTCACCCGTGAGGAAATTCAGGAGATTTATGATGCCAACGCCGGTGACACGGGTATGGCCGCGCAGCAGGTGGATGCCTTTGTCGGCATGGTGGACGAGCTGGCAGGCCGCTATCCCGAGGGCGTGGGTTACACCCCCGGTGCCATTCTCTGATTACGCCTTTTTGTCTGCATGGTTTCTCCCGCAGAAAAGCTCCTGTATCAGAACGCTCTCTGGCGGCTGACCACCCATGGTATCCTGCGCAACGGCACGGTAGCCACGGTGGAGGGCAGCACGCTGCGCATCTCCCGCAATGGTGCGGAGCGCACCGTGGAGCTGCCAAAGAGCGTGCCTGCCGAGTTTCCCCGCTACGTGGGTGATATTCCGGTGCTGATGGCTGCTTACAATAGTGCAGTGGCTGAGCTTTGCTCCATCCGCACGGAGGAAGGTCTGCTGCGTGCCGGTGCTTCCTGGCAGGGGGTTTGGACACGTGATACCGCCTACGCTGCCGCCATGGGCGGTGCTCTGGTCATGCCGGAGGATTTCCGCCGCAGTCTCATGAGCCGCGTGCGCGACGGTATCATTCTGCAGGATACCGGCACGGGCGGCGGCTGGCCTGTTTCCACCGACCGTGTGGTCTGGGCACTGGGAGCATGGGCAGTATACCGCGCCACGGGTGACCGAGAGTGGTTGGAACAGAGTGCGGATATCATCACCGTCACCTTGGAGCAGGATGCCCGAGTCCTGCCGCAGGATACTCCTCTGCGTCCGGGTGAGACATCCTTTATCGACTGGCGGGATCAGAGTTACCCGGATTGGGCAACACCATCCCATATCGCTTCCTGCTATGCATTCGGCACCAATGTGGTGCATGCGGTTTGCCGCCGTTTCCTCATGCGCATGCTGCGCTTGCTGGGACGAAATGAGGAAGCTGACCGCCGTGAAGCGGAGTACGATGCCCTGACAGAAGCAATCAATGCCACATTCTGGAGTCGCGCCAACCAACAGTACGGCATGGTTTTTGCTCCCCATGGCTACTTGGATGAGCGTGTAGATGCACTCGGTGTTGCGCTGGCGGTGCGCTACGGTATTGCCGGTGAGCACAGTGAGCGGGCACTCAGAGCACTGCCCCGCTCTGCCTACGGTACGCCCGTGTTCACTCCCTACAAGGCGGGTCAGCAAGCAGCCTATCACAATCGCGCCGTTTGGCCTTTTGTGGAGGGTTGGGTGTTGCAGGCTCATGCGGAGATGCAGGACTGTGCCGGGCTTTCGTTCAGTCTGGCATCACTGCTGGGAGCATTTTTGGTCAATGCCTCACACAAGGAAAATTTCAACGCCGAAACCGGCGAGGCAACGGAAACAATTCAGAACTCTGACAGCCAGCTGTGGAGCATTTGCGGCATGCTGGGGGCGGTGTATCACGGACTGTTCGGTTTGCAGTTTGAGGGCAATAATCTGGTGTTCAACCCCTGCGTACCGAAGGAGTACAGCGGCAGCCACTGGATTACCGGCTTGCGTATCGGTAAGATGACACTCAGCGTTCACCTGAAAGGCTACGGTACTGAAGTGTGGTCCGTGTTAGTGAACGGCAAACCGGGGATTCCCGCCATCCCGCTGGACACGGAGGGTCACGTGCAGATTGAGCTTGATCTCATGCCCGCTGATGAGGAGCTGCCTGCCGCCGATTTTCCCGCAGCCGCAGAGGACTTGCCCGAACCGCAGTGGAATAATCCCACGGAAAAAGAACTGCGCTGGCATCCCGTTCCCGGTGCTTCATCCTACTGCGTGTACCGCAACGGAGCGGCATACGCCACCACTTTGGATTGCCGATGTACCATTTCGCTCTCTGAACTTTATTTCAACAGCTTCAGTGTTCAGGCTGTCAACGGCTCGATTTCTTCATGTTTCAGTAAACCTTTTGAATGTTGCGCTCCCGCCACGGTGCGCTGCCTTGCTCCCCACCGAATCGGTCAGGAGGCAGAGTATGCCGTGGAAAACGGGCAGGCGTGGCTGGATACACGCCCCTGTACCGAGCGGTTGGATTTTGAACCGGTGACACTGGCTGCCGGAACTTACCGCCTCCGTGTACTCTACTGCAACGCTACCGATTCTCTGCGTGACGGTGATTCCTGCGCCATTCGCGAACTGCTGGTGAATGATGAATTTGCCGGCATGATTCTGCTGCCGCACAATACAGAGACAGGCAATTGGGAGGATTATACGCTCACCGCTTCCAAGGTATTGGAGCTTCCGGGAGGTCTGCATACTTTCTCTTTGCGCTATTCCGCACGTTGTGTCAATACCAACGGTCAGCTCAATCAGTGTATGGTTCGTCACCTGGAGCTTACCCGTTTGCGCTGAATCATTTCCTTTCTAAATCAAAGCATCCCATGACATGAGCCATGGGATGCTTTTCTGTATTCTCTCTCCGGGAAAATTTATCGGCGTCCGCCTCTATGTCCACCGCCGGTACGTCCGGCGTGACCGCCGCTGCTCGGACGGTGACTGCTTATACGGGCGGGGCGGCTCACATTGGCAGGCCGTGCTCCGTGGTTGCCCGGGCGGCTCACATTGGTAGGCCGCGCACCGTGGTTGCCCGGGCGGCTCATATTGGTAGGCCGCGCACCGTGGTTGCCCGGGCGGCTCACATTGGCAGGCCGCGCACCGTGGTTGCCTGGGCGGCTCACATTGGTAGGCCGCGCACCGTGGTTGCCCGGACGGTTCACATTGGTAGGCCGCGCACCGTGGTTGCCCGGGCGGCTCACATTGGCAGGCCGCGCACCGTGGTTGCCCGGACGGTTCACATTGGCAGGCCGCGCACCGTGGTTGCCCGGGCGGTTCACATTGGCAGGCCGCGCACCGTGGTGGCCGGGACGGTTTACATGACTGCCGGGCATAAACGGTTGATTATGAGGTCTTCCTGAGTGATTCCTATGTCCGGCCGGTTTTCCTGCATGACCGGAAACTCTGTGATTGGGGCGGTGAACCGGTGCATGGTGTCCACCGCTGGGGCGGCGGCCGGGATGGTGCCCGTGCGGGTGGTGGCTCGGGCAGTGTGAGCGGTGAATGTGGCGCGGATAGTGCCAGTGACCGCAATACCACGGAGCCGGCCCCCAGGCAGGCACGATGCAGGTGGCCGTCAATGCACCGAACGTGAACACAGCGGCTCCGTAGCGATCATAACCATACACCGGACGTCCGTAGTAGTATCCGTAAATGGGAAAACCCGCTGCATCATAGCTGGCATCTGTCCAGGCCGCCACATGACCATGAGAATCCACCGCAATACCGCCGCTGCCTCCCACCGCCACCTCTCCGTGCGGCCCCACCGTCACAAAGCAAGAACTGAGCATCACGGATGATGCTGCCAGCATGGCCAGAAAAATGGATTTCGTCTTCATAACTCTGAAATGTCAAAACGTTCATACTCCATCGGCTCACGGCCGATTCTACTCGTACAGGCGCATTCTGCATGATTTTTTGTTTATAATAAAGAATAATTTTTGTAAAATAGTTATTTTTTCTCGCAAGCGCAGGGAAAGACATTAATACTTCTTGCTTTGAGGAACGCGGATAGGTAGGATATCCCCGGAATATCATGGATTTACCACCACAACAGTTTGATGAGGAATCTCACCCGGCAGGTATGTTCAGAAAGTGCAGACGGGTACTGAGGCGTTTTGCGGAGAGTCGATGGCAGCTGCCGTTGGGGGCGGCAGGATTTCTGGTGGCTGGGGCAGCGCTAATGAGGGTGGCCGCTGAGTTATCTCTCATGACGGGTGAATCCCCCCGGTGGATAGAATACATATTCAACATGGGCTGGGTATTGCTTCTGATAGGGATACTGGGTGGGTTAATGGTACCGTTCTGGTTAATAATCATGACGCTGGTATGGATAAAGCGCGAGGATTTGTGGGAGGCTCTATGTTGTTGGGCGGCAAGCGCAGCGGCAGCTGTGACAGCCTATCTGACAGCCTTCTGGTTGGCATTCGATATGCCTCGCGATGCACCAATCTGGCGTGATTCCGATTACGACCCACCGGAGCAAGAAAGAGAAATGAGACTTTGACGTGAAGTAAATAAGAAAAAAAATGAGGATTATGCCATGCTGACGCAGACATATTCAGAAGCAGACTGACCCTCGAACAAAGGATGCCTATTTACATTCTGCATTGCAAATTCTGCATTTTCTTCAAATTTTTTGGGGGTTTTGCTTGACGAGGTGGGGAAATGGTGTATAATGGCGCTCCGCAAAACTAAAACGTCACCTTAAAATCTTATGTCCAGAATCTGCAATATCACGTTTGCCATGCCTCACAAAGGCCGCCGCATTCATCGCTCCGGTCTTGCCAAGAAGAAGGGCGGTATCGGTCGTCACGTCACCAAGGTGGTGAACCGCACGGTATATCCGAACCTTCAGGAGAAGCGTATCTGGGTGCCCGAGCTCAACGGCGGCAAGGGTGGTTTCATCCGCATGAAGCTTTCCTGCAAGGCTCTGCGTACCATCTCCAAGAACGGTGCTTATAACACGCTGAAAAAGGCCGGTATCCTCTACTAAAATCTTTTCCGGATTTTTTTTGAACGGATTGGCGGTAACCTGAGTCTCCTGGATAAAGGTAAGCGGGAAAGCCGCCGACGTTCTGAAAGCGAACGCGGATGCCCTGTGAGTCCTATAGCTCACATTTTACTTTTAAGCATTTTTACACAAATGACACCTCAACAGACAAAGATCGCGCTTCGTATCAACGATGATAACCTCAACCACCACCTGTGGAATAACCGCGGTGTTTGGTGGTGCCACGTGACGGTTCATAAACCGGATGCCACGGCAGAGCGTCTGCGCTTCTCGCTCAAGACACGTAATATCGAGAAGGCTCGCCGGCTTCGTGACCGCATTTTTGAGGATATTCAGCGACATTTCGGCATCGCTGCCTGAAAGTGAGTGGCACGCAGCCGCGTTTATTTGATAAGATTGATTTTATTGTGAGCGGGATGATGTTGTGAAAACATCATCCCGCTTGTTGCGTTGAAGTTAAATCAATTTTTTCGATATTGCAGAGAGTGAAATTCGACATTCCGATTTCCGTTATCAAGTTTCAACCGATTGTATCGGAGGAGATTCCGAGTAGAAGAGCAGATTCTCCACAATTATTTTCAAGAAAAAATAGGCATAATTTTAACTGAATCTAATTCCCAAGTCGGCAGGGATGCAGGTTTGGGCAGATTCAGAAGGTATGGAATAATGCAACAAGCCTTTCAACCTATTCCGCTTGCACCTGCCTTCGCCACAAAAAGCTATGTTACAAGTTTTACAGAACCCCGCTGAATAGCCTTAAAATGGCCGACTGACAATTTTCGATAGATGAACATACTTAATTTTTCCTTCAAAGAGGACAAATTCGCAGGTGATTGGCCAAGAAAACTTGCCTTAGTTTGCAGAATGTGTTAAATTCAGCCAAACGAAACATGATTCCGCTTTCCGACAATATCAACCGTGCTCTGGAGCGTCTCGAACGCGTTTATTTTAGTGACGCGGGGCGAACTGTCGAACTGGAGCCGGGGGAGTTGCTCATCGGTCAGGGGCAGCGCACCCGCCGCATGTACCGCATCATGGAGGGTTCTATCATTTCCTACCGAGAGGAGGATAATGAGATTAGTGAACATATGCCTACGGAAAGTGAGGGTCGGCGGCATGAGCTCTTCCGCGCAGATGCGGGTTCCTTTGTCTGCGTGCAGAGTTTCTTTTCCCGCGCATTCCGCAGCAATACCTCACTCTACGCGCTGGAAAAGACCAGGCTGGCCTATATTGATGATACCACCCCCATTGTGGAGCAGTACGAATACGGCAACTTTGCCCAGCAGTTCCTGCCCGTAGCCATCCACGAGCTGGCGGCGCGCAATGACCGCATCTTCGGCCGCGCCGCTGAGCGAGAGGAAGCGATGCGGCTGCTCCAGCGCTCCGAAATGGCGGCTCTGCTCGGTCAGCTTTCTGCGGGAATCGCTCATGAGCTCAACAACGCTGTCGGGGTCATCTCCCGCCGCACCGAGTTCATGGCAGATACCCTCCGCACCATTCTGGAAGCGCAGGACAAGCTCAACGCGCAACTCTTCCTGAAGGGCTATGAGGACACCACTTTCCTCTCTGCCAGTGATTTACGCCCCATGGTGCGCCACTATGAGCGCGATTTGGGCATGAGTCAGGAAGCCGCCAAGGTACTGGCTCACATCGCCCCCACAGAAGCGGAGTACAAGAAACTCAGCTGGCGTTTTGTGCGCAATGTGAAGCGCAACTACCGCATCTGGGAAATGGGGCATGATTTGCGCGACCTGCAAATGGCCTCCAACCACGCCACGGGTATCGTCCGCGCCGTCAAGCAGATGGGTGCCCCCAGCTCCTCACGCGAGCCGGGGGTGGACGTGGTGCAGACCGTGAAGGATGCGCTGCATCTCCTGCACAACAAACTCAAACACGTCACCCTCAGAACAGAGTTCAAACCGCTCCCCGCTATTACCGCAGATAAGAGCGAACTCATGCAGATCTGGACCAATATCGTCCAGAATGCTTACGATGCCCTCACCCTGGACAAGACCGCCGAGCCCCGCATCTCCGTCTCCACTGGCATCTTCCATGCTGAGGGCGTGAGCCTTCTGCCGGAGGAATACGTCACCGTCACCATTTCCAACAACGGTCCGCGAATCCCCCAGGAACATATCGAAAAAATCTACCAGCCCAATTTTACCACCAAGAAACAGGGGCTGGATTTCGGGCTGGGGCTCGGGCTCTCCATCGTTCGCCGCATCGTAGACAGCTACAAGGGCAGCATCGGTCTCAGCAGCACCGATGAGGAAACCACTTTCACCATCAACCTTCCCACCACAAAAATTCATGGAAACGATTAATATTATCTGTGTAGATGACCAGCAGGAAGTGCTGGATTCCGTCATGCGTGACCTCCGTCCGCTCACCCCGCTCGTGCGACTGGAGGAAGCCTCCGGCGTGGCAGACTGTCTCAAGCTCATGGAGCAGATAGATGAGGACGGAGACTATGTAGCCATCGTCATCTCTGACCAGGTGATGCCGGGAGAGAGCGGAACCGAGCTGCTGGGCAAGGTGGCAAGCGACCCGCGCTTTGCCAAGACCCGCAAGGTATTGCTCACCGGGCAGGCTACCCATGCGGACACCATCAACGCCATCAATGACGGCCAGATTAACAACTACATCGAAAAACCCTGGCAGCCGGAGAAGATTCTCGCCATCGTCAAGCGTCTCCTCACGCTCTACATTCTGGATGCCGGCATTGACTACAAGGAATACATGTCTATACTCGACCAGCAGACCCTCTTCTCCAACCTCCGCTAATCATGAAAGCATCCCTTTTCGGAATCGTCATGGCCGCAACGGTGGCCATGAGCGGGGTGGCGCAGGGTGTCACCGCCTTAAAAGCCATAGGAGCCGAGCTGGAAAACTGGAAAAAAGCCCTTACCGTCTACAATAATGAGGACAGCTTCGTGACCAAGGTGCGCTTTGCGTGGATGGAGCAGTACCAAATGGCCTCCGTACAACCCAACGGCAGCAACGGTCTGCATCTGAAAGACGGCGGCAGCCCCTTCAACCATGAATTCCGCCGCTCCTGGGTCGGTGTCAACGTGGATTTCCGCACCGGCACTCAGTTCCACACATGGGCACGCATCGGCGGTCTGCCCTACCGCCACACGTGGAAAAACGGGCGCACCATCCGCAATTTCTCCTACACAGACCTCTTTGACATCTGGGTGAAGCAGGATATCAAAGCCGTGAAGGGGCTCAGCGTGAAGGCCGGTAAGCTCAAGCCGCTCTTCACCACGGACTACTCCACCCCCTCTTCCGCTCTCACCTGCGTGGAGCGTTCCTTTGTGGGCAACCAATACGGACTGGACTCCAACTGGGGGTTAGATATCACCTACTCCCCCAACAAGCAGGATACCGTCTACCTCCAGCTCATGGCCAATGACCGTGCCAGTGCCTCCAAGAACAACAACCACCGCGATGCCTACCGCGACGGACGCGGGCTCAAGGGCGAATTCGGCTGGGAAGACAAGTTCTTTGCCATCATCGGCGCATCCCACAAGTTCCGTGTAACGGAGAGCGGCTACCACAAGGTATCCGTCCAATACGCGCACGACTTCAACAACACCTACGACAACGGCACTGCCCCCGGTGCCAACTGCTACGGTATCGGTGTGAAGGATGCCCTCTCCCTGGGCTATGAGGTGAAAAAGGACAAGTGGCTCTTCCTTGCCAACCTTGTCGGCAACTGCGAGATGCAGAGCGGCGGCGGCAACAACATCGGCATCCAGCTTCAGCCGGTATACTCCCTGACCGACCGTGTAGACCTCATCTTCCGCTACACCGGCATGACCGGGGACAACGCCTGCAAGCTCGGCGCAGACCGCTACATCTGCACCAACACCACGGCGTCCTCCTGGGTAGACAGCATCAACGCCTTCTACTTCGGCGCAGATTTCTACCTCTCGCCAAGGGATAAGAACATGCTCAAGCTTATGCTCGGTGCAGAGTACACCACCGCCCGCAACAACGGTTCCGATTGTTACAACGGTTGGGAGTACACCTCTGCCATCCGCTGGAATTTCTGAGCCACCTCACCGTTCTCCCGGTTTTCTCACAGCACTGCCTTGCGGCAGTGCTGTTTCGTTTACCGCTACTGCAATTTGATTGACACCCGCAGCCTTTTGTGCCAGACTGTCCGCGACCTATGAAACTGAGTGACACGGATTTTCCGCGAGAGATACGCGAGCGCATGGAGCAAGTACTACTGCCCGGGGATGAGATTCTGTGGGCGGCACGCCCCATTAACGGTTGGGACAGCCGGCTGCATGAAATCGGAGGCAGCAGCAATGCGCCTTTCATGCTGCTGTTCACGCTGGCATGGTGCGGCATTCTATCCGTTTTCCTGTATGTCATCGGCAAACTGCTGATAAACGGAGAAGAGCCGCTTTCTCTTGTATGGACCATGGCCATGTGGCTGCTTCCTTTTACAGCCATAGGTGTTGGGCTCATCCGCATTTGGTACAGGGCGATTTTTCGGGGAAACACCTGTTGCTATGCCATCACGCATCACTTCCTGCTGATGGATGTGAAAAACAAGCTGCAAGCCCGCCCCATCAAGCCGGATATGATTCTCAAAACAGAAAGCTATGCACAGGGGCAAGGGCATATCTTCCTGAAATCGGACAAGGAAAGAGACGGCATGTTTTTCCTGCCGGATGTCCGAACCGCCGCTGTGATACTCGACCGCGCTGCGGCGGAACATCACCCTTACGCCGTACCCAAGCGTCAGCAAACAGAATCAGGCATCAGGGATATGTTGCCCGAGCGCGACAGCGTGCAGTTGCAACAACATTTGGCAGAAAACGAAAGCATCCTCTGGATATCTCCTGAACCGAGGAGTGGGTTTCCATGGAAATCCCTGTGTTTTGTGCTGTTGATGTTGGTATACACCGCCTTCATGCTGCATGATTACTATCATGGCATCAGCATTGCCGGATTTGTTTGGGGTGTTTACATCATCTGCCTGCTTATCCTGGCGATTGTCGGATTTAGCCTCTGCTCGCACTACTTTTCCCGCAAAAATTACCGGATTCTCACCAATTGTTCTCTGGGATTGTACACTCCCGGACGCGCCCCGCAGCTTACCCCGCTTTCCGAATGCAGCTTCAAACAAATCACCATTGATTCCCGGGGGAAAGGCACTCTGGAAACGGAACAGCGGAGCATAGATTTTCCCTGTAGCTACCCCGGGCTGCTGCCGGAGTTCTTCTATTGCCGTGAGCAATTAATCACTCGGAGCGCAACAGATGAAACTGAGTGATACGGATTTTCCGCGAGAGGTACGCGAGCGCATGGAGCAGGTACTGTTGCCCGGGGATGAGATTCTGTGGGCAGGTATCGCTATGCCCGGAATGAAGAGAAACTTACTGATCACAGAGGGGCTGAGCGGCGGGGTGCTCTTTCTGCTTTTTTCCGCCATCCTGTGCTTCATGATGACGGTTGGTGTCATCACGTGGGTAGTATCGGATGATACTCCGGCAGACAAGGTGGCGGCATTGGAGTTTATGCTGCCCTTTATACTGTTGTCCTGTTGGCTTATTCGTATCTGGTGGAAGCTGTTTTTCGGGGACAAATCCCGGTATTACGCTGTCAGCTCCCGTTTTCTGCTGAGATACGAAAACAACACACTGAAAGCTGCACTTCTGCATGATAATATCATCCAAAATCTGAACATCGGCAAAGATGGCAGCGGAGATATCATTATCCGCAAACCTGAGGAAAAGGAGGGGCTCTTCTGCCTGGCAGAGGCAGATAGAGTGGCAGGAATCCTCCGACGCGCCGCAGCAAACATACCTCCTGTTCCGATGCATCCGGCGCACCGCGACCTCACGCATGCGGATGAGCAACTGCCGGTCAGCGTGCGGGTTCGTCTCAGGGAGGTCATGGTACCGGGCGACAGGTTGCTGTGGGCAGACCGCCCGCGTACATGGCTTCCGGGATGGCTGCGCTATCTGCTCTCAGCATTCATGGCGGTGTTCAGTCTGACCGTGTGCTATACGCTGATGCAGGGGACAATGCCCCGCACCTCCAGCTTCATCCTGTTTGCCGTGGGGTGGGGAGTCCTGATAGGGGCATTCTATATTCAGCACCGGGAAAACCGCCGCTTCTATTTCCTCACAGCGCAAACCTTGGGTGAGGCATATACAGACCGCCCGGCAGAGGCAGTCCCGCTTGCCGGGCTGTTTCTGCGGGAAATACAAATCACGGCTTCCGGCAGCGTCCGTCTGGAGACAAGTCGACAGACATGGGAGAGAATGCCCCGCATTGACGCGGTACTTCCGTTACTGCTGCACGGGGTGGAACAGGCCGGAAGAGAAGCGGGTACCCATTGATTATCGGCGGGAGCAGAGGGCCGCAATCCCGCCGCCCACAAAGATCAGCCCCACAATAGAAGGCAAGAGTGCCCCAAGCCATCGCTCCGCATCTGCATTCTGTTGCAGCGCCAGAGCATGCACAATGCCTCGGATGAGGGAGAATACTCCAACGGCAAAGCAGACGATGACTACTATCATTTTCTGCCAAAATCGGTTGCTTTGCTGTGGGAGGTCTTCTTCCTCTGCGTGTTCGATGGCCTGCTCCGGTGAGGCTGTCTCCAGCAGACCGTTCAGCACCTCCAGCGTGGCATTCACATCCCGCAGCCACAGAAAGCCGATAGGAAGGTGATCGCCGTTCACGGCATAGTCTGTGTAATCAAACACCAGATGCCCCCGCCCGAAGCGGTCCTGCTGCACTTCTTCCGTCATTCCCGGGTGAAGGCCGAATACCCGCAGCTTCACCCCTCCAAAAAATCCCTGTCTGCAGATAATGGCTCGCTGCGTTGTCAGCAGATAGCGCGCGCCTCTCGGCTCAAATCCGTATCGGACAGTTTCATCATGCCGTATCCTACCACGTACCTGCTTGTGGGCGGCATCGACCTCGGGCGCGGTGAGGGTCTTCTTCGCGAAGGTGTAGGTAGTGGCCAACGATTGTGCCAGTGCCTCCAAAAACAACAACCACCGCGATGTCTACCGCGACGGTCGTGGGCTTAAAAGTGAATTCGGTTGAGAAGACAAGTTTTTTTTGCCTACACTAAAACGTTCATCAGCAATGAAATAATGACTAAAGAAAGCATGGCTGAAGCTTTGAATAATCAAAAAGCCGGTTTTATTAATACTTTAACATTTAAAAAAAGATTTGAGCTACATTGTTGAGATTTTGCTACACGCCATGTCAGAACATAATCAAAACAAGACTTAAGTAGAAAAACTCCCCTGCACCGAAGCGCAGGGGAGAGTCTTATAATGAATACTGCGTACCTTTACAAACGGTGACCGAATGCCAAGCGGTCATACTGCTCGTTTGCAAAGCTGTGTTGAGGGTGGTTGGTGCGCATGTATGCTTCATGCAGCGGGTGGGCAGGATCATGAGCGATGCGGTAAGCCTCCTGTTTTGTATCAGATGTAGAACCTGTGTGTAGTGGAGCTTCCTGCATAAGCGCAGCGGCTTCCAGCATGATTTGTGCGAATTCCGGATTGCTGCGCAGCGCGGGATGCTGCATCAGAGAGGAGGAATCCACCCCGGCCCGCTCACCCATGGTGTGCAGGAAAGTGTTGACGGTGCGGAGGTTATCTTCGTAGTGGATTCCCCATATTTCCTGAAGCTGCCTGTTTGCTTTATTGATTTCCTCTTCTTGCTGCCGCTGCATTTCCTGCATGAATCGGCGACCCTCTGCTGCATAGCGTTTGCACATGGCTTCCATGGCTTTGGGAGGCACTCCGTATTCGTAGGCAACCTGAGCCATGCTTTGAACAAGAGCCGGATTCCACAGTTCATCCGGTGTTTCTTCCGGGCGGGTAAGACTGAATTGTTCAGCAGAGTCAGGTAGACCTACTGCGGTGCGGAATGCTGCCATGCGGCGGTCATCTGTTATGTCGGGATAACCCTTGAGCCGTTCGAGGTGAGCATAACTTTTTGCTAAAGCTTCCGGCCGACGGAATTTGGCAAGCGTTGAGCCATAGGGCTCAAGCTCGTCAAAACGCTTGTACCAATCCGGAGCAAAGCTTCCGTCTTCAGCCATGAGCGGAGTATCCGTCATCGTGAATGCCGGGTCAATGTTGGGGAGCGAATCCGCGGAGGATTCTCCTGCGGGGGTACTGTCTGTATTATTCTGATTCATCATCATCTTCTTGTGTGTTGGTTGGTGTTGTTGCCTCGCGTTCCGCCAGTTCAAGACGGTGGCGAATGACGAGGAAAACTTCGCGATGAGCGTCGCGGCGCATGGCATCCAGCGGATCATAGTTCAGCGCCTTACCCTGAAATACGGGCAGGTGCACCTCGAACCTATGCTCCAGATCAGCCAGAACCTGTTGTCCGAGTGGGGTGTTTAGTAGTTCGCGCAGGCGGCGGCGTTCTTCTCTCTGTTCCTGCTCTTTCCGGGCAAGTTGATTGCGGTTGGATATCATGGCAGCGCAGTAGGTTGAGGTTGTTGCTGTATGGAGGCGCTGAGTTGTTGCTCACGTTGTCTTCTCAGGCGTTTGACTGTTGTCTGTGGTTTCAGGATTTCTTCCGGCACACCATCCAGTCTTGCTGAAAGTCGGAATGTTCTGTCCAAATCCACATGGTCTACTACGGAGGCATCCAAACCATAGAGTTCCTGAAGCCGCCGGAGGGTACGCTCTATCCCCTCTGCCTGCTGCCGTCGCATCACCTGGGCAATGCGCCCCTGGTAGATGACGTGCGGTACTTCCACCACTTCTTCTCCCAGAGCGTCCTTGTTCAGCACAGAAGAAGGAGGCTGTGGGAACCGCCCCAATCGGAAGAGTAGAGCGAATACGCGCTCCATGAGAGGCCGGAAATCACTGGTAAATAGTGTGAATGAGGGAGAAAAGAGCATGACTCTTTCATTTTCGCGGGCGTAGACTTCAGTGGCACTCATTTGGGCTTTGCGCTCGCTCCACAGATCCAGCATGGGAATGAAGAATGCGCGGTTAATAGATTCACGTTTCTGCTCCAGCCGCCCCAGACCTACGTCGTAGCGACCTTGAGTTGCCCACTCTCGCGGGAAGCCGAGACTGGCACTCTCCGGGTTGATGAGAGTGCGTCCTCCGGCGCGCAAATCTACTTCTCCTACCTGATTGGCCAGTTCCAGAATGCGCGGGAAAGCAGCCAGCTCACCTAACATGTCTAAGATTCGGTTGAGAAACTGTGCCTGGCGGATATCCGGGTAGACCAATCTTGCCGGAGCCAAGCCGTAGGGTCCTTCCCCCCAGCGAAGGAAACGAGTTACCATGTAGGGCATCTCATGGTATCCTCTTTCTTCCATGATCTGTTGATCATCAAGGCTGTAGTAGATACTTTCGAAGCGCATATTGCGGGCATCCGGACGGTTGCGCAGGCGTTTTTGTCGAGGGCGAACGACGTGGAGCATACGCAGGCAGGATTCGTGTAATTGGCGCGGATTCTGCAGCAGTGTTTTGGCGTGCACACCCAGTGATTTTTCTCCGAATTGGGTGGCTGCCTGGTGTGGGGTACAGGTGTATTCCCGCATATAAGTATCGATGCTGCCTTCATCATTTTCCGCGCAAACAAACTGCCCGCAGGGAATATGGCGGAAGAGCAGGTGACCGCTACGGGTGGTACTGCAGAAGAGACTGCCAGTGCCCAGTCCTACACGATCCAGGAAACATTCGTGGAGTTCAGTGTAGAAATTGCTCAGAGCCAGCTCCCTGTTGGCGATTTCGGAGCAGCGGTTGTACCAGGATTCGGCTTCATCTCCCGCTGTGGGATCAGGGCGGCTCCACTTGAACCAGAGCTCGTGACTCGGGGTCATGTAGCTCATGTGTCCGCTGGCAAGTTTCTGGCAGGCTTCCACAGCTGTTGTGTCAATCAGACGGTGCAGTCCTGAGGCATCCGCGGTGTCGGTATCTTCATCATCCCTGCGTGTAGGCAGTACGTAGTCACGCAGGGTGTTCCACCAGCTTTCCCACGGAGTCCGGGCTGTCTTGAGTGTGTTGTAAGAACTGAGTATGTTTTCCATGAAATCAGCCTAGGGTTGTATTGCCGCCTATAGAATCTAATAAATTGATATTACGCTGTTTTCTATTGCTCACCAGCGTAGATTTGAGCCCGTTGCGCAATCTTTGTTGCTGCGAATAGGAGGCTGTTGTGTCTTCCTCTACCGTGCTTGTTACCACCGGTATGGCGGCGGTCGGTACAGTAGTATCTGAAGTAGCGGTTTTTTTGACTAACTTGGAACCAGAGCCTGTTCTGAAGAATCCCATCATTGTTTGTTTATTTCCTTTCTGTTGTTGTGACGATGCAGCAGCGAGGACCAGCGGTATACGTGGAGCAGGCTGTTGCGCCGCCCGCGTTGGAAGCACAGCCACTCCAGAGGCGGAACAGAGTCAGACATTCGGCGAGCCAACTGCACATCCCCCACAAGTAGGTGGACATACCAGGCATTGGCTTCAGGCGGGTCATCCGCCAAATCACCCCAGAGCAGTTCTTCTCCGAGCAATACCGGTTTCATCAGCACGACGAGTTCAGGGGTAAACACCAGCACTCCTCTGGGATTGCCAATGAGTTTTTCCACATCCTCGGTCAGCTTTCGTCCGCTTTCCTGATAATATCTGTAGGCTTCTTTGCGCGCATCCTGCTGCATACACATGAACATAGCCCGTTCCTGAGTTTCTGGCAAGTTTCTAGCGGATTGATTCACTTCGTTTGCATCTACGCAAACGAAGTGAATGAAGCTGCGTTACGGTTGCAATTCAGCAGTACGTGTGGCATGCTTGCCATGTACCCAACACAACAGGGTAGTCAAAAAATTATTATGAGTAACTCACCTGAAAATACTGCCTTGACGCCACTTGATATTTGCAATACAGCGCTTTGCAAACTCGGTGAAGCGCCTCTATCTGCTATTGATGCCAATGGATCATTACCTTCTCGCCTTTGTTATATGCACTATCACCCGGCGCGGCGTGAAGTGCTCTGTGCTACACGCTGGACCTTTGCCACCAGAAAAATAAAACTGGTTTCTTCCGAGTCTGTAACGGATGGTGAGCATTCTGTTGCGCACTCCCTTCCGCCTGATTGTTTGCGTGTACTACATGTAAATTACCCTCAGTGGACACTACGCGGGCGTTGCATTTATTGTCCGATTACTGAGATTCAGCTGTACTATACGGCAGATGTGGAGGATTGTTCGCTGTATGACCCTCTGTTTGCAGAGGCTCTTGCAACACGTTTGGCCTGCAAGCTTTGCATTCCGTTGATTAACAGTACGACCGCCCTTCAGGCTCTCAGAGATGAATACCGCCGCGTGGCTCTTCCCCAAGCTGCCCATGTCAACGCTGTTCAATCTGCTTCTAATGACTCTCATCCTCTTTATCTTGGTTGGAAACGCAGTAGAATGAGAGGATTGTGAATAAGTTTGTGAATAAGTGTGTATTTATTTTGTTTTAAGCACGGATAATCAATGAGTTGTATACTTATTCACATTTGTGAATAAGTAAATTAAACATAATAAGGTATGAGAGCGATAGATTTTTCCTGCCGATTGCTGCTGAATGTGTACGGAGATGATATGTCCGTTGCACAGTGGTTGGTATTGCTGTGTGTCATGTCCGGTGTGGAAACTAGTGAAGGGTTATCAAAATTTTGCGGACGTTCATTGAGCACCTGTATCAATTTACTGCGTATGCTGGAAGCGAAAGGATATGTCCGAAAAGTCACAGAAAAGAGTGATGTATTCCTAACTACTGCTTCAGGCAGGGAGCGTGTACGGAACTTGTTGTCTTTTATCTCTGACGGAAAATGATTATGAAAGCTTCAAGACATTTGACAATAGATGAAAAAAGGGATTGGTTGGCGAATATTTTTCGGGATGAGAGTGGAGAATACAGTCAGGGAGATAAATTTAAAGCAATGATAGAAGATACCAAATTGGCAATGATGTTGGCGGAGGAGGATAAGAAAAACTCGGAAAAACAGGAGACGGTTCAGGGTATCAATCACACAATACTGGCACACTTACCTCCTCCGAGATAAACAAATTTTGAGGCAAAACATTGGGGTTATTTCCATGAGCAGTAAAGAGAGAACAAGGAAACAGGCGGCCACGCAGGAAACTGCGTGGCCGTTTGAACATCATCCCCGCAGCAGGTTGCGAGCTTTGAGTGCGTCCCAGCCGCCTTCCAGAGTATAAATGGGAGCTCCAATCATGTGGAGATTTCGAAGCTCTTCAGCAATTTCTTCCGCTGAGTTGCAGTCACCTGTGCAGAAAACTACGATGCACTCTCCGCGCTCCTGAGCTTCCAGCAGGCGTCCGATGGCGGCATCAATTTGCTGCTGAGTATTCGGGCCTCTGCGAATTGGAAACATACGGTTTTCAGGTAGCATCAGCTGGTTAAGTTCAAAATCAGCAGCGCTGCGGGCATCTATCCAAATAATTTTATCCCCATAGCGACTCAGCACCGTTTCCGGACAGATTCGATTCTTCGGCAGTTTTTCCGGCATGCAGGGAGGGAGGCGGTGCGGTGCCATTAGGGCAGAATCCACCCAATACAACACACCCGCCAGCACCGAAATGATGATTCCCAGGCGGATAAATTGTGCAAAGGTGTCTTTCATATGAGCGGCATCATCTCATATCGTCCCCGGATTGTCAATGGAATAGCTGTGGAAATTATGTGATTCTGCGGCGCAGGAAATCACCGCGTGTGTGAAATATATAGAAAAGCGCTCCGGCAATATTGACCAGAGCGGCTATGATGAACGCCGCAAAAAAACCTTTGGCATTCGCTGCAACCCCACCAATCAAGGTGCCTATACCAACGCCTATATCCCAGGAGACAAGCAACGTAGAATTGGCGGTACCACGTTGTTCTTTGGTACAGATACCCATAAAGATGTTTTGCATGGCGGGGAACATGTGACCGTTACCCAAGCCCATGGTGAGAGCGGACATATAGAAGCTCCATTCCGTGTGTACCAATGCAAAGAGAGCGTAGCCGACTACCCCGAGAGTAACACCCACGGTACCGTTTTGTACAATTTTGCCTTGTCGCAGGGTACGGCTGCCAATAAGGCGGGAGAGGATGAGCCCAATGGAAAAAAGCAGGAAAAATGCACCGGCTCCATGAGGCATGTTCAGCATTTCCACGCTGTATAGCGCGATGTAGGTGGACACAATACCGTAGGCAAAGGAAAAGCAGATGATGCAGAAACCAGGGCTCCAGCCCCCCCACAGTACAAGCTTTCGTATGCGGAATGGTTTGCGTGGCAGAGGACGCGAGCGGCGGGGAAGCCGGGTAGTGGCAGTGAGGGAACAGCCTGTCAGAGCCAGTGCAAAAGAAATCCACATGAGCAGCTCAAAATTTGCCCACCAACTATAAACAAGAAGCCCGATGGAGGGAGCTATGGCCGTGGCAACATTATTACTGAGACCGTAGTATCCGATACCCTCTGCCCGCCGGCTGTACGGCAAGGCATCTACCGCTACAGTACTGTTGGTTACTGTAACAGCGCCGAATGGAGCTCCGTGCAGTGTGCGTACTATAGCAAAAAGTAACAAACTACCCGCCGCAAGATAAGCTCCCGTACACAGGGTAAAGAGCAGATAGGATATGACCAGCACCCGTACGCGTGGGAAGCTGTCCACCAGATAACCGCTGATGAAGCGAGACAGTATTGCCATCACACTATAACCGGCCAGCACTAGCCCGATGGTGTCTTTACCCGCTCCGAATGTTTCATTTAAATAGATAGGAAATAGCGGGGTCATCAGCATGAAAGAGAAAAACAGCATAAAATTGGCAATCCAGGCTTTGGAATAGGTAACATTCCAGAGTCGTGAAACGGCTGGCTTTGCCGAAGCATTCATGCGGATTCATTTATACTCTTCATCGGCTGTTTCGTCAAGCTCGGCTTCTATTTGATATAATGTTCACTCACATTGTAACTTATCACATTTCAATCTCAGGCTCAGGTGAATGAATCATGCAGTATGGGTAGAATGATTGGGATATCAAATATACGCACTCTGAACGCATAGTGATATTCGTTAAGCTGCTGTAAAAAAACACGGACGACGTAGTTTGCTTGCCCGTCATCCGTGTTTGTTTGATTGTGTTCCGATTTAGGGTTGCATAAGTTTTTCAATTTCTTCTGCTTCCAGCGGGGCATTGGGAATGAGGTCCTCGGTGCCGTCCTCAAGAATGAGGATATCTGTCTCAATGCGGATTCCTATTCTTTCCTCCGGGATATAGATGCCGGGTTCCACCGTCCAAACTTGGCCGGCGGCGAAAATGGGGGAATCCGGGGTTATATCATGTACATCCAGCCCCAGAGAATGGGAGGTGCCGTGCATGAAGTATTTGCGGACACAGAGCGGATTTTCCGGTTGGGCATCTACTTCCTCCCGGGTGAGTAAACCTAGTTTGATCAGCTCACCCGCCATGAATACGCGCACACGCCGCTCGTAGTCCATCTTGTCTACTCCGGGACGCATGATAGAAACAGCGTAGCGGTGCGCAGCCAGAACTGCGTCGTACACCGCACGCTGGCGGGGCGTAAACTTGCCATTGGCAGGAACGGTTCGGGTCATATCACCGGCATAACCGCCGTATTCGGCACCAATGTCAAAGAGAATGAGATCACCTTCCTGGCACTCCTTGTGGTTAGAGATGTAGTGCAGTACGCAGGTATCTGCACCGGAGGCAATGATGGGATGGAAGGAGAATTTACGTGCACGGCGGCGAATGTAGGCGGCGCTCAGGGCGGCTTCCATTTCCCATTCTCCCATACCGGGGTGGATGCCGGGTAGGATTTCCGTGAATCCCTCGCCGGTGATGCGGCAGGCACGGCGCAGCTGCTCCAACTCCTCCGGTTCTTTCACCAGACGCATCGCCGCCAGCAGGGGATAGAAACTGCTTGTCTTCACGTCCGGATAGGAGGCTTTCAGCGCGGCAGCCATGCGTTCATTACGTGTCTGCACATAGGTGAGGCGGCGCGGGTGATTATCCGTCTCCAGCCACAGCTCCTTTGCAGCAGGCACCCATGCTGCCAACAGAGCGTTATACTCATCCGTCCAGCGCACATCCTGCACACCGGAAAGTTCTGTAGCCATTTCGCGGGTGAGGCGGGCACCCTCCCAGATGACAATATGCTCATTTGTCTCGCGCAGCAGCAGTGTGTCTTCGTGGCTGCCATTCTCGCCCACTCTCATCAGCAGTATAGTCTCTTCCTGATCAATGCCGGTCAGGTAAAACAGATTGGCGTTCTGGTGGTGTGCCAGTGTTCCGTCTGCATTAGTTGGGTAGATATCATTGGCATGCACTATCACCAAACTGCCTGACGGTAGCTGCGCAGCCAGCCTGTCACGGGTGCATTTGTAAAAAGAAGCAGGAATTGGTTCGTATCTCAGCGTGTGAATCATATGCCGCTAAATGGGGTTATGTCCGCAAGTATACCCCTCTTTCCCGTATCTGGCAATGCGAAAAAAAGCCATATCGGTGGCTGGTACCTTTCAGAAAAAAACCTGTGCTGCTTGTACGCAGCACAGGGAAAGATATATGATTTTTGTTGAATCAAGCCAGAGCCTTGGCTGTAGCGACAATGTTGTCCACGTTCATGCCGAGGTCATGAAGCACCATATCACCGGGTGCGGAGAACCCATATTCATCAATGCTGATAATGGCACCCTGCGGACCGACGTAGCGATACCAAAGGTCACGTTTGCCGGCTTCTACGGAGATACGGCGGGTACAGGCTGCGGGCAGGATTTCTTCCTGATACTCCGGTGTTTGTAAATTGAAACGGAACATGGAGGGCATGGAAACCACGCGCACATCATCTCCCAGTTGCTGAGCTGCCTGCAGGGCGAGAATGACTTCCGAGCCGGAGGCGATGATGATGAGTCCGGGCTTTTCTGTCTTTTCCTTCAGCGCGATGTAAGCACCCTTGCGAACCCCCTTGCGACGCACATCGGCGGGGATGTCTACTACAGAGGCGAGGCTGGGAACGTTCTGACGGGTGAGGATAAGGGCTGTCGGTCCCTGACGGCGGCGCATGGCGCACATCCAGGCACCGGCAGTTTCTTCTTCGTCAGCGGGGCGGATGACATCCAGATTCGGGATGATGCGCAGTCCGGTGACTGTTTCTACGGGCTGGTGGGTGGGGCCGTCCTCGCCCACTGCCACAGAGTCGTGGGTCAGCACGTAGGTGACGGGCAGGTGGCTGAGTGCTGCCACGCGGATGGAGGCGCGCATGTAGTCTACAAACACGCAGAAGGTGCCGGCGGAGACGCGGAAGAGACCATCGTACGCAATACCGTTGCAGATAGCACCCATGGCGTGTTCACGGATGCCAAACCAGAAGTTACGCCCGGCGTAGTTGTCCGCAGAGAAATCTCCTGCACCCTCCAGATAGTTTTTGTTGGAAGAGAAGAGATCCGCGCTGGTGGAGAGTAGTCCGGGACAGGCAGCGCCGAGAGCGTTCTGAGCCACGGAGCCGGAAGCGCGGGTAGCCAGTTTGGCACCCGGGGCGAACTCAGGAATCATCTCCCCGCTCTTGCAGCAGCAGAGTCCGTTGGCGGCCAAGTCGATGCCGGCATCTAACTCAGCGGCCTTGTCCGGGTTGGCGGTACGCCAGGCTTCATAGGTGGTTTTCCACTCTGCGTAGGAGGCTTCGCGTGCGGCTTTCACCTCTGCCATGTAGGCACGTACCTCATCGGAAACGTAGTAGCGCTCATCAGTGGGCAGACCCCAGTTGGCGTGAGCTTCCGCCCACATTTTGGCACCGCCTTCACCGTGACCCTTGGTTGTGCCTTCAAAACCGGGCACACCTTTGGCGATGACAGTTTTGGCGATGATGAGTTTGGGGCGCCCGTTCTTTTCCAACGAGCAAACGCGCAGGGTGCTGTCCACCGCGGCCATGTCATTGCCGTCGATAGTGAAAGTATCCCAGCCCTGAGCGGTGAAGCAGGCACCGATATCGTCCACCTGGGTCTTTTCCACGGGGGCATCCAGAGTGATACCGTTGGCATCGTAGATAAGGATGAGATTGTCCAGCTTCAGAGTGCCGGCAATGGCGGCAGCCTCACGGCAGATACCTTCCTGTATGCAGCCGTCTCCGGCCAGACAGTAGATGTTCTGTGAGAAGATTTCATGCTCTGGTGTGTTGTAGCGTGCGGCAGCGTGTTTGGCAGAGATGGCAAAGCCAACGGCATTGGCAACACCCTGACCCAGAGGACCTGTGGTGCATTCCACCCCGGGGCAGCATTTGTATTCCGGGTGACCGGGGGTGATGGAACCCTTGGCACGGAAAGCCTTTACATCATCCATGCTGACCGCAAAACCGCTGAGGTGCAGCCAGGCATACAGGAACATGGAGCCGTGGCCGCCGGAGAGAATGAATCGGTCACGATTCAGCCAACGGGGTTCGGAGGGATTGATGTTGAGGAGGTCGCCGTAGAGCACGGCACCGATTTCAGCGCAACCCAGAGGCAGCCCCATGTGACCGGAAGCTTTGTCGAAAATGGCATCGATGGCAAGACCGCGGGCCTGATTGGCTGCTTTCTGTAAAATTTCAGAGTTCATGCTGGCAGAATTATACCAGAAAGGGAGCGGCGTTGTAAAGCAAAATGCCTGTTATATCGGGCATTATCGGGCTTTTGCGGGATAAAAATCCCCCTGCGGAGCATGCTCGGGCTGCCGCAGGGGGAAAAGTGAGGATTAGACCCGTATTCAGCCTTTTTTATTCGGTGCGGCGTAGACTTGGATTTCAGCCGCGGAGACACCCTTACCCTCCACAGAGCGGGTGCCGGTGAAACGGATGTAGCGGGCTTTAATCGGCTTGAACTGCTCGGTGAGCTCAATCGGGTTTGCCCGCAGATTGGAAAACTCTCCGTCCGCTACTTTTCTCCATTTATTGCCATCCGGGCTGACCTCAAAGACGAATCGGTCAGTCATATTGCGCACGCTGCCATCCTGCCGCGGGAGGTAGGAGAAAGCATTGATACGGTGAGATTTCTGCATATCAATGGTGATGGAAGCGCCGGATTTTTCTGCCTCCCAGATGGTGGTGGGGTCAGCATCTATGGCTTTTTTACCGCTGCCGGAGCAGCTCCAGTTGCTGCGATCAATGCCGAATTGAACGGATGCCACGGAGGAGACATTGCCTGCCGCATCCACATACACCGCTTTGATGGGGTGGACGGGAGCATCTGGTATCTGCACCTCTCCGTCAAACACGGGGGAATTCAGCCCGGGGTTGCTGCCATCGGCAGTATAGCGGATGGTCATCCCCTCCTGCGGGGAGATACGCAGCGCACTGCCCTGACGGGAGATTTCCGGCTTGGGCATCTGCACCGGCATGCGCAGCAGGGAAAGCTCACTGATGCAGGGGCAGGCGCGGGCTCCGGTAATGGTCAGCCGCACGGCGTCCGCTGTCACGGGCTCCGGCAGTTTGCGCATGACCTGGTTGCCGATAGTCTCCCCGGCATTGTCAATGACTTGCCAGGCACCGTTCACCCGCGCTTCCAGGCGGAATCCCGTAACGCGCTGCCCAAGCCGAATTTGCTCACGCAGGCGCACTACATCAAAGGATGTCGGTTGCTTCAGCTTGATTTCCAGTGTCCCGGAAGTGGTGCCGTCATTCGGGCACCAGTAGCTTTCAATATCACCGTCCGTCAGCTTATCAGCCCCGAATCGGGAGTCATTTCCGCGAACTTCGGAGGCAGTGGCTTCTGCTCCTAATGCGTAGTCCGTAGCCAGCAGCCGGCGGCGGTTTTCACCGAAAGTCATGAGGCTTTCCACATCTGCCGCATCAAGTTTGCCCTGCCGATTGGGTGCTACGTTGAGGATAAGGTTGGCACCGCGCCCTACGCTGTCCAGGTAGACCTGCATGAGATGCTCCGGGGATTTGACCCGGTTCTCCTGCCCGGGATGCCAGAACCAGCCGGCGTGGTTGATGGGAGTGTCACCCTCCAGAGAAAGCCACTTTTCGTTGGGGGTATCCTTGTTGATGATGTTCCAGCAGGGGTATTTCACATGCCCTTTTTCGGAACCGCCCCAGGTCACGTCTCCGCGCCCGCCGGCTCCCCAGATGATGCAATCCGGCTGCAGACGGCGGATGAGTTTGACGACACGTGCAAAGTTGTAGTAATCATCAGCCTTGCCGATATTGCGTCTCTCACGGGCACCGCCGTAGTATCCATCGCCGCCGTTAGCTCCGTCGAACCAGATTTCAAAGATGGGACCATAGTCGGTGAGCAGTTCCGTTATCTGTTTGTAGTAAACATCCAGATAACCTTTTCTGCCGTATTCACCGCAGTTTCTGTCCCAGGGGGAAAGATAGGTGCCGAACTTGATGCCGTACTTCCGGCAGGCTTCCGCAAACTCTTTTACCACGTCCCCCTTACCCTTTTTCCAGGGCGATTGGGTCACGTTATGCTTGGTGGATTTGGTGGGCCAGGCACACCAGCCATCATGGTGCTTGGCGGTGTATATCATCCCGGTCATGCCCGCATCCCGGAAGGTACGAATGATGGCATCTGCATCAAATTCCGTGGGATTGAACAGCTGCGGACTCTCGTCTCCGTAACCCCACTCCTTGTTGGTGTAGGTGTTGAGACTGAAGTGGACAAAGGCGTACCACTCCATGCGCAGCCAGTTGACCTGCTGTTCGGTGGGTGTGGCTCCGCAGGGGGGGGGCGGAGAGGAGGCATAAACAGGCAGACCGCAGCAGGTTGCCAACAGCGCCGGAATCATGAGCAATTTCTTCATGTCGCTTGTCTTGGAATGATTGTTCACGGATGTGTTGCGGCTTGAGACCGCATCCCTTGCCCGCCTTATAGCATATTATCTACCACAGGTCAAGTAGGTAATTGGCACCGAACATCACTTTTTAAGAGCATCGGTTGCCATTTGGTAGCAAAGCGGGTAGTTAAGTTTGCCGTTGGCAAGTTCCGGGATGGCGGCAACGGGTATAATGCGATCCGGGCACCAGAGGGCGGGATAACCTTCATTCATGATGCCGTAGCGGATGGTGATAAGATCATGCGGATGCGCAATTTTGTGGATAGTGGAGAGGAGAATCAGTTTTTCACCTTTGGCAGAGTCCGGCACACCGACCACGGCGATGCGGCGGGAGGGTTCACCGGGTGCGGAGGGTTTGATTTTGAGGACACGGGAGAGAACTTGCTCCACATGCTCGTGGGAAATCATCTCACCGCCGATTTTGGAGAAACGGGTGCGCCGCCCCAGAATGGTGAGCATGCCGTCTGCATCCAATTTGCCGATATCGCCCGTGCAGAACCAGGCACCGCGCATGCGCTCCTGAGAATCTTGCCCGTCATCCAGATACGCCTTCAGGATGGAGGCTCCCTTGAGCCAAATCATGCCGGGAGTGCCGAGAGGCTGGATTTGTTCCTCACGTGTGGCATCCATGATACGCACGGCAACACCCGGCAGAGGCGCACCCACCGTGCCGCTGCGGGCAGAGGCAGCGGCAATTTCATCAGCCTGTCTGCCGGGGGCGGGGAGATTGACGGAGACCACGGGGGAAGCTTCCGTGAGTCCGTATCCTTCCAGTAGATTGAGCTTGAACCGTTGGCGCGCCTCCGCCGCCAGCTCAGGTGAAAGACGCTCTGCTCCGGTGATGAAATAGTCCACTGACTCAAAGGTGTCAGGAGTAGCCAGATGCAGCATGTGGCGCACCAAGGTGGGAGTGGCAACGGTAAGCCTCACACGGTAATTGCGGATAAGCTCACAAAGCCTCCGAGCCGCCAGCGGGCTGGGATAAGTCACCATGTCATAGCCGTATATCAGCGGCATGAGCATGCCAATGGTCAGCCCGAAAGAGTGGAAGACGGGCAGAGAGGAGAGAAAACGGTCTCCGGCGGTGAGGTCGATACGGCTTTGCGACATGACCAAGTTGGCAACCAGCATGCGGTGGGAGAGGGGTACACCCTTGATGCTGCCGGAGGAACCGCTGGTGAACAGCAACGCGGCTTCGGCATCCGGTGTCGGTGTGTCCGGCAGGTGGAGCCGGCGGGCAATCTGCTCCGGGGAGAGCATGCGCAGCAGCATGCGCCACAGGCTCAGGCGACTGCCGCTCATGTCGGCCAGTTCCTGCTCAATGAAGATGAGGTCGCGGTTGCGCGGCCAAGGGAAGTTCTGCTGCTTGGTGACAAAGCGTTCTTCGGTGATGAAGCGGGTGATACCCGATTTTTTCACCATGTCCCGAAATACCGGTGCCGGAGCGTTGAAGTTGATGTTGACCGGTGAGATACCGCCCAGCAGGCAGGCTACATTGGCGATGGCGGCCAGCTTACCGGGCGGCAGGATAATACCGAGCCGCCGATGCGTGGTATGCCGCCGTAGGATGCGTGAAAGCCGGAAAGCATACACCAGCAAATCATGGTGAGTCAGTTCCGAATCATCAATGCCGTCTATCACACAGGCATCCGGGTGGGTTTTAAAGGCACTGATGAGCAGGTGGGGCAGCGAGGCACTGTCTATGACGCTGTGGCGGTTCAGCAACTCCGCAGAGGTCTCCAGCCAGGCATTCAGCACACGGGAGCTCTGCGCAGGTCCGGGCTTGACGGGGGGCAGGATGCGCAGTTGCGCGGAGTCACAGGGGGCAGCGGTGCACACCGTATCGTCCGGGCTGTTATTGAACATTCCGCAGTATACCGGCAGCACCGGAATGGGGGAATTATCAAAAAAGGTCAGCAGTTCTGCCGTGTAATCACAGAGAGTGCCGCGCAGCTGCAGCGGTCTCCCGGGCAGCAGGATGATATAGCGCCTCTGCGCGGCAAACGCGCGCAGTTTATTCACCACTTCCTCCTGAGACTGGCGGCGGGTGGAGAACATAAGCCCGGAGGCGCGTGTCTTTTGCAGGTGCTCCATGATGGCAGACTCCGGGTGCAGTTCCTGCTGCACCAACCAGGAGACCCTGTTTGCACCGCCGAATACTTTTTCCAGCTCCAGCATGATGGCAGGGTTGACGCGGTTGGGCAGCACCAGTACCGACTGCTCCGGGATATTCCCGGTCCCCTCTGTTACAATCTCATTCATGCCCATCACGCGGATAGTTGTACCATGCGGCGGCGGCACTGTCAAGCACGCGGCATATGCAGCCGCTCAATGTATTTGGCAATCATGTCCACCTCTATGTCTACCACACAGCCGGGCGCATAGGTATGCATGACGGTGCGCTGCCAGGTGTGCGGCGTAATCCAGAACTCCAGTACATCCTCCTCCGGGACAGAGGCAATGGTGAGGGATACGCCGTCAATGGCAATACTTCCTTTATCAATCGTATAGCGCATGTAGTCCTTCGGGATACGGATGCGAACCATGTGGTCCTGCCCCACAGGGGTGACGGAGACAACCTCACCGATGGTATCAACATGCCCCATGACAAAATGCCCGCCGAAGCGCCCGGCGCCGCCCATGGCGCGCTCCAGATTGCAGAGCGAGCCGGTTTTGAGCTGTCCGAGAGAGGTGACACGCAGGGTCTGGGTCAGCAGGTCGAATTCCACCCTGTTACCCTCAGCCAATCTGTCCACCGTCAGGCAGCATCCGTTCACTGCCACGGAGTCACCCAAGGCCAGCTCTGCCGCAAAGGGGATTTCGATGGCACAGCGCGCCCCGGTTTCTACGGGCTGCAGCTCCAGCACCCGCCCCGTGCATTCCACTAATCCGGTAAACATGATGCCTTATTTATCAGCGGATAAAATTGAAGATGAGGAAGATAAGAACCGTCGGTCCCAGTGCCCACAGGAAGAGCTTCAGCGCGCTGATACCCTTGAAGTACTTGCCCAGAATAGCCTGACCGGCGGGGTTCGGAGCGTTGGCAATCACGGTGAGACCGCCGCCGGTCACGGCACCCGCCACGATAGCGTAGCGAATTTCGTCCGGCAGGTTGGGCACTGTGCTGGAGAGGAAGGTCACGGAGGCATTGTCGTTGAACGCCGTCAGGATACTGGCCAGACCCATGGTGGTGGCAGCGCCCAGCTCCGCCAGCGCCTGAAGCACCGGCTGCATCCACCAGCCTTGACAGCCGCCCAGAATCAACAGACCCGCCAGGAAGAATGCCACCAGCAGCGGCACTTTGATGGAGAAGGCGTTCTGGTACTGCGGCGTGGCCATGGTGAAGCCCAGGAAGAACAGGAAACCGCCGATGAAGATGGCCGGATGGTGCGCGAAATACACCGTCCATGCCAGGAAGAAGATGGACACGCCGTACACCCAAGGCGGAATAACATCCTGACGGTCTTCCCATGTGGTGGGCACGGCTCCGTCAAAGGCACTGTTGATTCGCTGCACCTCCTCCAATCGGCGGAATTCCTTTTTGAATATGAGGAAGTAGACCACATTGGAAATGATGATACCCAGCACGGCTTTCCAACCGAAGTGGGTGAACATGTGAGCCATGTCCCAGTTCCATTTACCGGCTACCATGACGATGGGCGGAGCGGCAAAGTGGGTAAGTGTACCGCCCACGGAGACGTTCACAAACAGCAGAGCGATGGTGGCATAGCGCAGGCTCATGCTCGGCTTGAGCTGGTAGAACTTCTTGGAGAGCAGAATGGCTGCCAGTGTCATGGCGGCAGGCTCGGTGATGAATGAACCCAGCAGCGGAGCAATACACAGTACGGAAAGCCACCAGGCCGCAGGGGTGCCTTTACCTATGGAAGCACCGAACTTCAGCGTGTTTTCCGCCAATCGGTAGATCGGGCGTGAGGAGGCAACCACCATGACCACAGCCACGAACAGCGGTTCGGTGAAGCTGGTATCGCGGTCGATGTAGAACAGGAAGTCCTCCATGGAATAGTAGTGATTGCAGATGAAGGCAAAGGGAATAATCCACAACCCGAACACTACTTCCACCTCTCCCAGGAAGTGGCAGAGCGTGGAGGCAAAGGATACGGGCATGCGCTGCTCCGGGTGCAGAATGCGGAACTTTTCCTCCTTGAGTTTCTGGCGGTGTGCCTGTTCCAGATGGTGAGCCAGCTGCTGGAACTTGGGAGCAATGAAGGTGTGCAGAATGGCCATCAGGAAGATAAGCGTGGCTGCCAGATTGAAGGGGTCAACATCCACACGGTGCTTGAGCTTTTCCCAGAGCCCCATGTCCTTTTCCGCAGGTGCATAAACCTTCAGCGGAATCGGGAAACGGCTGTACTGCGGTGCGCCGTTGGTGTAGTGGTGGGTCCACGCCGGGAAAGGACCGTCCGGGTTCATGTTGTGTGTCTCTTCCCCGCAGTCCGGGCAGGGCCACAGATTCATCGGCGGGCGGAATCCTACTTTGAGCCGGGCGTGCTCCAGCACGCTGTGACCGTCATAGGCATGGTGTTTGGCCTGCAGGTATTCCTTCATACCCTGCACACTGGTGGCACCGGATGCCCACAGCAGTGCATTGCGTGTCTTTTCCGGCAGATTCAGGGCATCAATAATTTTTTCTTTTTCACGGACATCCTGTTCAATTTTTTGGATGTCGAGCGGGATGAGACTTCCTTCCCCCGCAGCGGCAACAACCTCCTGAGATGTAGCATCATCTACTACATGCGCAGTGTTATCAGTAGTTGTCGTCTGCTCCTGTGCATGACCCAAACCACACAGACAGCACGCAATCAAGAGAGCTGATTTGAAAAATTGTCCGAACATGGCGATACAGAGATACTCCGGCATGCTAGCATAGTCAAGCTGATTTGGCGAGTTTAAAATGTAGTTATTTTTATCAGATTGTGGCATGATGTTGGCGCTCCGCTTTTTCTGCTTGATTTTGGGGAGGGGGATTGCTAATATCATGGGGTAAGATTAAGGTTATGAAGATTGCTACATTTGTTGCCTGTTGTGCTGCCGTTCTGGCGGCTGCTCCCCTGTGTGCCCAGAGTCGGGCGGGTGCTGCTGATGCCGCAAAGGAGGCGGCTATGCCTAAGAGCGGGGTACGTTTTGTCATCTGTTCTCCCACCAATGCTCAACTGCCGTCTCCGCTTTATTACAAGTCCGGCAAGGATTTCAAGACGGTCAATATCAGCAGCCGTGTACCTACCCGCCGTATTCGCCCGGAGGGAGGCAAGGTGGAGTTTTGGGATGAGGATCCCGCAGAAGCCAAGGATGAGGAAGATAAGAAGAAAATGCCCAAACCTGTGTTGAGCATTGAGGTGCCTGCAGGTGGCGGCAAGTTGCTTTGCATTGTCGTGCCGGGGAAAGAAATTTCTCAGACGCAGACTTATTTTCTGAAAGAAAGTGATTTTCCGAAGAAAGGGATGCATATCATCAACTTCTCTTCCTACCCGCTCAAGATGATTACTTCTGAGAAAGGAGATTTCTCTGACCAGGTGGAAAAGACAGTGGGCGTGTTCCGCAGGGATGAAGGTATTTCCAAAAATAATACTTGGTCTTATGTGGGAGAGGAAGCCGGTAAAAGTGTTGCCTTTGCTCTCATGTACCGGGACAAGGATGCCAAGGAATTCAAGCGCCTCAAGGCTTCCATGTTTTCTCTTTCCGCCCGTCAGGCACAGATTAACATGGTAGTGAAAGACGGTACCCGCAATGCTCCCAAATTGCTTTCCATTCAGCTGATGGAAGATAAGTAAAACTCACCTATAACACACTCTCTCACATTATGCCTCAGAGTAAACACACGGATGATGAACTGGCTGCACGTATTGCCCGTATCGGCAATGAGTTTGCTATCAGCGGTGATTTTTTGTACGGTGAAGAGCTGTGCAGCGGTCATATTAACACTACCTACCGTGCCTGCTACCGCACAGAAGAGGGGATGGAGGAACGCTATATCCTGCAGCGTATTAATGACTATGTGTTCAAAGATCCGGCACAGGTGATGCGCAATGTGGAAAAAGTGACCCGACACATTACATGGAAGTTGCTGCGCCGCCGCGGGCGCTGCAATGCCGGGCAGATTCTGACACTCTATCCCGCCCGCGGAGGACGCAACTACATCAACCTGCCGGAAGAGGGGGGCATGTGGCGCTGCTACAACAATATTGAAGGCACTCACACCTATGATGTAGTGGAGAATACCCGCCAGGCTTATCAGGCGGGCTACGCCTTCGGCTCGTTTCAAGAGCTGGTCAGTGACATGAACCCGGAGGATATCAAGGAATCCATACCTGATTTCCACAACACTTCCAAACGCTATGCTCAGCTGCTGGCAAGTGCCCGGGCCGATGTGAAAGGACGTGCCGCCGCCTGTAAGCCGGAGCTGGAACTGCTGGCAAGCTGGGCAGACCGCTACAGCAAACTCACGGATATGCAGGCACGCGGTGAGCTGCCCACCCGCATCACGCACAATGATACTAAAATCAACAACGTGATGCTGGATGAGGAATCAGACGAAGCTGTCTGTGTGATTGATTTGGATACGGTCATGCCCGGATTGTCTCTCTACGATTTCGGAGACATGGTGCGCACCGCCACCTGTGAGGCAGAGGAAGATGAAACTGACCTCAGCAAGGTGAAGCTGGAGATGCCTTTCTTCGAATCGCTCGCAG
This sequence comes from Akkermansia sp., assembly GCA_045579245.1. Classification (GTDB taxonomy): domain Bacteria; phylum Verrucomicrobiota; class Verrucomicrobiia; order Verrucomicrobiales; family Akkermansiaceae; genus Akkermansia. Next base: position 80,627 of record JAZNLU010000047.1, read on the forward strand.
AGGGATATCTTGATGCCGCCAATGAGTTCCTGACGAAGGCAGAAATTGACAATCTGGCTTTTGCCGGCTGGTTGATTACCACGGAAATAGGCATCCGTTTCCTGACGGATTATCTGGACGGTGATAAGTATTTCCGCACGGAATATCCGGAGCATAATCTGGATCGCGCCCGCAACCAGCTGAAGCTGGCTCAGAGTATTAATGAGAACTTACTTCGTATGCAGCGGTACATACACCGTTTAGTTAAATCATACAAGGCTCAGTATAAGAAGCCGAGATGAGGAAACTGCTTTTCAGTTGTGCCTGCTTGGCAGGCACTATTTTGCCGATTGGTAACACGGGGGCAGCTGAACCTCTTTCTCCTGCCGAGTTGGCCGTTCAGATGCCGCCTGTGCGCATGCTGGGCGGACATGTGGCGTTGCGAACCGAGCATTGCCGTGTGCTGGTGTTACAAGTGGGAGATGAGGGAGGATGTGTGCTGCTGGTGCAGCCGGAAAGCCCGGAATACTCTGCCCGGGTTTCCCGTGTGGCAAGACGTCTTTCCGAATTGCTTTTCGCTGAGCGGCAGGAGCCGGAATTCATCTCTGCCGGAGCAGGTAAATTGGTGTTGCCCGGAAAAATGCGCCGCCAAATGGAAAATTCCGTTTGCACGGGATGCTCCGGGGGGCAGATGCTCGTTTCTTTGATTACAGGCGGGGAATGGTTCCATGTCACTCTCAACGAGCGCGGAGGCGTGGTATTGCGCGCTTCTGATGATGAGGCGAGTCCTGGTTTGATGTTTTATCCGGCGACACAGAAGCTTGAGGTAATGGAAGTTGTGGGTAGGTTGTCCGGGCGAAGTGATATTGCCGCCGTAACAGGCGCTCTGGGCTATGGTGATGATGCCTCCCGCAGCACCCGTGAGCGACTCTCTCGCAACCTCAATTGCAGGGTGCTTTTTTACAATTCGGATGATAAGGCGCTCATGGCAGAGATTCGTGGGCATGTCTATATTGGCCAACGGGATGCCGTGCGCAGGGTCATAGAGGGGGGTAAAGTTCCGCGTGCCGTTATGCGTTTCCCGGAAGAAATGGCAACTTTGCCTAAAGTCGTTGTCCCTCCCCCACCTCCCATGCCCGGTGCTGAGGAGGCCTTGGAGTCCTACCTGAAGTACCTCCGAGAATACTAATTATTACACTGGTGCGCATGTTATTGATGTGTACCTACTTATTGTCGGAATTTTTTGATTCTGTTTCGTTTTATAAAGGGATTTGTCTTTGTTAATTTTTGGGTTTAAATCATTTTCGGTAGGGATAGACCAGGGCAAACGCATTTGAGTAGTGTCATACGCTCTCGAGATTCGAGTATCTGAAATTTGCACCGAATTTACACTGAAAGGATTATCGTAAAAATCTTGTTTTCTCGCAGTTATAGCATTGTTATGCTATACTGTGTAGATGCATAGACTTATTGATATGCTGGATATAAAAGGAGAAAAAGGCATCTTATGTATTAGCAGTAAAGGATAACCAGAAAAGTTTGCACGAGCAGATATTCGAGACTGCTAAAATGGTACGCCCCGGCAATGTTTTTACAGAAGTGGACGCTGGTCATGGAAGGGTGGAGGAACGCGTATATCGGGATATATCGGGATTTGAGTTTTGTCACAGGGATATGGAATTGGGAGAAGCTTTCTGCTCCGGTAGTAGTGGAAAGCACAGAAAAACGTTGCTACATAACGAATTTACCCAAAGGGAGCAGCGCAACTATCGCCCATGCGATTCGTCATCATTGGCAGGTTGAAAGCATGCATTGGGTGCTTGATGTAGTTTTCGGAGAAGATGCTTGTCGAAAACGAGTGTACAATGCAGCAGAAAACTATTCACGAATGATGAAAGTAGTATTGAGCTTGTTACGCAATCATAAGAAGAAGACAGGAGGGAAAAAATCGTTGGCAAGAATGAGAAAACACGCCGCATGGAATACACGAGTACCGGAGGAAATCCTCTTTAGTGCATTCGGCGCAAAAAACGAAACAGAGGTAAGTCAATAAGAAATCCCGACATCGAAATGCGTTTGCCCTGCATTGACGCTTTATTTGGTTGCAAAACGCGCGCGCGGGGAGTACAATGCCGCTGTGAAACTGACTCCGCTCAAGCTCTATGCCATCAAACTGGCTTTCTTTTCCACCGTACTGGGCTATATGGCTCTGGATTTGCTGGTATTTGAAGGTCCTATGCACGGGTTCCTGCACAATAGAGACAGGATTCACAACACTGAACTCGCAGCGGAAGTGTACGGAGAACCGATTACGCTCGGGCAGCTGGAGCGTTTCACCACGGAACAAAATATGCTTGCCGGGCGGGAAAAGGATGACCCCGCCCGCAGAGCCGGCATGGTGCTGGCCATGGTGCGGGATAATCTGCTGCGGCTGAGAACCCGTTACAACGACACCAAACTGCCGGATTGCAAAAAAGCGGCAGAGGAGATTGTGAAGCAACTTGCCGCCCGCGCAGAAAACGAACAGGAGTTCACCGTCCAACTGGCAAGTCAGGGCTACACGCGGCGTAGCTTTACGGACAAAATAACGGCACGCATGCGGCAGCAAATCCTGCTGGAAAGAGCGGTCAAGGATGTAAGTGAAACGGACAACGCCGCCATAGCCGCCCATTATAAGCAGATTCGGGATGAGCTGCAAATCCCCGCTTCCCGCCCGCTGCGCCACATCTTCCTTGCCACGGATGGCCAGGATGCTGCCGCGGTGAAGGGGCGAGCGGAACTGCTGCTCAAACGGCTGGAAGCCGGAGAGGATTTCGGCACGCTGGCTCGGGAAGCCAGTGAGGATGAACGCAGTGCCCCCAATGGCGGCAATCTGGATATCATCCACGACAACGGGACTTTCCCCCTGCCGGAGCTGATGCTCTTCGGTGATGCCGCCATTCCTGCCGGAGAACCGATATTGGCTCAGAGTCGCTGGGGTTGGCATATCCTGCTGGCGGGTCCCATCACCCCTGCCTACACGCCCTCGCTGGATGAATGCCGCGAAAGCCTGCGCACCGCCATCATCAGCGCCCAGAGGGAGCTGGGGGTCAACGCCTGGTTCAAAGGGGCTATCAGAGAAGGATTCAAACAAAAACGCATCATCATCCATGCCAAGTGATTACAGCATCAGCGTGCAGCACGCCGAACACGGGCTGCGCGGCACGATTACCGTACCCGGAGACAAGAGCATTTCCCACCGCGTGGCCATCCTGGGCGCATTGGCGAGCGGCAGCATGCAAGTCCAAAACTATTTATGCAGTGAGGACTGCCTGAACACCCTGCGAGCCATGCAGCAGCTGGGGGCAACTGTCTGCCCCGGTGATTGCCCGCAGAATTTCACCCTCACCGGCACAGGCATGGCGCCGCAGGCCCCCGCGCAGGATATTGACTGCGGCAACTCCGGCACAGGCATGCGGCTCATGGCCGGTGTACTGGCAGCACTTCCCTTCAACAGCCGCCTGTTTGGTGATGAATCCCTCCAAAGCCGCCCGATGAAACGAATCATCGACCCGCTCTCCGGCATGGGTGCCAAACTGACCGCCTGCGGGGTAAAACCCGGCTGTGCCCCCCTGAGCATTGAGGGCTGCCGTCTGCGCCCCGTGCACTACACCCTGCCCATGGCCAGCGCACAGGTCAAGAGTGCCGTGCTGCTGGCAGGCATGCTGACAGAGGGGACAACGAGCGTGCACCAGCCGGCTGTTACCCGCGACCATACGGAGCGGCTCTTCTGCCACTTCGGTATCCCCTGCACCGTTTCTGAGGACGGACTGGTCATCTCTGTGACCGGACCGGTTCAGATACAGGCTGCCGATATCGTCATCCCCGGGGATATCTCCAGCGCCGCTTTCTGGCTGGTGGCAGCCGCCATCGTGCCGGGCAGTGAAATTACGCTGCGGCATGTGGGGCTGAATCCCACGCGGGATGCCGTCATCACCGTGCTGCGCCGCATGGGGGCAGACATCAGCATCTCCAACCGAGTCGATGCCGGAGAACCGTACGGCGATATAACCGTGCGCTACGCTGCCGGGCTGCATGCCACCACGGTGCAGAAAGAGGAAATCCCGAACCTCATTGACGAAATTCCCGTGCTGGCAGTAGCCGCCGCTTTTGCGGAGGGCACTACCGTTATCCGCAACGCCGCAGAGCTCCGCGTGAAGGAAAGTGACCGCATTGCCACCACGGCAGGCAATCTGCGCGCCATGGGCGCATGCGTGGAAGAATTCCCGGACGGTATGGAAATCACCGGGGGCGCACCGCTACACGGTGCCGTGCTGGAGAGCTACGGAGACCACCGCATCGCCATGGGATTCCTGATGGCAGGGCTGGCGGCAGAAGGAGAAACAACCCTGCTGAACTGCCGTAACATCAACACCTCCTACCCCGGCTTTGAAAACCACCTGCGTGAGCTGACCCGCTGAGTTTCTCCTCCATGGCCCGTATTACAGAGGAATGTGTTGCCCGCATCAAAGACTCCACAGACATCGTGGAAATGGTAGGGCGCTATGTCCAACTGCGGCGGGCAGGCAATGCCTGGAAAGCATGCTGCCCCTTTCACGCAGAAAAAACGCCCTCGTTTCATGTGAACCCGGCGCGGCAGACCTTTCATTGTTTCGGCTGCGGCGTGGGGGGAGATGCCGTGAAGTTCCTGATGATGTTCGAGAATCTGGATTATCCCACCGCGCTGCGGCGCATAGCGGATATGAACGGAGTCGCCGTCATTGAGGAGGAGGAGAACCCGGAAATAGCACGCCAACGCCGCATCCGCAGCCGGGTTATTGAGGTGAATCAGCTGGCAGCAGATTATTTCCACCGCAAACTCTGCCGAGACCGTGCCGCCGACCATGTACGTGCCTATCTCAAAAGCCGTGAGCTGAATATCGAAACAGCCAAGGCCTGGCAGCTGGGCTGGGCACCCGCTGATTTCCGCGAGCTGGGGCAGCTGGCAGCCTCGCGCGGCATAGACTACAAGGTGCTCACGGATGCCTACCTGCTGGGTCAGGGGCGCAGCGGCAGCTACCCCGTGTTCCGAGACCGGCTCATGTTCCCGATTCACAATATACGCGGTGAGGTGGTGGGCTTCTCCGGGCGCATCATGCAGGAGGGACAGGACCCGCGTAAATATGTCAACACGGCGGAAACAGTGGCATTCCGCAAAGGGGAGCTCCTGTTCGGACTTTACAAAGCAACCGGACACATCGCCAAAGCAAACATGTGCGTTGTTGTCTGTGAAGGTCAGTTGGATGTGATTGCCTGCCATGAAAAGGCGGATATCCGCAACGCCGTGGCAGGGCTCGGCACCGCTTTCACGGAGGAACACGCCAACATCCTCCGCAAATACGCCAAAAAAGCCATCCTCTGCTACGACGGGGATAACGCCGGTATCAAAGCCAGTGAAAAGACGTTCCGCAAACTTGCTCAGGCAGGACTGGAGGTTTACCACGCCAGTCTGCCGCCGGGGGAAGACCCGGACTCTCTGATCCGCACTCAGGGCGCAGAAGCACTGCGCACCGCACTGGAGAACGCCCGCCCTTACCTGGAGGTACGCGTGGGGCTGGAACTGGAACAGATTAAGGGAGATGCCAATGCTCGCGCCGCCCTCATCCCCCGCATGGCGGATCTGGCAGCGGAAATCACGGATCGCAACCGCCGAGACGTAGCCGTTGCCGATCTCTCCACCCGGCTCAACACCGGGCTGGAATCACTCCGCGAAACCGTAGAAGCCATCATCCGCTCCCGCAAAAGTGCCCCGCCCGCCAACCATTACACCACCGAGTCGGAAGACAGCTACGATGAGGACGAATACAGCGAGGAACAGAACGACTACGCCGCCCCGGTCATCCCGCTACGCCTCCACGCCTGCATCCGCGGCATCATAGAACTGGCATTGCGCAACCGCGAATTTCAGCACCTGCTGGTAGAACGCATTGAGGATTTGGTAGAACCCATGGAAACGCTCTCCGGCGGTCCCATCCTGCAAACTATTCTCGAAACGCTGCCGCAACCCGGAAATGATTCTGATTGGGAAAGATTGCTGGCAAAACTGCCGCCGGAACAACGAGCCGCCGTCAGCGATTTCAGCCATGAGCCGCTGGAGCTGCCCAACCCTGTCGACCATGCGGAGCAAGCCTGTACCCACATAGCACGTGAAACAGTGAGGGCTCGGATTGACACCCTGCGGGCACAGATTCGCAACCCGGAGCTGTCACCGCAGGAAGGTTTGTCTCTGATGCAGGAATGCAACGAACTAATGAAGATGCTCAACGATTGACGGATCCGCCATGAGACCTCCCGGCATGGAGCAGAACATGAAACAAAACATGGTGGCTACCGCCGCCGTGCAGCTCTTCATGCGCACCCTTCAGGCCACCAACACAGAGCTGCAGCAGATAGCAGCTCAGGCCATTGCCGCCAATCCCGCGCTGGAAGAAACGGAATCAACCGCCCTGCCGGAAGAGTTTGACCACACCACCGCAAATGACAGCGATTATCAGCTGAATTCCATCACGGAAGCCCCCACTCTGCTCCGCTATCTGGAGGAACAACTGCGGCGCAGCGGACTGCCCGACACCACGGAAAAAGCCGCACTCCTTCTGCTGCAGCACCTTTCCCCACGCGGGTATTTCGAGGAAGCTCCCGCAGACATCGCCGCAGCGGAGAGAATCCCCGCCAAACACCTGAAAGCCGCCCTGCGTGCCATCCGTGACCTCGATCCGCCCGGTGTGGGTGCCGTCGATTTACGCGACAGCCTCATGCTGCAGCTAAAACGCCTAGGAGAAGAGGACGGGTTACCCATGCAACTACTACGGGAGCACTGGGATGCCCTGGTGCGCCACCGCTATGCCGATGCCGCAAAAGCTCTGGGAACAGATGAACGCCGCGTGGAAAATGCCGCTGCCCGCATTGCCCGCCTCAACCCCAACCCCGGCTCCGGCTTCGAAGCAGAGGAAAAAATCATCTTCCACCCGGACATTATCGTTGAGCGTGACGGCGACAAGCTGTCAGTGCAGCTGACGGGAGAAAACATACCCAAATTGGCACTATCCGCCGCCTACCGCGACATGATGGCCGAGCAGGCAGATAAACAGGAGGTGCGCCAATACCTCTCCCGCTGCTTCCGGGAGGGGCGCGACCTCATCCGCGCCATTGAACAACGGCAACGCACCATCCTGAAAGTTGCGGAAGCCATTGTGGCACGGCAGCGGGATTACTTTCTGAAAGGAGAGCAGTACCTACGCCCTCTGAAAATGGAGGAAATCGCCGCAGACACCGGGCTACACGTCTCTACCGTCTCCCGCGCCGTCAACGGCAAATACCTGCGCTATAACCGCAAACTCACGGAACTGCGCCGATTCTTCACCGCCGCCCTGCCCACCGCCGCAGCGGAAAACCTCTCGGCAGACAGCGTTAAATCCCGAATCCGGGACATGATAGCAGCAGAATCCCCCTCCAAACCGCTTTCAGATGCCCGGTTAGAAGAACTGCTTGCAGCAGAGGGCATACAAGTCGCCCGCCGCACCATTGCCAAATACCGTGAGCAGCTCCGCATTCTTCCCGCCCACCTGCGGAGGAGAGCGTGAGACATTTAATCAAAGACATAAAAATCACTTAAAATCGTCACTTTCCTCCGCCCCTTGGGTAGGCGTAGAAATCAATCCGTCAGGGCTGACTCAAAGCCCCCTCCTCTGCCCACAATCGGAATTGCATACCTAGTATAACGTCCGGAAAATAACCGGTCATTGGTTGACAAATTTCATTTTGACGAAGTACGCCCCAATCCTCTTGCCGCTCGCGGTAAGTTCTTCACCGTAAGGCGAAGTTGAACTTAAAAAATACGCGTGACAGCGCGCGTCATTCAGGAGCCCCGACGAGGGGCAAAATATAATAGCCCAGCGGTGCAGCCCCTCACGGGGGTGTGAGTTGAAACTTTAAAAAACTGACAAGAGCTTTTTTTGCATCCGGTCGCCCCCTCTATAATGAAGCCATACAGTCGGCATAATTCCGCCCACTGTTCTTCTTTCACCTGAGCCAAGTCAAAGTCACAAGACACATCTATGGCTTTCATCAGTTTTTGAATCATTTGACAAGTCTCCAAATGTTGTTTCATAGACTCTATGTTGATTCCTTGTTTAGAGTTAGTCATTAAATTGCACGCCAATACGATTTCTCCCAAACGCAATTCCTTGTACTCAAATAACTTCAATAAAAATGTTATATCCCGAATATCTTCTGACAGCATCCATGTGGTATGGATGCGTAATTTCATCTCAGGAGAGTCATCTTTTGACAAAATAAATTCTATCGCTTCACCAATCTTTAACCCAATACTATTAACGCATTCAATTCTTTCATACGTGGAGTAATATTCTACTCCATTGACTGAAACCGGACAATCTATAGTCCTACAAATACCTTCTATCTTTACATGCATTGTAGGCTGCTTTACATTATCTTGTCGCTTAGCATAGAAATAATAATCATGACCTATTAAATCAAAAAGTGATGGTAACTTTTCTCCTCGCTCAAATGTTTTTACTTAATGTTAACGTTGGTGTGTCACTTTCTCTAAATAGATATTCTAATGTTACAGGCTCTGCGTTTATATACGCTCGTTGTTTTTGCATATCGCTTGCAACATCATAAACCAAGCAAGCAATTTCTTGCTTTTTGACAGGAAAAGGAAGAAAATTCAGCGTTATACTATCTTGATTAGCACAATCAGTTAGAATCCATTTAAGATTAAAAGGCAAAAGTTTAAGATAATAAATCGTTTTCTTCGGTTCCTCTTCCACCTCCTCGATAAATACGACAAAATACAAAACTGTACCCGATTTGCAGTGCAAATAATTTTTCAAATCGGCTACTTTTACTGTATACCGAAATCTTCCGTCTACACGTTTGTCTACAATCGTTCCTTTTATCTGAATAGGAATAGTATCTACGCATTGGCATAATTAGAGATTAGGCGGATAACGTGTAGCGAAGCTGACAAAGCGAACGCTTTTCTTGATAGTTTATATACTGAAGCAAAGTAAATAAGGTTACTTTAGAAATAACTTTCAGGAAAAGTCCCCTCTGAGATTTCGCATAGCTCTTGCGAATGGAAAAGTCTGGGAGTATTGATTGCAGCGTATCAAAAAACAGACATTCGCTATCGATGGAAAGGAACTCCTGGAAAAGCGAAAGAGCAATGATTTCGACATCAGCGCAAAGAGGCTTTCGTCCGCAATGCTGCAAGTTTCCGTGAGCATTCAAAAAGCCCGGAGAAAAAGACATGCATATCTCCAAAATTCCGTCAAACTGTTTGTGTGGTTGCATGGCTTGTTTGTGCAAGTGCGTGTTTTAGTTTATTTATTAAACTGCAAATAAACAAGTTATGCAATCGCAATTCCTCTTTATGACGAGTTTAGTTTTTAATTTTTAATTATACCAACGCGTAGGGAATAATGTCAATTAGGCATAACTAACACAAATGGAACGATTTGCAAACACGATTTTTGAAAAATGTTGTAAATTGTTATAAAAAAGAGAGTTGAATGATAAAATAAGGCTTGCAAAATGGAGCGGGAAATGGTATAAGAGCGGCGTGATGAATACGAGAACAATCAGCAAGGTAACGGCGCGCGAGATTCTGGATTCGCGCGGGAATCCGACCATGGAAGCAGAGGTGTGGCTGAGCAGCGGTATCATGGGGCGAGCTTCCGTGCCCAGTGGTGCCTCCACCGGTGAGCATGAGGCTCACGAGTGGCGAGACGGCGACAAGAGCCGTTACTGCGGCAAGGGGGTGAGCCTTGCCGTGGAGCATGTGCATGAGGAGATAGCCCCGGCTCTCTGCGGCTTGGAGGCCACAGACCAGATTGGGGTGGACACCCGCATGCGAGAGCTGGACGGCACGCCGAACAAATCCCGTCTGGGCGCCAATGCGCTGCTGGCGGTATCTCTGGCAACGGCTCGAGCCGCGGCTCAGGCTACCGGGCAGCCGCTGTACCGCTATCTGGGCGGACCGAATGGCCATATTCTGCCCGTGCCGATGATGAACGTTATTAACGGCGGGGCGCACTCAGATGCCCCCATTGATTTTCAGGAGTTCATGATTATGCCCAAGGGGCTGCCCACCTTCCGCGAGGCACTGCGCTGCGGGGCAGAGGTGTTCCACGCGCTGGCCGCCGTGCTGCGGAAGCGCGGTCTGAGTACCGCCGTGGGTGATGAAGGCGGCTACGCGCCCAAGCTGAATGGTACGGAGGATGCGCTGGATTGTATCATGCAGGCTATTTCCAACGCCGGATATGAGCCGGGTAAGGATGTGTTCCTGGCGTTGGATGTGGCCAGCTCAGAGTTCTATGATGCGGAAAGCAACCGCTACGTGTTCAAAAAGAGTACGGGTGATCAATTTACCGCTGCGGAGCTGACCGGTTACTACCGTGACCTCATCAGCCGCTACCCCATCATCTCCATTGAGGACGGCTGCGCTGAAAATGACTGGGAGGGCTGGAAGCTGCTCACGGACACCATCGGTGACCGCTGTCAGCTGGTGGGGGATGACCTCTTTGTGACCAACGTGGATTTCCTCCGCAAGGGAATTCGCTCCGGTGTGGCGAACTCTATTCTGGTGAAACTGAACCAAATCGGCACGCTTTCCGAAACGTTCGAAGCGGTGCGGCTGGCGATGATTAACCGCTACACGGCTGTGGTTTCCCACCGCAGCGGTGAGACGGAGGATGCTTTCATTGCCGATCTGGCAGTGGCGACCAATGCCGGTCAAATCAAGACCGGCTCGCTTTCCCGCGTGGACAGATTGGCTAAGTACAATCAGCTTCTGCGCATTGAGGAACAGCTTGGCAGCGCGGCCGTGTACGGCATTGCCCCCGTCTGAGCCCTTTAGTTCGCCCACTTCTGTCAGAGTCAATCCCTACGAAGTTAAGGTAGGGATTGACTCTTTCTTTTGTGTTGTTGATGAGGAGATTATATAGTTTGATAAAAATGCAAATTAGGCTAAACTAACTCAATGTGAGTCAATTCTGACGATTTTTTTGCATTTTAGGTTCGCCAGATGGGAAAAAATCAGTTATAATGGGTGCACGAGGAAGCGAATTGCTGCGCGGCGGCAGGCCTCTTTCCCTCCAAAAGCTAACATTCTCAAATTATGCAGTACACACACGAAGTAGAACAGATGTGTTGCGTCAAGAAGGGCTGCAATCACGGCCCTGCACCCATCCCGCAGGAGGGTGCTTGGACGCAGTCCACGAAGATTGAGGACATCTCCGGTCTGACCCACGGTGTGGGTTGGTGTGCTCCTCAGCAGGGTGCCTGCAAGCTCACGCTCAACGTGAAGCAGGGTATCATTCAGGAAGCTCTGGTGGAGACGATCGGCTGCTCCGGCATGACCCACTCCGCCGCCATGGCCTCTGAGATTCTGCCGGGCAAGACCGTGCTGGAAGCTCTGAACACCGACCTGGTGTGCGACGCCATCAACACCGCCATGCGCGAACTCTTCCTGCAGATTGTCTACGGACGCACCCAGAGCGCCTACTCCGAGGGCGGTCTGCCCATCGGTGCCGGTCTGGAGGACCTGGGCAAGGGCCTGCGCTCCCAGACGGGTACGCTGTACGGCACCCTGGCCAAGGGCGCTCGCTATCTGGAGCTGGCTGAGGGCTACATCACCAAGCTTGCGCTGGATGCCGACGGCGAAATCACGGGTTATCAGTACGTGAAGATGGGCCCGATGATGGAAGACATCAAGAAGGGCATGGATGCCAATGAGGCTATCAAGAAGCACACCGGTTCCTACGGTCGCTTCGATGGTGCCGCCAAGTACATCGACCCCCGCCACGAGTAAAGAACCTTTAACCATATAGAAGTTACGATTATGCCTCTTTTTGAATCCTACTCTCGCCGTATTGACCAGATTCTGCCCGTGCTGGCACAGTATGGCATCAACTCCTGCGAGGAGGCCGAGCAGGTCTGCCTTGAGAAGGGTATCGACGTCCGCGCCATCGTTCGCGGCATTCAGAACATTGCCTTCGAGAACGCCGGCTGGGCCTACACCGTAGGCGCTGCCATCGCCATCAAGAAGGGTTGCACGAAGGCTGCCGACGCTGCCGAAGCCATCGGTGAAGGTCTGCAGGCATTCTGCATCCCCGGTTCCGTGGCAGACGACCGCAAGGTGGGGCTTGGTCACGGCAATCTGGCAGCCATGCTGCTGCGCGAGGAGACGGAGTGCTTCTGCTTCCTGGCCGGTCATGAATCCTTTGCCGCCGCTGAAGGCGCTATCGGTATTGCCCGCTCCGCTAACAAGGTGCGCCAGAAGCCGCTGCGCGTCATCCTCAACGGTCTGGGCAAGGACGCCGCCTACATCATCTCCCGTATCAACGGCTTCACCTACTGCCAGACTAAGTTCGACTACGCCACCGGCAAGGTGGAAGTGGTGAGCAAGAAGGCTTTCTCCGACGGCGAGCGCGCCAAGGTGAACTGCTACGGTGCTGACGATGTGCGCGAAGGCGTGGCCATCATGTGGCTGGAGGGTGTGGACGTGTCCATCACCGGTAACTCCACCAACCCCACCCGCTTCCAGCACCCGGTTGCCGGCACCTACAAGAAGGAATGCACGCTGGCCGGTAAGAAGTACTTCTCCGTGGCCTCCGGTGGCGGCACGGGTCGTACCCTGCACCCGGACAACATGGCTGCCGGTCCCGCCTCCTACGGCATGACCGACACCCTGGGTCGCATGCACAGCGATGCTCAGTTCGCCGGTTCCTCCTCCGTGCCCGCTCACGTGGAAATGATGGGTCTCATCGGCATGGGCAACAACCCCATGGTCGGTGCCACCGTTTCCGTGGCCGTGGCTATTGAGGAAGCCATGAAGTAAAGCTCCCTCTTTACATACACGTTACAAGTACCCCTGTCTGGCTTCCCCCGGGCAGGGGATTTTTTCTCCCTTTTTTGTTAAAAAAAAGGACAAGTGCGGGACAAGTGTAGGATAAGTTAAAATGGTCATAAAATGCTTATATTACAAATATTTGTGTTGTAAAATGGGCTGAGATGTGCTATCATAACACCATGCTGCAAGAGGACAAGTACCCTGATTTTTACGAGAAGTATCTGTATGCTGCGGAGGCGGATGTGACGGAGCGTGCGCTCTCCTGGGATATTGCGGTGGGGCTGCAGGCTGTGGATGGGTTGGAGGTGTCGGAATACCTGCGGGATGTGGCGGATGAGCACATCAACGGCTATATCTCCATGGAGGAAGTGCAGCAGCGTGTGGCGGCGTATTATGCAGAGCATTCTGACCGCAGAGCTGTCGCGCAGACGGATGAGGCGGACAAAGTGGCGGCTAATATTGCGGCACTGCTCAACGAGCCGGCATTCCATTTCAGTCCGGCGGGGCTGGCTTCTATCCACAAGCGGCTTTTTCACAATGTGTTCAAGTTTGCAGGGCAGATGCGGCAATACAACATCACCAAGAAAGAATGGGTTCTGGAGGGTGATACCGTGCGCTATGCTCATGCGGCAGAGATTCTCATGGCGCTGGACTACGATATGGAGAAAGAGAAGCGCTTTTCGTTCAAGGGAATTTCGCAGGACAGACTCGTGGAGCACATTGCCCATTTCATAGCTGATATCTGGCAGGTGCATCCTTTCCCGGAGGGGAATACCCGCAGCACGGCTGTGTTCTGTATCAAGTATCTGCGCTATCTGGGCTTCCGCGTGACGAATCTTCCTTTCGCCCGCCATGCCCGCTATTTCCGGGATGCTCTGGTGCGTGCCAATTACAATAACGCCCCTGCCGGTATCTGTGCAGATTACTCTTTCCTCATCAAGTTCTTCCGCAATCTTCTCCTGAGTGAAGAGCATGAGCTCAAAAGCCGCTTTCTCCATGTCAAAGCGGAGTCAACAGGACAAGCTCAGGATATGCAGAGTATAAGTGCGGGACAAGTAACAGGACAAGTTGAGCCGCAGCCGAATCCCAACGTGTTGTCGCTGTTGCAGGCGATTGGCGGGGAGCAGCTGTCCGTGCGGGAGATGATGCTCGTCCTCCGGCTGAAAGGCCGTGATAACTTCCTGAAGAAGTATCTGACCCCCGCTCTGGAGGGCGGCTACCTGTGCATGCTTTACCCCGACAGCCCACGCCATCCCCGCCAGAAATACCGCATCACCCCGAAAGGCGCGTTGTTGCTTTAAGCCTGTTCGATTCGGGAAAGGGCGGGGCTTTATGGGATTCACAGTTTGAGGAAAAAGGAATTTAATGTACAAGGAACGAAGTACATTGTACAAAGGTAATGTTCGGCGAGCATTCGTTCGCAATAGGATAAAAAGTTGAGAGATAGCCATCTACTTGCGAGCAAAGCGAGCTAAATTTTGATTTTGTACTTCTTGTTAACTTCCATTTTACCTGGATAATATGTAGCGTTTTATCTCAGTTTGTAGATTTGTACTTGCAAATGTTGGGGATTTATACTATATCACATCACCGTATGAGCAACAAACTATCTACGGTCAATACTTCTTTCAAGTGCTGAACAGGAGCGGTGTGCGCGGTAAACTGAGCATCCTGCTGGGGGTGCTGGCACTGGGCTACCTCATTTTCCCCATAGATTTCATCCCGGATGCTCTCATCGGTCCCGGGCAGATTGATGACCTTTTCTTCATCCTCGGCGCACTCGGTTTTGCCGTACAGGCTTATAAGAAAAACCGCCCGAATGTCTGATGTGCTCCAACCTGTTGGGTGAAATGCGAATGATGTGATACCGCTCTGCTGAAAGAGAATAAAACTTGCTGAGTGCTCATGGTGAAAAGCTTCTCCCATTCGGCGGGCGTCTTTGTGCCTTCCCATTGCGGAGATGTTTTTTTTCGCAGGCGGTTGCGCATTTATTTCTGCCTCGGAGGATAGATGAAAATGGGTTCTTTGCTGCCGTCATCCCGTCTGACATAAGCCCCAAGGCTTCGACGGTAGGTGGCGATGTGGCCGTCCGGCGTGAGCGTGAAGTAAAGGTGCCGCCCGTAGGAATCCGTGAAATCGCCGGGTTGAGATGTGGTGAGACGGCAGGTTCTGAGGAGCGGAGCCGTGTAGCCGCTGCAGTATATGCGGCGGGTAATTTCCACGGATTTGTTGTCCGGGGCGACTCGGAATTGATAGATGTTGAAGGGACCGGGCGCCTTGTAATTCTGTTTTTTGCCGGGGTGGCGGCGGCATTCCCAGGTGAGAATGCGGGTGGTGGGGTTATAGACGGCGGCTTTGGGGCGGCGGTGGTATGAGTTGTTGCCGGTGAGGATGGGCTCATCTGCCGGAGCGGGGAAAGGCTGCACGCCGTCCATGAGCTTGATGCTCGGTTCTTTGAGCGGGGGTGTGGTATGGATGTGATACAGAAGTTTGGAATCCGAGTTTTCAACGCAGATGTTGTCCAGTGTGCCGTCCGGGCAGAGATTCCATTTTTCAAAGGTGAAGTATTTCTCATCAATGATGTCTGAGGGCGGATAAACAAAAAAATAGGGTTTAGCTGCGGTGTGGGAGAAGGCGATGCAGTCCCCCCAATGGTTGCTGCCGTGCAGTTTGCTGCGCCTGAGGGTGGTGAGCTGAATGCCATCTGCACTAAGCTTCTGAATTTGTTCCGTATAGCGCGCCGTACCGTCCTTGTTGCCGCGGCCCCAACTGCGTGTGGTGAGCGTGCGGGTGGCGGCATCCCATTGGATGCAGGCTTTGCCGGCAGTTGTGGGAAACGGCTCGGAGAAGCGGGAGAAAGCGTTTTTTTCCTCGTCTGTCAGTTCGTGGCGAATAACGGGGTAATGCGTGCCGTGCTCCCAGTAAATATGGTCGGCAGAAACTGTCGGCAGCAATAGGAAGGTCAGAAGTAGTAGTGCGCGGAGATACATATTGTTGCGACATGTTAGACCGCGCTTTTGTTCAATTCAGACGGTGTTTTGGCCATGATCGGAACTAATGATTTTTCAGTTGTTGCATGCGCTGCTGTATTCCGGACTCCAGTGACTCATAAACCGGAGAAGGTTCAGTCTTTTGAAGTTTGGAGGTAACCGTATGCAATTTTTTATCCAGTTGCCGGATGAGTTTATCTATTTCGGTGTTGACCAGACGTTCTGTTAATCCGGCTTTGCTGCCCATGCGGAGAAACTTTGCCCTGCTTATCCAGTTGAAGTTGTTACGACCTTCGATTTTCATGGCAAGTCTTGGGGGAAGATTCCGGTAGACGGTGGTGGAGAGCAAATCGTAGGCCGGAGCGAGTCTCGCGCCTTCTTCCTGGTACAGAATAGAAAAATTCTTGGCATGAGCATCACCATTACCAATCAGAAAGATGAAGAGTATGCGTCTTAGAAATTCAATGACATCGCTCGCCGGCAACTCAAGGTCGCGGAGAAGCTGAAAGCACTGCAATAATCGCGGACCACCCTCAGATTCATATTTGACTGTGGGTTCGAAGCCGAGTAGCTGGCAGAAATCTTCCTGATGCAGCCGTTTCCATTTCCCTGCCACTCGGGTACGGTCATATCGGGTTGTGATGTAGTAGGGGATGCCCTTTATTCTCAGAATATCACAATCTGCTGTGTGAATTCCGCAGGTCTGTGCCAGCTTCATGCAGTAAAACTCGTTGAAGACGCTTTCCGGGAATCGTTCCATACCGGGTTTGATAATATGCGTGGAGGGCGTGCCATTCAACGGTAGCGCCAGCGTGCTTCCCCGCAGGCAGGCTACTAATTTGTCCTGCGCTCCGGCTCCGGATATGTGAACGCCTGCAGCCCCGACGCATAAGGGACGTACCGGCAGGTTTCTCAGCACCTCATGCGCTTCATCCTCCGTTAATGCTCTGTATTCTTCTGTGGGGGTGCCAATGGGTTCTCTCTCCGGGGGGACCAGTGCTACTGCTCCGGCGCAGTCTTCACCAATGTGCTTCAAAAGGGCAAAGATATTCCCCGGAGATATTCCCAGATAATGAGCTGCTCTGGTACGGACGCCTTCATCCGGCAAGAGATTGGAGAAGAACGAAATGACATTTCCGCCACGATGTTCTTTTTCTTCCGTAGGTAATGTGTAGGACAGCGCGGTGGCTCCCGGTTGGTTCAGGTAGTCATCTTCATAGATGAATTTCAGGCGTCCTTTGTCGCTCAATAGTGAGCCAACTCGTACACCATGCAGATAGACGTACAGCGTTTCCATCATTTCACCTCCCATCTGTTCAGCGCGTATATGCCCAGCCCGAGGGCTTCCACCACCTTTATCATTTTATCGACCTGGATGGTTCCTTTCCCGTTTTCCAAATCTGATACGAGACGTATTCCTGTGCCGGCCACTCCGGCCAGCTGCTCTTGTGAAATCCCCTGCGCCTTGCGCGTTTCCCGCACAAGTTGGCCAATGTCTGCCGCTGTTCGTAATTTTTTTCCGGATTGAGTCATTTTTTTACTCCCGCTCGGTAATATTTTACAAGTTTTTTTTTCGTAATCAAGTTTTTATTCCCGTACGGGAAAGAAATGTGTAAAAATGTGGAAAAGGTTTGCGATTCATTCCCGCACGGGAATGAAAATCTGATTTTGAGGGATTGTTATTGTTTTTTGCCAAACTAAAAAAATGTCGGACCAATAACGCAATGAGTCGCCAATTCAATGACGACTCATGCAAATAAAGGATTCTGAATAATCGTTTTAACTGTTCTCCGGTGAGGGATGAGGCGTTTTTTCTTCCATGACTTGCTTTTCTTCTTCGTCTGTGCCGACAAGAGCCGCCGTTGCATCAGTTCCCGAATCGGGCTCCGTCATCGGAGCCGCCTCCGATGTTGCCGGGGATGATTCTTTCCCCTTACTCAATAGTTCCTTGAAGCTGGTTGACCATTCGGTGAGCTTGCCATACAAGTCGATAGCAGGAGGAGCAGCTTCTGCCAATGCCATATAGCGATGTACCATTTTTACCATAATCCAGCTATCCACAAAGGCGTATTTTATGCTCCATGCCAACATCAGAGAGAGAATGAAAGCGATAAATCCGTTCCATTCCAAGGCTCTGAAGCCAAGTCACATGATGACGAACAGAATCAAGGTAATAACGATGACTGCACCGAACACAACCAGCATAATCCAAGCTGCGTTCTTAAGCAGCTCCTTCCAATTCTGGGCATATAGCACCACGCCATTGACGTGGCAACACCAACGCGAGAGCCGCCTCCGGAGTCGGCTGCCACAGGAGCCTTGATATCTGTATAAATAGCACCTACACGAGGCGCCCACAGCTGCTTAATACCACCGCTATTGCAGCGACCAGAAGTGTAGAAGTAAGTTTGGTCTTCATGTACTGTGTTTTCTATTGGTTTGGTGGTTTCTATAGCCACTCCGATGTACTCAGAGCAACATTGTACCTAAAATATACAGCATACTAAATGCTGATACCTTATACCGCCTCTTTCACTTTTTCCTGCCCCTGAACATGCCCCTGAGAGGATGTCAAAAGGCATACAGAAAGCGCCCCGCAAACATGATGCTTTCGAGGCAGCCAACAGTTACCGTTTTCATTTTGCTCCGCCTGTTATGGTATCCACTATGATGATTTTGAGGTAATTTTTTGAAAAACTGCAAAAAAAACTTGCGGAATGGGGCTTTTGGTGGATGATAGTAAATGAAATGATGAGACGGATTTACAAGCTGGCTTTGGTGTTTCTGCCGGTGATGCCGCTGAACGCCTGCGTAACGGCTGCGGATGTTCCTCAGATTGAGGAGCGCCGCATACAGACCGTGAAGAATGAGGAAAAGTGCAGGAAATTGGCTCGGGCAGCGCAGGTCTGTACGTCCATGCTCATACAGGTGTGGTCGTGTGATACTGATGAAGAGTGTACAACGCCGCTTACCGCTGCTGAGGTACAGCGTGTGCGGGAAATCCTTTGCGAACGTTTGAAACCTTATTCCGGTCCGCCGTGTGATTCTGATATCAGTTGGGCTTACCACAGTCATTTGTCTTTTCTGGATGCCGCCGGTAAAGAAATCCTGCAGATGGACAGCCTTGATTTGACTGATGGCTCCCGAACGGATTGTGATGACCCTTTAGGCATCTGCGGATTGGCATGCGGAGTGGTGCCGGCAGATGACTATGCCTTTATCCGTCTCTTGTTTGATAAGGCAAAGCGTCCGTAGACAGAAAAATCCGCATGTGGTTTGCACCGGCTATACCTGTAGACCTAGATATAACGGACGACAGATGATAAGGTATATCAAGCGTTTTGCAGCAGGCATACTGATGTGCCTGACCTCTCTGTTCGTGCTTGGATTCGGGCTGTGTGTCATGACTGAGGCTGTGGAGGAGTATGTGTTTCCCTGGGTGATGAGTTTTCCCCCTTCGCAGGTGACGGTGCTGGACAATCCGGCAGCTGTTGACCCTGCGCTGGAGGGGAGCCTGGTGGAGGTGCTCCATGCGCCTGTGCAGAGTGATAGCACACTGGAGGATGAAGCTTTCGGGGTGAGTGCACGAGCCGTATTTATGCGGCGGCACTGGAATAAGAGTGGGGAGAATCAACGCCTGACACCCGAAAGGATAGGTGATGTAGAGATGCAGTGGTCAGCCGCAGC
This sequence comes from Akkermansia sp., assembly GCA_045579245.1. Lineage (GTDB taxonomy): Bacteria > Verrucomicrobiota > Verrucomicrobiia > Verrucomicrobiales > Akkermansiaceae > Akkermansia. Next base: position 100,199 of record JAZNLU010000047.1, read on the forward strand.
TCCGGAGTTTCGAGTTGGGCCTTATCGGGCCATAGGTAAGCAGGCCCGGAGCCTGGTGAGGGCAAAGGAACTGCCCGTGCGTGTTTCACGCATTCCGGATGCGTTGCGGCCGTATCATCAGACAACGGAAACTCCGTCATTTCATCTGCCGGAGCATGGTGTGCTGTCACCGGTATACTATGGAGTGCAGTCCGGAGACCGTATCAGCTACATCGGCCGCCAGATGAACGGGGCGCTGTTGGTGGATAGTGAGGTAAAATATCTGGTGTATTGGCGGCAGTGGTGGCAGACGGATGCGGAAACGGCGCGGCGCGGGTTGTGGAAAGCTGCTTTTTTGCTTGCGGGGGCGTATGCGATAATGTTTGCGGCGGTATGGGTGGGGAATAGCGGGGTGCAGGTGGCATTCGGCGGATTTCGCCTGTTTTGTGTAGCCGCTGTTTGGCCGGCACTGGCGCTGTCGATGGGCGCTTTTTGCCTGATATTGTTGGGGGAGCTCCGTAGCCGGACGCCTGTCTATGATACAGAGCCGTGGGAATATGGCGTGGGTATCGCACTCCTCTGTGCGCTGGCTGTACTGGGGGTGCTGCGCAGAAAATCAGCGCCTCTTAGTGGCTCAATGCACGCTCCGTTTGGAGACTGCCGGGAAGAGGAGGAAGACCACGGGCAGGTAGGTTGCGGTGAAGAACGCCAACTTGAGCAGTAGGGTGGACCATGTTTCTGCTGCGGGTAACAGGAAGTTGAGCAGCAGGCAGATGACGGACAGCAGCAGGACGCAGGGAAGCGTGCCGCGGAAGGTCTCGCGATAGAAGCGACCGATTTGCAGCCCTAATCTGCGGTAGTGGATGAGGTTGATGAGCAGAAGCTGGAGCAGGATGGTGAAAGCGCCCCAGAGTGCCTGGGCGCGCAGGTTGAAATATGAGCAGACCACAAAGCTGCCTGCGATGAAGAGCAGGCTCACCAGCCCGGTGATGATGACCCGCTGACGCAGGGCATCGCGTGCCTGAGTAATCTGCCAGCCCAGAGATTGCACCAGCACAAAGGTGTGCGGCACCACAAGCGCCACGGTGATGAACCAGCTCAGCTCCGGGGCGGCACCGGGGATATGCCCCACCCAGAGCCGGAAAAACTCCTGTCCGAAGAAGAGGATAGCGAAGAGGACACCGCCCAGAATGCGCAGCTGGCTGCGCCCCAGCAGAATCATGGCATCCGTCTGCCGGGTCGGGCTGCCGCCGCGTGCGACCATGTTGACCACGCGTGGCAGGAAGAGTGCCGTCAGCACGGCAGAGAGCATGAAATAGTGACCGTATATCTGCAAGCCGTTGGTGTAGATGCCGGTTTCTGCCGGGCCACGGGTGATGGCGACGATGTAGTTGCCCGTCCCGGCGTTCAGCAGGTTGATGAGCTGGTTGAGGAACATCCACCCGGAAAAAATCAGCAGCCCGCGGGTGAGCCGCAGACTCCACCCCCGCAGGTTGATGCGTGCTTTTAACCCGATGAAGCAATACGACACATTGCAGAGCATGGCGATGAGACCGCTGCTGATGGTGAACACCATGAGCGCCACGGAACGCCCCCCCAGCGCCAGAAGAACTACGGTGCCGACAGCGTTTGCCACGGCGGTAAGCACGGCTATGAGCGCGGGAATGGTGAACTTCTGCCGGGCATCTGCCACGCCGATGAGGCTGCGCGCCGGGAACATGAGCGCGGCATTCCCCAGCATCAGCAGGTACAGCACACGGTACAGCCTCAGTTCCTCCGGCGTGAACTTCGGGAAAAGCTCGCCCAGCCAGGGGTAAATGCACAGCCCCAGAAGCGGGATGAGCAGGCCGATTCCGGTGTAGAGCACCGTCAGATTTCCCAGAAAGGCAGCCGCCCCGGCGGCATCGCCGCGGCTGTGGTATTCACTCAGAAACCGGGTGGTGGTGGTGCGGCCCAAATCGCTCATATAGAGCCGCGCCATGACCGTGCCCGCCAGCATGTACACGCCGAACTCCGCCGTCCCCAGTTTATCCATGATGAGCGGCGTGAGCACAAGCGGCACGCCTATCTGCAGAAACACCAGCAGATAGTTCAACACGGCTCCTTTGCGGATTTCGCTCATTCCCTGTATACGCGGAGATGTTATCACGCTTCTCCTCATTATTCAAGCTTATCCGTGTACGGTGGCTCCCCATGAAACGGGGTGGAAGGGCAGGGCAGACGCATTAGGAATATGACAAAAGGGCAATAAAGGAGTAAAGTGCTGGATTTAATTATTTTCGCCCGGTAAGCCAAAGAGGATACGTTCCAATTCTGCCGTGTTCCAAGCAGCAAGTTTGCGCTTGCGTCTCAG